>JAFZXU010000033.1 GCA_017616655.1 Bacteroidales bacterium
AGTGCGGGAAGGAGCTCAAATGGTGCCCCGAGTGCAAGCGCCCGAAGCGCGGAACCGAGTGTCCCGTGTGCGGAAGCGACCTGATTCCCGGACGGAAGTGGTTGGAGGGGGGTGCGAGTGCGAGCGCGGATGGTGGAACTACCCCTGAAGACCGTGCCGCCCTCGGCACCGTAAGAGGGGGGACCGTGAGCGAAGCGAACGGTGGGGTCGAGCGAAGCGAGACGTCTGAAGGGGTAGTTGCCACCTCCGCGCTGGTGGGCAACGGCTGGAAGCTCGAACTGAAGGAAGGCCAATTCGGCCGCGCCGGCGGCATCTGGCCGGAACTCTCCACATGCCCGTATGTATCGGGCCGTCACGGAACCATCAGCGGAGGCGCCGGAAACTGGAGCATTACCGATATAGGCTCTACCAACGGCACTATCGTGGACGGAGCTCGTCTGCAGACCGGGGTCGCCACGCCGCTGAAGAAAGGCTCCAAAGTGCGCATAGCAACCCTTGACTTTACCGTGGAATGAAACTGGATATTCAGGCAATATGTCACAAAGGCCTCGTGCGCGAAGGTAACGAGGACGCGATAAGCGTAAGCGGGAAGTTCCTCCGGGACGATTCCGCTTCGCTGGTCGTGGATACTCCCGACGACGGCTTCTTCTATCTGCTCGTAGCGGATGGAATGGGCGGCCACGAGAAAGGGGAGGAGGCTAGCGAGTTCGCACTGGATGAGATCAAGGAACAGCTCGCATTCCATCAGATCCGTCCCGACACCTTTGAAGACGACATCCGCGAAGCGACCAAATACATAGCTTTCAAACTGAACCGCGCAGCGGCGGACCAGGGGCAGGCAAAACCCATGGGTTGTACGCTTACCGGAGTTATCTGGCACTACGGCCGAATCTGGCTTATCAACGCGGGCGACAGCCGCACCTACCGCTTCCGCGAGGGTATCCTGCGTCAGCTCACCACCGACGACACCGAGCGAGGCATAACTGGCGATCCGAACGCCAGCAAACTGCTGCTTAACTGCCTCGGCGGTGGCTGCGAGGGACGGTTGAGGGTGGACGACCTGGAGGGAAAACTCCTCCCCGGAGATATGCTTCTCATCTGCTCGGATGGCCTGTCGGATATGGTGTCCGACGAAGAGATCGAGGCCGCCCTGTCCGAAGGGGCGGGCGCCGACGGCCTCTACCGCATGGCCTGCGAAGGCGGGGGAGTGGACAATACATCCGTCATACTTGCGAAAATATTGTAATCATTATATCATCTATGAAAAGAACAGGTTTAATAATCATGCTGGCTCTCACGGTACTGGTGAGTTTTTCCTCTTGTACCAGGCACAAAAAGAGAGAGAAGATTACCGACCCGGTTCAACAGGAGGCCCTGAGAACCAGGAGTAAGGAAATACCAGTCGATTCCATCTTTACGGCCACCGCAGCCCGCGAGATTGCGTCGCCCTTCAAGAAGATCGCCATCGGCAAACTGTTCAAGGAGTTCAAGGTCAGCTGGTCGCAGTCGGCCGAGAAGGCTGCCCGTGAGAAGTATGCCGAAAAGCTTCGCAAGGAAGACAAAATGAAGGAGGACGCTGCCAAGAAGGCGGCCGCGAAGGCCTCTCCCGAGGCTCTGGCCGACTATAAGGCCAATTTTATGGAGCGCGTAGAAGTTACTTTCGAGTCCCTCCCGGCCGAGGGGTACAGCCCGGGCCTTACTATTTATTTCCTGGTGGTGCTTGTCGCTTTTGCGGTGATTTTCACCATAAAGGTAATCAAGACTTTCTTCGTTAAACCTGTATAAGAACGGCTATGTCGGAAAAGTATTTAAGACACCAGTCTCTTCCCATCGACAATGATGCACGGGAGAGGGTAAAAAGGCTGATAAACGAATATGCCTCGCGCTCGGAGGGCCATCCCTTCGGCGACTACGGAAACGAGATAGTGCTGCAGAAGTACGACCTCGATCCCATTTACGTAGAACATCTGCATTCCCAGTAC
This sequence comes from Bacteroidales bacterium, assembly GCA_017616655.1. Lineage (GTDB taxonomy): Bacteria > Bacteroidota > Bacteroidia > Bacteroidales > UBA932 > Cacconaster. Next base: position 1,983 of record JAFZXU010000033.1, read on the forward strand.
GATACCCGTCCGGTCAACAACAAGCAGTATCCGTACAGGGGTGGAGACGTCTATAACCGCAGGTTCTACAAACCTTCCGATGTGGATGTGTGGAGCTACAACCTGCTCACAACGGACAAGTTCGTGCATAACGGCAAGTCCTTTGAGGTGCCGGGTTCTCACCACGTGGAGACATGTACCCGATGCAGCGGCAGCGGTAGGGTGATCTGCTCCAACTGCGGCGGCGACGGTAGAAATACCTGTAGCAGCTGCGGCGGAAGCGGACAGATTCAGAAGAGCGAATCCAGATATGAGGTAACCGGATACAATGTTTACTCCGACGGCCACCGTGAGCCGGTCTACGGCTATAGGACGCACTATTACTATGTAAACTGCGGCAATTGCGGCGGCAGCGGTACGGTGCAGTGCAGCACATGCCGGGGCAGTGGAAAGGTTACCTGTCCGGTCTGCGAAGGCAACGGCAAAAACGTACACTGTTTCACCATCGATCAGGAGCTCGCCGACAAAGTATCATCGCACTATTTCTATACGGACAACGTATCCAGGATTGCCGAAATCGTGGACCAGAAGAAAGATTATCTGGGCAAGCATCTCTTCCACGAGCGTCAGACGGCTATCAGTAAGGGCGTCTTCACAGAAGAAAGCCAGATAGGCGCGCAACTCGACTCCTTCATCGGCCAGCACGCTTCGGATACTCACAGCCGTCGCCGTATCCTCTTTCAGGAGGCCGACATCTACAGGGTGGACGTCTGGTATGTGCAGTACACCTATAAGGGGCGTACCTACACCGGTTGCATAACCTCAGCCCTCGGTGAAGAGCGCTTCTACGCAGGCGTGTCTCCTATCACCGAGCTGGCCGACAAATGGCTGAAAGAGGCGAACAAGAAGGTTGGCGGCGTGGGTACCATCAAGGCCCGCAAGTTGCTGGAACAAGTAGACAAGCTGAATGTCTACGGACGCGACACCCAGCAGTTCGGCATCGAATCCAAGGTGAACTCCCACCTCAATGCTCTCTATAATATGGGTAACGACCTGATGTTCTGGCTGGTAGCTCTTTTGGGGACTCCGTTTATCTATAATTTCTACCACGAGCTCAATCCAGTATTGCGTTACGCCCATATCGTCAACGATCCCGCGTGGAGGCCGTCCTCCTGCGTGCCGATTTTGCAGTGCCTGATTTTCCTGGGCTTGCTCTGGTTCATAAAATCGATTATGAACAACTCCGACCATAGCAAGGCGCGGCATCTGACCGTGTTTGGCTATGTATTTACAGGCATGGGGCTCTATATCCTCATAGCGGCAGGTATACTTGCCGTGATGCTTGGCCTCAACTATCTCGGCCTCTCGGTCCTTACATCGGGAGCGTTCTGGCTGGCCCTGCAGGTAATTAAGATAGCCCTTATCGCAGTTGTTTACGCAATCGCACTGGGCTTCATGCTCCTGAAATGGATATGGGGCCTCATAGTGAAACTCTGGCAGTTCATCTTCTAGGCGGATGATAGGTATAACTACGCGAAAAACGGATTCCGAGCTCTTCGGCCGCAGCAAATGGTGGGGCTTCCCCGATATGCCCGAGGAGCTCGAGTATCCGGAGGTGCCGGTAAACGTGGATGGGGAACTGTATTACGACCCGCTCACCTTCGTCTGCCAAATCCGCTGCGCCGACCTGGCACCGTACGATCCCGAAGGCCTGCTGCCTCATGAAGGAATGCTCTATTTCTTCGCGGCGTTGGACTATTTTCTGGGTAATCTCGACGCCGACGTGGCCCCGGGAATGGGGGAGTGGAATCCGCAGTATTTCAAGGTGCTGTATTCTCCAACTTGCGAGAATCTGCACACCCACAGCATAGTCTATGAAGACGGCACTCCGGCCTGCCTTCCGGCCGAGGAGATTCTTTTCGGCGGATCCGAGAGTTATACTTGTCTGCTCGGCAAACCATATTTCGAAGAAGTGCGCGAGGCGGCTCCGGGCATGGTTTCGCTGCTTCAGATTGATGAAAACGACGATTGGGGCCTGCGCTTCTTCGACAGCGGGATGCTGAATTTCCTAATCAGTAAAAAGAATCTAGCCTCCTGCAAGTGGCAAGAGGCTAGATGCTATCTGCATTCCTTCTAATAGGAATTATTTCAGGAACTCATGAGAACTCGTCATGGCCTTGGGATCCAGGGCCTCGTCGAGTTTTTCCTTTGTCATAAGGCCGTGGTGAAGAACCAGGTCGTAGACGCCCACTCCTGTTTCCAGGGCTTCCTTGGCGACCTTAGTGGAGGCCTTGTAGCCGATATAGGGGTTGAGGGCGGTGACGATACCGATGGAGTGCTTGACCATCTTGTAGAGGTGGTCGGCGTTCACGGTGATGCCGTCGATGCACTTGGTGCGGAGGGTGTTCATGCCGTTGATGAGCCATGTGATGCTCTCGAGCACTGATTCTGCAATCACGGGTTCCATCACGTTAAGCTGAAGCTGACCGGCTTCTGCAGCAAAGGCTACCGTGGTGTCGTTGCCTATGACCTTGAAGCAGATCTGGTTCATGAGCTCGGGAATCACGGGATTCACCTTGCCGGGCATGATGGAAGAACCGGGAGCCATTGCGGGGAGATTGATCTCGTGCAGGCCGCAACGGGGACCGGAGGCAAGGAGACGGAGGTCGTTACAAGTCTTAGAAAGCTTGACTGCCAGACGCTTGAGCGCTGCCGAGTAGCTTACGTAGGCGCCGGTGTCGGGCGTGGCTTCCACAAGGTCTGCGGCTTTTTCGAAGAGGTCTCCGGTGAACTCGCTCATGAGCTCGGTGCAGAGTTCGGCGAAGCCGGGAACGGCGTTGAGGCCGGTGCCGATGGCAGTGCCGCCCATGTTGATTTCCTTGAGAAGCACTGCGTTGCGTTCGAGGTTTGCGAGCTCTTCCTCAAGGTTGTTCGCGAAGGCGTTGAACTCCTGGCCGGAGGTCATGGGAACAGCGTCCTGCAACTGAGTGCGGCCCATCTTTATCACATCCTTGAATTCCTCGCCCTTGGCGCGGAAGGAGGCGATGAGATTCTTCAGGGCCTCTTCCAGGTGCCTGTTCATGCGGACAAAGGTATAACGGAAGGCGCTGGGATAGGCGTCGTTGGTGCTCTGCGCACAGTTCACATGGTCGTTGGGGGAGCAATACTGGTATTCTCCCTTCTTGTGACCCATGAGTTCCAGAGCGCGGTTGGCGATAACCTCGTTGGCGTTCATGTTCACCGAGGTTCCGGCGCCGCCCTGCATCATATCCACGGGGAATTGGTCGTGAAGCTTGCCGTCCACGATTTCCTTGCAGGCTGCAACTATCGCATCTGCGATCTTGCGGTCCAGGACGCCCAGACGGGCGTTTGCCTCTGCTGCGGCCATCTTGACGTACGCCATTGCTATGATGTACTCCGGATAGTCGCACATATGGGTGGTGGAGATGCGGTAATTGTTGATTGCACGCTGAGTCTGCACCCCATAATAGGCCTCCTCGGGAACCTGGAGTTCACCGAGGAGGTCACTTTCAATCCTGAATTTCTGTTCTGACATGGTTTAAGCCTTTCCGTCGGAACCGAGAACGTTCACGATCTTGTGCATGTAGAGTTTCTTCATCTCGTCACGGGCGGGGCCGAGATACTTGCGCGGGTCGAACTCGCCGGGCTTGTCGTGGAAGACCTTGCGGATGGCTGCGGTCATGGCAAGACGGCTGTCGGAGTCGATGTTGATCTTGCAGACAGCGCTCTTGGAGGCCTCGCGGAGCTGCTCTTCGGGGATACCTACTGCATCGGGCAGCTTACCGCCGAGCTCATTGATGATGTCCACATATTCCTGCGGAACGCTGGAGGAGCCGTGGAGAACGATGGGGAAGCCGGGGAGC
>JAFZXU010000003.1 GCA_017616655.1 Bacteroidales bacterium
CGTCCCATTTATCGGGACGGTAGGCGCACTTTGATGGGTAAAACGCTCCCTCCGGTCCAGAGAATGGACCGATGGGAGCACCCGAAGAGACTAGCCTAGATTCTGGGCTTCTGTGCTATGCGGATAATCAGCGAGATGAAGAATACGATCAGGCCGTAGAGAAGGCTGATCATGGCAACTCTGATGCCGCCGGCGATGAGGGCGGGACTGATATCACCAGCCATCATCACTGCGCCCATCGCCTGGTACAGTCCAAGCATGTTCCAGAAGAGGGCGAAGACCATCGCTCCGATGCCGATCTCCTTAACCCAGCGGGGAGCCTTCCACGCGGCGATGAAAAGTGCGATCAGAAAAAGTGTGATGACAATCATGCCGGGCAGGCCGCCTTCAATGAAGAGATTTGAGATGGAAAAGTGAGACTTTTCGGCCGCAACCAAAAAATCATCCTGGATCGGTTGCAGCGGGTTGATAGCAAATAAAAATGGTTTCATGGCGATTGTGTGTTTGTTTCTGACACAAAGGTACGATGCGCGCGCCGCCTCCTCCAAATCTGAATCCCCTTCCATCCTTGTCAAATCCCACTGTGGGGCGCAATCTATTGCATACGCCGCCGAAAATGACTAACATTGTACTGCGATGAAGACACTGGCAAGGATTGCATTTTGGCTCGTGGCGCTGGCTCTGCTGGCGGCCATTCTCGTCAGCCTGGACTACTCTCTGGCCCAGGCGGTCTTCATCAGTCTGCTCTTCTGCCCCTGCGCCCTTGCCCTGGAGCGCTTCATGCCCACCGCCCGCAAGCCGATGGACAAGGTGTATCTGTCGCTGGCGGTGCTTGTCTCGGTGGTGCTGCTGATTCTTGTCCTTCACCATATAGTATGGGCCAGGCTCAATCCGGAGTACGGATATATAGAAGAGCAAGCGCCTGTGTCACCGATGCTCATCAACCCGGTGTTCCTCGGGTTGATACTCACGGTTCTTTCAATCGGAGATTTCTTCTGGGCGAAATGGCTCGGCAGGAGGTTCAAGGAGAAGGACCGCAGCGTCACCTTCTTTTCGGACCGTAAGTCTGTGACTCTCCGTCTAGCCGACATCGCGTACGTGGAGTCGAACGACACGGAGGTGCGCATCGTTACGGCCGCCGGCGAATCCTACCGCAACAAGACCGGCATCAGCCAGTGGGAGAATCTCCTCGGCGAAGGGTTCCTTCGTATCCATAGATCATATCTCGTGAACGCCGCACTGGCCACGCTGTCCACGCCCGACACAGTCTCGGTCGGCGACGCTCAGCTCCCCGTCTCCCGCAAATACCGCGATATCGTGGCAGGCGCGCTTGCTCCCGACAGCCGCGACAAGGATTGATTATACATATCTGTGCCATAGATAGTTTTGGTATTAATAATCATTTTGAATAATCATGGCTTCTTTCAATAGAATTATAGCATTTGCAGTATTATTATCGGCTCTTCTTGGTTGTACAAAAGAAGAGATAGTTTCTGATTATGCTGATTCCAATGCGCTTATCATAAAGCCAGCAGGAATGGCAAAAGCTGATGGCGCCATAGTAACGCGGGAAGGAGCTTTTGTATATCCCATACAATCAGTGTTTGTGGGGGGGGCTTCTTTGATTGATTATCCAGATGGAGAAAAAATAGGATCACACCGAAGCTATTTCTACAAAGAGAAGTATGATTTTTCGCTTTATAGGAGAGAAGCTAAACCTATCGTGGAAATGCATGGAGTATTGTATAAAGATGTCGCATATTCAAGACCAGGGCAAAAGGTCGACCATATATTGATAAATGGAATTGATGACTCCCTCGGGTTGGGTACTAGCTTAGATATTCAGTTGAATCAAGGTGTATATGAAGGAACAAATGAATTGATAAAGGACGTTCGATTTAATTCATATAAGTTTAGTTCTAGTTCAACAAATCACACAAAGGATTGCGATATAGATATTATTATTACCACGAGCAAAGGTGACGTTATTTCTATTCATTTCGCAAATGAAGAGACCCCTTGGGACGGACAGGATTGATATTTTGACGATTGTACAATACGCTCAATCTACTATAGAGTAAATTCCGGGCAGATGCTGATGCCGAAGCGGATGTAGTGCTGGGGAAGGAGGTCCTTGCTGGCAGGGAGGTACTGCTGCATCTGCTCCAGGCCGTAACCATACTGGACTATGTAATAGACGTTGTCGAGGAGGCTGTAGTACGGGCGGTAATGCAGGTCGACCTGGACGCCGCAGTGGCGGAAGTGGTCGTAGGGGGTCGCCGTGACGCGGATCTTGAAGTTTGAGTCTGGAGTCTGGTACCATGCGCCGGCAGTGAAATAGCCGTTGTACATGTAAAGATTTTCCAGGCTTCGGTCTTCTCCGACATATCCAGCGCCGAGATAAGTCTGGAAGGCCAGCGAGAAGAAGGACTCGTCCCGAAGAGGGAAATATCGGTACAGCGATATGCGCGCGAAGTTCATCCTCCTCAGATAATCGCCGACCCCGCCGTTCGTCCTGGACTCATAGCCTATGACGAACTTCAAATCCGGATTCGGCCGGAAGAAAAGCTCGAGACCCGGAGCATAAATCGACTCTGATATAGGATAGCCACCCTGATAGCTCTCCCAGAAAGTATTCTGTTCGTATTTGAGCAGGAATCCGAATTCATCGTCTTCGTAGAAAGAATATTTGATGCCGAGGTGGAATTTGTCGTTGTAATTCGTCTGGCGAGAAGTTCCGGTCTTGTTGCTGTAGCCGGTCATGTAGTAATGCCCGCCGTACACTCCCAGCCCATGACGGAACTCAGGGATCTCATATTCCCACTCCTCGTCGTATTCCTCGTCGTACTCACCCTCCGGATCGTCGTAGAACTCTTCCTCGTCAGCCACCTCGCGGCCATAGTAGAGAACCTCGCCATCGGGGCCAATGACCACACCATCACGGCTATCGAAGAACACTTCGCCGTCGGGCCCATAGATCACCCCGTCCCTATAGTAGTAGCCGTCGTCGTTGACATAGTAATAACCGTCCTCGCCTTCCTCGTAGATGACCACCTTAAGGCTGTCTTCCAGAGCTTCTTCCGCGCGGCGGGCCTCCCGTTCGGCCCTGCGTTCGAGCCGCCTTTCGCGCGCCTTCTCGAAGGCTCCGTCGAAAGCGTCGTCCAGTGCCTCGGACACGGCGTCGCTCAGGACATCGCTTATTATATCGCCGACCACATTCTGGGCCGGTGCGGCGATGGAGGCCATAAGAAGCAAGCAGAGGGTCAGCAGGAGCCGTTTCACTCCCCGGCCGTTCGGTAAGCAACTATTATCGACACAACTTTTCATGATATGCTCTTTATGACAGCAGATTTGTAAGCTCGATGAACTGCTCCACGCTGAGCTGCTCGGGACGGAGCTGTGAGAATTGTTCAGGGACATTTTCGCTGAGAGGCCGCAGCGAATTGCGGAGCGTCTTGCGGCGCTGGTTGAAGGCCGTCTTGACTACCGCCTTGAATTTCGCGGGGTCGCAGCCCAGGTCGCTCCGGCTGTTGCGGCGCAGGCGGATGACAGCAGATTTCACCTTGGGAGGCGGCACGAAGGCCCCTTCTCCGACGGTGAACAGATATTCGATGTCGTACCAGGCCTGCAGCAGCACCGACAGGATGCCGTAGCTCTTGTTGCCGGCCGGCGAGGCGATGCGCTCCGCCACCTCCTTCTGCACCATGCACACCACCTGCGGCACGCTGTCGACATTGTCCAGCACTTTGAAGAATATCTGAGAGGAGATGTTGTAGGGGAAATTGCCGATTATGCAGAACGGCTGCGAGCCGTAGATCTTGGCTAGGTTCAGCTCCAGAAAGTCTTCTTGGTAGAGCGACGGGGTGAATCCCGGAAATGCTCCCGCAGGTAATCCACCTACTCTTCGTCGATCTCGACGGCACGCAAGCGGATGTCGGCACGCTGCAGCAGATACTGCGTCAGCACGCCCATCCCCGGCCCGATCTCCAGGACGTCCCGCACGGGAGAATC
>JAFZXU010000034.1 GCA_017616655.1 Bacteroidales bacterium
CTCGAACTCGCGACCTCCGGCGTGACAGGCCGGCATTCTAACCAGACTGAACTACCGCACCGTTTCGGTTTTGGGACTGCAAATATAGGTACTTTCCTTTAATTTGCAAATAAAATTATTTCAAATTTCTTTTTTCTCTGCCCTGAAATAGGAAAAATGGACGTTTCCGTATTTCCGCTCCTTTACGAAACAGGGGTGAGTCTTGAATCCGAAGGTCCCGGGGTGCTCCAGGATCATCAGTGCTCCGGGCTTCAGGATGCCCGCGGCCAAGACCTTGTCGGGGATGGTTTCAAGCCCCTCGATGGCATACGGCGGGTCGGCGAAAACTATGTCGAACTGCTTGGTGCAGATGCCCAGGAAGTCGAATGCGTTGTGGTGAACGACCTGGACGGCTCCCTTCAGCCCGAGTGACGCCACGGTCTTCTTGATGAAGCCGGCATTGGCTGGATTCATCTCCACGGCTACGATATCGTAGCATCCGCGGGAGGCGAATTCGTAGGAGATGCTGCCGGTGCCCGAGAAGAGGTCCAGTACGGAGACTTCGGCAAAATCCACCTCGTTGGTAAGGGTGTTGAAGAGTCCCTCTTTGGCGAAGTCGGTCGTTGGCCGCGCCTGATATCCGGCCGGCGGCATAATTGTCTTGCCCCTCAGTGTTCCTCCGACTATCCTCATAGCACCTTCACCCCCTTGCAATAGAGAATTAAATCTTTCATCATCTCGCGGGATGCAGGCTTTGCCAGAGAGACCGTCACAGCCTGAGGATCGATCCGGAACTGCTTCAACGCAGCGAAGATGAAATACTCCGCAGTCACCGGATCGGCAGCAGGGAAGGAGTTGGCTGCCAGCAACTTTTCGCCCGAGACAATGACCAGATGGAGGGCAGCCGCATCGAAGCAGGCGGCAACCTTGACCTCGCCTGCAATGGAGCTCACTTTATCCAGCAGCCCCGCAATCACGGGAGCCTTCCCCTCTTCAGAGAGTGCATAAACAAGAACTGCCTTGAAATGAGGCAGTTCCTGATAATTGACTTTATCCTTTTCCGAGAGCCGTACCGCTTCCGATAAAATCTTATGGGCGTCGGCAGGAGAGAAGAACCCTGTCGGTACGAGAGTGTACTTGAACACTACTCCCAGTTACCGGCGTTGTTGTTCGCGTTCTCGATGGAGCCGACCATCAGACCGGGATAACGGTTGGTGTCGGTATAGGTTGCGTTGAGGTTGATGATGAGCTGCTCATCCATATCCTTCAGCAGGCCCCTGAAAGGCTGGCCGGGACCGGGACGCCATCCGTAAGGGATCTGTGCCTCGAAGAGGGGCACCTCGACGCCGGATACCATCTTGACGACGGTCTTCATGATAATGGTGTCAGGCTCGGAGAAGGGGATGTAGCGAAGTTTCTCGGGATCGAAGTCGGGCCTGTCGTTGAAGAGGGTGTCCTTCACTGCCTTGGGAACGGGGAGACGGACGATGAGGTTCTTGTCACCCTTCTGATAGAGTTCGTAGAGCTTCTCGTTGAGCTGAACGCCCTTGAGGCCGCGGAGGGTCTTCTTGACAGCTTCGGTATGGTTGACGGCGAGGGAGTCGTCCTCGGAACCGAACTGGGTCATGATGACGATCTTGCCGTTATTGTAGAATTCGATGAGCGAATCCATCGTGGGAGCGTAGTGGTTGTAGGCCGACTTGTAGGTGGTCTGAAGGGTACGGATATCCTTGAGCCTTTCGATAGCCACAGCCTTGCGGGCGTCAACCTCCTTGTTGAAGTTAACGGGCTTGGTGATGCTCCTGACGATAAAGAAAGCCAGTACTAATGCCAGAAGGGGCAAAATGAAGTAAGTGAGTAACTTTTTCATATTGATGATTTGATAAAAATCGGTTTTGAAACTTCCTACAAAAGTAGGATAAATATTTAGCACTTGCAACAATATATTTGTAATTTTGCATCTCGAATTGAGATATGACAAAAGAGACGGCATTCCCCGACACTGCGCCACTTGAGGCTCTGATATCCGTTTCCTCCCGCGTCGTAACCATCAGCCATTTCAGGCCGGACGGCGATGCGGCAGGGTCTCTGATGGCCTGCACCCTCTTTCTGCGTTCCCGCGGCGTGGAGGTGACTCCTGTGCTGCCCTGTCCGCTTGCCGACTACCTCGCCTTCATGGCTCCTCCGCAGAGCGGACTGCTGGATTTCGAAACCTCTCCGGATGCCGTGGAAGCCGTCATCAAGTCTGCCGACCTTATCATCTGTCTCGATTTCAACCGTCTCTCCCGAACCGAATACCTTGAGGATGCGATACGCGCTTCCAAAGCCCGCAAAGTGCTCATCGACCATCACGTGGCTCCCGACAGGGAGGACTTCGACCTGGTCTATTCCACCGCAGAAGTCTCTTCCGCCTGCGAATTGCTCTACCGGATTATCCTGAACATGCCGGAGATCGGAGGCGAGGTCTCCAGAATCCCGCTCGAAGTGGCGGAGCACCTCTATATAGGAATGATGACCGATACCAACAATTTCGCGAATTCGGTATCGCCATCCACCTTCAGGATGGCGGCTGACCTGCTGGAGATGGGAGTGGACAAGAATGCCCTGCAGTTCAAGGTGCTCAACAACCATACAGAGCCGAGGATGCGCCTGATGGGCCATCTGCTCAAGGACAAGATGAACGTCCTGCCTCAGTACGGTGCGGCCTTTATGATCCTTACGGCCGATGAGAAACAGGAATACAGTTTCCGTCCCGGGGACGCCGAGGGTTTCGTCAACCTGCCGCTCTCGATTGCGGGCGTCAATCTTTCCGCCTTCTTCACGGAGTGCCGCGACGAGGAGTATGTGAGGGTTTCGCTCCGTTCCCGTCCGGGGACCGACGTGAATGCGCTGGCCCGGGGATGGTACAACGGCGGCGGACACATCAATGCCGCCGGAGGCAGGCTTTTCCTCCCCACGGAGGAGATTCCGGCATATTTCTTGAAATCGTTGGAGGAATATTTCGGAAAATGAACAGAGTCACAATCATATTTGCGGCCGTCGTGCTGTTTGCCTCCTGCCAGAGCGAGAATGCCCTCACCCTGGTCAATCAGGAAGCTGCAATCGATAAGTATATCACCTCCAAATACGCTGATTATGAGGTTTTCCGCAACGGCGGTGCCAACAGGGTGATAGTTATCGCCGGCGACAGTACCGTCCTTGCCGCGCCCGGCGATTCCATAAGGATGATGATCGAGGGCAACGTCTTTACTAGTTCGCCTTCCACCCGATTCCTTACCGACGAGGTGACTGTGGAACTTGGCCCGAACGACCTTGTCAAGGGGCTTGAGAAGGGTCTCGAAGGAGTGGCGAAGGGGGAGGAGTGCTATGTCTTCTTCTCCGCGAAATATGGATATTACGATTCGTCGCTCGGCGTAGTTCCGCCGATGTCGGCCCTTATGTTCCACATTAAAACATTGGATATCAAAAAGAAATAAAGAAAACACGATATGAAGAGATTATTGACAGCCGCTGCATTACTGCTGCTGATTCTGGCGGCGGGCTCCTGCGCCAAGACAACCGCCGACTCCTCGAACTCGGCGTACGACAAGGTGCTGGCCTCCTGGGTGAGGGTGAACTATGGCAAGGACGTGATGCCGAACGACTCCGGAGTATACGTGCTCAACTTCCTTCAGGGCAGCGGCAAGGCAGTGGGGGATTCCTCATACGTCTGCGCCCATTATGTCCGCAGGGACCTTTCTGGCAACATCAAATCCACCAATTATATCGATCTCTGCAAACAGCTTGGAACCTTCTCGGAAGCTGACTATTACGGCAGCGATATCTGGCGTGTGGGTTTCCAAAGCCTGCCCACCGGGCTTGAGCCGATCATCAGGACGATGCGCGTCGGCGGAAAGGCTACGGTAGCCATCCCCCTGGCGCAGAGCTTGGTAACCAATTCCGGTTACAACGCTTTCCCCTCTTCCGAGACCGACAATGTCATATATGAGGTGGAGATCGACGATGTGATAGACGACATCTATGAAGTCCAGGAGAGGCAGCTGAAGGAGTTCAGCGCAAAGTACTACGGTGCAATGGATACGATTGCCGAAGGCTTCTACTACAAACTCGTCTCCGAGACTCCCGGCTGCGACAGCATCGCTGACGAGAGTTCCGTCAATGTCTGGTACATAGGCCGCCGCCTCGACGGAACGGTCTTCGACACCAATATCAAGGATACCGCCAAGAAATACCGTATATACGACGCTTCCGGCTCCTATGAAGCGATGAGCGTGACCTATTATACCGATCTCGCCTCCTTCATCTCCAACAGCTCGAACATCCAGGGATTTACCCGCGCACTCGCGTTGATGAAGTACGGCGACAGGGCCGAGACCTTCTTCAACTCCAATTACGGCTACGGCGAAGGCGGCTCCAGTACCCGGATCGCAGAATACGCCCCGCTCTTCTTCAGTATCTACATCGAACCCAAGGAATAATGGCACGCGAGAAGGAGATGCAGGCCTTCGCCCGCCTGCTCGACATACTTGACGAACTTCGCGAGAAGTGCCCCTGGGACCGCAAGCAGACCTTCCAGAGCCTCCGCCCGCAGACCATCGAAGAGGTCTATGAACTCAGCGACGCCCTGATGTCGGGCGACCTCCACGAGGTCTCGAAAGAGCTCGGGGACGTTCTGCTTCACGTGGTGTTCTATGCCAAGATAGGGCAGGAGCAGGGAGCCTTCGATATCTCCGAAGTCATCAACCATCTCTGCGACAAGCTGATATACCGTCATCCTCACGTCTATGGCGAGACCGTGGCGGCGACCGCGGGTGACGTGGTCAGGAACTGGGAGCAGATAAAGCGCACCGAGAAGGACGGCAACAAGACAGTCCTCTCCGGAGTCCCCGAATCCCTCCCTTCGCTGATCAAGGCCTACCGCATCCAGGACAAGGCCCGCGCAGTGGGGTTCGACTGGGACAAGCGCGAGGATGTCTGGAATAAGGTGGCCGAGGAGCAGTCGGAACTGCGCCACGAACTTGCGCGAATGATTCCCTCCGATCCCGACTCCGTGGCACGCGCAGAGGGCGAACTCGGCGACGTGCTCTTCTCCGTAGTGAATGCCGCAAGGCTCTACGACCTGAATCCCGATACGGCGCTGGAACGCACCTGCAAGAAGTTCCGCGACCGCTTTACCTATCTTGAGCTCCGCTCTAAGGAGCTTGGCCGCGACCTCCGCGATATGACCCTCGCCGAGATGGATGCCATCTGGGACGAGGCCAAGGCAAAAGGGCTCTGAACCATGTACTCCTGGCAGGAACGCACTGCAATCATACTCGGGGAGGAGAAGCTCGCAAGGCTGGCCTCTTCGAAGGTGGCCGTGGTAGGCCTGGGCGGCGTCGGCGCCTATGCCGCTGAGATGCTCGCCAGGGCTGGAGTGGGCTCCTTCCTGCTGATAGATTCGGACGTCGTGGCCCCTTCCAACAAGAACCGCCAGCTGCTGGCCCTCGACTCGACGATGGGCCTTCCAAAAAGCGAAGTTATGGCGGCGCGGCTTCGCGACATCAATCCCGATATAAAGGTCGAGATTCTCTCCGAATATGTCACGGGTGAGAATGTGGATGCCATCCTGGGGCCCCGCAGGCCCGATTTCCTCGTGGATGCCATCGATACCCTCACCCCCAAGGTGGAACTCATAAAGTACTGCGTGCGCGAGGGGATTCCGATGGTCTCCTCAATGGGCTCCGGAGCCAAGACCGACATGACGAAGGTCCGCATCGCCGACCTCTCCAAATCGCACAATTGTCCCCTTGCATATATGCTGCGCAAGAGGCTCCGCAAGGAGGGGATAAGCAAAGGGGTGAAGGTGGTCTTCTCCGAGGAACTGCCCGACCGCGAGGCGATCATTGTCTCCGAGGAACGCAATAAAAAATCGCAGGCAGGCACTTTGTCGTACCTGCCCGCGGTATTCGGCTGCGCCTGTGCCCAGGCTGCTCTCGAGGATCTCGTCACTCTCCGGCGGCCTTGAGCCGCTCGGCGTTCTCCGCAATCTGCAACTGGTCGATGACCTCCTGGATGTCTCCGTCCATGAAGACGGGGAGATTGTACATCGTGTAGTTGATGCGGTGGTCGGTGACACGGCTCTGAGGATAGTTGTAGGTGCGGATCTTCGCACTGCGGTCGCCGGTGGAGACCATCGTCTTGCGCTGTGCGGAGATGCTGTCGAGATACTTCTGGTACTCGATGTTGTAGAGTCGGGTACGCAGCTCGTTGAGAGCCTTGTCGAAATTCTTGAGCTGTGAACGTTCGTCCTGGCACTGCACCACGATTCCCGTAGGAATATGGGTGAGGCGTATTGCTGAATATGTGGTATTGACACACTGTCCACCCGGACCCGAGGAGCAGAAGGTGTCCTTGCGGACATCCTTCATGTCGATTTCCACGTCGAATTCGTCCGCTTCGGGCAGGACTGCCACGGATGCTGCGGAGGTATGGACGCGGCCCTGGGTTTCGGTCTGGGGAACGCGCTGCACGCGGTGCACTCCGCTCTCATATTTGAGGGTGCCGTACACCTTCTCGCCGGTGACCTTGCAGATAAGCTCCTTGTAGCCGCCTGCAGTGCCTTCACTGACGCTCGTGACCTCGCATTTCCAGCCCTTGCGCTCGAAGTACTTGGAGTACATCCTGAAGAGGTCGCCCGCGAAGATGGCGGCTTCGTCGCCGCCGGTTCCGCCGCGGATCTCCATAATGGCATTCTTGCCGTCCTGGGGATCGGCGGGAATGAGCATTATCTTGATCTCCTCCTCCATCTTCGGAATCTCCTCCTCGATCTGGGCCGCCTCTTCCTTGGCCATTTCGCGCAGGTCCTCATCCTTTTCGTTCATGAGGATGTCCTTCGCTCCGGCCAGGTCGCTGACCATCTTGCGGTACTTGTCGCCGGCGGCTATGATGGGTTCAAGCTCCTTGTAATCCTTGTTGAGCTGGACATAGCGCTTCATATCGGACATGGTCTCCGGATCGGCGATCTGTCTCGCTATTTCGGCGTATTTCTCCTTCAGCCCGTCGAGCTTGTCAAGTAGTGTGTCTGCCATATCTGTCTGAAAATAGGGCGCAAATATAGTAATTATTCTTATTTGGCGTTCTTTACATATTTGTCGAGCATCTTCCCGACCACCGAGAAGTAGTGCAGGACATTCTCACGGAATGCCATCTTGTGCCCCTCGTAAGGCAGCTGCAGGTAGGTCGCATCCCCGCCGTGTCCGGCAATCGCATAGTAGAGCCTTTCGGACTGGATGGGGTGGGTACCGGTATTCTCGTCCATCTGGCCGTGGGTGATCAGGATCGGGGTCTTGATCTTGTCTGCATAATTGAAGGGCGACATGTCGTGGTAGATCTGCTCAGCCTCCCAGTACTCCTTGCCGTAGTACTGGAATCCGAACGGGGTCAGGGTACGGTTGAAGGCTCCGCTGTTGGCGAATCCGCATTTGTAGAGGTCGGTGTGTGCCAGCAGGTTGCCGGTCATGAAGGAGCCGTAGGATAGGCCTCCGACGGACATCCTGTTGCGGTCGCCGATGCCTGCCTCGGCCAGCGCGTTTACGATGGCTTCAGCGCTCAGTTTCAGGTTCTTGACGAACTCGGCATTGTAGTCGCCGTCCCTGTCGGGAGCCACCAGCGCCATAGTCCAGTCGAGGACCACCGCGTATCCCTTGAGACACCAGAATATCTGGTTGAACTGGTCGGGCATCGCGAAGGTGTTGTGGCTCGCCCTGAAGTTGTATTCCGCGCTGCGCATGGTGTAGTGCTCGTGAGGGTAGGTCCACATGAAGACCGGCAGTGCACCGTCGCGGTCCTTGTCGTAATTCGCAGGAAGATAAACCCTTGCGGCACAGTTCAGGCCGTCGGCTCGCTTATACTGGAGATACTCCATCCGGATCTGCTCGCTGTGGGGCAGGGTGTTGACGAAGGAGGAGATCTTCTTCTCGGTCGCACGGCCCTTTCTGTCCACGTTCACGAAATAGTAGTTGGGTACTTCTGTGGAAGACTCCTTAGTAGCCACGAAGCTGAGCCCCTTCTCTGAGAAGGAGAGTACGTCGACGAGGGTAATCTTATATTCTGTACCGGAGGTCCAGATGGTCCCGGTCTGGCCGTCCTTCAGGCTGATGCGGTCTATGTAGCTGTATTTCAGGCCGTCATCTCCCATTCGGTTGTTGCCGTAGAGGAGGACGTATTTCCCCTTCGGGTCGATCACCGCCTTGTTGTCTCCCTTGACCTTGCGGATGGAACCGATGAAGGTGGTGACGTTCGAGCCGAGGTCGTGGGTGTCTTCCACAACCAGGGGAACATTCTGAGAGGCGGGGTCGGAGGGGTTGAAAGCCACTATCTTGCGAAGCTTCTGCTGCTTGGAGGTCTCGATGCGGATGGCGGTCCTGTCGTTGCCCCAGATGACGCCGGAAATCTCGTCGCCGGAGGTGGTGATTGTTTCCGCATCCTTCTCGAAATCAAAAGGATAGACGCACTGCTTTATCGAATAATCCTTACCGGAGGGCTTCTCTATCCACGACATGGTCGCGGGCTTGTCCTTCCTCCAGCTCCATGAACTCCTGGAAGGGGTCCCCTTCGGGGCGTTTTTCGGTTCCTTGAGCACCTTCACGTCCTTGCCGTCCATACCCATTATCGCCACTCTCTTGTAGAAGTTGCCGTGGGGCTTGGCATAGGTGTAAGGCTTGTGTATCGTGGTGTACATCACATAGTTGCAGTCGGGAGAGACGCTGAAGGCGCTGATGATGCCGGGCTTGCCGAGAGTGCGTGTCGAAGTGCCGTCGAAGAGCGAGAGTTCGGCGGTGCAGAGATAATCGAAGACGGCCTCGTCAAAGGGCGATTTCAGCAGGTCCTGATAGGTCTTGTAGGTCTCCTTGCGCCCCTTGCTCGACTGCATTATCGGCCCTTCCGGAAGTTTCTCCTCGGGGAAGGGGGCTATGTTGCGCGGCACGCTCTTGTAGATCACCGCGTCGTTGCCGATGAATGCATAGGCGGCGTCGAAGATACTGTTGACGGGCCTCTCGTTGATCTTTACGGCAACGGGCTCGGCTGCCTTGACATCCACCCTATAGAGTTCCACCTCCCTGGGAGTGTCGTTGAGGAAGCAGAGCCAGCGTCCGTCGGGCGACCATTTGAAGGTGTGGGCCATCAGCCCTTCAGGCAGTCCTGCAATCGGCCTCGTGACTCCGGTTGCGGCTGTGATGAGCTCGATGTTCTCATAGAAAGCCTTCCTGGTCTGGCTGAAGTTGTCGCCGTTGAGGCGCAGTCCGGCCACCTTGAATTCCCTGATAGATTCTATATATGAAAGAGGCTGATACTTTACCTCCGGCTGATAGATGACTCCTTCGGTCATCTGGTCGTTGAAGACGATCTTGGGAAGAGGTTTCGCAAGGATCATCTCTTCGACATCCTTCGAAGGACGTTCGTATTTTACCTCCTGGGCGCCGGCAGATACCGGAATCATCAGGAGGGCCGCTGCTGCAAGCGCGGCTGATATGTGCCGTCTGATTGACATGGTTGTTATTGTAAATGATTATTCGTCAGTAGGTTTGGGTTCGGGTTTACCGGGCTTGCCTTCGGGCTTCTCCGGCTTCGGCTTTGCGTTCTTGACATACTTGTCGAGCATCGAGCCGACCTCATAGAAGTAGTGGAGCAGGTTCTCCTTGAACAGGTATCCGTGGCCCTCATAGGGGAGCTGCAGCCAGCGCGCCTTGCCGTTGTGACCTGCAATGGCATAGTAGAAGCGCTCCGACTGGATGGGGTGGGTGCCGGTGTTGTCGTCCATCTGTCCGTGGGTGAGCAGGATGGCATCCTTCACCTTGTCGGCGTAGTTGTAAGGCGACATTTCGTTGTAGATTTTGGGAATCTTCCAGTAGTCGCGGTTCTCGCTCTGGAAACCGTAAGGAGTGAGGGTGCGGTTGTATGCGCCGCTGTTGGCCACTCCGAGTTTGTAGAGGCGGGTGTGGGCCAGCAGGTTGCCGGTCATGAAGCCACCGTAGGAGTGGCCTCCGACAGCCATCCTGTCGGGATCGCCGATGCCTGCCTCGTCAAGCGCCTTGATGATGGCTTCGGCGTTCATTACCAGGTTCTTGCGGAAGACCTCGTTGGGCTGTCCGCCGTTCTTCTCGGAGATGATCGGCATCGACCATTCGAGCACCACCGCATATCCATTGAGGCACCAGAAGACCTGCTTGTTGCGGTTGGGCACCACGAAGCCGTACCTGTCGGCCTTGTGACGCCTCTCGGCGCTGACGACAGTCCTGTGCTCGTAGGGATAGGTCCACATGAAGACGGGCAGTTTTCCGTCACGTTCTTTGTCGTAGTCTGCCGGGAGGAATACCCTGGCCGCGCAGTTTACGCCGTCTGCACGCTTGTAGGTGATGTATTCGCTGCGGATCCTGTCATAGTGGGGGATGGTGTTCTTGAAGTCTGTGATGGGAGTCTCGGTAAGTTTCTTGTTCTTTACGCTGACTGCCATATAGTTGGGCACTTCGGTCCCGGACTCCCTGGTGGTGATGAAGTCCACGCTCTTGGCGTCGAATTTCCTGATGCCGGAAATCAGTTCCTTATAGGGAGCCTTGCCCATCCAGACGTTCTCGGTCTTGCCGTCCTTGAGGCTCATACGGTCGATGAAGGACATTCCGTCGTTGTTCTCGTCGAGCCTCGATTCGCCGGTGTAGAGGATATATGCGTTTTTCGGGTCGAGCTTGAGCTTGCCGGTACCCCTCTCGGTACAGACCGAACCGTAAACGGGACGGTTGCCGAGGGTGTCGAGGGAGGTGTCTTCGGAGCGAAGCAGCCTGCGGACCGTGGTGTCGGAGGGATTGAATACGAATGTGCGGGTCAGTTTCTGCTTCGAGGAGTTGTCGGTGTAGAGGGCCACCTTGTCGTTGCCCCAGATCACCCTGCCTATACGGTACTCGGAGGTGATGACGAGTTTCTTGTCATTGTCCACATCGAAAGGTGCCTCGCACTGGTAAACGGCAGTGTACCAGGTTCTTTCGGGCTTGTCCTTGTCCTCTTCCCTCTCTTCGTCACCGGGGAAGGGCCTGTCCGAAGGGAAAGGCATTCCGTCGGGACCGCGCATCTCCTCCTTGCCGTCTTCGGCGGGGAGGGTTTCGGTCCAGGTGAGGACTGCGCCCTTGTCAGTTCGCCAGGAGTATGCGCCCTTGGAGGGCTTTGCAGGGGCCTTGGGCTCCTTCTTGTCCTTGTCGGCGGGCTTCGCCTCCTCTTTCCCGGGTTTCTTGGGAAGATCCCTGAGCACCTTTACCACGGAACCGTCGGCAGTGCTCCAGATCTCGTTCTTGGAGGGGAAGGAGTTGTAGGTGGAGGAGTAGGAGTAGGGCTTGTGGGTGGTGGAGACCATCATGTATTTTCCGTCGGGGGAGATGTCGTAGCTCTTGATGATGCCCTTCTCTCCGATGGTCTTTGTCTCGTTGCCGTCATATACGGAGAAGACCGAGGTGCAGAGATACTGGAAGACAGCCTCGTCGTAGGGGGATTTCAGGAGGTCCTGATAGGTCCTGTAGGAGCCTCTGCGGTTGATGCTCTCCTGTACGATGGGGCCCTTGGGGTTGCCCTGCTCGGGGAACTTGCCGAGATCCTGCGGCACGCTCCTGTATATTATGGTGTTGTCGTCGAGGAATGCGAACGGGCTGCCGAAGATGCTGTTGACGCGGTTGGCGTTGATCTTTACTGCTGAGGGATTCCCGGCCATAGCGTCCACCTTATAGAGCTCGACCTCGTTTTTGGTGTCGTTGAGGAAGCAGAGGGTCTTGCCGTCGGGGGACCATTTGAAGTCGTGTATCTTGGCGTTGACAGGCATTCCCGTCACGGCCTTCTTCTCGCCGGTGGAGACGTTGAGGATTTCAAGTTTGTTGAATGTGGTTTTGCGGGTCTGGCTGAAGTTGTCGGCGTTGAGGCGCAGGCCTGCCACCTTGAACTCGTTGATTGCAGCCATCTCGGCAATCTTCACATACGGTTCGCTGCTGCCGTAGATGGCAGCCATGTCCATCTGGCGGTTGAAGACAGCCTTGGGAATGGGCGCTGCGAGAATCATCTCCATGACATCCTTCGGCGGAGTCTTGTAGTTGATTTCCTGTGCGTTCAGGCCCTGGAGGGCGCAAAGGAGCATAGCTGCTGCGAGCATTGTCCTCTTAATGCGGTCGGGATTTTTCATAGTGTTTTATGGATTTTGTTTCGATTGTTTTCGCTTGATTCCAGTAATCTACAAATATACTTTTTTTAAACAAAAATAACAAGCTTTGTCGCTTCAACGGCGGAGCGGATGTACCTGGGAAAACCTGTGCCACCCTCGGCAACATAAGAGGGAGGGGCCCACGAAGTGGGAGGGGTCGAGCGGAGCGAGACGGTTTTAACAGGTACATCCCGGAGCCGGAAGAGACAAAGCGAAAAAGATTTGTTTGTAAAACAAAGAAATAGTCTTATCTTTGCAGGCTCCAAAAAACGGAGTACTATAAATATAGTCTAACTACTTATTGCTAAACGAATTACAAACAATGGCAAACGAGATTGAAAACAAAGAGGTCATCGAGGAGCAGGCAGCCCAGGCAGCCGAGACCGTAGAGACCGTTGCAGAGCAGGTCGAAGAGACCGCTGCAGAACCGGTTGCAGAGCCCGAAGTGGCACCCGCACCCAGGAAAAACAAGAAAAGCAATGCGTCGGCGGACAACGATACGTTCGACTGGGATGCATTCGAAAATGACGGCTTCGACGAGGCCGACAAGGCGGCTACCGAAGAGAGCTACAGCCAGACCCTTTCCCGCGTCAGCGAGAACGAAGTGGTCGAGGGTACCGTCGTCGCGTTGAACAAGCGCGAAGTTATCGTCAACATCGGCTACAAGAGCGAAGGTGTTGTCAGCATCAACGAATTCCGCTACAACCCCGACCTCGCAGTAGGCGACAAGGTGGATGTCTTCGTGGAGAACGCTGAAGACAAGAAGGGTCAGCTGATTCTCTCCCACAAGAGGGCACGTTCCCTCCGTTCCTGGGACAGGGTCAACGAGGCTTACGAAAACAACGAAATCGTCAAGGGTTACATCAAGTGCCGCACCAAGGGCGGTATGATCGTAGATGTATTCGGCATCGAGGCATTCCTCCCCGGCAGCCAGATCGATGTCAAGCCCATCCGCGACTATGACGTATTCGTCAACAAGACAATGGAATTCAAGATCGTCAAGATCAACCAGGAATACCGCAACGTAGTGGTATCCCACAAGGCTCTCATCGAGGCTGAACTCGAGGCTCAGAAGGCCGAAATCATCAGCCGTCTCGAGAAGGGCCAGGTACTCGAGGGAACCGTCAAGAACATCTGCTCTTACGGCGTCTTCGTGGACCTCGGCGGTGTGGACGGTCTCATTCATATTACCGATCTCTCCTGGGGCCGCATCAGCCACCCCGAAGAGGTCGTCCAGCTCGACCAGAAGATCAACGTGGTCATTCTCGACTTCGACGACACCAAGAAGCGTATCGCTCTCGGTCTCAAGCAGCTCAGCCCTCATCCGTGGGATGCTCTCGATCCCAACCTCAAGGTTGGTGACGTTGTCAAGGGCAAGGTCGTCGTCATCGCTGACTACGGTGCATTCGTCGAGGTCCAGCCCGGCGTAGAGGGTCTCATCCATGTCTCCGAAATGAGCTGGAGCCTCCACCTGCGCAGCGCACAGGACTTCCTCAAGGTTGGTGACGAGGTAGAGGCAGTCATCCTCACCCTCGACCGCGAGGAGCGCAAGATGTCCCTCGGTATCAAGCAGCTCAAACCCGATCCGTGGGCAACCATCACCGAGAAATACCCCATCAACTCCAAGCATACCGCTACGGTACGCAACTTCACCAACTTCGGCGTCTTCGTAGAGCTCGAAGAGGGCGTTGACGGCCTCGTGCACATCAGCGACCTCAGCTGGACCAAGAAGGTCAAGCATCCTTCCGAGTTCACCGCCATCGGCGAGCCCCTCGAGGTAGTCGTCCTCGAAGTCGACCAGGCTAACCGCCGTCTGAGCCTCGGTCACAAGCAGCTCGAAGAGAATCCCTGGGATTCCTACGAGACCGTTTACACCGTAGGTTCCGTACATAACGGCACCATCGCGAACCTCGTCGAGAAGGGCGCAATCGTCACCCTCGCTGACGGCGTTGAAGGTTACTGCTCCGCAAGGAACCTCGCAAAGGAAGACGGCACTCCCGCAAAGGCAGGTGAGGTGCTTCCTTTCCGCGTCGAGGAATTCAACAAGGCAAGCAAGAAGATCATCCTTTCCCACGTCAAGACCTACAGCGACGGCCGCGCAAAAGAGGCTCCTGTAGAGGAGAAGGCAGAGGATTCGGAGGCAAAGAACACCCAGAAGGCAGTCAAGAAGCTCAAGGCAAACCTTGAGAAGACCACTCTCGGTGACATCTCCGAACTCGCAGCCCTCAAGGACGAGATGGAGAAGGCCCAGGAGTAATTCCGATGGAGTTTTCCCTCACGACTCTGGGGTCGGCTTCGGCCAAACCCATTGTTGACAGGTATTCGAGCGTCCACGTGCTTAATGCGCGCGGACGCTTGTTCTTGATAGATTGCTGCGAAGGGGCGCAGTTCCAGCTCGTGCGGTACAAATTCTCCCTGATGAAGATTGACCATATCTTCATCTCCCATCTCCACGGAGACCATGTCTTCGGCATCTTCGGGCTGCTCTCGACGCTGACCCTGCTGGGCCGAACCGCTCCGCTGCACATATATGCCCCGAGGGACTTCTCCTCGATGCTCAACTTCTTCAGGGGGCACTTCGGAGAGGGGGTGAAGTATCCCATAGAGCACCATCCTCTCACCTTTACGAACGGGATGGAACTCATCTGCGAGACAAAGACGGCAGATGTATATGCCTTCCCGCTGAACCACGGAATCGAGACCTACGGCTTCTATTTCCGCGAGAAGTGGCAGGACCATCCGCTCGCGCCGAAGGACAGATATGTCCGCAGTGCGGCTTACTGCTGCGACACGGCGCCCTTCCCCGAACTTGAGGAATATGTGCGCGGAGCCGACCTCCTGCTTCATGAGGCCACCTATACCGAAGAGATGCGCGATGTTGCGAACGGGAGGTTCCATTCCACCGCCGCCCAGGCTGCCGATCTGGCGCGCCGCGCAGGGGTTGGCAAACTTATTGCAGCCCACTTCTCGTCCCGATACAAGGATCCCGAGGTCCTGCTCCAGGAGGCGCGGGCCATTTTCCCGGAGAGTTACCTTGCTTCGGAAGGCGAAAGATTTACCGTTCCATACAGAAGACTCAATGAAGAGAATAATTAGTATCGTCCTGACGGCGCTTATCCTTGGCGCAGGCATCGCGCAGGCCCAGAAGCGGACCGTAACGATAGATCCCCGCAACGCGAACAATTCCCATACCGAGCAGATTCTCAACGACATAAAGATGCTCGGCAGCGCGCTGATAACGATCAACAACAACTATATCGATACCATCGACTCCAAAAAGATGGTAGACAGTGCCCTGGAGGGCTTCGTCAAGACGCTCGACCCGCATTCCACCTATATCCCGGCCGATAAGGTCCAGGAGGCCAACGAGTCCCTTGACGGCTCTTTCGAAGGGGTGGGAATAGAGTTCGCCATCATCTCCGATACCCTTACCGTGCAGAATGTCATTTCCGGCGGCCCTTCCGAGGCGGTCGGGCTCCACATCGGTGACAAGATAATAGCCATCGACGGTGAGAATGTCGCATCCGTGAACCTTACGAACGACGATGTCCGCGGCAAGCTCCGCGGCCCGAAGGGAAGCAAGGTCAAGGTGAGGGTAATCCGACACGGCGTCGCTGAACCTCTTGATTTCGAGATAGTCCGCAACAAGATTCCCATCGAGAGCATCGACGCGGCCTATCAGGATGAATCCGGAGTCTTCTATGTCAAACTCGGCCGTTTCGCCGCCAAATCCTATACGGAATTCCTGAAGGCCTTCATCAACCACTGTCCCGAAGAGCCCAAGGGGCTGATCCTCGATCTTCGCGGCAACGGGGGAGGCTTCCTGAACGTGGCCCTCAGAATCGCCAACGCCTTCCTCGAGGAGGGACAGACGATTCTCTATACGGAGGGACTTAACCAGCCGGAGGTCGCCCAGTTCGCCGACGGCAAGGGCTTTTTCCGCACGAGGCCGCTCGTGCTGCTTGTCGATGAGAACAGCGCTTCGGCAAGCGAGATCGTGGCGGGTGCGATCCAGGATTGGGACAGGGGCGTCATCATAGGCCGCCGGACATTCGGCAAGGGACTGGTACAGAGGCAGATGAACCTCGAAAACGGGGCGCAGATGCGTCTTACCATCGCCCGCTACCATACTCCGAGCGGCCGGGTAATCCAGACTCCCTACAAGGAGGGGGAGAAGGACGAGTATTACAAGAAACTCACCGACCGCTACAAGAGCGGTGAATTCTTCTCCATCGACAGCCTCAGCTTCCCCGACAGCCTCCTCTTCCACACCAGGATCCAGGAGCGCCCGGTCTATGGCGGGGGCGGCATAATGCCCGACATCTTCATCCCCGAGGATACCACCGCGTTCACTCCCTATTATGGCTCCCTCATCAGACGCGGTATCCTCAGCGAGTATGTCAATATCTACTGTGACGGAATGCGTTCCCAGGCTTCGGAACTATTCCCCGATTTCGACGCATTCTATGCCTGGTACACCCCCGATGTGGAAAGGGCGATAATCAGGGACCTCGTGGAATATGCCTCCGGCAAGGGATTGGAATTCAACGACGATGAGCTGAAAACCTCATTCCCCGCCCTCAAGCCGAGGCTGAAAGGACTTATAGCCCGCACCTTCTTCGGCGTCAACGAGTACTACCGGGTGATAAACCGCGAGTGCGACCCTGAATTCAGCAAGGCCGTCGAAGTGATTCTGAACTGGAATCCGAACCTTCCTTCTATAGGCCGCTGACGGCCTTGTGATAGCGTTTAGCGTTCTCCATGTGGCCGGCGAGGCTGGTGGCGAATGCGTGCTGTCCGTCGAGGGATGACTTGGCGCAGAAATAGAGATAGTTGTGATGCTGGTAATTCAGCACGGCGTCGATTGCCGCTACGGTCGGAATTGTTATCGGGCCGGGCGGCAGTCCCTTATATTTATATGTATTGTAGGGTGAATCTACGGTGAGATGGCGGTTGAGGACCCTTGTCAGGCTCTCGTCCCCGACGGCGTATTTCACGGTAGGGTCGGCCTGCAGCAGCATATCCTTGTGCAGGCGGTTCATATAGACCCCGGCGATGACGGGCATCTCGGGCTCGTATTTCGTCTCTTCGATCACTATCGAGGCAAGGGTGCTCACTTCTGTGCGGGTGAGTCCTGTCTGCTCCGCCTTTGCGGTACGCTCCTCGTTCCAGAACTTCTCATACTCCTTGTGCATCCTCTCGAGAAACTCCTCCGGGGTTACGGTCCAGTACACCTCATAGGTGTTGGGGATGAACATGGCCGGAATCGTCTGAAGGTTGAAGCCGTATTTGTCGAAGGTCTCCTGCGAGGTGAGGGCCTGGAGAAAAGCAGTGGAATCGGCCTCCAGCTTGTTGCCCAGCAGCCCCGCGAACTTCTCCAGCGAGCGCATGTAGCCGTTGAACGACAGATTCACCGGGGTCTGCCAGCCGTGCGACAGGATTCGGACTATCTGCTTGTTGCCCATCCCTTTGCGGAAACGGTAGCGGCCCGGCTTGAACTTCTCTTCGAGTTTCATGTGCTTCGCTGCGCGGAGGAATGTGGCCTTGTTGTCGATGACGCCGTTCTCGCCGGCCATCGCATTGCAAAGGTCCTCGTACGAAAAATCCCTGTATATCTTGACTACGCCGTTGTCGGGCGCATCGGCAAGTATGTTGCCGTACATGAATGTGCCGTAGTAGTTCAGGCAGGCGAGAATGCCGATGCCCAATATGAGAAGCACAAGAAGCTTTTTCCTCATTATTTCCTGAGTTTGATGAGAGTGCCGGGACGGGGTTCGTCTCCCGGCTCCATTCCGTTCAAATTGTAGAGCGCCTTAAGGCGGATGGCATAGCGCTGGGCTATTGAATACATGGTTTCGCCCTCCTCGACCACATGCTTGTCGAGATGCCTGGCGCCGGAGGCCTTCTTCCTCTCAAGATAGACAATCTCTCCCGCCTGAAGCTGGCGGTCTTCCTTCAAGTCGTTGTAATAGAGGAGCTCCAGCCTGAACAGGCGGTACTCTTCGGCAATGGAGGAGTAGCTGTCGTAGCTCTCCGCAAGTACGTAGTTGACTCCGTTGCGGTTGTAAACCTGCCTCTCGAGCGAGATGCGGTAGAGCGGGCTGCCCTTGGTGACCTGCACCTCCACGGGAGCCTCCGCCACCGCGGGTGCGGGAGGAATCTCGGCCGCCTGTGCGGTGTCGAGTATGTCGAAGAGATAGAGACGGTTGTCTTCGATGATGCGTATCAGGTTGTCGGCATAGGTGGGGGAGGTGGCGTATCCGGCCTCCTTCAGGCCGCGCGCCCATCCCTTGTAATCTGTGGGCTCGAGCTCGAAGAGCTTTGCGTAGCGGTCGCGGTAGCGGAGGAAATCGGAATGGTCCTGGAACGACTGTTCCGCGTCGGTGTAGCGGCGGAAGCACTCGTTGCGGGCATCGTCGTCGGCCTTGATGGAATCGCCCGCCCAGCCGTGGCACTTGATTCCGAAGTGGTTGTTGCCCTCCACCGCCAGACGGCTGTTGCCGTTGTCCGACTCGAGGCATGCCTGCGCCATCGTGATGCTGGCAGGTATGCCGCTGGATATCATCTGCTGCACTGCCACCTCCTTGAAGCGGAGGATGTACTCCTCCCTTGTCATCCTCCGGGGGGATGTCAGAAGGGTGAAGGCTCCGGCCGTCAGGAGCAGTATGGCTGTCAGGAGACGTTTCATATCCTACAAAGTTAATAAAAATAACTCTTTTTTGCTACATTTGTATTATCACAACAATTATTCCTGGCCTAATAATGAAGAAAGATATCGATGAGATAAGGGAGATTACGGCAGCTCTCGCCGCAGGCGGAGAGATGCTTCCGCAGATGGCCTCGGAGGGGATCCACGCCGGATTTCCCTCCCCGGCGCAGGATTATATGTCGGGGGTGATAGACCTCAACCGCGAACTTGTGCGCCACCCCGAAGCTACCTTCTACGGCCGCGTGGTAGGCGATTCGATGCGCGACGCCGGAGTGGAGGAGGGGGATGTCCTCGTGATCGACAAGGCGCTCGAGCCCCAGGAGGGTGACATGGTGGTCTGCAGCATCGACGGGGAGTTTGCCTTGAAGCGCATCTCATTCAGCGGGAAGGGAGTCTCCGGAGCAAAGGAGGCCTCCCGCCAGAAGGTCTCATACAACATCCTGGGCCGCAGGGATATATGGCTTATGAGCGCCAACCCGAAATACAGGCCCATCCACGTGGAAGAGGGGAACGACTTCACGGTCTGGGGTACGGTGACCTATATCATCAAGAAGATCAAATAGCCTGCTGCCGTGTACGCGCTGGTGGATTGCAACAACTTTTTCGTCTCGTGCGAAAGGGCCTTCCAGCCCGAACTGGAGGGGAAGGCGGTCGTCGTGCTCTCGAACAACGACGGCTGCGTGGTGGCGCGAAGCAACGAGAGCAAGGCCATGGGCATCAAGATGGGGGTTCCGTTCTTCCAGATACGAAATCTCTCCGACAGCGGCCGCCTTGTGGTAAAGAGCTCTAACTATGTGCTTTACGGCGACATTTCCCGCAGGGTGATGTCGATCCTGCGCAGTGAGGCGCCCCGTCTGGAGGTCTATTCCATCGACGAGGCCTTCATGGACTTGACCGGAGTGGACCCTGCCACGCACCGTTCCTTCTGCCTCGACCTGGTACGCAAGGTGCGCCTCTGGACCGGCATTCCCGTGAGCGTGGGAATAGCGCCCAGCAAGACCCTCGCCAAGGTGGCGAACCACTTTGCCAAGAGATATCCCGGCTACCGCGGCGTATGCACTATCGACACCGATGAGAAGCGCATCAAGGCGCTGTCGCTCACCCCGGTAGGGGATGTGTGGGGTATCGGGCGGCGGGTGGCCCCAAAGCTCGAGGCGATGGGAATCCGCACCGCCCTGGATTTCGTGAACATGCCGCGCGAGTGGGTGAAGGGGAAGCTGGGAATAATGGGGGCGAGGACCTGGATGGAGCTGCAGGGGTCGGATGCCGTGCCCCGCGAGGAGCTTGAGGCCCGCAAGACAATTTGTACCTCGCGCTCCTTCGCCGACCCGATTCCGGACCTCGAGGAGCTTTCACTGAGGGTTTCGGATTTCGCGGCCATCTGCGCCAGGAAACTGAGGAAGGAGAATACCGCCGCCGGAAGGGTTACAGTCTTTATGTTCACCAACCGTTTCAGGGACGACCTTCCGCAGTATTATCCCGCCCTTTCGGTGCCTCTCGACGTGCCGGCCAACAGTAATCAGGAGATAGTGAATGCCGCCCTGAAGGGGCTGCGCGCCATATTCAAGGAGGGTTACGGCTACAAGAAGGCGGGCGTCATCGTGGATGAGATAATCCCCGAATCGCAGATCCAGGGCTCCCTGTTCGACGAGAATGCGGAGATGCGCGAGCGGGAGAATGTGATTTCGGAGCTGATGGACCGTTTCAATACCTCCGACCGGAGCCTTCTGCGCCTCGCCTCCCAGCGTCCCGGCCACTATGCGGAGGGCATCCGCCGCGAGCACTGCTCGAAACTCTTCTCTACCTCCTGGGACGAAATGATAGAGGTCCGCTGACCTCCGGTTTTGATTTTTTCAAAACGCTGAGTTATCTTTGTAGTTACCTTTGTCAGAACAGGTTTCGATATGGAAGAGAAAAAACTGGAAATAAGATACCGGGAGTTCGATTCCCGCGAAGAGCTGGAGGAGAAGGACCGTCAGCTTCTGGATGCTGCTGAAAACGCCCTTGCAGGCTCGTATGCGCCATATTCCAATTTCAATGTGGGAGCTGCCGTGAGGCTCGGGAACGATATTATCGTGAAGGGTGCGAACCAGGAGAATTCGGCCTTCCCTTCGGGGCTTTGCGCCGAGAGGACTGCTATGTTTTCGGCTGCTTCGCGCTATCCCGGAGAGGAGATTCTGGCGCTGGCGCTCGTGGCTTCCCAGAACGGCAAACTCCAGCCATCGCCTACTTATCCCTGCGGTGCCTGCCGCCAGGTGATGGCCCAGTACCAGACCCGCAGCGGCAAGCCTATGCGCATCATCATCGGCAGCGCCGACAAGGTCCAGGTCTTCGACGGCGTCGAGTCGATCCTCCCCTTTATGTTCAACGATATATAAAAAAGGGGCAAGCTTGATATATCGCACCGCTACAACCACCTACCCTTGCTGCCTTCCGACCCTGGGGGAGTTCAGTGGGAGCTGGTCGTATACGACTTACCCCGGCACAAAAGTAGAAAGATTTTTCGATAAATGAAAATTTGCGTAGGCCTTTCAGGCGGAGTCGACTCGAGCGTAGCTGCCCTTCTGCTGAAGCAGCATGGATACGACCTCTTTGCCCTCTTCATGCAGAACTGGCACGATACCGAAGGCACTTTGCACGGTGACTGCGAGTGGGAAGAGGACCGCTCCGTAGCCGAAATGGTGGCGCGCAAGATAGGAATTCCATTCCACTTCGTCGATCTGAGCGACGAATACCGCAGGAGGGTGGTGGACTATATGTTCGATGAGTACGCAAACGGCCGGACTCCGAACCCCGACGTCCTCTGTAACAGGGAGATAAAGTTCGATGCCTTCCTCAAGGCGGCTGAGGCCCTCGGCGCCGATATGGTCGCCACCGGCCACTATTGCCGCAAGGATTCCTTCGTAAACGCAGACGGTGAGACTGTCTATCGCATCCTTGCCGGGGCGGATCCCAACAAGGACCAGAGTTATTTCCTCTGCCAGCTCAACCAGCATCAGCTCTCAAAGGCGTTGTTCCCGATAGGGGATATCTGCAAGCCGGAGGTGAGGCGCCTGGCGCGTGAAGCGGGGCTTCCCAGCGCCGACAAGAAGGATTCGCAGGGCATCTGTTTCGTCGGGAAGGTGGACCTGCCGGTCTTCCTGCAGCAGAAACTCAAACCCCGCGAGGGAAAGGTGGTGGAGATTTTCCGCGACCACTACGAAGGGCTCCCGGCTCGCGAAACCCTTGAGCAGCAGGAGGAACCCTACAGATATACTCCGGAGGATGGCAAAGTAATAGGCCGTCACGACGGAGTGCAGTACTATACGATAGGCCAGCGCAAGGGGCTCGACATCGGCGGCCACAAGGAGTCGATATTCATAATCTCGATGGACCTTGAGGAGAACGTAATCTATGTGGGCGAAGGCCAGTCGCACCCCGGACTCTACCGCAAAGCGCTGAGGATCAGGCCTCATGAGGTTCACTGGATACGTCCTGACCTGGCTCTGCCGGTCGGCGGAAACCTGCGCTGCAAGGTAAGGATACGCTACCGCCAGCCCCTTCAGGAGGCACAGCTGTTTTGCCGTGATGACGGAATGTACATAGCCTTCGACGAACCTCAGAGGGGCATCACCCCCGGACAGTTTGCAGTCTGGTATGCCGCTGACGGAGAGATGCTTGGAAGCGGACCGATAGAGCGATGAAAAGGACCGACATAGTTGTAATCGGAGGCGGCGCAGCTGGAATGATGGCGGCCATAAGGGCGCTTCGGGAGGGTTGCGACGTAACCCTGCTGGAGAAGAATCCCTTCTGCGGCAAGAAGATAAACATCACCGGCAAAGGACGCTGCAACATAACCAATTCCCGCCCCTGGCAGGAGTTCGCGACCCACATCCACCCCAATTCCCAGTTCCTCCGGAGCGCCTTCTACGACTTTTCAAACCGTGACGTGGAGGAGCTCTTCAACTCGATAGGCGTCCCTACCGTGGAGACGCAGGGGCAGCGTATCTATCCCGAATCGATGCGGGCTCAGGATGTCTCGCAGGGGCTCCAGGACTATCTGGAAGAACTCGGCGCCGAGCTGATATGCGGCGCTGATGTGGTAGGAGTGAGGCGCGATGGCGAACTGCTAGTGACCTCTTTCTGCGCTGCAGGCGGAGGAGCCCCCGAAGCCATCTGCTCTGAAGCGGTGATCGTCGCTACCGGCGGCCTTTCGTATCCCACCACGGGTTCTACCGGTTTCGGATATGAGATCGCCCGCAGTTTCGGCCATACCGTGACGGAGTGCTTCCCCTCCCTCACCGCCCTCAAGCCGCGCAGGTACGATCCCGACCTTTCGGGAATAGACCTGGAGAATGTCGGTCTCAATCTCTTCGTGGACGGAAGTCCGGTGCAGTCGGAGGAGGGCGATCTCTCCTTCACCGACAACGGCATCGAAGGGGCTCTCGGCTTCAGGGTGAGCCGCAAGGCGGTCCGGGCCCTCAATCACGGGCAGAAAGTGGAGTTGGAACTGGACCTCAAGCCGTCCTTGAACCTCGCCAAACTCGAGGCGAGAATAACTCGGGAGATTACTGCGATCGGCTCTTCGAGAGCCACCATATCCGATACGAAACTGCGCGGGATATTGCGCACGCTGTTACCCCAGAAACTCGTCAAGCCCTTCCTTGACGCCCACCCGGGGCTGAACGCCGACAATCTGGCGGCATCCCTGAAAGGATGGTTTTTCAAGATAGAATCCTATACGGGATATGAACGCTGCGTGGTGACGGCGGGCGGAGTGTCGCTCAAGGAGGTCGTGGCCAAGTCTATGCGTTCGCGTCTCGACGATGGTCTCTATTTCGCCGGCGAGGTGCTCGACCTGGACGGCGACACCGGAGGCTACAATCTCCAGATAGCCTTCTCCACCGGGGCCCTTGCAGGCCGCAGCGCCGCTCAGCGGATATTGAATTCAAGGGAAGGGGAGGGGGCGTAAGCATCTCCCCGGCGGAGAACCGTCGGGTCATCGACTTCAATCGCTATTATGTCCCCCTGGCGTACAGAAATCAGGCGCGTAACATATACTATCTCTTCACAGATGCGGTTGAAAAGCGGAGCCGCGAGTTCCTCCGCCGGAGTCTCCCCGTCAAAGATGTAGGTTGACCAGTCGATATAGGTGGCGTCCTTTCCGCAGGTGAGCAGGACGCCTCTTCCGATGCCGGTGAAATACCTGTGGGCGAACTCTTTGCGCACCGCCTTCCCGGCTTTGGCCATCTTGATGTACGAACAGGGACGGGCGGTTACGGTATCAAAGCCGTCCGGAAGATAGAAATCCTCCGGACGGCGCATCAGTGTGGAGTCGGGTCTCGTCGAGAGCGACCCGTCGGCTCTTATGACTATGATATTCATCAGACCATCGAAGCCCTAATCTCCGTCAGCACCTTCTTGGTGTCGAGCGTGAAATCGCCGTTGATCATCCAGTCGTAGTAGCTGGGTTCGGTGCGCAGCACCTCCTTGACCAGCCTGCCCTTGTGCTTGCCGAAGTTGAAGACCGGCTCATCCTTGTCGTTGAGGATGATGCGGCCCGCGTAGTCGAGGAAGCGGTTCTGGATGGAGTACCTGGCTAGGAAGTCCACGTCGTTCCGGAGGGGATCCTCCTCGTCGTCCCTGTAGCGGTCCAGCTGGGCCTCGAGCACCTCGTAGGTGGCCATGGTGTCGGCTTCCGCCGAATGGGCGTTGTCGAGGTTCCGGCCGCAGTAGAACTTGTAGGCTGCCTTCAGGGTGCGCTGCTCCTTCTTGTGGAAGATGTTCTGCACGTCGATGAGCTTGCGCTTGCGGAAGTCGAATTCCACACCGGCGCGAAGGAATTCCTCGGCCAGGAGCGGAATGTCGAACTTGAGGGAGTTGTAGCCGGCTATGTCGCAACCCTTCATCCAGTTTGCCAGTGACTTGGCAATCTGGCGGAAAGTGGGACAATCCCTTACATCGTCGTCGCTGATGCCGTGGATGGCCTTTGCATCATCCGGGATGGGAATCGTGGGATTGATGCGGCGTGTCTTGACCTCGACCTTGTTGGGCTCTCCCGGCGTTCCGGGAGAGACCTTTACGATCGAAATCTCTACGATCCTGTCGCTCGCCACGTTGAGGCCGGTGCTCTCGATGTCGAAGAACAGGAGGGGGTTGCGGAGATTGAGCTGCATCGCCTTTTAGTTGATCATCACGGGCATCAGGAGGGCGCGGATGTTCTCGTCGGGGTTGGCGTCGTCAGCGGAGACGATGAGGGCCGCCCTGTTGGGATCCGCGAGCTCGAGGGTGATGTTCTGGTACGGCAGGTTGTTGAGGATTTCGAGCAGGAAGGTGGACTTGAAGCCGATTTCCATAGGTTCGCCGTCGTACTGGCAGGGGAGGGTTTCGTGAGCCGACATCGAGAAGCTCAGATCCTGTGCGGAGACGAGCACCTCGTTGAAGGAGAGCTTCAGCTTAATCTGGTTCGATACCTGGTTGGAGCAGACCGCGATACGCTTCACCACTCCGAGGAGGTCGGTGCGCGCGATGGTCATCTTGTTGGTATTGTTCTTGGGGAAGACCGACCTGTATGCGGGATAGATGCCTTCGATGAGGCGGCATACGAGGATGTTCTCCCCGAAGCTGAAGTATGCGTTCTTGTTGTCGAACTGGACGGTGATTTCGTCATCGACCTTTGCGAGCACGCTCTTGAGCACTGCAGCGGGCTTCTTGTGGAGGATGAAGGAGCACTTCTGGGAAGCCTTCGCGCCGGTGAACTCGTAGCAGATGAGCTTGTGCGCATCGGATGCCACGAGGGTGGAACTCTCGGTGTCGAGGTCGAAGAGGATACCGTTCATCACGGGGCGGAGTTCCTCTTCGGCAGTTGCGTAGATTGTGTTGTTGATACCGTTGAGAAGGGTCTCGGAAGCGATGACGAGTTTGTCGGAGGTGGCTCCTATCTCGGGCAGTTTGGGGAAGTCGGCGGCGTCAAAGCAGGGGATCTTGGATGCTCCGCTGGCCCAGGTGATCTCCATCACGGAGTCGCCTGCGCCTGTCGAGAAGGTCAGGGGCTGATCGGGGAACTCCTTGAGGGAGTCGGTTATAAGCTTCGCGGGAATGGCGGTGCGGCCTTCCTGGTCGACCTGTGCGATCGGAATCGCTGTCTTGAGGGTGGTCTCGCCGTCGGATGCGGTTACCTTGAGGGTGTTGTTCTCCAGTTCGAGAAGGAAGTTCTCGAGGATGGAGAGGGTCGGCTTGCTCGAAATGACCTTGGATACCGAAACCAGGCCTTCGAGGAGCTCCGAACTTGATACAGTGAATTTCATAGTCCTATGATGTTATATTTGATATTCGATTACAACAGACTACAAATATACGAAAAGAATCGTAAATTCGCAGAAACAAAATCGACACCTATGAGAAAAAAATCCCTGTTTTTCATTACCCTCCTCTGTATGGCTCTGCTGGCAGGTTGCAGCGACGGCAAGGCCGGATACAACGAGGGAGATTCCGAGGCAAAGGCAGCGGCGGCCCTGGCTGACCGCGTGATTCCTTCGGCGAGCAGCCATTTCACCTTCCGGACCCTCTATGCGGATGCCGACGATTTCTTTACGGTTGCGGCGCGCGACGGCAAGGTGCTGATCCGCGGAAACAACGCCAACTCCATGGCGGTGGGCCTCAACTGGTATCTGCGCCACTACTGCAACGTGGACATCGGCTGGTTCAAGGAGAAGGTCAGGGTGCCCCGCCGTCTGCCCGACGTAGAAGATGGGGATTGTATGCAGAATGCCCGCGTGGACAAGCGCTTCTTCCTGAATTACTGCACTTTCGGATATACCATGCCCTGGTGGGGATGGGATGAATGGGAACATTTCATAGACTGGATGGCCCTCAACGGAGTCAACCTGCCGCTGGCCATCACGGGCCAGGAGTCCATCTGGTATAAGATATGGACTGAAATGGGACTCTCCGACGAGGAGGTGCGAGCCTATTTCACCGGGCCCGCCCATCTGCCGTGGCACAGGATGCAGAATATAGACCGCTGGGGCGGCCCGCTGCCCCAGTCCTGGCTCGACTCCCAGCTGGAGCTGCAGAAGAAGATCGTAGCCCGCGAGCGCCAGCTCGATATGAAGCCGGTCCTTCCCGCCTTCGCGGGTCACGTGCCGCGCGAACTGGCCCGCCTCTATCCCGATGCGCCCATGACGCAGCTCGAGGCGTGGTCGGGCTATCAGGACGAGTACGCCTGCACCTTCCTAGACCCGATGAGCGACCTCTATACGGAAATCCAGAAGAAGTTCGTCGAGAAGGAGACTGAGATTTACGGCACCGACCATATCTACGGCATCGATATCTTCAACGAACTGATGCCTCCCTCCTGGGAGCCCGATTACCTTGGCCGCGTCAGCCGTCAGGTGTACGAATCCCTGGCCGAGGCCGATCCGGATGCGACCTGGCTCCAGATGGGATGGCTCTTCTACAACGAGCGCCAATACTGGACTCCGGACCGCGTAGAGGCATACCTCACCTCTGTCCCGAAGGATCGTCAGATTCTGCTCGACTATTACTGCGAGCGCCAGGAGGTCTGGAAGCGTACCGACAGTTTCTACGGAGTGCCCTTCATCTGGTGCTACCTCGGCAATTTCGGCGGTAATACAATGATGGCCGGCAATGTCAGGCTGGTGTGCGATTCGCTGGAAAATGCCCTTGCCAAGGCCGGTGAAAACCTGCAGGGCATCGGCTCGACCCTCGAGGGTTTCGACTGCAATCCATTCATGTATGAGTATGTGCTCGAGAAGGCATGGGAGCCTGCCGAAGGCGGCGAACCGCTGCACTGCAATCTTCCCGGCTGGGCCACCGCGATGGCTTCGTGGCGCGCAGGATCTACAGACAGCTGCGCGATCGCGGCCTGGAAACTCCTTTTCAAGAAGGTGTACGGCGGCCCGTCACGTCCCGGCCAGAGTTCTCTCGTAACAATCCGTCCTACCTTCGGCAAGTACCGCACCTATTATGCCCGTCCCAAGACGGATTATTCCGATGCGGATCTGCTTGAGGCCCTCGAGCTGCTTCTTAAGGCTGACGCCTCCGGTGCGGCTTACAGTTTCGACGTGGCCAATCTCGCCCGCCAGCTGCTGGCGAATCTCTACCTGACTGTATTTGCTGATTATGAGGAGGCTTTCAAGGCGAAGGAGCGCGAAAAGATGGCCTCTCTCGAGAAGGAGCTTGTCGGCATTATCGACGATCTGGAGCTTATAACCGGCACTCAGCGCGATTTCCTGCTGGGCAAGTGGATCGAGGATGCCCGTGCATGGGGCGCCACTCCCGAGGAAGCGGATTATTTCGAGTCGAACGCACGGAATCTGCTCACCACCTGGAGCGGCGAGGATATGCTGCTCAACGATTATGCTTCCCGCCAGTGGAACGGCCTGCTGTCGTCATTCTACAAGGTGCGCTGGACGATGTTCTTCGATGCAGTGAATGCGGCCTTGGATGCCGGCGAGGAGTTCGACGAGGATCATTATCAGGCTTATTGGAAGGATGTTACGGCATTCGAGGGAAAGTGGTGGCGCGAGCGTCTTGGAACCTTCCCCTCCAAGCCCTCCGGCGATGCGAAGAAGATAGCAAAGGCCATCTGCGGGAAGTACGGCCCTAAAGTACGGGAATAAAAAAGCCTTTTCGGTCGGCACTTTTGATATCGGGAGGACGTAGAGTCTCGCATTCTTCGTCATTTGCTGCGCAAATAACTCGCCTGCTGCGAATCAAATCCTCCCTATTATCAAAAGTGTCCTC
>JAFZXU010000035.1 GCA_017616655.1 Bacteroidales bacterium
CGACAGTTCTCTCGACATCGATGCGTACACTGAAGAAATCTTCAGGCGGCTGCTTTCAGTGGCTAATGACGCAGCGCTCACTCCCAGTGAACAGGATACGTATGATTACTGGATGAAGATAGCCCGCGACAACTACTGCGTGATGGACTACGAGCGTAAGCAGGCCAGAGCCGAAGGACATGCCGAAGGACATGCCGAGGGACATGCCGAGGGACATGCCGAGGGACATGCCGAGGGACATGCCGAAGGGCACGCTGAAGGACTCGCTGAAGGACGTCAGCAGAGTGCCATGGAGATTGCGGCCAAGCTGAAGGCCGATGGCCTTTCGGATCAAAAGATTGCGGCATACACCGGCCTGACGGCCGAGGCTGTCGCCGCGCTCTAAACCATTGTAATAGACACATACTCTCGTCATGCCCGACCCGATCGGGTATCTCTCGACCAAAGCTGTTCCGCCGGGGCGGCTTTTTTCGTCCCGGCACGGCTCTAGCTCGGGATATGCCCCGGGGAGCAGAAAAAATGCTCCCGGTGCATATCCGGCTCGCATTCCGCCGTGCCTCGGGTTTTACTGCACTCAAAACACCTGGCGGATGTGGTTGCTGTATCATACTGACAATTAGACGTTTGCGAAAACTGGCTCCGGCAGGTCGAGTTTTTAGACTAAACCTGCCGGATGATCATTTTGTAATCTGCAAAAAATCAACGCGTTAGCTTTTTTACCTCCGCCTGGTGTTTTGCATTGTAATGCCTCGCCCCGTTATTCCCGCGGAGGCGGGAATCTCCGCATATCCGTGTATGACGAAAAACAGGGTGACAAACTTTGTCACCCTGTTTTTCTAATTAGCGGACCAAGTAACTGTCAAAGGTGTGGTGTTATTGGTCCAGTCATAGAAATCGACTGTTATAGGTGTATTCCCATTATAACCGCTATGAATCCATCTGAGAGTCGTTTTCGCCAACCAGTCAGCTACGGCCTGTGAACAATAAATATATAACCCATTTATTGAACCGGTTCTATACGAAAAACCTTGTCCACTTGAGGCAAAGAAAGATGATGGTGAGGCCCCGCCAGATAGGTAAGCCTTGTCTCCCAAATACAGTTCATGAAGACTCGGAAGGGAATAGAAGGCAAACTCTAACTTGGATCCACCGGTTAGCGATGTAAAGTCCCATCCTGTCAGATTAAGAGCGCTGATTGAGGACATGGCCCTGAAACATCCGGCTAATGTGGTCAAACTGGCCGTGGAGAAATGGCTGAGATCCAATGTGCCAGTCAATGCCGAGCATCCCCTGAACATTTCGTTCATGTTTTTTACTTTGGAAGTGTTCCAGTTGGAAAGATTTAGGGAAGTCAGAGCACCGCAGAAGGAAAACATGCCTCTCATATCAACAACTTTGGAAGTGTCCCAGGTGGAAAGGTCAAGTGATGTTACGGCTGTACTGTCAAACATATATGCCATATTGGTGTCATTAGCCATATTGAATTTGAAGCAAGATAAATCCGAGAGGCTGATGCACCCGCGAAACATTGACTTTGTGGTTTTTGCTCCACCTGTATTGACGACACGGCTGCCCGACGATGAGCTGCCGTAAACTGAAATGGACGTTAACGAAGAGCATTTCTCAAACATTGATTCAAAAGTGCTGATTTTTGAACCATTCTGATAATGAAGAATGAGTGAAGTAAGACTCGAGCATCCCTTGAACATGAATGATGTATTGTCGCTGGCGTTTGAATAACTGGCTTTTACGATACCTGACAGATCCAATTGTTCCAAAGAACTGCAACCATTAAACATATAGGACATATCAGTGACATATCTGATTGCATAATTACTTGTAGCACCAACAGGGTTCGTTTTGAAGGAAACACTCCTTAATGCTGTACAATTATTGAACATATAAGATAGATTCCTTGCATAGGTGCTTCTTCCTTCAGAATTAATACAACTCAAATCAATGCTTTCAAGACTGCTGGCTACACTGAACATATAGCTAAAGTTATTACAATCGTAAAAAGTGCAATTCGGCCCCAATGTTAAAGTTTCCAATCCATTGTTACCCGCGAACATATAAGTGGCTGATTTACCCGCTGAAGTGTCCCATGATGATATATCGACTTCTCTGATAATGCTGTTTCGTCTAAACATATGGGCGAAGGTGGTGACGTTTGACGTATTGATAGTATTAAGTCCTTCAAATGCTTGGAGATTGGGAAAATCACGTAACATGGAGTTTGATGACGCATTTGCAGTAAATGATTCAGCCGCGGTTTGGATTGTAATAACTCCGTCTTTGAATGTCGCGATTGCGGGATAATCGCTTTCAGCCAAACTAACTACCGCATAATCAATTCCTTCGATGGCCCCGGATGCGGGAATATTCGTCATGTTTTTATTACTCACAAAAGTAATTCGTGTAATATCAGAGCAGGCAGTACCTGCGTCGGTAAATGTCGTACCTGAGGCAAGGGACTTAATCAAAAGATTGAAATTAGGACCCGTTTCAAGCAGCGATGTCGAACCGCTCGTCTGGGGATTATATTCAAGCGCGGCCATTCTCCGTACGACATTAGCGCTGAGGATGCGGGATACATTACGCCATTGATATGTCTGTGTAGCTCCGCTGCCGCTATATATCTTTATCTGGTAACCCTGGAAGGCGGCTCCGTAGTCGACTGCCGGTACCGAGAAATAGAAATCGGTAGGGTTCGAAGCAGTCGTGCCGATTGTGACGCCGCCGGTGCAATTGAGTGTTACTGTTGAGTAAGTGCCGGAATTCTCACTGACAGCTGCCAAAGTGACGGAAGTGTTTCCGGAAGACAAGGTTACGGTTCCGCTTCCTGCAATAGGTTCCCCTCCGATGGTGGAGAGCTCTATTTTGCTCACAGTGGCTGCGTTATTGTTTGAATCAACGCCGTAAAGGGATAGTCTCAGATATGCTGTCGTGTTGTTGAAAGAAAGCATATAATCTCCTGATGCTTGCGTCCCTACGGCAACATAGACGTTGGAAAGGGGATCGTAACTGCCGGCAACATAGTTCTGTGAAGACGGATAGTTGACGGTAAAGGTCGGATCATTATCAACTAAAGTGACGCTATTTCCATTATCATGCGGGTAAACGGCATAGATGGGATCCTGGTCGATCGTAGCGGTTCCGGTAAAATCCGTGAGTTTCGATCCTCCGTTGGATGCGGTAAAAACGGCTGCAGCAACTCCTGCGCCATTGAAGACTGAAATAGCGTCGTTTGCCTGCCAAAGGTGGGAATAAATATGTGTGGTAGTGTTCTCGCTTATGCAGACCTTGGAATCTCCGGCAATGTCACCGTAAATTGTAGTATAGGTAACACCATCTTTGATGGTACCCTCTTCAGGATTCTCGGAGCAACTCAATACGATTGATACTGCAAACAGAATGAATAATGATTTTTTCATAAGTAGTTCCTCCATAATTTAATCATCCCAATCGTCATCATCTTCACCGGAATCAGGGAGTCCGCTTGATGCGATGCACTGCTCCGTCTCCATCGGGAGTTCAATCGAGCGGGGTGCAAGATAGCCCGATTTGTCGGGCGTCAGATACAATTTCTTCATTGCTGCATAAAGTAATAAATCGCAAGTAAGTTTTTTTTTTTTTGAAAAACAAATCCTGAAAGCGGCGAATCAGTAATAAATCGTAACTATTTGGACTTGCGGTCCGGGAAAAGTGATTCCGGCTGGATGAATCCATTCTGTTTTATTTGCAGTTCAGGCCATATCGCTTTAAGCCTTAAACGAAGTGAAAAATGGTGATAATTCAGTACCTTTGCCGTTGAAACCAGAGCAACTATGTCACTTACGATATTGGGCATCGAATCCTCCTGCGACGATACCTCCGCCGCCGTTATCCGGGACGAATATCTGCTCTCCAACGTGATGGCCTCCCAGGAGGTGCACCGCCGGTACGGGGGCGTCATTCCGGAACTGGCTTCGCGCGCGCATCAGCAGAATATACTGCCGGTGGTTTCGGAGGCGCTCAGGCAGGCAGGTGTGACGATGGACGATGTGGATGCCATTGCCTTCACCCGCGGCCCCGGCCTGCTCGGTTCGCTGCTGGTTGGAACCTCCTTCACAAAGGGGCTGTCGGTGGCCACCGGCAAGCCCATTATAGAGGTGAACCACCTTCAGGGCCATATCCTTTCCCATTTCGTGAAGGTGCCCGGATGCGAGAACCGCCAGCCGGCCTTCCCGTTCCTCTGCCTGCTCGTCTCCGGAGGCCATACCCAGATAGTCAGGGTGGACAACCATCTCGACTTCGAGATCCAGGGCGGCACGATTGACGACGCGGTGGGAGAAGCCTTCGACAAATGCGCCAAGGTGATGGGGCTCGGTTATCCCGGAGGTCCCGTGGTTGACCGTCTCGCCAAGGAGGGTGACGCCTCCCGCTTCCGCTTCGCAAAGCCAAACATTCCGGGCCTCGACTACAGTTTCAGCGGCATAAAGACCTCGCTGCTCTATTTCCTGCGTGACAGGCTCAAGGAGGATCCGGACTTCCTTACAAACAATATGGCGGATATCTGCGCCTCTTTCCAGAAAGACCTGATAGATATCCTGCTCAAGAAACTGATTATTGCCGTGAAGCAGACCGGCATCCGCGAAGTGGCCCTTGCCGGCGGCGTCTCCGCCAACTCCGGACTGCGCAACAGGATTGAGGAGGAGGGACGCAAGCGCGGCTGGAATACATACCTCCCCGCTATCAAGTTCACCACCGACAATGCGGCGATGATAGCCATCACGGGCTATTTCAGATACCAGAGGGGGCTTTTCGCCCCGCTCGATATAGCGCCGCGCTCGCGGGCGGCCGAATACGGAGACTGATGAAGGAGTTCGAGGTCGCATATCCCATAAGGCAGATTCCCTCTGAAGAGGAACTCCGCAAGGCGGCAGCCCGCGCCATGGGGGTCTCTCCCGCGAAGGTGGCGGAGAGCAGGGTAGTTCGCCGTTCCCTCGACGCCCGCGGCGAAATCCTCTACCGTTACCGGATTGCCGCATCCACGACTGACGAACCCGCTCTTGAGGAGTACATACTTCCCGAATATCAATATGTTGAGAACGCCGAGCCGGTCGTCGTGATAGGCGGCGGCCCTGCCGGAATGTTCGCATCCCTCCGCCTGCTTATGGAAGGACGCAAACCGGTAATCCTCGAGCGCGGCAAGGATGTCCACGCCCGCAAGCGCGACATCGGCGCCCTGTCGCAGAACGGCGCCCTCGATCCCGACTCGAACTTCTGTTTCGGCGAGGGCGGAGCCGGCACCTTCTCAGACGGCAAGCTCTTCACCCGCTCGAATAAACGCGGCGACATACGCGAGGTACTGCACCAGTTGGTAGCCTTCGGGGCCGATCCCTCCATTCTGGTCGACGCCCATCCCCACATAGGCAGCGACCGCCTGCCCGCAATAGTCGAGAATATCCGCAAATGCATCGTGGAACACGGGGGAGAATACCATTTCGAGACCCGTGCGGTGGATTTCAAACTGCATGACGAAGGGAACCTGAAGCGCTGGGATGTGATATGTGCAGGCGGGGAGACCTACTCGGCCCGCAGCGTCATCCTGGCCGCAGGCCACTCATCGAAGGAGATCTATCGTCTCTTCGATTCGAAGGGATGGCCGCTTGAGGCGAAAGGATTTGCCCTCGGAGTGCGCGCCGAGCATCCCCAGTCGCTCATTAACAACATACGCTATCACGGCAAATACCAGCCCTGGATGCCGGCTGCCGAGTATTCCCTCGTGACGCAGGCGCAGGGCAGGGGAGTATTCTCCTTCTGCATGTGCCCCGGCGGCATACTCGTCCCTTCTGCGACCGCCCCCGGAGAGGTGGTGCTCAACGGAATGTCCAACTCCGACCGCAGCTCCCGCTGGGCGAATGCCGGCATAGTCTGCCAGGTGGAGCCGGGCGACGTTCCCGACTACGACCGCTACGGTGTCTTCGCGCTTCTGGAATTCCAGAGCGAGGTGGAGCGCAGGATGTACTCCTTCTCCTCGTCGATAAAGGCGCCGGCGCAGAGGATGCTCGATTTCTGCCGCAAGGCCACTTCGGCCGGACTGCCTCCCACGTCATATCATCCGGGCGCCGTTTCCGCCCCGCTGCACGAGCTTCTGCCTGAATTCGTCTATTCCCGGCTGAGGGAGGCGTTCCCCGCTTTCAACAGGACCATGAAGGGTTTCTATACCAACGACGCCCTGCTGCTGGCCTGTGAAAGCAGGACATCGTCCCCGGTGCGCATTCCGCGCAATCCGGAAACGATGTCCTGTATCGATCTGCCCGGCCTCTACCCCTGCGGGGAGGGTGCGGGCTATGCCGGCGGCATCGTATCGAGCGCCGTGGACGGCATACTAGCGGCAGCCGCCGCCACAGCTTGAGCAATCTCCGCTGCAGCTGCGCGCGAGTTCTCCGTGCAGCCCTTCTGAAAGCTCCTTCTCGGTAGCTTCGCGGACCGATACCACTTCACCGGTAAAATGGAGGCTCTTGCCTGCCAGTTCGTGGTTGAAGTCCATCTTGATCTTCTCGTCGCCAACTTCCAGCACCTTGCCGGGAACTACCCGGCCGTCCTGGGTCATCATCGGGATGACGTTGCCGACGGTGAGAAGTCCCTCCTTGACCTGGCCGTCGATTTCGAAAATCTTCCTGGGCAGCGAGATCACTGCGCCTGGGTCGTATACGCCGTATCCGTTCTCGGGAGAGAGGGTGAAGTCGAACTTGTCGCCGACCGTCTTGCCGGCCACGTTGGCCTCGAATTCGGGAAGCAGGTAACCCTGTCCGAAGATAAAGTCGAGAGGCCTGTCGGCAGTTGCCTTGTCGCGAATCGCTCCCTCTACCTCGAGTTCATAGGTGAGCGCGACCACCTTGTTCTTGTCGATTGTCATTTTTATGGTAAGTTATTGATTATTATTCGGTTGCGGTTGCGATTTCAACGCCGGTCTCAGGATCTATGCGGTGGATCTTATAGTTGGCGAATGCCACGATTATGGCAATCAGAGGATTTACGAGGCAGAAAATCGCGAAGGGGAAATAGGCCAGGGTGGCAATTCCCAGGACTGAAGACTGGAATACGGCGCAGGTGTTCCAGGGAACCAGAACCGATGTCACCGTCGCCGAGTCTCCGAGGGTGCGGCTCAGAACCTCGGGAGCGAGCCCCATCTTGCGGTATGCGTCCTTAAACATCCTTCCCGGCAGCAGGACCGCCATATACTGGTCGGCAAGGACCATATTGCAGACGATGCAGGTGCAGACCGTGGCGGTCACCAGAGAGCCGGTAGTATGTATCTTCTTGAGGAGGAATTCGGTTATGGCGGTGAGCATTCCGCCTGCGGAGAGGCAGCCGCCCATAGTCATTATGCAGATGACCAGCCAGATGGTGTTTATCATTCCGGCCATTCCGCGGGTGCTTGCAAGCTGGTTGAGCATCTCGTCTCCGGTCTCGATCGAGGTGTGGGAGGAGAATACGTGGAAGAAGCCGTGGAAGACTGCCTTGAACCCCTCATGTCCTCCCGTAATCTGGGTCGCGACCTGGGGCTGGAAGATGAAAAGGATCACTCCTCCCAGGAATGCCGAAGCGAAGAGGGTGAGCGCCGCGGGGACCTTCTTGACTACCAGGAAGAAGGTGAAGCAGGGCACCAGCAGCAGCCAGGGAGAGATGTGGAACGCCGAACGGATGGCCGAAAGATGGGCTTCCATCGAGATGTTGCCGGAAGTGGGTACTGTGAATCCTACGACCGTGAATACGATCAAAGCGATAATACACGCCGGCAGGGCGGTATAGATGGTATATCTGGTGTGCTTGTAGAGGTCAGTGCCCGAGATGGCAGAGGCAAGGTTGACGGCATCCGAAAGAGGGGAGAGCTTGTCGCCGAGGTAGGCGCCGGAGAGGATGGCTCCCGCCATCCAGCCTGCCGGCAGACCTATGAGC
Organism: Bacteroidales bacterium; assembly: GCA_017616655.1. Classification (GTDB taxonomy): domain Bacteria; phylum Bacteroidota; class Bacteroidia; order Bacteroidales; family UBA932; genus Cacconaster. The sequence continues at coordinate 7,948 of JAFZXU010000035.1, forward strand.
TCACCGGCTCCGAAGAGGGCAATACCTACCGTTCCGACAGTGGTCCAGGAACTTCCTGCAAGGACGGAAATCATTGCGCAAAGGATAAAGGTTACCACTATGAATACTTTGGGGTGAATGATTTTCAGCCCGTAGTAAATCATGGTAGGAACCACTCCGGAAAGCATCCAGGTGGCTGTCAGGGCACCGATCATAAGAAGGATGAGTATCACCGGCGCAGTATCGGAGATATTCTCGCTGATGCTCTTTTCGAACTCCTTCCAGGGAATCTTGAGGTGGAAAATACCTATGCAGGCCGTGATGACGGCCGAAGTCAGAAGCACCGCCTGGGCTGCACCCGAAGTGGAGTCGTCGCCGAAGACGACCACAGCCGTGGCGAGCAGGGCGATCAGTATCACCAAGGGGGTTATCGCCAAAAGAATACCCGGTTTTTTCATAGTTTTGTCCGTTCTTATAGTCCGCTGAAACTGACCCCTTCAAAAGCCAGGGAGGGAACCATCCACCGCGAGGAGAGGCGTCCGTCGTTTCCGACTGCCAGAAGATTGTTCCACAGCGTGATGATATTGCCTGTGACATTCATCTCCCTGATGGGGTGGACCTTGCGTCCCTCTTCGAACAGGAATCCGCGAACTCCGTATGAGAAATCTCCCGTGGCGCGGTTGTAATTGCCTCCGTTGAAATCGGTTATGAGGATTCCCCTGCCTGCCTTCTGCATAAGGGCCGACAAAGATAGTTCATTTTTTTGAATAACGGAAGGACCCTCGAACTTCAGTACGGAGGGGCCTGAGACGGTGACGGGAATACCCATCTTGCGGGAATAGTAGGGGGATATGAAGTAGCTGGATACCACACCGTTGCGGATGATGTCGCGGTCGCGGGTGGCAACCCCTTCGTCGTCGAAATAGCGCGATCCGGGCAGACCCGGAGTATGGGGGCGGTCCGTCAATGTGAGATTCTCCCCGAATATCTTCCTGCCGAGGCTCTCCCTAAGGAAGGAGTTGCCCTGCTGCAGGTTGCCTCCCGAAAGGGCCGCAAGAATGGGGGAGACCATCTTGGAGGAGACGGTATTCTCTATTACGGTGCAATAGCTTCCGGTCTTGAGCCGCTTGGGATTGGCGGATTCCAAGCCGCGTTCGAAGGCGGTCCGGCAGCATCCCTCCGATTGCAGGGAGTCGAGGAACATCGAACCCTCGTACCACCACGATTCGGGTTTCTCCTCGCCGCGCCCCTTTACCGAGCAGTTCGCGCTGAGGTAGTAACTCGTCTGGAGGGTTTCCCCGTCGAATCCTGCCGAATCGGCATAGGTGGAGTGTTCGATTTCGTCGCCCCATTCCACCTCTATCGAAAGAAGGCGCCTGTCCTTGCCCCATACCTCGCCTGCGGCCCGCTTGGCATAGGCTATCCTTTCGTCGGTGGTGAGGCTCTCGATGCGGCTGTCGTACTGCCCGAGATCCTTCCCGCCGCCGCGATAGTAAAGCGCAGGGTCGGGCAGGCCGCGGCATTCGTCGCGGGCAATCAGCTTCGTGGCCTCCACCGCCGATGCGATGAATTTGCAAAGTTCCTCCTCCCTCAGCATGTTGGTGGTGAAACTGCCGTATCGTCCGTCTATGAAGAGATACAGGAAAAGGGTGCAGGAGGCCGAACTCATTATGCGGTCGGTCTCGCTTCCGAGCACCATCACGGAGTTCTCCAGATTCTGCTCGACTATGGCCCTGGCGCTGTCTGCGCCATATTTCAGGGCGATTTCCACCGCACGTGCGGCTACCGGTGACTTAACTGGCCTCATAGCGATCCTCCTACTGTAAGCGATTTGACGAGCACGCTCGGCATTCCGCAGGAGACTGCGCAGTACTGGTCCTTTCCACAGGTCCATGCGCCGTCGTCTATGCGGCTGTCTGCGGCCACCTCCACGATGTCGGCGAGCGCCTCGGGGCCGTTGCCTATTATGTTCACGTCCTTTATCGGGGCGGTAAGGCGGCCATCCTCGATGAGGAATCCGCTCTTGACATAAAAGGTGAAGTCGCCGGCTCCGATTTCCACCTGCCCGTTGGTGAAGTTATCCACGTAGATGCCGTGTTTTACGCTGTGTATCAGCTCCTCGCGGGTGCAGTCGCCATCTTCCATATATGTGGCCCTCATCCTCGGGATGGGGTTGAATCGGAAGGATTCGCGCCTCCCGTTGCCGGTGGGCGCCACTCCGTAGTGGGCCGCGCTGATGCGGTCGTGGAGATAGGAGGTGAGGACCCCCCTGGTCACCATATAGGTCTTCTGCCCGATTACTCCCTCGTCGTCCACGTTCAGCGAGCCGCGGTTGGCGGGGATTGTGCCGTCGTCCACCACATTGATCTTCGACGAGCATATCTTCTTGCCCATCCTGTCGGAGAAGATGGAGACTCCCTTCCGGTTGAAATCGGCCTCGAATGCGTGTCCGATGGCCTCGTGAAGCAGGATTCCCGAACTGCCGGAACCCATTACCACGGGCATGTCGCCTCCCTTTGGCTGGCGTGCCTCGAAGATGAAGCCGCTCTTCTCCCTGATCTCTTTGATCAATTCATCCTGCAGTGCGGCGTCGAGCATCTCGCTGCCCATCCTGAAGCTGCGGCTGGTTGTGATGTTGTCGGTCTTGTCGCCCTTCGTCAGGATGCAGCTCACCGAAAGGGTCGTGCAGGGCCTGCGGTCGCAGAAGAAGTCGCCCTCTGAGTTGCAGAACACTATGCGGCTGTCGTCGATCGCCAGGTTGCAGATGACCTTTGAAACGAAGGGGACTCCGGCGATGCATCTGTCGTTGAACTCCTGAAGATAGGTGCGGCGTGCGGAGAGGGGAAACTCATCCCAGTTGCGGAGTATGGGATAGCGGTTCTTGAACTCAAGAGGCTTAATATCAGCCACATTTACATTTCCGGCCTCACCCGATGCGATACCCGAAGCGGTGCGGGCGGCGCGGAGCAGGTCGCTCATCGCGGTGCTCTCGGAATAGGCGTATCCGGTCCGTCCCCCCTTGAGCACCTGGACACCGGCGCCGTAGTCGGCGGAGCTCTCCACCGAGTTCACCTCGTTGTCCCTGAGCGTCAGTTCATCCGAGGTGCTGTATTCAAAAAATACGTCGGCGTAATCTCCTCCGCGGGAGAGCGCCGACGTGATGATTTTCTGAATGTCTTCCAAAGAAACCCCGAAAAGGGGCAGGTAATTCTCCAAGGCGTTAGATTTCTACAGCTTTGACTTTAACGACTTCGCCATCCTGGGCGAAAGCCAGTTCGGAATTTGACTTCTTCTTTTCTGAAATGAGTTTGACAAACGAAAGGTCGAGTCCTTCAAGTATGTCATCCCTCAAGTCTCTGGTCTCTTGTTCGCTCATAGTCCAAAATTAGGTTGTACACGGTTTTGTCGTGGATCTTGGTTACAATTGCCGTGCCGCCTTCAGCCACCAGCTTGCTGGGTGTGTTGGAATTGTCAACGATCATCCAGTAGTCGCAGATCGGCATGTAGAGACGGAACAGGTTGTCTATCCCAAGACCGTAACGACGGCGGATTGTCTCCTCGGGCACGTCGTGCCCTCCGGATTGAACCCTGAGTTTCACTCTTTCAATCGCAAGCTCCGGCATCCTGAGCCAGAAGAATATGAGGTTCACCTTGTAACCCATATTCTGCGCCTCCACCACTATCTTGGCCAGACTCCTGGTGGAGAGGGTGCTCTCGACCCCGAAGGACTTGCGCTCTGCAAGCATTTCGTGTATTCTTTCCATCATTATCTTGCTGGCTTTTATGGCCGCAAGGTCGGGACGGAAAGGGGAGAGTCCCTTGGCTATCTCATCGGAATTGACGTAGTCCTCACAATTGAGGAGTTCCGGCAGCAGCGTGTATGAGGCTGTGGTTTTTCCGGCTCCGTTGCATCCTGCTATGATGAATAGTCTGGGCATACACTTACTCCCTCGAAATACAAATATAGTAAAAAGTCTCCCTTTGTTGGTTCTGACGTCGCATTAATTATCAACAACCTTGCCGTTCCCGCCGCCTGTCACTCCGTATCCGAACAGTGCGAAATCTCCCTTGCAGGGGTCCTCCGGAAAGAGTTCGCGGAAGAAGTCGGTTATTTCCAATGCTGTTGAAAAGTCAGCGCACCTGCGGGAGGTGATTCCCATCTCCAGGGCGGTGGTATGGACGTGGACATCGAGCGGGATAATCAGTTCTGCAGGGTCGGTCGCGCGCCAGAGTCCGAAGTCCACTATGCCGTCGCGGCGCACCATCCAGCGGCGGAACATGTGTATCTTCTTGTTGGCTGCGCGAAGGTCGCTCTTCTGGCCGAAAATCCGCGTCCTGATGCCGTCCGGGGCCAGATGCTCTATGGATTCGCATTCGCTGTAATACTCCTTGAAGCGGCGGCATATCGCGGCGAATTCGGACCACTTGACAGTGCGGTGCAGCGCCGCTTCCTCGCATCGCCAGTCGCCCGCCATCACATATTCGTAGGGCTGCCATCCCATCTCGTCGAACATCCGGTTGCAGTCGCGCACGATCATCGAGCGGCGTCCCCATGCAAGGTGGGCGGCCAGCAGGCCTGCGATCTCCACATCCTGAAGCGTCGCCTTCCCCTCTTCCAGGAGACTGACAAAATGGCGCGGAAATGACACAGGGTCCTGCTCGAAGTAGCGCCTGTCGTTGTATTTGTCGGCATACTGCCGCAACAGTTCCTTTACTTGACTCTCCACGGATCCTCCTCGTACAGGGTGTACTTTTTCGATTTGCGGAGCCACTTCTGCTCCTCGGTCTTGATGTATTCGCGGGTCACGTCCCAGTCCACCTCGCCGCGTAGGTAGCACATCAGGGCGTCATCCTCCAGCATTGCGGGGAGGCCCTCCATCTCGAATCCCGGGCAGTTCTCCTTCAGGAAGCGGATTATCCTGAGTTCGTGATTGAGCGCGTGATAGTTGACTCCCGGTATGAACATCAGCTGGAAGCCGAAGCAGGGCTCCCCGGCGTGGATGCCATATGCCGGTTCGAAGCGGGTCCAACGGATGTATATCTCCCTGCTGGAGACGGGGTTGTCAGGGTCGTTCCAGCCGTGGTAACCGTGCCGCTCGTTGTAGTCGGCAAGGCTCTCCATGAAGGGGGCTCCGAACTGCTCGAAGGGCCTCGTGGTGCCGTGTCCGTAGCTTACGTTGGTCCCCCGCCAGAGGCACTGTCCGCTGTAGAAGTGGGAGGTGAAGAGTCCCGCGAAGTCGGAGAAGGGAGGAATGGTCCAGGGCATCAGCTCCTTGTTGACGGATTCCGCCGAGGCGGATATGATGTGCAGCGCGAATTTGCCGTTCATCTCGCTGTAGAACATGTTGGCGAGTTCGCCGATAGTGAGGCCGTGCCTTTGCGGAAGTCCCATTTCGCCCATCGTGCCCTCTATCTGGCGGCCGGAGGGGTTCGGGCGGTCGAGTATGTAGATGGAAAGCGGCAGGGGATCCTCCTTCATCATCTTGCAGAGGCCGTAGAGGAGGCGCGTGTAGTTGCTGTAGCGCGAGCCTACGTCCTGCAGTTCGATGACCAGGCCGTCGATGCCTTCGAGTTCGGTGCGGGGGATGGAGTCAATTATCTCTACCACAGGTATATCCAGGCCGATCGGGCCGTAGAAGGAGTGCTCCGGGGTGAAGACCTTGACAAGGTTCATCCTGCGCGCAATGCTCTCGAAGAGGTATTCCCCGAGGTCGGGATGCCAGGCCACCTGGTTGCAGAGCACGGCTATCCGGCCGTTCTGCAGGGTCAGGTCGGGCTGTTCGAAGAAGGGGGTGGTGCGGAACGAGAACATCAGAGTATGGAGTTGATGATTGCTATGACTTCCTGTGCAAGTGTGTCGGCTGCCTCTTTGCCGGGCGCCTCGGCGTAGATGCGGATGATCGGTTCGGTATTCGACTTGCGGAGCACGAACCACTTTTTCCCGGCCTCGAAGTCCACCCGCAGGCCGTCGGAGGTGTCGCATTTTTCATTGGCGTAGTGCTTGTGAACGGTATCGAGAAGCTTTCCGATTACCTCCTGTGATGCGACCTGTATCTTGTTCTTCGAGATGTAATAGTCGGGGTAGGTGGCGCGCAGATCGGTGGCATTCAGATTCTTATGCGCCATATTGCTCAAGAAAAGCGCAGTGCCGATGAGTGCGTCCCTTCCGTAGTGGAAGTCGGGGACTATGACGCCTCCGTTGCCTTCGCCGCCGATGACGGCTCCGCATTCCTGCATCAGTGTTGAGACGTTTTTCTCGCCCACCTTGGAGAACCTGTAGGTGCATCCGTGGCGTTCGCTTATATCTTTCAGGGCGCGGGAGGAGGAGAGATTCGAAACTGTGAAGCCATGCTTGTGCGAGAGCACATAATCGGCCACAGCGACCAGGGTGTATTCCTCGCCGAAGGGTTCCCCGTTCTCGCAGATGAATGCGAGGCGGTCCACGTCGGGATCGACCGATACTCCGAGGTCGGCTTTCTGTTTCACGACTTCTTCACTCAGGCCTGTCAGGTTTTCCGGCAGCGGCTCGGGGTTGTGGGCGAAGCGGCCGTCGGGGGTGCCGTTGATGGTTATGCATTCCACTCCCAGCGCTTCGAAGAGCCTTGGCATCGCGATGCTTCCCACTGAGTTTATTGCGTCCAGGACGACTTTGAAGCCGGCTTTGCGGATGGCCTCGCGGTCGACAAGGGGGTAGTCCAGTACGGCTTGGACATGTTCGTCGGTGAAGTCTTTCCGTGTGATGGTGCCGATGCTGTCGACTCCGGGCCAGGTGAAGTCTGCCTTGTCCGCCGCACGCATTATGGCCTGGCCCTCCTCGTCGCTGAGGAATTCGCCCTTGGCGTTGAGCAGTTTGAGGGCGTTCCACTCCTTGGGGTTGTGCGATGCAGTGAGGATTATGCCGCCGTCGGCTTCAGTGAAGATGACGGCCATCTCGGTGGTGGGGGTGGAGGCCATCCCCGCGTCGATGACGTCGGCTCCGCAGGCCATCAGGGTGCCGGTGACAAGCGCCTCGACCATCTCGCCGGATATCCTGGCGTCGCGGCCGACTACTATCCTCGGCCTGCGGCCCTTTACGGTGGCGGCAAGCTGCTGGGCGTATGCGGTTGTGAATTTGACTATGTCGATGGGAGTGAGGGCTTCGCCCGGCTTTCCGCCGACCGTTCCCCTGATTCCGGATATTGATACTATCAGTGACATTCTGTTGCGAATTGAGTGCTTATCCTGCAAATTTACAAAATTCCCGGGAAATGTGATAGCCCGGCCTGATCGGGCATGCCCGCGACCACGCCGTCATGCCCGGCTTGACCGGGCATCTGCGCGGAGGCGGGCATCCGGGTCAATCCACTTTCCAATTCAATCGTTTGGCGAGGCGGGAGAGTATTTCGATATCTTCGGCCGGGATGGACAGAGAGACCTTTACTCTTTGTGCCGTATATGAAGGGGTCCCGGAATCCATCAATACTGCAACTCTGGAGTAACCGGGACTCCATCTTTGTGATGCCCTCCCAAGGTCATATTGATTCTGTAGGTTAAGCCATATATTGGCTGGAATATCAAGGGCCTGCTCCAATTTGACTGCAACGGCAGCAGTGATATTCCTTTGTCCGTGAATCAGTGCGCTCAAGTGACTCGGCTGCATACCGATGGAAGATGCAAATTCTTTCTGCCGTATTCCCCTGCTTCGAATCTCTTCGTGCAGAATACTCCCGGGATGTACCGGTTCAAGATCCCCAACATAATCATTAAGGATGACAGCGTCTTTATTATTTGTTTCCATAATGTGTATCGTCAATTTCTATTAATCTTAATGTGATTCCATCCGGATTTTCTATAAAAAGAAGACGGTGAACTGTCTTGTTTGACAACCTGACCGAAGAGTATCCGCTCAATTCATGTTTTAATCGTTCATAGTGTAAATAACTGAAAGTGCTGAGTTCTTCGACTCTTGTAACTGACATCATAATCTGGACGGCTCGTTTCAATCCCAACATCAAAGAGGGATTTCTCGCTACTGATTTATATCTCTTGCTGCGACCCGTCAAAATCAGCTCTTTCAGATCTCCCTCTGCACGTACCTCCATGGCTTTAGTATTATTTTTTACAAAGATAGTAATTGTTCTCAAAAATGGTATTAATTATTGCGCTTTCTTTCCGCCGTCATGCCCGGCTTGCCATCCCGTCATGCCCGGCGTCCAGCGTCATGCCCGCGACCACGCCGTCATGCCCGCACTCTCTCTCGTCATGCCCGGCTTGACCGGGCATCTCCGGCACGGCTTTAGCTCGGGATATGCACCGAGGAGCAGAAAAAATGCTCCCGGTGCATATCCGGCTCGCATTATGCCGTGCCTCAG
>JAFZXU010000004.1 GCA_017616655.1 Bacteroidales bacterium
CGACATATCCCGGAGGCGCACCGACCAGCCGGGAGACGGTGTGACGCTCTTGATATTCAGACATATCGATACGGGTAATCATATTCTCGTCGTTGAACAGATACTCCGCGAGCGCCTTCGCCAGCTCGGTCTTGCCCACGCCGGTGGTTCCCAGGAAGAGGAAACTGCCGATTGGCCGCTTCTCGTTCTGAAGACCTGCACGGCTCCTGCGGACTGCGTTCGAAACCGCCTCGATAGCCTCGTCCTGGCCGATCACCCTCTGGTGCAGGACCTCCTCGATGTGGAGCAGTTTCTCCTTTTCGCTCTGGAGCATCTTGCCCACGGGGATGCCGGTCCACTTTGCCACGACCTCTGCGATATCGGTATCCGTAACAGCCTCGTTCATAATGGGATTGGGGTTCTGGGCCTGCTTTGCGGTGAGATCTTCTATCTGCTTGCGGGCGTCGGCCATCTTGCCGTAGCGCAGCTCGGCCACCTTGCCGTAGTCGCCGCGCCTCTCGGCCTCGTCAGCCTCGATGCGGTACTCCTCGATGGCCTGCCTGTTCTCCTGGATCGCCTTGAGGATGCCCTTCTCGGAATCCCACTGCTTCATCAGCTTGTCGCGCTCCGCGGAGGCCTTCTCGAGTTCCTCCTTCAGCGCCTGCAGCTTGGGGGATTCGCCCTCGCGCTTGACCGCTTCCTTCTCGATCTCCAACTGCTTGATCCTGCGGTTGAGTTCGTCGATGCACTCCGGCACCGAATTCATCTCCAGACGCAGCTTGGAGGCCGCCTCGTCGATAAGGTCGATGGCCTTGTCGGGGAGGAAACGGTTGGTGATGTAGCGGTGCGAAAGCTCTGCCGCAGCGATGATTGCGTCGTCTTCGATGCGCACCTTGTGGTGGTTCTCGTACTTCTCCTTCAGGCCTCGCAGTATGGAGATGGATTCAGCCACGCTGGGCTCGTCCACCATTACCATCTGGAAACGCCTCTCGAGCGCCTTGTCCTGCTCGAAGTACTTCTGGTACTCCTCGAGGGTTGTGGAGCCGATGGCCCTCAGTTCGCCGCGGGCCAGCGCCGGTTTCAGGATGTTCGCAGCATCCATCGCGCCGGAGGTCCTTCCCGCGCCCACGAGGGTGTGTATCTCGTCTATGAAGAGGATTATCTGTCCGTCGCTTTCGGTGACCGCCTTGACGACCCCCTTGAGCCTCTCCTCGAATTCGCCCTGATATTTCGCGCCGGCGATGAGCGCGCCCATGTCCAGGGAGTAAACCTCCTTGTTCTTCAGATTCTCCGGAACGTCGCCGTTGATTATACGCTGCGCGATGCCTTCGGAGATTGCCGTCTTGCCTACGCCCGGCTCTCCGACCAGAATGGGGTTGTTCTTTGTCCTTCTGCTCAGAATCTGCAGCACACGCCTGATCTCGTCGTCACGGCCGATGACGGGATCGAGTTTGCCGCTCCGGGCCCTCTCGTTCAAATTGATGGCATATTTGCCAAGCATTTCAAGATTGTCCTTGTTCATCTGTTTTCTCCTTTTCGCCCGTTTTTCATCCGGGCACAGATGAACCACCAAGATGCTTGCCAGTGGCTGTTTTCTGCCATTTTGGCAGTACATGCGGTGCGGGAGCGTTGTGGAGCGGCGGGTTCTTCTTGATGCGCCGAAGAGGCGCTGCAAGAAAGGTTCCGCCGCGCGCAGGGAACGGCGTGAGCCCCGGGGCCTCAATCGCTCACCGCGGAGCCAATAAAGGCCCTTGGGTGAGTAACGACGGCCCTGTTACTCACGGCCCGGAGCCCAAGGAGGGCCGTGATTACTTGCCTGAATCAGAATACTTTATCTCCCTAGACTGCTGCACGAAGTCCTTGAAGATTGAGAGGAACTCCTTGACGCCCATGCGGCCGTAGAGGTACTCCGGGTGGAACTGCAGGCCCATAATGTGGTGGGCGCCGTCTTCGATTGCCTCCACCACGCCGTCGTCGGCCGTGGCCGTGACGGCAATCCCTTCGCCGATCCCGTATGCCGAATAGTAGTGGCTGGTGTTGACCATAATCCGTTCTTTCTTAAGGATTTTGTAAAGCCTGGAGGATTTGTCGATGGTGATGGAGTGCGCCCTGGTTCTGGCTCCGACATTCTCCCCGTCCACTATGACCTTGTGCTTCACGGGAGAATCGGGGTGGGTGACTGAGAGTTTAGCCGTCGTTCCGCCGAAATAGCGGTTGATCTCCTGGTGCCCCTCGCAGATGCCCAGAATGGGCTTTCCCTGCCTGATGGCAGCTTCGATCAGACGGAAGTCGCATACACGGCGCGCGACGGTATCCTTGCCTCCCTGCCCGGGTATGAGCAGAGCGTCCACTGCCGCCATGTAGGCATCGGCATCCTCCTCATACAGAGCGTAGTAGGGGAGGAAGACCACCGCCGCTCCGGCATCCCTCAGGCTCTTCTCGATATAGCCGAGGGTGGATTTGGAACACCCCGTCTTGCTTACGCCCACTACGACCGTGCCCGCCGCCTCGCGCGACACTCCGCAGGAGACTGCGAAGGCCGCAAGGCAGAGGAATAGAACCAGCCTTTTCATAGGACTATTTCACACCCATATCGGCCGACCTGACTGCACGCGCCTCGTCGACCAGATTCTTGAAAATGGGAAGGAACTGCTTGAGGTGAAGGAAGCCGTAGAGATACTCCGGATGGAACTGAACTCCCATTACGTTGCGGCTGTTGTCCTCGATGGCCTCGACTACGCCGTCATCGGCCGTAGCCACCACCCTGAGCCCTTCGCCCACCTTGATCACGCTGTAGTTGTGACTGGTGTTGACCATTATACGCTCCTGGCCGAGAACCTTGTAGAGCCTCGAATCCTTCTCGATATTGATGGCATGGGCCTCCGTTCTCAGTCCGATGTTCTCGTCGCCCACCTTGTTCCTGTGAATCAGATTCGATTCGGGATAATTCTTCTTGACGCTGCCGGTGGAGCCGCCGTAGAAGGAGTCTATCTCCTGGTGGCCGAGGCAGATGCCGAGCATCGGCTTGCCCTGGTCGAGCGCTGCAGCTATCACCTTCTTGTCGTATTTGTTGCGTCCGGTGGTGTCGCCGCCCGACTTGCCGGGAACTATCAGCGCGTCAACCTTCGAGAGATACTCTTTCGCCATCTCGTCGGTGGTGGCGTAATACTCGAAGAAATAGGGCTTTGCGCCGGCGTTCCTGACGCATTTCTTGAAATACTTGAGGGTCTCTTTGCTCGAACCGCTCTTGCAGATGCCGACGGTGATCTTTCCCTTGTAGGCGTAGTCCGCCGTACGGTTCGCCACGCCGCAGGAAGAAACCGCCGCGACGAGGCAGAGCATAATCAGAAGTCTTTTCATGGTATGAATCATTTTACACTTTTATCATCTTATTCTATTCCATCGAATGCGTAGGTGGACCAGTTGTAGCCGCGGCTCTCATAGACGGGCAGCAGGCCGGCCTCGATGCGCTTCAGGAAAACCTCGTAAGAGGTCCTGTTCTCATTGCTCCAGGCCACTTCTGCGAGGGCAGCGATACGCGGCAGCACCATGTGCTGAATATGGTCGAAGGTGGCCACATACTCGGTCCACATGTTGGCCTGGATGCCCTTGATGTGGGCCTTCTCATTCTCGTCGAGCTGGTCGAAGGGTTCGAAGGAGTAGCACTTGCTCAGCGGCAGGTGGCGTCCGATGGCGAGCGGCTCTCCGTTGGCCACGGGGTCGGCAGTCTGATAATAATCGAGATAGAAGTGGCTGTTGGGGGTCATTATCACGTCGTTGCCCATCTTGGCAGCGGCAATGCCGCCCTTTGCTCCGCGCCACGACATCACCGTCGCGTTCTGCGAAACGCCGCCTTCAAGAATCTCGTCCCAGCCGATGATCTTGCGTCCCTTTTCGGCCAGATAATTCTCCACGGTGGTAATCAGGTAGCTCTGCAGCTCCGCCTCGCGGGTGTAGCCCTTCTCCTTCATGAGTGCCTGGCACTTGGGGCATTTCTCCCACTCGCTGCGGGGCGCCTCGTCACCTCCGATGTGGATGTATTCGGAAGGGAAGATGTCGCATATCTCGTCCAGCACCTTCTCGAGGAAGACCACGGTCTCGGGGTTGCCGGCGCAAAGCACCTCGGGGAAGATGCCCCACTGGGTCTGCACCATGTAAGGATAATCCGCTCCGCGGCATCCGAGTTCGGGATAGCTTGCGAGGGCGGCCGAAGCGTGGCCTGGCATCTCGATTTCAGGAATGACGGTTATATGGCGCTCTGCGGCATATTTGACGACATCACGCATCTCATCCTGGGTGTAGAATCCGCCGTGAGGGGTGCCGTCGAACTGCTTGTCCTTGTTCCTCTGGTGACCTATTATGGTTTCGCTGCGCACCGATCCCACCTCGGTGAGGCGCGGATAGGCCTTGATCTCGGCCCTCCAGCCCTGGTCGTCGGTCAGGTGCCAGTGGAATACGTTGATCTTGTGCAGCGCAATCAGATCGATATACTGCTTCACCTCGTCCACGGTAAAGAAGTGGCGGCTGCAGTCCAGATGCGCGCCGCGGTATGCGAATGCCGGTTTGTCCTTGATCAGCACACCCGGGATGCGGTTTTCGCCCTTTGCGCGTACCTGCGAGACTATCTGGAGCAGAGTCTGGCGGCCCCAGAAGATTCCCGCTTCGGAGCCTGCGGTGATTTTTACCTTGCCGCAGCGGGTGTCGAGAACATACTCCTCCGTTGCGAGTTTCTTGTTGATGCGTGTCTTGACTGCGGGTTCGACTCCCTCACCGAGGGCAACCCCGCGTCCGCCGCCCTGCATCGAGACGGGGTTCGGGACTATCGAGAGGTCGGGAGTGGGCTTGTCGCCGTTGCAGGAGGCGAATACTGCCGCCGCGCAGATGGCGAGTAACGAAAGTGTGAAGTGTTTCATAATCAGTTATTTGTTTTATTGTTCTTTGCTGCGAAATACTCTATCAGTACCACGGCACCGATGCCGACAAGGCACCAGATGACGGCCTGGACTATATGCGGATTATAAGCGGCGCCTTCCGCCAGCTCCTGAGAGGCGCGGATGGCTTCACCGTTGGACCACGGCCACACCTTCACCAGCGAACCCAGCACGAAACCCAGCAGCACCATCATGGTGGGCCTTTCCCACTTCGCCAGCAGCCAGTGGAGGAACTTCGAGAAGGCGAGTATTCCGACTACGATTCCCACTGAAAATATCAGCAGTACGGGGATATCCAGGTTCGAAACCGCCTCCATCACATAATTATACTTGCCCAGCAGCACCAGCACAAGGCTTCCCGAAATGCCGGGCAGTATCATAGAGGAGATGGCGATTGCTCCGCAGAGCATCAGGAACCAGGCATTGTCCGGCGTCTCGGTGGGGGAGAGGGTGCATACTACCACTCCAAGAGCCACTCCGATAAGGCCCGTGACGGCATCCTTCCAGCTCAGCGGGCGCAGGTCGGCGAGCATATACCAGGCCGAAGCCAGTATGAGGCCGAAGAATAGGGCCCAGGTCTCCACCGGATAGTGTGCGAGGGTATAGGTTATCAGCTTCGCCAGCGAGAAGATGCTTATCACCACGCCGATGGCGAATGCCAGCAGGAACCCTCCGTCGATCTCCTTCCAGAACTCCTTGAACCGCCCCGTGAAAAAGAGCTTCCAGGTCTTGATTGAAAGAATCGCGTTGAGCGAATCTATCAGCTGCTGATAAATGCCCGTAATGAGGGCGAAAGTGCCTCCGGATACCCCCGGAACGACATTCGCCGCTCCCACCAGGTATCCCTTGACGGCTGTGATTATACTGTTGTTGGAGATTCTCATACAAGATAGTTTATCCTTACAAAAATAATAAATATCTCAATAAATATAAATAATAAGCGGCCACCCGGAAAGGATGGCCGCTTTTAAGCGAAATGTCAGAGGAACGTTATTTCTCGTCCTTGATCGCTGCCTGGGCTGCTGCGAGGCGGGCGATGGGAACGCGGAACGGTGAGCAGGAGACGTAGTTCATTCCGATCCTGTGGCAGAACTCGACGGACGAAGGCTCGCCGCCGTGCTCGCCGCAGATTCCCACCTTGAGGTCGGGCCTGGTCTTGCGGCCGCCCTTGAGGCCGAGCTCTACGAGATAACCTACTGCGCTCTGGTCGAGGATGTTGAACGGGTCTGCATCGATGATCTTGTTGCCGAGGTAGTCGGGCATGAATGCGCCGACGTCGTCACGCGAGAAACCGAAGGTCATCTGGGTGAGGTCGTTGGTACCGAAGGAGAAGAACTCAGCGGTCTTCGCCATCCTGTCGGCCAGGATAGCTGCGCGGGGAATCTCGATCATAGTACCGTACTTGTAGTCGATCTTAAGGCCGAACCTGGCCTCTACGGCTGCCTTCTGGGCCTCGCAGATCTTCTTCTGGAAGTCGAGCTCGCGGACATCCACGGTCACCGGAACCATGATTTCGGGATGGCACTCGATGCCCTCCTTCTGCAGCTCTGCGGCTGCGGTGAAGATGGCCTTGAACTGCATCTCGCTGATTTCGGGATAGGTGATGCCGAGGCGCACTCCGCGGTGACCCATCATCGGGTTGACCTCGTGGAGGCTCTCGCCGCGCTCCTTGACCTCTTCTACGCTGATACCCAGCTCCTTGGCAAGCTCAGCCTGCTTTTCGGGAGTCTTGGGGACGAACTCGTGAAGAGGCGGGTCGAGCAGACGGAAGGTGACGGGACGTCCGCCCATGACCTTCATGGTGTTCTTGGTAGCCTCCTTTACGAAGGGCTCCAGCTCTGCGAGGGCGGCCTTGCGCTCTTCGGTGGTCTTGGAGTGGATCATCTTGCGGAGCTTGGCGAGGGGAGCCTCGGAATTCTTGCCGTAGAACATATGCTCGATACGGAAGAGGCCGATACCCTCGGCGCCGAACTCGATAGCCTTTGCGGCATCCTCGGGGTTGTCGGCGTTGGTGCGGACACCGAGCTTGCGGAACTTGTCCACCATGCCCATGAATTTGATGAAGCGGGGGTTCTCGGTAGCGTCCATCGTGGCGATCTTCTCGGCATAGACGAAACCCTTGCTGCCGTTGAGTGAGAATACCTCGCCCTCTTTGTAAGCCTTGCCTGCGATGACGGCGACCTTCTCGCCGTTCTTCTCTGCAAAGCTGACTGCGTCGCAGCCGACGATGCAGCACTTGCCCCAGCCGCGAGCCACGAGGGCTGCGTGGGAAGTCATACCTCCGCGTGCGGTCAGAAGGCCTGCGCAGGCGCGCATACCCTCGACATCCTCGGGGTTGGTCTCCTCACGGATGAGGATAACCTTCTCGCCGCGCTTGGTAGCGGCGATAGCAGCCTCGGAGGTGAAATAGATCTTGCCGACAGCGCCGCCGGGGCCTGCGGGAAGACCGGTTGCGATGACCTTGGCGCCCTTCTCGGCCTCGGGGTTGAGGATAGGGTGGAGGATCTCGTCGAGCTGCTTGGGAGCGACGCGCATCACTGCGGTCTTCTCGTCGATGAGCTTCTCCTCGAGCATATCCATAGCCATGTTGAGGGCTGCGATACCGGTACGCTTGCCGATACGGCACTGGAGCATCCATAGCTTGCCGTCCTGGATGGTAAACTCGATGTCCTGCATATCGGAGAAGTGGTGCTCCAGCTTCTGCTGGATAGCGTCGAGTTCCTTGTAAACCTCGGGCATAGCGGTCTCGAGGGATGCCAGATGGCGGTTATGGTCGTTCTTGGTAGCCTCGTTGAGGGGGTTGGGGGTGCGGATGCCGGCAACGACGTCCTCGCCCTGCGCGTTGATGAGCCACTCTCCGTAGAACTTGTTCTCGCCGGTAGCGGGGTTGCGGGAGAATGCCACGCCGGTAGCGGAGTTGTCGCCCATGTTGCCGAATACCATCGACTGCACGTTCACTGCGGTGCCCCAGTCGTCGGGAATGCCCTCGATGCGGCGGTAAGCGATGGCGCGGCGGCCGTTCCAGGATTTGAAGACGGCGCCGATGCCGCCCCAGAGCTGTGCGTATGCGTCATCGGGGAACTCCTTGCCGAGAACCTTCTTTACGCGTACCTTGAAAGCCTCGCAAAGTTCCTTGAGGTCTTCGGTGGTGAGGTCGGTGTCGCTCTTGTAGCCTTTCGCCTTCTTGACCTCGCCCAGCATGTTGTCGAGCTGGACGCGGATGCCCTCGCCGTCGGCGGGCTCGATGCCCTCGGCCTTCTCCATCACGACGTCGGAATACATCATGATGAGGCGGCGGTATGCGTCATATACGAAACGGGGGTTGTTGGTCTTTTCGATGAGGCCGGGAATCGTTGCGGAGCAGAGACCGATGTTGAGGACGGTCTCCATCATACCAGGCATGGAACTGCGGGCGCCGCTGCGGCAGGATACCAGGAGGGGATCCTTTGAATCGCCGAACTTCTTGCCCATGATCTTTTCGGTCTCTGCGAGGGCTGCGTTGACGTCAGCCTCGAGGCCTTCGGGATACTTGCCGCCGAGGTCGAAATACTCGGTGCAGCAGCCGGTGGTGATGGTAAAGCCCGCGGGAACGGGAATTCCGATTTTGCACATCTCGGCCAGGTTGGCGCCCTTGCCACCCAGCTCGTTTCTCATCGTGCCGTTACCTTCGGCACTTTTGCCGCCGAAGCGGTAAACTCTTTTTGTCATAGGATTTTAGTAAAAACTTAACTTATTTGATAATATCGAATTGTCTTTTCACAAAGCAACAAAGATAATTATTTTTTTCTACTTTTGTTTTTATTATGGAATTCAGCGAAAAAGAATACGAGGCCCTGGTGAATTGGCTCTACAGCCAGTTCCCGTCCTACCAGGTGGTGGGCGACAGGGCGTTCAAGATGGAACTCGGCGCGATGAGCGAGTTCAATTCCCATCTTGGGTTTCCGGACCGCAAATATCCCAAGATCCACGTGGCGGGCACCAACGGAAAGGGTTCCACCTCTTCCATGCTCGCATCGGCATTGGCTGCCTGCGGCCTTAAGACCGGACTCTATACCTCCCCGCACCTGACCGATTTTCGCGAAAGGATGAAGATTGTCGAACCCGGAGGGGAGTACCGTATGATTTCAAAGGAGGAGGTCTTCTCCTTTTTCCACGATAACAAAGATGCTATCGAGCGCATCCGCCCTTCGTTCTTCGAGATAACGACTTCCATGGCGTTCGACTTTTTCGCCCGCGAAAAGGTCGATGCAGCAGTGGTGGAAGTGGGTCTCGGAGGGCGTCTGGATGCCACCAACATAATCACTCCCGTCCTGAGCGTGATAACAAACATCTCGCTGGAACACTGCCAGTATCTGGGTTATACACTAGCAGAGGTGGCGGGAGAGAAGGCTGGCATCATCAAGGCCGGAGTCCCCGTGGTGATAGGCGAAGCTCTGCCCGAGACGAGGCCCGTCTTCGAGGCTAAGGCGGCCGAAAAGGGGAGCCCCATCTTCTTCGCGGAGGATGACGCAACTCCGTTCCTGCCCCTCAAACTAGAGGAGATGGACCTGCAGGGCGATTACCAGAACCGCAATATCCGCACACTCTCCGAGGCTGTCCGCGTGTTGCTCAACACCCCCTGGGGCCGCGAACATCTCGCATCCCTGCCCGACTGTTGGGAACGCATACTCGACGGGGTCCGTCACGCCGCCCTGCGCACCGGCCTGCGTGCCCGCTGGGAGACACTCCGCCCCGCTTCGGAACCTGCTGAGACAGGGGAGAAGGGGAAGGCCCGCATCATTGCCGATACAGGCCATAACGCCCACGCATTCAGGTGGATACGCGAACAGATAGACAAGGTGGGTTGCGACTATGAAGAGATTTTCTTCATCTTCGGAGTGGTGGCCGACAAGGACATCCACGCCATCTCGGAATTCCTGCCGAGGGACGTCCATTACCTGCTGACTTCGCCCTCTTCGCACCGCGCCCTTCCGACCGCCGAGCTGGCCAATATCCTTTCCGATTACGGGATCAACGGAAAGCTCTTTTCCACCCCTGCCGAGGCTCTCGCGGAGGCCGACCGGCAGGCGGGATACAAGGACCTTATTTTCATCGCCGGAAGCAATTACCTGATTTCCGACATATTGGCACTCGAACTGTGAAACGATTCATTATCATTTCGTTATGCAGCCTCGCGATGGTCGTGGCCGCTACATCCTGCAAGCGCGCGGAGAGAGTCTCCGATGCCGAATTGATCCGTGTGAAGGACAGTATCACGGCTGAATTCGACCGCATTTATCCGAGGGTCATAAGGCCTGCCGAGGGATTCCTGAAGTATCCCTATCTCATTCCGGCCGGGTTCTACCAGCAGATGTGGGACTGGGACGGTTATTTCATGGGCACATGGTTCATCGGCAAGGGGAAGCCGGAGTATATGCGATACTGGGCGTTGAATTTCCTTAACGGTGTGGATGAGAGGGGATATGTGGCGGGATGCATGACCACCGGAGGTCCGCGTGTCAAGCGCGGCACTTTCGCGATGAAGCCTTTCCTTTCCCAGGGAGTGCTGCGCGCCTGCGTGGCTGAGAATGATTTCGAATGGGTGAGGCCGTGGTACGACCGCCTCTGCAAGGTAATGGAGTATCGCGACTCGATGCAGCGCGACGAGGCTTCCGGCCTTTATTTCTGGGAGATGGCTTTCCAGAGCGGAGCCGACAACAATCCCGCGCTGAACTATTTTCAGGACGACCGACGCTCGTTCCTTTGCTGCGACGCCTCCACGATGCAGATGCTGGAGTTCCGCTCGCAGGCTGCAATCGCCAGGGCTCTGGGCTATGAAGAGGATGCCGGGAATTATAGCCGCAGGGCAGACGAGATTGCGGAGGCAATCTGCCGTATCCTGTGGTGCGACGGGGATAAATGCTTCTACAATGTCGACCGTGAGACGGGTGACTTCTACCGCCGCGTCAGTTACTCCTGCTTCTGGCCCCTCTATGCCGGACTGGCAAGCCGTCATGAGGGCCGGGAGATGATCAAGTGCTATCTGCTGTCTCCGGAGCACATGCTTTCGCCTTATGGGCTGCGCTCGCTTTCGGCATCCGATCCCGATTACAACAACAAGAATATCATATTGCCTTTCTCCAACTGGCAGGGCCCAATCTGGATTCCAGCCTTCGTGGTTTATGCCGAAGCAATGCTGAATTACGGCTTCAAAGAGGAACTCAAACCCATCGCAGTTTCAACCGCGAGGCTGTTGCTCGACGACATCGCGAAGTACGATACCATGCATGAGAATTATCACGCAGAAACAGGCGAAGGGCTTGCTCCTGCAGCCGACTACGTCGATTCCGAAGGCCGTTTCGTCGGCTTCATCAGCTGGAACCTCTGCATGGAAACAATACTGAAACGGTTATTTTAGGCAGCAATCGCCAATCCGGCGGATTGTTAAGCCATTGGAAACCCGTGCCACCCTCGGCAACGTAAGAGGGAGGGGCCTATGGACACGATTGACGTGAGACAAAGCTTGCTTTGGCTCATGGCAAGAGTGGACATGGGAGGGGTCGAGCGGAGCGAGACGGTTTCCAATGGCTTAACAGGAGCCGGGAGGCGATTGAAAAAAAACGGGCAACATTTCTGTCACCCGTTTCAGCTTCAAGCAATCCGATGCTTACAGCAGATGTACTCCTGCGGTAAGGCCGGCCATCACGATGGAGACCATCGACATCAGCTTGATGAGGATGTTC
>JAFZXU010000036.1 GCA_017616655.1 Bacteroidales bacterium
CGGCTCGTGCGGGTGAAGGGACTCGAACCCTTACGCGCTAGGCACAAGATCCTAAGTCTTGCTTGTCTACCAGTTTCAACACACCCGCGGATCAGGGCGCAAAGTTAATAACTTTTCGCTATTGCCAGAAAATCCTCCGCCTTCAGCGACGCACCGCCGATCAGGCCGCCGTCGATATCGGGGCAGGCGAAGAGTTCCGCCGCATTCGAGGGCTTGCAGCTGCCGCCGTAGAGGATAGAAATCTCCTCGGCGAAATCGCTGCCGAACTTGCCTGCGAGGGAACCGCGGATGAAAGCGTGTATCTCCTGCGCCTGCGCCGAAGTGGCCGTCACTCCGGTTCCGATGGCCCAGACCGGCTCGTAGGCTATAACCACCTTCGAAGCCTCCTCGGGAGTCAGTTCGAAAAGTACCTCGGCCAGCTGTGCGCCGACCACTGCGAAATGGTTGCCCGCATTGCGTTCTTCGAGCTTCTCGCCCACGCAATAGATAGGCTTCAGCCCCTCGGCGAGAGCAAGGCGCATCTTTTTGACCAGCTTTTCCGAAGTCTCGCCGTAATACTGACGCCTCTCGGAGTGGCCGAGAATCACATACCTGCATCCGGCTCCGGCTATCATCGAAGCCGCCACCTCGCCGGTATATGCGCCCTTCGGCTCGTCGGCGCAGTTCTGTGCGGAAACTGCAATGCGGCTTCCGGCAACAGCCTCTGCCACAGGGACTATATGGGTAAAGGGCGGAGCGATGATGATATCGACATCCGAAGGTACTTCAATTGCGCCGGCTGCAACCGCCTTTGCGAGAGCCACGCCTTCGGCAACGGAAGTATTCATCTTCCAGTTGCCGGCTACTATTTTTCTTCTCATTCCGTTCATATTGTTTAACGCATCGACTTGTCGTTTGCAAGTCTCAGCAGATATTGTCCATACTGATTCTTTGCCATCGGGGCGGCCACCTCACGCAGCTTGGCGGCATTGATCCATCCGTTCAGGAAGGCTATCTCCTCAAGGCAGGAGATCTTCTGGCCTGTACGGTTTTCGAGCGTCTCCACGAAGATCGAGGCGTCCGAAAGGGAGTCGTGAGTTCCGGTATCGAGCCAGGCGAAGCCGCGCGCAAGAGTCTTGACCTTGAGCTCTCCGTCCGCCAGGAAACGCTGGTTCACAGTGGTTATCTCGAGTTCCCCGCGGGCCGAGGGCTTGATTTCGCCCGCAACCCTGACCACCTTGTTGGGATAGAAATAGAGCCCCACCACGGCATAGTTGCTCTTGGGGTTGACGGGCTTCTCCTCGATGCTCAGGCAGTTGCCCTCCCCGTCGAATTCCGCCACGCCGTATCGCTCGGGGTCGTTGACCCAGTAGCCGAAAACGGTGGCCTTCGACTCCTCTTCGGCGGTACGGACCGCATCGCGGAGCAGGTCGCGGAAGCCGTTTCCGTGGAAGATGTTGTCTCCCAGGACGAGGCAGGCCGAGTCATCTCCGATGAACTCCTTTCCTATTATGAAAGCCTGCGCAAGGCCGTCGGGAGAGGGCTGCTCGGCATAGCTGAAGTTCACTCCGTAGTCGCCGCCGTCGCCCAGAAGGCGCTTGAATCCGGGAAGGTCATAGGGGGTGGAAATCACAAGTATGTCGCGGATTCCCGCCATCATCAGCACGCTGATGGGATAATAGACCATCGGCTTGTCGTAGATGGGCAGGAGCTGCTTGCTGACGCCCTTGGTAATCGGGTAAAGACGGGTGCCGGAACCGCCGGCGAGAACTATTCCTTTCATATATCGGGATTAAAAGGTCACTGATATTCCTCCTCCGAAATTCCGGCCGGGCTCCACATAGAGGGGCACATACTGGTTGCGCTGATCCAGGATGTTGCCGGCTTTAAGGTATATCATGAAGTGACGGTTGATTACAAAATTGATATTGGCGTCGAGGCTGTGGACGGCAGGCACCTCATAGTAGCCAAACTTCTTGCCGGATACCGGACTGCGGAAGTTGTAGTCGAGCGAGAAGATGACCCTTTCCTTGATGTCGTAACGGGCGTAGAGACGCGCGGTATTCTTTGGTAATTCCGTGATATTCAGACCGTCTGGCGAGAAGTACCAGTTGTGCAGGAATTCTCCGCCCATTGTCAGGTCCTCCGACTTCCAGAAGGCTTCGATGGAGGTGTAAAGGGTATTGACATCCTCATAGAAAGGAATGATCAGATGAGGCGAATCAAGAACTGCCAGTTCATCCGGGTCCGTGGCGGAATAAAGGCCGGAGATCTGGGTCCTCGGTGAAAACATCACCTTGCTCCGGTTTATCACATATCCTCCGGAAAGGTTCACGGCCACCCTGCCAAACACGACGCTTTCGAGCGTGAGGGAGGCGTCGAACGGACGGGTCCCGAAATGGAGGGGTGCGGACGGGGCAAGCCAGGGCACGGTTTTCAGCAGGTCGGAATAGGCGTTCATGTCATTGCCGCCGCCTATAACCGCATGCAGCCAGAGGTAATCCTTCACCAGCCTCAGCCTGGCGTCGATGTCGGGGAAGATATTGGTCCATGGCTCGAGGTCGTTGCCGTCCTTGACTTCGGCATTCTTGTCGGCCTTGATACCGAAGCGGTTGCCGAACCTGACTCCCAGTTTTCCGGAGAACCATCCGCGATTGTACTCGTACATCGGAGAGAACTCCACTACGCCGAGAGTATAATCCTTGAGGTCGTCATATCCGGCGAAGCGGATGTCCATATTGATATAGACGCGGTGGATGTCGAAGGTTGTGCCGACAGTCCCCTTGAACTGCATTTTTGTCTCGGCAAGATGAAGGGTGTCGGATGGGAGGGAAAGTGTTTCCTCTGATGCCTGTTTAATAGCCGTAACTCCAGCGGAATAGGCAGATGCCGTCCGCTTCAGGCGGGCGGTAAAGTCGTAGTAGATGCTGCCGTCCTCCTTGTGGGCGGAATTCAACCCTGCAGAGAAGTCGAATGCGCTGAGGTTATTCCAGCGCCGGTATCCGTTATTGTCGAAGCTGTACCGGTCGTAATCGTATCCGGCCTTGAAATTGAATTCTCCCGAGGACCATGCATACTTGAAGTCGCCCCTGATGCCGTTCTTCATCCTGTCGGTCTGAACTTCATTGTCATACACTGCCGAAGGCAGCGGCCCGAAGTATGAATCGTGGTGGCCGGAGAGGCTGAAATAGAGTCCCTTATGGGTGATTTTCTGGAGGTGCAGTTCCGCCGAAGGCATCACCGGATACTGGCATCCTATGCGCGCGTTGACGATAGGATATCGCTGCAATTCCGCCGGTTTGAGCTGAAGGGCATCATACGGCGTGAAATCGTAGAGACTCCTGTAGGGACGGCTGAATATGGAGTAGTCGAAGTTCCTTTCGAACCGCAGCAGGGAGTCGTCGAAGGCAGCCGGCGCGAAAGGCTTGACCATGTCGCCCATGCTGACGTCGTACCTGCGGGTAACCTCCACGGTCTGGGAGATGGTCTGCGCCGCGGCGGAGAAACCGGCCAGCAGCGCCAACAGTGATATGATTGCCACTCTCTTCATCATTTTCCCTCCTCCTTGCTCATATTAAGTTTTGAGATCCTGGCCTGCGCAGCCGGGATTATGTCATCTTCAGTATCGGAGTGATAGAACTCCGCGACGCTCTTCCAGGTAGCCTCCGCCTGCTCGAATTCGCCCCTGTCGTAGAAGGAGTCGCCCAGCACGAGGAAGCTCCTGGCCAGCCAGTAAACCTGCGGCGAATTGGCGTCGGAGAAAGCATAAACCCGCTCTTCCAAAGTCGGATAATCGGCTGAGTTATAGGCGTCGAGGATTCGCAGATAGGCAGCTTCTGCGCCATAGGCGTCGGTGCAGTCGGCAGCCAGGTCGCCGTAGATGACAAGCGCCGCATCACGTTCTCCCTGGGAAGCGAGTGACTTCGCCTTGAGGAACTTCGCCTCGCGGAGCACGTCCGGTGCCGCAAACGTATAGGTCAGAACGGAATCGGCGGCGGAGACGGCGGCGTCATATTTGCGTGCCTTGTACTGGCTGCGCATAAGGCCTGAGAAGGCTCCGCAGCGCACGTCATCCATGGTGGCGACGGTTGAAAGGGCCGAAAACGCCGTTGCCGCACGGGAGTAGTGGCCCAGTTCGTATGAGAGCTGGCCGTAGCTTCCGAGGGAAGCGGCCTTGTAGGTGCCGCCGGCCTCTATCACCTTGCGGTACATATCGCAGGCAGCCTCTTTGCGGCCGGTCCTGCGCAGGGTCTCCGCCAGGTAATACTCCGCCTTTACGGTATTCGCGCCTTCGGGATAAGCCGCCACATAACTCTGGAGGGCATTCATCGCATTGGCATAGTTGCCGCTGCGGTAAAGCTGCTCCGCTGAATTGAAAAGCATAGTCTCGCGCTCCTCGTCGCTCTTGAGGGAGGAGAGGCCGTTCTCATCCAGATAGGCCAGATAGTCAGCCGGCCTGTTGAGTATGCCATACACGTTCTCAAGTCCGACAAGGGCATCCGAGGCCTCCGGTGATTCGGGAGCCACGCTCAGAAGTTTCTTGTAATACTCGAGCGCCTTCTCGTAACGTCCTGCATTGGTGCTAATCATAGCCAGGGCGAGGGTGGACTTTGCGAAGAATGAATTCTCTGGCGAGGGGCTCTGGAGCGCCTGGAAGCACTCCGCGGCATCGCGGTCCTTCCCCGCCTGCACATAGGCCAGACCCAGTTCATAAAGGGCCTGGGGATAGAGCGGAGCGTTGATATGGTTGGCGACCGCATCTTTCAGGATGGAGAGTTTCGTCGCCTCGTTACCCGCGAGGCCGTAGGATATTGCGGCCTGAAGGTTGGGATAAAGATCGTCGGAGCCGGGATAGCGGTCGCAAACGGCCTGGTATGCCAGGGCGGCGTCTCCGTAGGAATTCTCCATGAAACGGCAGTCCGCCACGCGTATCAGGGCATCCTTCTCATATATGGCATCCGAACATCCGAGATACCCGGTAAAAGCTTCCCGGGCGGCGGAATAATTGCCGTCCTTGAAGCAGCAGTAGCCCTGGTTGAAGAGGGACATCGGATACTCGGGACTCTTCCGGAAAAGGGGATCGGCAATCAGCGCCTTGTTTATGTTGATTGCTTCCTTGTACTTCCCGTCGCGGAAGAGGCACTCGGCATCCCAGAACTTAGCCAGGTTGGAGAGGACCGGATTGCCGCTGCCGCTCGCCACGGAGAGTTCCAGCAAAGGCACCGCGCTGCGGTAGGCGCCGCTCTCCACCAGCTCCATGGCCCGCAGGAAGGCGGCTTTCTGGAGGTTGGAGGAGACTTCGGCGTCGGGCTTGGATATCTTGCGAAGCATCTCCACCGCCGAAGAGTAATCCTTCTCCCCTACGAAGGCCATCGCCATATAATTATTGATGACGTCGTTCCTCGCGCTTTCAGGATAGCGCTCCTGATACCCCGCGAATTTGGAGATGTCGGAGTTGACGTCGAAACAGAGTTTCGCGTAGTTGAAGAGGGCGTCCTCTGTTATGACGCTGTCATATTCCATCTGCGAAGCCTCCTTGAAATCCTTCATCGCGGCAATCTTGTTGCCGGTATTGAGGTAACAGTTGGCCTCGTGATAGAGGGCGCTCTGGCAGAGGGAATCCTTCTCACCGGAGGTCACCTTTCCGAAATAATCAAGCGCACGGGAATAGGAATTGAGGTTGTATGCCAGAAGGGCGGAATAGTAGTAGTCGTTGCGGCTCATCGCGGCTCCCTCGATGACTGGGACGGGACGGGCGAAAAAGTGTCTCTCGAAGGGAAGTCCAAGATTGCAGACGTATTCCAGGGCCAGCATCCCGCCCCAGGACTGCCCCAGCAGGACAACGTTTTCCAGGCCCAGGGCCTCCCGGACGGCCGTGAGCTCGGCCAGCC
>JAFZXU010000037.1 GCA_017616655.1 Bacteroidales bacterium
CGGAGGTCGCGAGTTCGAGCCTCGTCCGCACCGCCAAAATAAGAGCAGCGCAGAACGCTGCTCTTTTATTTTGGCGGTGCGATAACGCACTTACTTTACACGGGGCTTTGCCCCGAACCCCACGTGCTTCGCACGGCCCGCAGAAGCGGGCTCGAGCCTCGTCCGCACCGCATAAAAAAGCGACGCCGTGTTTATTTCCCTTACTCCAGGGTTCCTTCTTTGTCTTTCTTCTCCAAATCCTTCAAAGCGCGGATGGCCTGGGGAGAGAGTATCAGGATGACGATGACATTGATCCAGGTGGTAAGGCCCACGCCGATATCGCCCATCTGCCAGACAACATTTGCCTCGCGCATTGCGCCGAAGATGACGGCGCCCACTATCATTAAGCGGTAAACCCAAATCGTCACTTTCTCGATGCGGCGATGGTCGCCCTTGCCGTAAGAGAAGAGGTACGCTATGCTGGATTCCGCATAGAGGTCGTATGCCATAAGGGTGGTGAAGACGAAGAAGAAGAGGGCGATGGAGACGAAGGCCGCGCCGAAGCCGCCGAAGACGTTATCCACCGCGGACTGGGTGAATCCGACATAATTATTTCCCAATTCAGGCGCCGAAGAGACTATCATATCTCCCGAGGGGGCAAATACGTTATAGGTGCCGGAAGTGAGGATCATAAGGGCTGTCGCTGTGCAGACCAGAAGGGTGTCGATATAGACCGAGAATGCCTGAACGAGGCCCTGCTTCGCAGGATGCGAGACATCCGCGCTTGCGGAGATGATGGCACCGCCGCCCTCGCCGGCCTCATTGGAGAAGAGGCCGCGCTTGACTCCGAATGCAATCGCGCTTCCCACTATTCCGCCAAAGACCGAGTGCATTCCGAAGGCGCTGGTGAAGATCATATTGAAGACACCGGGAACAGCCTTGTAGTTGATGCAGATGATAATGAGCGAGAAAAGGATGTAAACCGCCGCCATAATCGGGGTGATGATCTCAGCCACGGTCGCGCTGCGCTTGATGCCGCCGGAGATGACCAGCAGAAGCAGGACGGCAAGTCCGATACCGCCATAAAGCGGATTAAGGTTGAAAGCGTTGTGGGCTGCAGAGGCCGCTCCGTTGGACTGCACGGTAACCAACAGGAGGCCGTAACCTATGATAGTAAAGACGGCGAACAGGATTCCCAGCCAGCGCTGCCTGAGTCCGTTGTCGATATAGCAGGTGGGGCCACCGCGCCATCCGGTATGATGCGGGAATTTGTAAATCTGCGCAAGGGTGGACTCCACGAATGCGGTGGAGGCGCCCAGGAAGGCGATTACCCACATCCAGAAAATGGCACCGGGACCGCCCATCGCGATGGCGGTTGCAACTCCCACTATATTGCCGGTACCCACGCGACCCGCGATAGCGAGGCAGAAGGCCTGGAATGATGAGACGCCCTTCGTCCCAGGCTCCGAAGCGGTGGCGTCGGAAACCGGCTCTTTCTTCTTGGAGAAGAGCAGTTTGACCATCAGTTTGAGCCTGCGTACCTGGACGAACCGCGTCCGTATGGAGAAGTACAGACCGGCTGCGATAAGCAGGACAACCAGCGCCGGGCTCCATACGACATCATTTACTGCGGAGACGATTTTTTCTAACATAGTGTTGCAAATATAATCAATTATTCCCGGAATTTTCCAACCTTTGGAGTCCGCTTTGCGTCTATTATGAAAAAGAGAGACAGAAATGAAAAGAGCGATATTATTTTCAATCATGCTGCTCAATGCGGCATTCGCATTCGGTAAGAAAGACTGGAACGGGAAGGTAGTGGATTCAAAGGGAGAGCCGGTTCCCTACGCAAACGTGGCGGTGCTTTCCAAGGCAGATTCCTCCGTGGTATGCGGAGCCGTTACCGGGGAAGACGGCATATATAATATAGTAACGAAGGAGTCCGACGGCATCCTTATGGTGATGATGCTCGGATACAAAACCCTCTATCTGACGCCGGCGGACGGAGCGGTGATCACCCTTTCGGAGGATACCGAAATGCTGGAGGGCGCAGTCGCTTCCGCGGTGATGCCCAAGACCAAACTGACCGGCGAGGGACTTCAGACAAGCGTACGCGGTTCAGTCCTGGAAAACGTCGGAGACGCCAACGACGTGCTTGCCAAGACCCCTGGTCTGGTCAAAAGTCAGAATGGAATCGAGGTTATCGGCAAGGGGGCGCCGCTGGTATATATCAACGGACATAAAGTGACCGACCCGAGCGAACTTGAGCGCCTGCAAAGCAATGAGATCCAGAGCGTCGAGGTCATCGCAAACCCGGGAGCGCAGTACGCTGCCACCGTAAAGAGCGTAGTCCGTATCCGCACGATAAAGCGTCAGGGCGAAGGATTCGGTTTCAACCTCAACACATCCGACGCCCAGTCGCTCCGTTGGGCTGAAGGAAACAATGCCAGAGGGGCCCTCAACGTCAACTACCGCACCGGCGGAGTGGATATCTTCGGAGGAGTCAATTACAGCCACAGCACCTACCGTCAGGATAGCTACGCCGAAACGACCACTTTCGGAGAGTCGTTCCTGCTTGAGAACAAGGGGGATATCCTCGGAATGGGCTTTACCAACCATATGCACGGCAACGCCGGAGTGAACTGGCAGATGGCCGACAACCATTTCATCGGCGGCAAAGTGGAATGGGGCCGGACTCTGCGGCACGACGACCATACCGAAATCGCAACTGACGTCTTTGAAAACGGCATCCAGACCGACAAGCTGACCACTTTTACCCGTGATACCATAGGCGTGTTCAATCCTTACAGCATCGGCAGCAACATCTACTACAACGGCCTGATAGGCGACAAACTCGGAGTGGACGTCAACCTGGATTATTACGGAACCGCGGCCTCGAATCTCTCCACTTCTCAGGAAAAGAGCCCCATGACACACGACCGCAGCATAACTGCCGACAGCGACAACGACGCCCGTCTGTACGCAGTCAAGGCGATATTCTCCTATCCCCTTTGGATCGGACAGCTGCAGGCCGGCACCGAAGAGTCGTTCACCCGCAGGTCGGAGAGGTACGCGATTAAAGGCATCGAGATACCCACCTCGGCTTCAAAGGTCATTGAAGACAACTATGCAGGCTTCGCATCCTACGGCCTGATGCTGCCCAAGGTCGGAATGATCAACGCCGGAATCCGCTATGAATATGTCCGATACAGATATGACGATGAAGTCTCGCCCCAGGACAGCATCGCACGCAACTACGGCAGATGGTTTCCCACAGTCTCCTATGCGGGCGCATTCGGAGACGTGCAGTTGATGCTCAATTACAGCACGAAGACCAGAAGGCCCGACTTCGACAATCTCACCAGCGCCATACGTTACAACAACCGATACGCCTGGCAGAGCGGAAACGCGCAGCTTCAGCCTGAACTTACACACGACTTCAGCCTCACCGCCGTCTGGAAATACATAACCTTAGTGGCAGATTATACCCGCACCGACGACGCCATTATGACCTGGTCGGCGCCTTACGGGAATGAAGGAGTGATACTCGTCCAGCCGCGCAACATCGATTCTCCATACAGGACTCTCGCGGTTTATTTGAACCTGACCCCTACCATAGGTATCTGGACGATGAATTATACTGTCGGACTCCAGCCGCAGTGGCTTACCATCACCGTTCCCGATCCCCGCGAGGCATCCGGGAAAAGGGAGACCAGCTTCAACGGGAAACCCATCTTCGCCGCAGAACTCTTAAACACCTTCACGGTCAAGGGCGGCTGGCAGTTCGAGGCGGGAGTGTATGCTATCTCCAAAGGATATACTACCAATGCTTATCTGAACAATATGCCGGTCAATATCACAGCTGCAATACAGAAGACCCTCCTTTCCGACGGCTCGCTGATTCTCCGCCTTGAAGGAGACGACCTTGCCGGACTTGGCGGCAACGACATTAAGACCGACTTCGGCAACAACCGCATCGACCAGGCCAACTACTTCGACACCCAGAGGATCAAACTCTCCCTCCGATACAATTTCAACACAGCGAAGAGCAAGTACCGCGGTACCAGCGCCGGCGCCGACACCCGCAGCCGAATGAAGTAGTTTTTTCATAACTTTGCAGAGTTATGAGAAACATATTCGGATATCTTCTCGGACTCTGCCTCTTCATCATCGGAATCCCGGCCATAATGTGGCTGGTCTCCGGAAGGCCCTGGCCGTATGCACCTGAGTCGACCCTGCAAATCACAGTCGCTGTTCTGCTTGCCCTCGCCGGACTGGCGCTCAGCATCTGGAGCATAGTCTATATGCGCCGCGTCGGCAAGGGAAATCCCTTCGACGCCTACGGACACGAAGTGGCCCCCCGCACAAAGAACCTGATGACGGAGGGCCCCTACGGCATCTGCCGCAACCCGATGCTGCTCGGAGTCTATATCTTCGACCTCGGAGTGCTCATTTACCTTTGGGCCTGGTGGCCTCTGGCGGTATTTGCCGTGGAGGTAATCCTGCTGACCCTTCAGGTGCGCAGCGAAGAGAAGCGCCTTGAGACGGATTTCGGAGAGGAATACCTGGCCTACAGGCGCCAGGTCGGCCGCTTCCTGCCGCGATTATCATAAAATGATTATCTTTGTTTTATGATCGAAACAGGACCGGACCCTTTCAAATCCCTGCTCCGCTATGACCTCGGAGAGGGGGCGGAAGCCTTCACCGCGGGGCGGGATACTCCTCTGCCCTACCCTGTAGTCCAGGGGCACCAGGTACACGGAAGCCGCGTTGCCATAGTCGACCGGCCGGGAATGACGCGGGAGGATCTCGAGGGGTACGACGCCTTCATCACCAATCTGCCCGGAGTGGCTATAGGAGCCCGCACCGCGGACTGCGTCCCTATACTGCTATACGACCCCGTCAAACGGGTCGTGGCTGCGGTGCACGCCGGATGGAAAGGGACCGTGCTGCGCGTATCTCACAATGCATTCGATGTGATGGCGCGCGAATTCGGGTGCAACCCTGCCGACTTTACCGCAGTCATAGGCCCCGCCATCGGCCCCGACAGTTTCCAGGTGGGCGAAGAGGTGGCGCTGAAATTCAAGCAGGAAGGGTTTCCGATAGACAGGATATGGTCGTTCCGCGGCCAGGGCGACGGCACCCCGATGTCGGGCGGGCATCACATCGACCTTTTCGAGGCGAACAAGTGGCTGCTCGAGGAGGAGGGAGTCCTGCCTGAGCGGATCCGGGTCTTCCCGATCGACACTTTCACAGATATTTCCTTCTACTCCGCAAGGCGCGAAGGGGCTGCCTGCGGAAGGAATATCAACTCCATAAAGCTTATTTAACTATTTGCGTTTTTGCGGGGTATTGAGTAACTTTGGGGATAATCTCATCCTCAATTATGAAGAACTATATCCTGGCCATCGATCAGGGAACTACCAGTTCCAGGGCCATCATTTTCGACAAATCCTCAGCCATTATCGCCACCGACCAGAAGGAGTTCACACAATACTGCCCCAGGAGCGGCTGGGTGGAGCACGACGCCAATGAAATCTGGGACACCGTTTATGAGGTAGTGAAGGGTGCGCTCCGCAAGAGCGGCCTGAGCCTCAAGGACATAGCCGCTATCGGAATCACCAACCAGCGCGAAACTACCGTACTGTGGGACCGAAAAACCGGTGAGCCCGTCTATCACGCCCTCTGCTGGCAGAGCCGCCAGTCGCAGTCCATCTGCGAGGAGTGGATTGCCAAAGGTTATGAGGAGAAGATCCACCAGAAGACCGGCCTCATAATCAACCCCTACTTCAGCGGCAGCAAGGTGCGCTGGATACTCGACAATGTTCCGGGGGTCCGCGAAAGGTCCGAGAAGGGAGAGATATGCTTCGGTACGGTCGATTCCTATCTGGTTTACAAACTCACCTGCGGCAAGCTGCACATCACCGACGTTTCCAACGCCTCCCGCACCATGATATTCAATATCAATACTTTGGAATGGGACAAGGAGCTGTTGAAGGATTATGACATCCCCGCATCCATCCTCCCCGAGGTGGTCAGCACCAGCGGAGTCTATGGCATAGCTGAAAAGCTCAGGGAGATAGAGGCCGACGCCGAGGTGCCGGTGGCATCCATAGTGGGCGACCAGCAGGCTTCCCTCTTCGGCCAGTGCTGCTTCGAGATGGGCAACGTAAAGAACACCTACGGCACCGGATGCTTCATGCTGATGAATACCAAGGAGAAACCCTTCATCTCGAAGAACGGCCTCCTGACCACCATAGCGTGGAAGGTGGACGGCAAGGTCGAATATGCCCTCGAGGGCTCCGTATTCATCGCCGGTTCGGCCGTCCAGTGGCTGCGCGACGGCCTGCGTTTCTTCCCCAAGTCCTCTGATTGCGAGCAGTATACCCGCTCCTCCGACGGAGTTTATGTGGTTCCCGCATTCGTGGGACTCGGCACTCCCTACTGGGACAACGACGCCCGCGGCGCGGTATTCGGACTGACCAGGGCCACCACCAAGGAGAACTTCGTCACCGCAACCCTCGAGTCCATCGCCTACCAGTCGAAAGACGTGATGGAGGTGATGAAGGAGGATTCCGGAATCAAGATTTCCTCACTTGCTGTGGACGGCGGCGCAAGCGCCAACAACTACCTTATGAAGTTCCAGGCCGACATACTCGACGTCAATGTCGTGCGCCCCGTCTGCCTCGAAACCACCGCCCTCGGAGCGGCGTATCTGGCAGGACTGGCAGTGGGAGTATGGAAGAGCAAGGAGGATATCGTAGGGTATCACACCATCGACAGGACCTTCTACAGCACCATAGACGAGGAGAAGCGCAAGGCTATGTACAAGGGCTGGAAGAAAGCGGTCGAGGCTACGAGAGTCTTTAAATAGGATTTCAGATGTACGATGTAATAATTGTGGGTGCAGGCGTCATAGGCGCCACCATCGCCCGCAACCTTTCAAGATACAGCCTCAGAACCCTCATCATAGAGAAGAACTCCGACGTGGGCGACGAGACTTCCTGCGCCAACAGCGCCATAGTCCACGCCGGTTACGACCCGCACCCCGGCACATTGAAGGCCGAATTGAACTATCCCGGCCATCTGATGTTCAGCCAGTTGTGTAAAGAACTCGATATTGAGCTCAAACGCATCGGCTCCCTTACCATATCCACATCGGAAGAGGAATCGGCCAAACTCCGCGAACTCTATGATTATGGTATACAGAACGGCTGTGAAGTGGAAATAATAGGGCAGCAGAGGCTTCGCGAGATGGAACCATTCGTTACGAAAAAGGCCGTCGAGGCCCTCTGGGCCCCCACCGCAGGCATCATCAACCCCTTCGAGCTGGTGGTCGCACTTATGGAAAACGCGATGGACAACGGCGTGGAACTCCGTCTGGAAGAGAAGATTACCGGCATCGCGAAAGAGACCGGCGGCTTCATGGTTACCACCGACAAGGGTGAATATGAGGCCAGGGTGGTGATCAACTGCGCAGGCGTGGCCAGCGGCGAAATCAACAATATGGTGAGCGACAAAAAGGAGACTATCCGTCCCCGCAAGGGCGAATATTATGTGCTCGACCACTTCCCTGCGCCTTATGTCACCCACACCCTCTTCAGCGTCCCCTCCTCCAAGGGCAAAGGGGTGCTGGTAAGCCCCACCACCCACGGCAACTACCTTATCGGCCCCTCGAGTGAATTCACCGACTCGGCCGAAGACAAGGGCACCGACGCCCCCACCCTCAAGAATATCGTGGAGCAGGCCTACAGGCTGGTGGATGAGATTCCGATGCAATATGTAATCAGGGAGTTCAGCGGACTGAGGGCCTATCACGACAGCGGAGATTTCGTCATAAACTCGCCGGTTCCCGGCTTCATCAATATGCTCGGCATCCAGTCTCCGGGCCTCGCCTCCAGCCCCGCGATAGGCGAAAAGGCCGTCAAGATGGTGGGCGAACTCCTGCCACTGCAGGAAAAAGCCGGCTGGAATCCCCGCCGCAGGCCCCTCTACAGGGTCAACACGCTTCCCGTCGAAAAGCGCCAGGCGCTGATTGCCACTAACCCGGATTTCGGCCAGATGGTCTGCCGGTGCGAGCAGGTAACCAAGGGTGAAGTGGTGGACTGCATCCGCCGCAACTGCGGAGCGCGCAGCATCAAGGGGGTCAAGAAGAGGGTCCGTCCCGGCTTCGGCAAGTGCCAGGGAGGCTTCTGCGAGCCCCTGATAATGAGGATCCTGGCCGACGAACTCGGCAGGGACGAGAACCGGATCAACTACTCCAACAGGGGTTCCTTCATCCTGATGGAAAAGACTAAGGGAGAGTAGGCTATGAAGTATTTCGATCTAGTCATCATAGGTGCCGGCGCCGCCGGTCTTGCGGCTGCAGTGGAAGCTCACGACAACGGCATCCGCAGCATTCTCCTGCTGGAAAAGGACAAGTATCTGGGCGGCATACTGCTGCAGTGCATCCACAACGGATTCGGACTGCAGGAGTTCAAGGAGGAGCTTTCCGGCCCCGAGTATGCACAGAGGTTCGTGGACCAGATTGCCTCCCGCGGCATCGAGACCCGCGTCAACTCGATGGTGGTCGACATCACCCGCGACCTGCAGGTGCACTACTCCTCGCTTGAGGAGGGATACGTTGTGGTCCAGGCGAAAGCCATAATCTGCGCCACCGGCTGCAGCGAACGCACCCGCGGTTCGATTGCCACACCCGGCACGCGCCCCAGCGGCGTACTGACAGCCGGCCTCGCACAGCGCTATATGAACATCGACGGCTATATGGTGGGCCGGCGCATCTTCATCCTCGGCAGCGGCGACATCGGCCTGATCATGGCCCGCCGC
The DNA here is from genome assembly GCA_017616655.1 of Bacteroidales bacterium. Classification (GTDB taxonomy): domain Bacteria; phylum Bacteroidota; class Bacteroidia; order Bacteroidales; family UBA932; genus Cacconaster. The sequence continues at coordinate 8,806 of JAFZXU010000037.1, forward strand.
CTCACCCTAGAAGGGGCGAAGGTCCTCGGCGTTGCGGAGATAATGCCCACCACCAGCGGCCTCACCCGCAACATAGTGCAGTGCCTCAACGACTACGGCATCCCCCTCTATCTGCACCACACCGTCAAGGAGATTATCGGCAGGGACCGTGTCGAGAAGGTCGTGATCTGCCCGGTGGACGACAACCTGCAGTTCATCGAGGGCAGGGAGATGACATTCGACGTCGATACGGTGCTGCTTTCGGTTGGCCTTCTGCCGAACAATCCCCTGCTGGAGAAGATCGGAATCGCACTGCATCCCAGGAGCAAAGGCCCCCTTGTGGACACCAACCTGCAGACCTCCATTCCCGGCATCTTCGCCTGCGGAAACGGCCTCTTCGTCCACGACCTTGTGGACAAGGTTTCGTCCGAAGGACGCCGGGCGGGACGCAACGCCGCAGCCTATATCAAAGGTACGATGGAGGCCGCAACGGAAGAGTTCAAGGTTCCCGCCGTCGGTGGAGAGGGCCACACCCTGCCCGAGGAGGGCAAATTCATCTGCATAGTCTGCCCCCGCGGATGCCATCTGAGCGTGGATAAGGATTTCAAAGTCTGCGGCAACTCCTGCCCGCGCGGCGAGGCTTATGCCCTCAACGAGGTGAAGAACCCGACACGCACAATCACCTCCACCGTGGCCATCGACGGCTGCGAGCTCTGCAGGCTCCCCGTAATGACCTCCTCCCCCATCCCCAAGGGAATGATTTTCAGCGTTATGGAGGAGATTGGCAAGGTGAGGGCAAAAGTCCCCGTGCATATCAACGATGTCATAATTCCTAACGTGCTAGGCACCGGTTCGGACATTATCGCGACAAGAAACATCTTAAAATAAAAACATATGGAAGCGCTTTTCACAAAATGCCTTTTTGAATTCATCGGCACCTTCATCCTGGTGCTGCTCGGCGACGGAGTGGTCGCAGGAGTGACGCTCAACAAAACCAAGGGATTCGGAGCCGGTTGGGTCGTAATAACGATGGCCTGGGGCTTCGCGGTAATGTGCGGAGTATTCGTGGCAGGTCCCGTCTCGGGAGCCCACCTCAACCCGGCTGTCACCCTCGGACTCGCCATTGCCGGCAAGTTCCCCTGGGCAGGAGTATGCGGCTACATAATCGCGCAGATGCTGGGAGGATTCCTCGGAGCAGTAGCGGTTTACCTCTATTACAAGGATCACTATGACGCCACCGAAGACGCCGACACCAAACTCGGCACCTTCTGCACCGCTCCCGCAATCCGCAACCTGGGACGCAATTTCTTCTGCGAGTTCCTGGGCACCTGGCTCCTCGTTTTTATCATCCTGGTATTCTCCACGGCCGGCGAGACTCCGGAAGTCGGAATGGGAAGCCTTGGCGCCATCCCCGTCACCTGCCTCATCATGGCCATCGGCATGTCGCTGGGAAGCGCCACGGGATATGCCATCAACCCTGCCCGAGACCTCTCCCCGCGCCTTGCGCATGCAATCCTTCCCATCAAGGGGAAGAGGGACAGCGACTGGGGTTACAGCTGGGTTCCTGTGCTCGGCCCGGTTGCAGGAGGACTGGCAGCGGCTCTCACCTTCATCGCATTATTCTGATCTGACTGATGAAAGAGTATCTCTATATCCTGGAGATGTCCACCCGCGACTACGAGTGCGACATCCAGGGAGTGGTCAACAACGCCAACTATCAGCACTATTTCGAAGCCACGCGTCACCAGTGGCTGCGCGAGGAGGGCTTCTCCTTCAGCAAGTGGCACGAAGAGGGCATAGACCTCATGGTCTCGGAGATCAACATCAAATACAAGGTGCCTCTCCGGGGCCAGGAAGATTTCCTTTCCTGCTTCAATATGCGACGTGAAGGGCCGCGCTTCGTCTTCGACCAGGATATCTACCGCAAATCGGATATGACACTCTGCGCAAGCGGAAAGATCTCCTGCGTATGCCTGGTGAAGGGGCGCCTCACCCGCGGTGACGAGATAGCGCCCTATTTCTCAAAGTACCTTACTCGTACGGAATAATCCGTCCTTTGTCCTTGGCCTTCAGTTTGCCGTAGTAGTGTTCGCCGCGGGTATAGATCGTGCTGGCCTCCTCCGCCGCGCCGAACGCCTCCCTGCCGGCCTCGACATATGCGACCGAAGTGCCGAAAGTGAATATCTTCAGGTTGTCCGCAGCGATGGGGCCCTTCTCCGTGCCTATGACGCAAGAGCCCTTCGCGTCGATGTCGGCAGTATCGCATACGCAGTCGACCTCGATAAAATCGGAGCCCTCAGCCTTGATCACCAGATCCACCATGGCCATCACTGAATAGACGTGATTGGCTCCCTTGGTCTCGATTGTGAGTTTTGGACCAATGTCTCCGCGTCCGAACTTGAAATAGGAGGTTCCCTCCATCTTGAGATAATTCAGCATCGGAATGAAGGGAAGAGTCACCTTTACCCGTGGTGAAGCGGCATCGCGCAACAGGCCGGCGGTAGCCGTGACCGTAATTACTTTCTTGCCGTCCTTGACCTTGACCAGCTTAAGCAGGTTGCTGTCGCCGGTGATGGTCATCACGTTGCTTTCGTCGTTTATCTCCACATCCACGTTGCCTTTGATGACGATTTTCCCGGCGCTCGTTTTGATTCCCCGGGTTATGGTCTGTTCACTTCCGGAAAGGGATCCGGGGCTGCAGCTGCACAGGAGGAAGAGGGCGGCTGCAAAAAGTAGGAATTCCTTTTTCATATAACGATTCATTTGTTTGTTTTCGGGTGGTATTTCAGAATGGTTTCCTGCCACTTGCGGGTGTCTATGTGGGTGTATATCTCCGTGGTCAGGATGCTTTCGTGGCCAAGCATCTCCTGCACTGTACGCAAGTCTGCGCCGTTTTCCACAAGATGCGTCGCGAAGGAGTGGCGGAAAGTGTGGGGAGATATCTCCTTCCTGACTCCCGCGGCTTCCGCCTGCTTCTTCACCAGGTTGAAGATGGAGACGCGGCTGAGCCGCCCCCCTTTCCGGTTGATGAAGACATTGTCCTCGGCCTCGCGCTGAACGGGCCAGGTACGGCGTATGTCGAGCCACATCAGCAGATTCTTTATTGCCGGGCCGCTGATTGGCACCAGTCTCTGCTTGCTCCCCTTTCCGGTGACCTTGATGAACTGTTCTCCGAGAAAGAGGTTGGAGATGCGCAGGTCGGAAGCTTCGCTTACGCGCAGGCCGCAGGAGTACAGCACCTCCAGAATGGCGCGGTCACGCTGCCCTTCCGGACGGGAAAGATCCACGGAATCAAGAATTGCAAAGACTTCGTCGACCGAGAGGACTTCGGGCAGATGGGGGTTGATCTTGGGGGCCTGAAGCTTGTCGCAGGGATTGTCGGACAGCTTGCCCTCGGCGTCGAGAAAGCGGTAGAGAGCCTTGACGGAACTGGTCAGGCGAGCCTGGGAGCGTTTCGAGATGCCCTTGTCATAGGCCGATTCAAGAAAGGATGCGAGGTCCTCGAGTGTGGCGTTTTCCGGAGCGGAGACGCCTTTTCCGTTGAGAAATGCCAACAGGTTTGCACCGTCGCGGCAGTAAGCCTCGACTGTGTTTCCAGAGAGCGACCTCTCAAGCTTCAGATAGCTTTTGAAATCCGATAGAGTATTATCTGTCCCGCCCTTCATATTGGCAAATTTACTAAATAACTATTATATTTGTATCAATATGGACTATCGTAAGGAATCCCTGAAAAAACATGCACAGTGGCGCGGCAAGATCGAGGTAAGCTGCCGCGTTCCGGTCTCCTGCAGGGAGGAGCTCAGCCTGGCCTACACCCCCGGTGTGGCAGAGCCATGCCTCGCAATTCACGAAGACGTTGAAAAGTCGTTCGACCTCACCAGAAGGTGGAACACCGTGCCGGTGATAACCGACGGCACCGCGGTGCTCGGCCTTGGCGACATCGGACCCGAGGCGGGAATGCCCGTGATGGAGGGCAAGTGCGCCCTCTTCAAGGCCTACGGAGATGTGGATGCCATCCCCCTCTGCATCAGGAGCAAGGACACCGAGGAGATAATCCGCACCATCAAGCTGATCGCAGGCTCCTTCGGCGGCATCAACCTGGAGGACATTGCCGCTCCGCGCTGCTTCGAAATCGAGAAGCGGCTCCTGGAGGAACTCGACATCCCCGTCTTCCACGACGACCAGCACGGCACTGCGATAGTGCTCTCGGCAGCCCTCCTCAACGCCCTCAAACTCTCGGGCAGGAAGATCGAAGAGGTGAGCATCGTAATTAACGGCGCAGGTGCGGCCGGCATCGCCATTGCCTACTTCCTGATGGACCTCGGGGCAAAGGAGATAACCGTCTGCGACAGGACGGGCATAATCCGCGACTGTGAGCCCTACAACGCCCCCAAGCGGGAGCTGGCGCGCATCATCAATCCCGAGGGACGCAGCGGCTCGCTGGCCGATGCGATGAAAGGCACGGATATCTTCATCGGCGTCTCCGGCCCGGGCCTCGTGAGCCCCGAAATGGTCCGCTCGATGGCGCCCAGGCCGCTTATCTTCCCGATGGCCAACCCCGTACCGGAAATAGGCTATTATGAGGCGCTCGAGGCGGGAGCCTTCATCGTGGGCACAGGCAGCAGCGCTTTCCCCAACCAGATAAACAATGTGCTTGTCTTCCCCGGCCTCTTCCGCGGAGCGCTCGACGCAAGGGCGCGCACCATAAACCGCCAGATGCTAGTTGCCGCGGCCCGCGCCCTGCAGGGCTGCATCGGCGACGGCGAACTCGCCAAGGAGCACATCATCCCCTTCGCATGGGACAAAAGGGCGCACGAAGCGGTTGCGGCAGCCGTAAAGCAGGCGGCCATCGATTCCGGAGTCAGCAAATTATACAGCAAATAGATATGGCATACAAACTCTCAATCAAACTGCCAGAAGGGTGGCAGCAGGAGACCACCGTGGCAAAGGAGGAGGACGGCAGCGAGATAACCCATCTCGAAGCGCATCTTCCCGACGACAAGAACGAAAAGGACCTGGCGCTGATCGACATCTGCCTCGGTCCCATGCCCGAAGACACCACAGCCGCCGACGAGGCTTACGCCAACTATGTGGATATGGTGGGATTCGACAAGGAGGACGGCGAGGATTACGATCCCCTCGTGGAGTGGCCCTTCCAGAAAAAGAAGGCCTACGGATTCGAAGCCCTATGCGACGACGATTCCCCGATTCGCGTGATGTGCGTGGAAATCAAGAAGAAACTGCTGGCGGTAATAACCGTCATCGGGCAGGACGACGAGACTCTCGTCGAAGCCATAACCCTCGTGGACAAGTTCCTGAGGGTGTAGAAGGTTCCTTTACAGGAAAATATACTTGAGAACTGCCAGCCCTGCGAGAACCCACATCGCGGGGCTGATTTTTTTGAACCTTCCGCAGAGGGCGTTGACCGCCACGTAGGAGATGATTCCCAGCAGTATGCCGTCCGAGATGCTGTAAGCGAGCGGCATCATCACAATGGAGACGAATGCGGGGAAGCCTTCGGTAAGGTCGTCGAAATCAATCTCCTTTATGGAGGTGATCATCATCAGGCCGACCACTATGAGGGCGGGAGCCGTAGCCTGCGAAGGGATGGAGAGGAATGCGGGCGCGAAGAAGAGGGCGAGGGCGAAGCAGATTGCGGTAGTGAAGGCCGTAAGGCCGGTTTTACCGCCCTGAAGCACTCCGGAGGCAGATTCCACAAAGGCTATCGTGGAAGATGTGCCGAGAATCGAGGAGGCGGTGGTGCCTACCGAGTCGGCCACGAACATCTTGTTGAGATCTTCCACCCTGCCGTCCTTGTCTATCATTCCCGCCTTGGTGGAGATGCCGATCAGGGTGCCGGTGGTGCTGAAGACATCTATGAAAAGGAAAGAACAGACCACTACGAACATATCGACCGTGAATATCTTGTCCCACTCGAACTGGAGGAAAGTGGGGGCCACTGAAGGCGGCGTGGAGATAAACCCGTCCATATGGGTCACTCCGAGAGGAATGCCGATCAGGGTAGCGGCTACAATGCCGATAAGGCTCGCGCCCTTGACATTGAGCGCCATCAGCACGGCAATCACGATAAGGCCCGTTATCGCCACCAGCACTCCGGGACTGGTAATCTCGCCGATGGTCACCAGGGAACTCTCGCTGTTGACTATCAGGCCCGCATTTTGAAGTCCCACAAAGGCGATGAAAAGGCCGATACCGGCTCCGAATGCCTTCTTGAGCGAGTCCGGAATGGAGTGAGCTATGAGCGTCCTTACCTTTGTCGCAGTCAGGATCATCAGCACGATGCCCTCGATGAAGACTGCGGTCAGGGCGAAGCGCCAGCTGTAGCCCATCATCAGGCAGATGGTGAAGACGAAGAAGGCGTTGGCGCCCATTCCGGGAGCCAGGCCGAAAGGCTTCTTGGCATAGAGCGCCATTATCAGCGTGCCGATTACCGCGGCGATGCAGGTGGCGGTAAAGACAGCGCCGTTGTCCATCCCCTGCGAGGCAAGATGCGAAAAGATGTCCGGATTGACTGCCAGGATATAGGCCATCGTCAGGAAGGAGGTCAGGCCTGCGAGGATTTCAGTCCTCACGGAATGCTTCTGCGGGTCGAAGCCGAAGAGTCTGGTCAGGAGTTTCATAAGAGATCGGTCAGGCTAAAAGTCCCACTTGACTCCGAGGCAGGGACGGCATCTGAAGCCGAAGACGCCGGCAAAGTTATAGGATAGCTCCGCCTCCCCCCCGATATTGAGGTTGTCACAGCCGAAGAGGGAACCTATGCGGTACCAGATCTGGGGTTCGGAAAGGATGGAAAAAAATGATGAATCCCCGTTCGAAGAGGGACTGTCATCATAGGTCAGGTACTGGTCATTCCCCCAGAAATCCGCAAAACCCGTGAACTGGAGTCCCTTGAGTCCGAAAAGGTCGTTGAGTGTCCAGACACCGGTAAGCTTGACAGGCACCGTAGCTTCACCGAGGCCGCAGTGAAGGTCGTACATCAGCGCCAGCGACGCGGTTTTGGAGAAGTCGGCATTGTGGAAGGAATACTTTCCGCCGAAGCACCAGATGCCTGCGCCCCACGTACTGCCGTCATACTCAATGTGAAAGCTGAAATCCTTCATCGGGGTGTCCTGCCAGAAATTGAGTCCCCTCTCCACCTCGAAATAGCTGCCGTTTATGGCGCTGGCGATGCCCCTGTCCCGGTTGTCAGCCTCTGTAAAATAATGGTCGATGAAGAAGAAGGTATCTCCCCACTTGTCGGGCTTGAACATACTGAAAGTGGTGGTGACATACTGACGGTCAGAACCAAAATCGTACATTACCTGAAGGTTGGTCTGGGCGTGCGACTGAACGCAGAAACAGAGCGCAAAAAGGGCTATGAAGGCTTTTTTCATCTTGGAAATTCTGTGGCTTTTATACGGAAAAAGCCTGCCGGCTCACGCCGTCAAGCTCTTTTCAAGTAGCCCCGAGCAGAATCGAACTGCTATCTAAAGTTTAGGAAACTTCCATTCTATCCGTTGAACTACAGGGCCTCCTTGCGCTTAGGCGTTGGTTTTGTCGATGACCTGACGTCCGCGGTAGTAACCGCACTCAGGGCATACGTGGTGATACATCACCGTAGCGCCGCAATTGGAGCAAACAGCCATCTGGGGAACCACGGCCTTGTCGTGAGTCCTTCTCTTATCCCTGCGCTGCTTGGAAATCTTGTGTTTAGGATGTGCCATATCAAACAGTTTTTAATATTATTATTTCTTCAACAAATCTTTCAGGCCGCTGAAGGGACGCTCCCCCTTCTCCTCCCCTTCGTTTCCTGCGGAGGTGGAAAGGCGGCTTATCATATCCGGGTTGCATTTGCCCTCCGGATGGACCTTCATTATCGGAAGACTGAGGCAGATGTAGTCGTAGACGAACTGGCTGATGTCAATCTCTCCCTCGTTCTCGTCGACCACGACGACATCCTCCTCATCGGAAGATTCGTCCACGTCGACGGAGCCGAAGCCGACAGTCAGTTCGCGCTCCATATCCACCTTCAGCGCCAGGTCGTCGAGGCAGCGGTCGCATTCCACGACCACGAAGCCTGCCGCCCGGCAAAGCACGCTCATGATGGTGCCGCGCCTCAGTGCGTTAGCCTTGACGGTGCAGTCCGCATCCTTAATCTGAGTGTTTCCGAAAGCCTGAAAGAACTCGCCCCCGATCTCGAAGGTGAACGTATGGCCCTCCTTGGGAAGTCCCTTTACGGGAATGATGATATTCTGTGCCTTTTCGTCCATCTTGCAAAATTGGGCTGCAAATATAGTAAATTATTTTCAAAAGCCTAACGCTGAGCCTTTTTTCTTAAATTCTCATCGAGAATTATCTTGCGCATTCTCATCGACTTGGGGGTCACCTCCACCAGTTCGTCCTCCTGGATGTACTCGAGCGCCTCCTCGAGGGTGAACTTGATTGCGGGTGGCAGCATCACCTTCTCGTCGGTGCCGGCGGCACGGACGTTGGAGAGCTTCTTGGTCTTGCAGACGTTGATGTTCAGGTCGAAGTCGCGGATGTGCTCGCCCACCACCTGGCCGGCATAGACATTCTCGCCGGGCTCGATGAAGAAGCGGCCGCGGTCCTGGAGCTTGTCCATGGCATAACCAACTGCCAGGCCGGTCTCGTTGGCCACGAGAGAGCCGTTGGTGCGTTTTTCGATGTCCCCCTTGTAGGGCTCGTAGTCCTTGAAACGGTGAGCCACGACCGCCTCGCCCTGGGTTGCGGTAAGCAGGTTGCTGCGCAGTCCCATAAGGCCTCGTGAGGGGATTTCAAACTCGAGATGGGTGCGGTCGCCCCTGGTCTCCATATGGATGAGGGCCGCCTTGCGGCGCGTGGACATCTCTATCGCACGGCCCACGAACTCCTCCGGAACATCTATGGTAAGGCACTCGATCGGCTCGCACCTGCGGCCGTTGATGGTCTTGTCGAGAACGCGGGGCTGGCCCACCTGCAGTTCGAATCCCTCGCGACGCATGGTCTCGATGAGGATGGAGAGATGCAGCACGCCGCGGCCGTAAACCACGAAAGAATCGGCGTTCACTCCGGGTTTGACGCGGAGGGCCAGATTCTTTTCAAGTTCCCTCTCGAGACGCTCCTTGATATGGCGGGAGGTGACGAACTTGCCGTCCTGCCCGAAGAAGGGGGAGTCGTTGATGGTGAAGGTCATGCTCATCGTGGGTTCGTCCACCGAGATGGGAGGCAGGGCCTCCGGGTTCTCGAAGTCCGCGATGGTATCGCCGATCTCGAATCCGTCGATGCCGACCACGGCGCAGATGTCGCCGCATGAGACGCTCTCCACCTTCTTCTTCTCAAGCCCTTCGAATACCATCAGCTCCTTGATTTTCTGCTTCTCCACGATGTCGTAGCGCTTGCAGAGGGAGACAGGCATTCCTGCCTGCAGGGTGCCTCGGGTGATGCGTCCCACCGCGATACGGCCCACGTAGGGGGAGTATTCGAGCGAGGAGATCAGCATCTGCGGAGTGCCCTCGTTGTATTCGGGGGCGGGAATCTCTTCGATGATGGTATCGAGCAGCGGGGTGATGTCGCCGGTGGGCTTGCGCCAGTCGAGCGACATCCAGCCCTGCTTCGCGCTGCCGTAAACCGTCTTGAAATCAAGCTGTTCCTCGGAAGCGTCGAGGGAGAACATTAGGTCGAAGACCTCCTCGTTCACCTCGTCGGGGCGGCAGTTCTGCTTGTCCACCTTATTGATGACCACGATGGGTTTCTTCTTCATCTCGATGGCCTTCTGGAGCACGAACCTCGTCTGGGGCATGGTGCCTTCGAAGGCGTCGACCAGCAGAAGCACGCCGTCCGCCATATTGAGCACGCGCTCCACCTCGCCGCCGAAATCGGCGTGGCCGGGAGTGTCGATGATGTTGATCTTGTAGCCCTTATATGGCACGGAGACGTTCTTGGAGAGGATGGTGATGCCCCTCTCGCGCTCCAGGTCGTTGCTGTCGAGTATCAGTTCGTCGAGGTTTTCGGCGCGTCGGGTAAGCTGCGCCTGATAGATCATCCTGTCGACCAGCGTGGTCTTGCCGTGGTCGACGTGGGCGATAATCGCTATATTTCTGATTTCTTGCATAAATTCAGTCAATGAAACTGCAAAAGTACAGTTTTTTTCGTACATTTGAATCCCGGATTATTCTTCCGGACCATGAACACCAAATACATCTTCATCTCGGGAGGCGTGGCTTCTTCCCTCGGAAAGGGCATTATCGCCGCTTCCCTCGCCAAACTCCTTCAGGCACGTGGCCTGAGAGTTACCATCCAGAAATTCGATCCCTACCTCAACATCGACCCCGGCACCCTGAATCCCTACGAGCACGGGGAGTGCTACGTCACTGAAGACGGTGCCGAGACCGACCTCGACCTCGGCCACTACGAACGCTTCCTCGGAGTCTATACCTCCCAGGCCAACAACGTGACGACGGGCCGCATATACAACACCGTCATCACCCGCGAGAGAGAGGGCGCATACCTCGGCAAGACTGTCCAGATAGTTCCTCATATCACGGATGAAATAAAGCGCAGGATGCTCCTGCTGGGCGAAACCGGGCAGTATGACGTCATCATCACTGAGATAGGAGGCACGGTGGGCGACATCGAGAGCCAGCCCTTCATAGAGGCGGTGCGCCAGCTCAGGTGGGAGCTTCCGGAGAAGGATTCCCTCTCAATACACCTCACCCTGATTCCCTACCTCAGCGCTGCAAAGGAGCTGAAGACCAAGCCCACCCAGCACTCGGTCCACGAACTGGAGTCGCTCGGAGTCCATCCCGACATAATAGTCTGCCGTACCGAGAAGGAGCTTTCACCGGAGATCCGCCACAAGATCGCCCTCTTCTGCAACGTCAAGCCGGGCCACGTCATCCAGTCGATAGACGCATGGACGATTTATCAGGTTCCCCTCAACATGGAGGCCGAGAAGCTCGACAGGATGGTCGCCGAAAGGCTCGGGATAGAGTGGCTTCCGGAGCCTCATCTGGAGCCGCTGAAGGATTTCCTGTTCCATCTGAAGAATCCCGAAAAGGAGGTCGACATCGCGCTGGTAGGCAAATACGTGGAGCTGCAGGATGCCTACAAGAGCATCCTCGAGAGCTTCGTCCACGCAGGGGCCGCCTGCAGGTGCAGGGTCAAGGTACACTCCATCCATTCGGAGTATCTCAATGCCGAGAATCTTGTCGAAAAGCTTTCCCCGATGGACGGAATCCTCGTGGCTCCCGGTTTCGGCGAGCGCGGTCTGGAAGGTAAGGTCCTCGCCATCAGATATGCCAGGGAGAACGGCATCCCCTTCTTCGGCATCTGCCTCGGAATGCAGATGGCGGTGGTGGAGTTCGCCCGCAACGTGCTGGGTTACACCGACTCCGCCTCCACGGAGGTCAATCCCGATACCCCGCACCCCGTCATCGATATGATGGAGGAGCAGAAAAAGATCACCGTCAAGGGCGGAACGATGCGTCTGGGCGCCTACAAATGCCGTCTGGCAAAGGACTCGCTTGCATACAGGATATACGGGGCCGAAGAGATTTCAGAGCGTCACCGCCACCGCTACGAATTCAACAACGCCTACCTGGAGGAGATGAAGCGGGCAGGCCTTTCGGCGAGCGGTACCAACCCCGATACCGGCCTGGTGGAGATAATCGAACTCCCATCCCATCCCTTCTTCATCGGAGTGCAGTTCCACCCCGAATACAAGAGTACGCCTGAAAAACCGCAGCCCATATTCGTCAATTTCATAAAGGCCGCGATCCGCAAACGGGAAGGGAAAGCTTAGAACGGGAAAGAGAAGAGTTTCTTGTAATAGGGCCTCAGAGGCTCCTCGATGACCACGGAAGCCGAGGAAGAGGAGCAGGCCACGAAGTAACCCATCGCATTCTTGCCCTCTATGTTGGTCGGGCAGTTGGCCGGCTGCGACTGCAGCATCGGGATTGCCGCTCCCACCGTGCTGGAAATGAAGCCCATATAGAAATCAAAGTAGTCTTTGGGGATGGTATAGACATTCAGGGTGAAGACATCTCCCGTCTCGAGATACTTGCCGCAGTCGCCGTACATCTGCCTTGTCAGGCCGGTCTGATAAAGGGTGGTTATAGGGAAGCAGACCACCTTCTGGCCGTTGAAATACTTGTCGTCTATGGCCAGGGAGAGGGCCATGGGAAAGACGGCCTCGTTGAGCCGCGCGCTGGCGTAATAGTAGTTTACAGAAGGCATATCCTCGCCCCAGACCGCTATGGTCCAGAGGCTGTCCATCTGCGACACCTGGCCTCCGGCATACATGTAATCCACCGCATCCACCCTGAAGCCGGGCTGCTCCATGGTCGAGACAGCCTCGTAATGGTTCAGCTCCCCGTCTATGGTCGCATCGATTTCGAGTTTGTAGGTGCCGCCGGGTACGCCGCAGAAGCCCTCCGGGCCCACATATCGGCCGCTGCCGACGGAGTCTTCGGTAAAGACATAACTTCTAGTGCCGTCGCTGACGGAGACCTTCGCCCCCGACACCGCCGGCGGAACTTCCTCCACGAAATAGTCTATGGATTCCGTCAGCAGGACGCACTGGGGGACATCGGGCTGATCAGTCAGCATCGCCTCCACCACCAGGTAGGTCCGGTCCATATTCCGCGTGTGGACATCCACCTCCTCGCTGCATCCCGACAGGAACGCGATGCAGAAGCTGAAGAGCAGAATCAGGGTTATTCTATCAGAAGTACACATTGTAGGAAAGGGACGGGATTAACGTGAAAAGATATACCTTCATCGCCTTGGGTCTGGACTCGGATTCGTCGTAGAGGAAGGCCAGGGACCAGGCGTTGTGACGAGAATATGCGTTATAGAGCGAGAGGTTCCACTCGCTGCCCCAGTGCTTGTTCTCAACCCTGCGCCTGCTCTTGTACGTCACGGAGAGGTCCATCCTGTGGTAATTGGGCATCGTATCGTCGTTGCGGGAGGAGTAGATGGAGGAAGAGGAACCTCCGTAGACGAAACGCCCTACCGGGAAGGTGGTGGGAGCGCCGCTGTAGAAGACCCAGTCGGTGGAGAGGGCGAGTCTCTTGCTTATGTCGTAGGAGAGCACGAAATTGATGGAGTGCTCGTGATTCAGCGGAGAACGGTAAATCTTGCCTCCGTTGAGTTCCGGGATATCGTACATCGCGCGGGACCAGGTGTATGAGAGCCAGCCGCCCAGGCGGGCGAAATCGTAGCGCAGCATGAACTCGGTGCCGTACGACCAGGATTTACCGAAGCGGAGCAGACCCTCGCGGTTGACATCGTCGAAGATAAAACCGGGATTCTCCTTGAAATCCATCGTATTCTTGTTGTTCTTGTAGAAGGCTTCGGCGGAGAACTCCAGCGCCTGGTTCACGAAAAGCGAATTGAATCCGGCGGAGAACTGGTCGGAGCATTGCGGCAGGACATTGGGCGAAGCCATGAACCAGGCATCCACAGGGGTGCCCGAAACGCTGATCGGGACCTGTTGGATATATTGGTAAGACCTTGCATAAGAGGCCTTCAGCGAGAAATCGGGAGTAATCGAGAGGGATGCGGATGCCCTCGGTTCGAACCTGGTGTAGGTCTTTATTCTCTCCCCTTTTCCGAACTCGACCGTTTCGGTCAGTTCGTGGGTATCGGGATCGTAATAACGCTGCTCAGCCTTGCCCAGCGAAGAGAAAGAGGAGACCCTGAAACCGTAACGGAGCGTCAGCGGGCCCGCTTTCTGCTCGTTCTGAAGATATACCGACGGCATTATGCCGTAGCTCTGCGGCATATGGAGCGCCTGGACTATCGACTCCTCTCCGGAGGGGGTAACGTCGCCCGGATCCATCCTGTAAAATGCCAGGTTGATGCCGGCCTGCACCGTATTGGAAGGGTTGATGTACCAGGTGATGCCGTACTTGAGGCCGCTCTCCCTTATCACCGTCAGGTAGTTGAAACTGGTGCTGCTCATCTCGCAGTCGAGACCGGCGTTGTAACGGGAGTTGTAGAGCGAGGTATTGAAGAAGACTTTCGGGGAGAACTCGTGGCTCCAGTGGAGGGTCTGGGTATTGTTCGCGAAGCTGAACTTCATCAGGTCGAGGTCGAAGGCCTCCATCGACATTCCGAAGATGTCGCGGCCGCTGAAGGCGCTCAGATAGACCCTGTCCTTCGGACCGGCTATCCAGCTGAGCTTGGCGTTCATATCGTAGAAGAACATCTGGGTATTCTTGGGCATGCTCTCCCCGAAGAGGGGGAAGAACATATCCATGTAGGTCCTGCGGCCAGCGAGCATGAAGGAGAGCTTGTCCTTGATTACAGGCCCCTCCACGGAGGCTTTGGCAGTTATGAGGCCCACCGAGAGGTTGCCCTTGTAAACACTGTTGCTGCCGTCGCGGGTATTGACTTCAAGCACGGAGGAGAGACGGCCGCCGAAGGTGGCGGGAAAATCCCCCTTGTAGAGATGCGCGTTCTTGACGGCATCCCCGTTGAACATCGACATGAAACCGAGGAAATGGCCCGAATTGTAGAGCGGCGCGCCGTCCATCAGCACGAGGTTCTGGTCGATGCCTCCTCCCCTGACGCTGAATCCGGTGGAACCTTCGCTCGGGGTCTGGACACCCGGCATCATCTGGATCACCCTGATCACGTCGGCCTCGCCCATCAGGGCCGGCAGTTTGCGGATAATGTCTCCCGTCACGCTCTCCTTTCCCATCTGCGGCAGTACCAGTTGCTCGCGCTTGCTGGTGGAGAAGACCTTGGCCGCCTCCAGCATCTCGCGGTCCTCCTTCAGTTCGAAATCGTATTTCAGCGGTCCCTGCAGGTTCAGCGTCACCCCGGCGGTGACATATCCGGCATAGGAGCACTTGATAACCTGCTCCCTTCGATCCACCTGCAGCGAGTAGAATCCGTAATTGTTGGTCGAGACTCCGGCCTTCAGATCCTCAGTGAAGACCACCGCTCCGATGAGCGGTTCTCCGCTGGATGCATCTTTCACATAGCCCGACAAGACCGCCTTCTGGGCCCCGGCAGGGAGCGCTCCTGTCAGAAATGTCAGGAGGATTATCGCTATTCTCGACGAAAAACGCATTCGGTTATTATGCCGCAATAATTAAGCCACAATGGCCTGCGGCATATTCCGGGATAATAATTATCTTTGGGAACAATTTGTTTATTAATATGCTTAAGATTGGAGACAAGATGCCCTCGTTCGAGGTCGTGGACCAGGACGGAAAGGGCGTGAAATCAGAGGATTTCATCGGTAGGGGCCGCAAGACCATCATCTATTTCTATCCCAAGGACAACACCTCCGGCTGCACCGCCGAGGCCTGCAGTTTCAGGGACAATTATGCCGAACTGACAGCTGCCGGCTACAACGTGGTGGGCGTCAGCAAGGACAGCGCGAAGTCGCACACCGGATTCCGCGCGAAGTATGAACTTCCGTTCCGCCTGCTGGCCGACACCTCGCTGCAGATGCTTCAGGATTTCGGGGCCTGGGGCGAAAAGAAGATGTACGGCAAAACCACTATGGGCACCCTGCGCCGTACCTTCATCTTCGACGAAAACGGCATCCTCGAACGCATAATCGAAAAGGTGGACACCAAGAATGCCGCCGGCCAGATCCTGGAGGGATAGGATATGAAGAAACTGATTATCACGCTGTTGGTTCTTCTCGCAATAGCAGCCGTCGCAGTCATCACCTGCCCCGACAAGCAGGATCACAAAGAGGCAATAATGAAGGTCCTCAACGAGAAGATCGACGATTCCCTTATGACCGAAGATGAAGACGAATCTATTCTCAATTCGATTTTCGGATCCATCGGCTCAAGCATCGCCGGCTATTTCATAGACAACCGCCTTATCGTGGAGAACCACTTCCTTTACAGTACCGGAAAAGTAAAGCGCCTCAACGGGGAACAGGAAAGGATTTCTTTCGGGATCTTCGGTCACGTCTTCACTTTCAGCAAAGAAGACCTTGACAAAGCCTTGGATAGCGCGCAACAGCCTGGAGACTAACTATCTAGCGCTCTGATACTTACGCATTCTCCCTGCTTAGATTTGCGAGCAGGGAGAATGCGTAAAGATCTATCTACCAGCGACATAACCTCCAGGCAACCGAAGGTACTTTTCAATCTGACGACGGGTAGCCCCTGTCGTAGCCGCCAGAAAAGCCGTCATTTCATATCGTTCTCTCTCCGAGCGTCTTAATAGATCTTCAACAGAGGTGATTCTGTTTGTTTTTTGAAGGACATCGGTTATTCGGTTGTATATCTTGTCTGAATACCCGGCAAACTCCTCCTTGAATGCATACTCGCTGCCTGTTGTCGTGTTAATCGCCATTACCATTTTTTCGTAACTGCCAAATCTGGCGATCAGGTTTGTGTAATCAATACAGTTATACTGATTAATAATCAAATCAGTTAACTGAAGGCGTTCATCGTATGCCAACGAAGAAAAAATCCGATTCAACTGAACATATCCGAGAGGGCGGCATGCAAGTCGAGTTGCTTTGATTTCCTTGACTGCCTGCCGCATATGCGCGCTTGCCCTTTCCAAACGCATAGATTCCGAAAATGGAAACCGGCTATCGGCAAAAGCCAGAAAGTTCCAGCGGGATTGCTCCGCCCGGGAAACCATCCGTCTCTCAACAGGATTACAATAAACATACGCTATAGCACTTCTTATTGACTTGTCGGTCACTTTCGAAGCCAATCCATAAGATTTAGGGAAAACTTGTCCCCGTTTATCATACCACGCATTGTGACGCTTGGCGAACCAACTGGTATACAGAGTAACGAACGCCTCAAGTTCGTCCCTGCTATCAGTTTGAACCAAAACATGTATATGATCAACCATAAGACACAGAGCGAGTATTCTCACATTGTAACGTCTGGCTGCAACTGCAAAGACTGTAAAGAATACCAGATAGTCCTTTACAGAATAAAACAACAAAAAGCCGCCGATTGTCCTTTGATACACGTGCTGAACAGCACCTGGAACAAAACTAATTCTTCCCTTCATACCAACTTCTCATTATAGACATACAAAAATACTATACTCTGCCGGCGATTTCCAAATCTTTTTTAAAGGCTGGAGGATATATGGCTGATTATTAAGACCTTACTTCATCTCCCTGCTTTAATCTCAAGGCAGGGAGATGGAGTAATTAACTAACAATCAGAGAGTTAACCTCCAGGCCATATCCATCGAAGCAGCGAGACGCCGCCTCTGCAGCACGGATGCGCGAGGGGGTTCGGGGGAGAATCCTCCGTCAAGAACGGGTGCCCCGATGGGCACTAAAAAAGGGAACCGTTTTTCGGTTCCCTTTTTTAGTGCCCAGGACAAGACTCGAACTTGCACGCCCTTTTACGAGCACCAGCCCCTCAAGCTGGCGTGTCTACCAATTTCACCACCTGGGCGGTGATTGGGACTGCAAAGGTACACTTTATTTCTAACGCTGCAAATTATTTTTGCGATTTTTTGAATAACGCTCCGCTCATCCAGGCGAGAGCGGCTTCGAGCGGGCAGTCCGTGAGTTCATCCGGTTCGATCGGGTCGTCACAGAAAACCTCCCCGGTGCGCGCCACGTCACAGCTTTCCGTCAAAACGAGTTTGGAGCCGTCAGGCATGGGATGGGGTGTGTTTGCCGAGGCATAACCGGCTGTCGGAGCGCCGAACGAACGGGCATTCTCCAGGCCGCGGAAACAGAGCAGCACCGCCTCGCCTGAGCTGGCAGTATGATCATCCGTGAGCAGGGCGACAGGGCAGTCGACCTGAGGCTGAGCCTCAAGAGCTATGCTTCGCAAAACGAACTCTCGGCTGACAGGCATGGAGAATCTGCGCTGCCTGAACTGCAGCAGAACGCCGTCAGGCAGGAAACGATGGAGGGCCGCAATCATTGGATACATATTGCCGCCGGTATTGCCTCTCAGGTCGATTATTACCCCTGGAACAGATTCCGGAATGGCATCCAGCACGGCATGGGCATACCTTCTGTTCTCCTCGGAGTCCTGACCGCTGAAGGCCGGCAATCTCACCAGCACGATTCCCTGCTCAATCACCTCAACCTTAGGCGCCAAAGACTTGTCCTCCTCTGCGCGCGATTCCTGATTCTCTTTGGTCGAGATAAATGAATGCTTTCCTCCGGCAACCCTGAGTGCCGCCCGCGTAACCTCATAGGCCTCCTCCATTGTTGCCGGAGCAGCGGCCAGCGCCTCCGCCTTTGCGCTCTCCCACTCCTCTCCCGATGCAAACAGCCCCTTCCTGTCCATCAGTTTCACAGCCTTGCGGACATACGCCTTTTCCGGCGACGAGAAGGCACAGCCGACCGTCATTGCCATCACTCCGGCAAAAACAATCATTAAAACCAATCGTTTCATCGTTACCTTTTTATTTACTCACAAACATACCCATTTTTTCCTAACTTTGTGAGACATATTATTCCTGATCGATGAAACGGTTTCTCCTTATTTCGGCTCTCCTGCTCTGCGTCTTCGGCCTTCAGGCTCAGGACCTTGGCAAATTCCACCGCGGCCTCGATTCGCTGGTATTCGAGTACCAGCCCCTCGCCGACAAACCCATCACCCTCTATTATTACATCCCCACGCAGGGTGATGTCCGCAAGATGAAGGTGCTTTTCTCCTTCCACGGCGCCGAGCGCAGCGGCCTCAACCCGATTATCTGCTGGCAGGAATTCGCGGAGAGGGATGGATTCGTAGTCCTCTCGCCCCAGTTCATACGCAGCCTCTACGACGAGAACCAGTACCAGTTCGGCAACGTCTTCAAGACCCGCGAATGCAAGGAACTCAATCCCGAGGATCAGTGGATTTACAGCGTCGTGGAGCCGATGTTCGACTTCTTCAAGAAGGAGACGGGCAACCGTTCGAGGAAATATGACATCCAGGGCCACTCCGCCGGCGGACAGTTTGTCCACCGCTTCCTGATAGCCAAGCCCGACGCACGTGTCAGGAAGGCCGTAGCCTCCAATCCCGGCCACTGGACCTGGATCTCCGACGACGGCAACGTCAATGGATATACCGATTCCACGATATGGCCCTATACCGTAAAAGGCACCCCCTTTGATGACGCGCGCCATAAGAAGGCCTATTTCAAGCGGAGGATGGTGGTGCACAACGGAGTTTGCGACACGCTGACCGCGGGAGAGTATATCGCCACCGATCCGCAGGCACTTGCGGAGGGAGAATACCGCTATAAACGCGGTCTGAACTACTACAAGGCGATGAAGGAGTACGCAGCCGGCAAGGGTTACCGGTTCCGCTGGAAGAGCGTGCAGATCGAGGGGATTGGCCATGCGGGACGCGGAGTGGTTTACGGCACCTACCGCACCGACGGGAAGGGCAAGAAGGTCTATTCCGCCGACAATTACACCAAAACCGGAGCATACTCGCTTATTTACGAATAAACAACTGATACCATATGAAACGCTTACTTCTTATCATTGCGGCCACCCTGGCAATCGCTTCCTGCGGCACCAACGGCAAACTCGTCAAATACGATGACGCGCACTTCGCCGCCCTTCAGGAGAGGATCGACAACCACACCACCCCCAACAAGGTAAAATGCTATTATACCGAGGCCACCGACCTCAACCTCGTGGGCAAGCTCATAGAGGGCACTCCCAACCCCTACGCCCGAGTGGATACCGTCAAATACAAAGGTTTCACCCCCGGCGAGAACCGTCAGGTGCGCTCCGCAGCAGGCCTTGCGGTCCTTTTCAAGACCAATTCGAGCGTCATCACCGTGAAGACGAAGTGGGGTCAGCTCTACACCGCCGCCAACACGATGCCGCTGGCCTACTCCGGATACGACCTCTATATCAAGGACGCCAAAGGCGAGTGGACCTGGGCGGGTGACTGCAACGCTCTGCCCGGCGAGGACGACAAGGAAGTGGTCGTAGTACGCAATATGGAACGCGAGATGCACGAGTGCCTCCTCTATCTGCCGATGTACAGCGAAATCTACTCCTGCAATGTGGGAGTCGAGGAGGGTTCGACCATCGAACCGCTGGAAGGCGCGTTCCGCCACCGCATAGTATTCCACGGTTCGAGTTTCACCCAGGGCATCAGCATCAGCCGCGCCGGAATGGCCTATCCCCTTCAGTTCATGCGCCATACGGGGCTCCAGGTGCTGCCTCTCGGATGCAGCGGCAACAGCAAACTGCAGCAGTACTTCGCTGACGTCTTCGTGGATACGGATGCCGACGCCTTTGTGTTCGACTCCTTCTCCAATCCGGATTACAAGACCATCAAGGCGCGCCTCATTCCCTTCATCGACAAGCTGATTGCAGCCCATCCGGGCAAGCCGATCATCTTCCAGCAGACCATCTGGCGCGAGCACCGCAACTTCAATAAATACACGGACGCCGTAGAGCAGGCCAAGATGGATATGGTCACCACTATGTTCCACGACATCCTCAAGGATCCCAAGTACAAGGATGTCTATCTGGTATTCCCCGACGCATGCGAGAAGGGCAGCCATGAATATAGCGTCGACGGCACCCATCCGGACGACCACGGCTACTACCTCTGGGCAAAATCCATCGAAAAGCCGATTCTGAAGATCCTCCGCAAATACGGCATCAAATAAGCTGATATTCAAGCGGTTGAGATGAAAAAGAGAGTCTCGGACATAATTAAGTACACGCTGGCCGCAGCCGTGGCCGGCGTGCTGCTTTATTTCGTTCTGCGCAACATCAACTGGTCGCTCGTGGCTGAGGGACTGGCGCACTGCAAGTGGGGATTCATCCTTCTTATGGTGTTGGCCAACATAATTTCCGTGGTTTTCCGCGCTGTCCGCTGGAGGCTTCTCACCAACCCCGTCGCCCCCGGTGAGAGGCGTATGACGGTCATCAACGCCTACTTTATCGGCAATATGTTCAACAGCCTGCTGCCCGGCAGCGGAGAATTCATCCGTTGCGGCTTCATACGCACTTCCGAAGCCTCATACCAGAAGGTCCTCGGCACGGTCCTCACGGAGCGCATCTGGGACGCCATCTCCCTTATTATCCTGACAATCATAGCATTGTCCGCCGGAAGCGAGGCATTCGCCACCTTCTGCCGCGAGAATGTATGGGAGCCGATGAGGGCCTCGCTCATGGCGAAATGGTGGATCGTTCCCGCCGTGGCGGGAGGCGTAATACTGCTTGTGGCGCTTTACAGGATACTGAAGAAGCGGATTCCCTCACTTCAGAAGGTGGGCAGTTTCTTCAAGGGGCTGCTGGAGGGCCTCCTCTCCTTCCGTAATATGAAGAACAAGGGGACATTCCTGCTGCTGACAGTGGGAATATGGGTGATGTACTGGATAGGAATGCACTGCGTGCTGCTGGCGATGCCCGAGCTCTGCCACCTGCATCCGGCTGATTCACTTATGCTTACCGTCACCGGAAACCTGGCTTCGGTAATCCCTGCGCCCGGCTCGATCGGGGCGTACCATTACCTCATAACTGAGGCTGTTGCCAATATTTATTCGGCAACAAAGGAGACCGGCCTGCTCTATGCGGTGCTTAACCACGAACCTGTGCTCCTCACCCACCTCACCTTCGGCTTCATCTGCTACCTGGCCCAAAGGGCCTACATTAGAAAGAAGAGGCCCTAAATGGCGGGCGGGATATGATTTCGAGGAGCTTGTTTCTGCTCATCGAAATCATATACCAGAGCCATAGGGCCTGAATAATCTTATTTGAAGAACCAGGACTTCTGGCGGCGCTTGGATTCCTGGTCGCGTGCGACGTAGAGTTTCTCGCCGGTATAGGGATCAAGTCCGGTATAGAACATTACCGAACTCAGGGTCATCGGGGTCGGTGTGAGGTCCTGCACCTGCTCCAGATGGAAATTGAGCGACCTGGTCTCGCGGCTGAGCCGCTTCATATCCTCCTCCGTACAACCCGGATGGCTTGAGATGAAGTAGGGAATCAGCTGGTACTTCAGCCCCTCCTCCGCGCAGATGCGGCGAAAGTCGGAATTAAGTTTGCGGAAGAGTTCGAACGAGGGTTTGCGCATCAGTTTCAGCACATGGTCCTCGGTGTGCTCGGGAGCCACCTTCAGGCGGCCGGAGGTGTGGTTCACGATGACATCGCGCAGATATCTGTCGTCATCCTTCTCGAAAAGATCGTAGCGGATTCCGCTGCCTATGAAAGCCTTCTTCACCCCTTTCACCTTTGCAACCGACTGATACAGAGCCAGGAGCCGTGCATGACTGTTGTCCAGGTTGGCGCAGGGATGCGGATGGAGGCAGGAAGGCCTGACGCACTTGGCGCAGAGCGAAAGGTCGCGTCCGCCCATCCCGTACATATTGGCCGAAGGGCCGCCGATGTCGGAAATGTAGCCGCGGAAATCGGGCATCTTCGTCACCTTCGCCACCTCCGCGAGTATCGATTTCTCGCTGCGCGAACTGATGAATTTGCCCTGATGTGCAGATATGGTGCAGAAGGCGCAGCCTCCGAAGCAGCCGCGGTGGATGTTCACCGAGTGCTTTATCATCTCATATGCGGCTATGGTCTTGCCGGCATAGCGCGGATGCGGCAGCCTGGTGTAGGGCAGATCGAAACTGTTGTCAAGTTCCTCCTGGGTCAGTCGGGTGTGCGGCGGATTGATCACCACATACCTGTCGCCCGTCTTCTCCACCAGTACCGACTTCTGTTCGAGGCGGTTGCTCTCCACCTCCATCTTCACGAAGTTCTCGCAGAAGGCCTCATTCGAAGCGCAGCACTCCTCGAACGAGTGCAGCATCATCCTATCCTCTTCGGGAATGCGGGAGACATACTTCTCATCCGCCATGAATGAGACCTGTTTCAGCTTGCGGAGCAGGTTGGCGTTGTAGCCGTTGCGCAGGGCGCGGGCCACTTCGCAGATGACCTTGTCGCCCATTCCGTAGATCAGCAGGTCCGCCCCGCTATCCACCAGGACGGAGGGCTTGAGAGTGTCGCTCCAGTAATCATAATGGGTAAGGCGGCGGAGGGAAGCCTCGATGCCGCCAATCACCACGGGAACGTGGGGATAGAGCTGCTTCAGAATGCGGGTATAGACCGTCACGGCGTAATCCGGACGCATACCAGCCTTTCCGCCGGGAGTGTAGGCGTCGTCGCTGCGGCGGCGCAGGTTCGCGGTGTAATGGTTCACCATCGAATCCATCGCCCCTGCCGAGACCCCGAAGAAGAGGCGCGGCGCACCCAGTTTCCTGAAGTCGCGAAGGTCGTCCCTCCAGTTTGGCTGCGGCACCAGCGCCACCCGGTATCCCTGCTGCTGAAGCAGACGCCCTATCACCGCCCCTCCGAAGGAAGGGTGGTCCACATAGGCATCGCCGTTGAAAAGGATCACATCCAGGAAGTCCCAGCCGAGGGCTTCGACCTCCTTCACGGATGTAGGCAGGAAATCGGATGACATACCGGGCCGCTTTACATCATCTTGCGGCGGCGGAAGATGACGATGGCAACTATGACCGTAAGAATCATAACTGCCGCGGTCACGAGCATATCCCAGTTGCCGCCCACCAGGGGCAGCTTGATATTCATACCGTAGATGCTGGCCACCAGCGTAGGAGGCATCAGGAGCAGCGAAACCACGGTGAATATCTTCATTATCTTGTTCTGCTCCAGGTTGATAAGACCCAGGACAGTGTTCTGCAGATACTCCAGACGCTCGAAGCTGAAGTTGGTATGGTTGATCAGAGAGTTGACGTCCTTGAGCATTATGTTGAACTTGGCAGTCACGCTCTTGGGAGTCTTGTCACTCTTGAGGAGGCTCGACATCATACGCTGCTTGTCCACGATGTTCTCGCGTACGATCATCGTGTTTTCCTGCAACTGGTTGATGTCGATCAGGAAGTCGTCGCCAACGTCTTCGCCCAAGCTCACCCTGCGGCTGTATTGAGCTATCTCCTTGGACATCAGCTCGATCATATCGGCATCGAGGTCGGTCCTGTTCTCGAGAATGCCGCAGAGGATGTGGAATCCGGTGGGATAGAGCTTGCTGTTGGCCACCATACGGCGCTGGATGTCGGTGAAGCTGCGCAGGGGCACCTGGCGGATGGATGTGAAGGTATTGCCGGTCAGCATAAAGGAGACCGACTCCATCGAGTAGTTCTCAGGACCCGGAATAAGGAAGTCCGTGTTGATGGAGATGTATTTGGCAGTTTCGAAGTAACGGGATGAACTCTCGATCTCCTCCGCCTGCGCGCGGCTCTGGAGATTGACTCCCAGGAACTCCTCGACCTCCCTCTTCTCATCCCCGTCAGGATCGAACAGGTCGAGCCACAGCGCGTCACGCGCCGTGATCTGCTTCAGTATATCTGTGGATTCTGCTGTAAGAATCTGTCCGTTTGAGTTATAAAAAATCTGAACCATAGCCCTCAAGCAACTAATAGGTTTGTATTCCGTGGATTGACTGGGATACAACTATCTGGCTCGGGGCTTGGCCCTCCTTATGCCAAGGAAATTCTTTATGTAATCAAAACGGATCATTCAGTATTGTTTCTTGCGGATGGCCGGACCATTCTCCGACCAATCTGCAAAAGTAGGAATTATTTTCTAAAAACAAAGATGCTCGAGCAGAATTTTGATACCGAGGGCGAGCAGGATAACACCGCCCAGGAGGTTTGTCCAGCGTCCGGCGAAAGAGCCGACGCGTTTGCCTCCGGCGAGGCCGAGGGCGGCCGCCAAAGCAGTGACCGCTGCGATTATAAGCGACGCCCAGGCAGCGCGGCCGCAGGTCATCTGAAGCATCGCGAAGGAGATTCCGACGGCCAGGGCGTCGATGCTGGTGGCCATTGACGAGATTATCAGTTTGCCTGGTTTGAGAAGGTCGACGTCGCTCTTTTCTTCGCGGTTCAGGAGGGCGTTTATTATCATTTCGCCGCCGATGTAGGCCAGGAGGGCGAAGGCCACCCAGTGATCGTAGCGCTCGATGTAATGGCTGAAGGTGGAGCCCAGCGCCCAGCCTATGAAGGTGAAGCCGCCCTGGAAAAGGGCGAAGCTTCCGATTATGGACAGCCTCTTTCCAAGGCCCGTTTTTCCCATGCAGGCCCCTCCCACCATCGATACTGCCAGCGTATCGAAGCATAGGCCTATGGCAATGAGAAGTATTTCTAATAAGGTCATTATTATCTGTATGTCAAGGAATCAGTTGTATCTCTCCAGGAACCTGTGCCACCCTCGGCAACATAAGAGGGAGGGGCCCACGAAGTGGGAGGGGTCGAGCGGAGCGAGACGGTTATCGGAGAGATGCAGCTGATTCCTTGACATTATTTTTTATTCTAAACAACCACATCAAAACAAAGGTCAGCAATCCGTTTACTATGAGCAAGGTAAAGCCGAGGTCGAAACCGAGGTAGCGCTTGCCGAGTATATTGAAGGCCAGGCAGAGCAGCGGGGAGGCAACAGCGATCCAGGGAGTCGCCTTGTCGCGAGCTTTGCATCGCGTGAGGATTCCGAAGAAGAAAATGCCCAGCAGAGGGCCGTAGGTATAGGATGCCAGTTTGTAAACCAGATTGATTACCGAATCGTTGCTGAGCAGATAGAGGGCCAGGATTATGAAGAAGAAGGCAGCGGCCACGCAGGCGTGCACATACTTTCGGACAAGTTCCTTGCCCTTGTCCGTCAGGTCTTCACGCTTGTCGAACCGCAGGAAATCCACGCAGATGGAGGTGGTCAGCGAGGTCATCGCCGCACCGGCGCTGGGATAGGCCGCCGAGATGAGGCCGATGAGGAAGAAGAGGCAGACCCCGAAGCCGAGACAGCGGCTCGCCACGGCCGGGAAGAGTTCGTCGGTACGAGTGATGCCAAGGGCCTCGAAACCGCCCTTCGACGATGCATAGATGCAGAGCAGAGCACCCAGCAGGAGGAAGAAGAGATTCACCGCCAATATGATGATGCTGGTGGTGTACATATTCTTCTTTGCCGCCCGTAAATCCTTGCAGGCGAGGCTCTTCTGAATCATCGCCTGGTCGAGGCCGGTCATCGCTATGGTGATGAAGATGCCGGCGAAGAATTGCTTGAGGGCATTTGTTCCGGTGCTCCAGTTCCAGTCGAACCAGTCGAGGTAACCGTGGCCGGGAGTCAGGGGATTCTCAGAGGAGGCCAGGGCGCTCCACATGGCTCCGCCGCTCCAGCCCATATCCCGACAGATATGCCAGATGGCCAGGCCGACCGCAAGCAGCATGAAGGTGGTCTGCAGCACGTCGGTCCAAATTATGGTCTTGACTCCGCCGCGGAAGGTGTAGAGGTAAAGCAGCACCAGGAAAACCAGAGTCACGACGGCGAAGACGAAGGTACTTGAGGTGGCCTTCGCGAAGCCGGCGGGAATGAAGGTATTGAACACCACCATCACAGCCAGGATGCGCACTGCAGCCCCCAGGAGGCGCGAAAGCATAAAGAAGGAGGTCCCGGTTATATGGCTTTTCCGTCCCAGGCGCTCGCCCAGATAGGTATAGATCGAGGTCAGGTTCTTCTTGTAATAGAGCGGCAGCAGCACCTCCGCCACTACGGCGTAGCCACACACAAACCCCAGCACCAAAGGCATATAGAAGAAGTTCTGCGCCCATACGTTGCCCGGCACGGAGATGAAGGTCACGCCCGAGATGGAGGCGCCTACCATCCCGTAGGCCACCACCGGCCAGGGAGCCTTGCGGTCGCCGGAAAAGAAGGAGGAACTTCCCGCCTTGCGGGCCGTCAGGTGGGAAATGAGGAAAAGCAGCGCCGTATAAGCCGCAAAGGCTATCAGGAACCAGTGGAATGGAAAGCCGTTCTGCATAGTGTCAAGGCTTGAAAGGCTGGCGCATCTGCATCGAGCGGCCGAGGGTCAGTTCGTCGGTATATTCCAAATCGTCCCCGAACCCGACTCCGCGGGCTATGGAAGTGACCTCCACGGGGAGTGAGGCAATCTGCTTGTAGATGAAGAACGAGGTGGTCTCCCCCTCTATCCCTGTGCTCAGCGCTAGCACGACCTCCTTCACTCCGCCGGCCGAGATGCGGGCAACCAGTTCCTGTATGGGGAGATCGGAAGGACCGATGCCCTCCATCGGGGAGATAATGCCGCCGAGGATATGGTAGAGGCCGTTGTACTGCCCCGTATTCTCGATGCTGAACACATCGCGGAGGCTCTCCACCACGCAAATTACAGAGTGGTCGCGGCGGGCATCGGAGCAGATCGGGCAGACTCCGTCGTCGGAAATCATATTGCACTCGGGGCAGTAGCGGATGCCGCTCTTGAGGTTCAGGAAGGCGTTGGAGAAGCGCTCCACATCGACGCCGTCACGGCCGAGCATATGCAGGGCCAGGCGGAGCGCCGTCCTGCGTCCCACTCCGGGCAGGGTAGCGAACTGGTCCACCGCCTCGTCGAGCAGCTGTGATCCGAATTTATTCATTGACATTGTTCTGAGTCTTAAATCGTTGTACGGCCTCACGGACCGAGCCGGCCTCCAGCAGCAGATTGCGGGCGGCCTCCTCGTCCTTCAGGCCTGTCTCTTCCATCACGAAACGGGCTCCACGCTCGACCAGCTTGTCGTTGGTGAGCTGCATATCGACCATACGGTTGCCGTGCACGTGGCCGAGGCGGATCATCACGGAAGTAGATATCATATTGAGGATCAGCTTCTCGGCAGTGCCGGCCTTCATCCGGGTGCTGCCCGTGACGAATTCTGGCCCCACCACGGCGACTATCGGGACGGTGGCGACTTCGGCTGCGGGAGTATCGGGGTTGCAGGTGATGCAGGCGGTAAGCAGACCCGCTTCGGTGGCATGCCTGAGAGCCCCGAGCACATAGGGCGTATGGCCGGAAGCGGAAAGGCCGATCAGGGTATCGTCGGGGCCTGGACCGAAGGGCAGCAGGTCGTTCCATCCGGCATCTTTACTGTCTTCCGCCCCCTCCACTGCCTTGCGGATGGCGCCGTCTCCACCGGCTATCACCGCGAGGAAGAGGTCGCTGTCGGCCCCGTAGGTGGGAGGGATTTCGGAGGCGTCAACGACGCCGAGACGGCCGCTGGTGCCGGAACCGGCATAAAAGACGCGCCCGCCGCGGCGGACACGCTCCACGATAGCGTCCACAAGCTTTGCTATGGCCGGAATGCACCCTGCCACCACGCGAGGCACACGCTGGTCTTCCCGGTTTATCTCCTCGAGAAGAAGCCTGGTCGGCGTATGCTCCAGATTGGAGTATCGGGAGGGTTGTTCCGTAACCTTCATATTATCAGCCTTTATGATACTTTGCAAGCAGGTCTGCGGGTTTCTTGACGATAGTACCCGGACGCATCCCTAGCGCCTTGAGGCAGGACTCCAGATGATCACGGAAAACCCAGGCCACCGAGCCGGTGAAATTGACGGGATAACGGCGATAATCGTACTGCGCGACATTGCGGGTCAGGAAGGTCTCGAATCCCTTGCGCAGCAGATTCCTGCAGTAGGGATGGTTGGCGTACTCTCCTATGAAGGGGAGGAATGAAGCCAGGTAACGGCTCGGAAGGGGATCCCTGTAAACCTTCTGAACTACAGTGGGATAATCGAGTCCGTAACGGCGTACTAGTTCCGATGAGAGGTTCTGGGGCAGCAGTCCCTTCACGAAGTCAGAAAGCAGTTGCTTGCCGAACCAGGCTCCGCTCGCCTCGTCGCCGAGGATGAAGCCGCCGGCCCGCACGTTGGCGGCGATGGACTTGCCGTCGTAGAAGCAGCTGTTGGAGCCGGTGCCGAGTATGCAGACAATGCCTGGCTCGTTGCCGCAAAGCGCGCGGGCAGCTGCCATCAGGTCGGAATCAGCGTGGCACTGGGCAGCGGGGAAAAGACGCTTCAAGGCGCCGCATACCGGCGCTCCAGCCTCTTCTGAAACTATTCCCGCGCCATAATACCACACCTCGGAGACTTCATCGGAGGGGAGTGCCGAGAGTTTCTCGCTGATGCTTGCATATATCTCATCCTCAGAGAGGAATACCGGATTGATGCCGGGGGTGGTAATCCCCTTCACGGCTCCGTTTTCACTTATGGCCCTCCAGTCCACCTTGGTCGAACCGCCGTCAGCTATTACTATCATTTTATCTCTTTTTCGTCAAAATAAACCCCGTTGCGTCTCCAGTGCCGCAGCCCTATGAATGCCGTCACGAGATAGCACCCATAGAGGGCAGCCATCCAGTAAAGGCCTCCGAAAATGAACATCGCTACGGAAACCAGATTAACCAAAATCCAAAGATACCAATTTTCCAGATACGAACGGCTCACCCAGTACATCGCAATCATACTGAGCACCGCCATCGATGTATCGAGCAGCACCTGGCCGTGGTAGGGTTGTGCTCCCGCCGCATGGTCCACATAACTGAAAAGCGGCATCAGAAGTGCCGTGGCCGCGATTGCAACGGCCAGGCTGATGATAAGCGTCTTTCTTGAAGGCCTCACTATCCGCAAGGCATCCCCTTCCGCAGCACTGCCGTCCGAACTCCGCTGAAGCGCATTGAGCCTGCGCCACTGGATAATTCCGTAAACAGAAGTGGCGATATAATATACCTGCAGCAGCGCCATCGCGGGGAAGGCACCGTGCAGGTAAACTGCTATATTCAGAAGGGCGGCTACGATGCAGAGCACCCACATCACGTCGGATTTCAGCACCTCCAGTACCACATAGGCAAGGCCGATGAATACGGCGGCTATCTCCAGCCAGCCGAAGAGGTCCAAAGTGGAGAAGTAATCCGCCATAAGCCCCTGACCGCTAAATGGTTATGGTTATCTTGCCGATGAGACTCACCGGGGCCTGCGGGAAGAGCCCGGCCTCCGTATAGGTGGTGCCGTCCATGAACGTCGCCCTGTAAACCCAGGCGTCGGCCTCATACAGCCTGCTCAGCAGGTTCTCCCCGAAGAGGGAGAGCTTGAGCCACTTGGTGACGGTGTAGTGGACCTGTGCCGAAAGGACGTCGTATGCCTTCAGGCTGCGCTCCTCGCAGGAGGTGTTGTCCCAGTACTGCTTGCCCACATATTTCCAGGCCACCTTCATTTCGAGAGGCTTTATGGGATTGATGGTCAGCGCGGCCATTCCGACCAGCGAGGGAGAGAAGAGCATATCGGTCTCGTCGTAATGTTCCTTTTTCTGTCCCAGATAGTTCCAGTCGATGTTATTGTCATACAGATCGACATAGGTGTCGTAACCAAGTATCCTGTTGCGGCTGAGGGTGGCGTTTCCTTCGAGTTTGATCCATTTCGCAAAGCGCGCTCCGGCACTGATCTCCACGCCGCGGCGGTAACTGCGGTCCACATTCTGCTTTATGGCATAGCCTGTCTCGGAGAGGAGTCCAGTCTCAAGCAGCTGGCCGCGGTATTCCATCATGTAGCCGTTGACCGCAAAGGCATAACCGCCGTTGTCGAAGGTATATCCGAATTCGAAATCGGTCATCTTCTCGGGTCTTATCTCATCCGCCCTGCCGGCCTTGATGGCCTCCTTGATGTCACTGCGGGAGGGTTCCTTGTGGCCGCGGGCAACCGAAGCATAGACGGATGCCGAGGGGGTCAAACGATAGGAAAGGCCTCCTTTCGGATTGAAGAAGCCGTGCTTGTAATCATAATCCAGTATGGCGTGGTCCTTGTCAGGGCCCTCCATATCGAACGAGACGTGGCGGTACTGCAGGTCGCCATATATGGTAAGCCGCTCGATCCCCTTCCACTCGGCGCGGGCGAAGGTGCTGAAATCGCGCTTCAGGCCGTTGTTGCGGTAATACTCGTCATCCTTTTTATTGTCCTCCCGGGTAATGTAATATCCGTAATGGTCGCCGTTGTAGAGGGAGTAGGCGAAGTTGAACACAGCCGAAAGCTTGCTGCTGTTCCATTTGAAACTGGTATTTCCGGCGTAGTAGCGGTTGTCCATCGCCTGGCGGAGGAGGTATTCCCCTTTCAATCCCGTTTCCTTGTTCTTGGTCTTGAAGTTCTCGTAATAGCCCATTCCGTCGGTCATATGGAGCGTGGTGGTCCAGATGAAATTGGGAGTCACCTGATGGCTGTAGATGCCCTGGATATGCTGCTGAAGGTAGTTGTCGGAGTCACCGCGGTAGCCCTCTATCTGTCCCTTGCAGACTGTGGGGTTGTAGCGGCGGTTGGTCTCCAGCATCTCGGGAGGACATCCCTCCCAGGTGATACCGGAGTGCTGCGAACCGAGGATGTAGTTGAACTTCAGGGAGTTGTTCTCGCCGAGGTAGTCCACAGTTGCAAAGACTGAGTGGAGCCTTGCCCAGGCGTTGTCGAGATATCCTTCGGTAGTATTGTAGGAGTAGCGGATGTCGGCCGAGAAACCGTTGTCGGTGCGGCCTGTTCCGGTGGCGATCGTACCTGTTCCCGTAAGCCACTGTCCACCCGAGAGTTCAACGGTGGTGTAAGGGTTGCTGCTTGGAAGTTTGGTCTGCATGTTGATGCTGCCGCCGAAGGCTCCCGGGCCGTTGACGGAGGTTCCGATACCCCTCTGCAGCTGCACCGAGTTGAGCATTCCGGCCATTCCGGGGATATTGACCCAGAAGACCTCCTGCGATTCGGCATCGTTGAGGGTGATGCCGTTGATGGTGACGTTGATGCGGGTGGCGTCGCTGCCGCGGAGGCGCATCTTGGAATAGCCCAGGCCGGTCCCGCCTTCATTGGTGGTGACGACCGAGGGCTGCAGCGAAAGGGTCATCGGAAGCGACTGCAGGGTACTGGCCGACTGGAGTTCTTCGCGGTTGAGGTCGGAATAGGCGACCGGTGTGCTGCTCCCCGCACGGAACGCGGAGACGACGGTGCTGTCGAGAGTGTCGTGTTTGGTGATGTCGTCCTGTGCCTGTGCACAGGTGAGACCGAGCAGCAGGAGCGCTGCGGCAAGAAGTGTTCTTTTCATATTCTCTTTCCTACGCCGGTATTACCCGGATCAGGTTAACAATAAGGGTATGATCTCAGCCCAATAGTTGAGCACCCCGTGGAATTATGACGCAAATATAAGTTTTTATAGTAACTTTGTGAAGCATTAATTTGTACGGATGATATTCAAGGTATTGTCAACAGCCTTAGCTGCCGTCCTCCTGGCGGGAGGAGCCGATGTCTTTGCCCAGACGCCGAAGAGGTACACATGCAAGGTGGAGGAGACGTTCCGCCACGATGCGGGCGCCTACACCCAGGGACTCTTCTTTTTCAAGGGCAAACTCTACGAATCGGCCGGGCAGTACGGTGAATCCACCCTCCGCGAAGTCGACCTCCAGAGCGGAGTCGCAACCCGCCGGTTCCAGTTCGACCGCCGGATCTTCGCCGAAGGTGCCTGCGTACTCAACTGCCGCATCTATGTGCTTTCCTGGAAGGAGCACACCTGCTTCGTCTTCAATCCGGAGAACTTCAACAAGCTGGGATCGTTCCGCTACAACGGCGAGGGATGGGGTCTCACCACCGACGGCAAGAGTCTGATAATGAGCGACGGAAGCAATGTCATCCGCTACCGCGACCCCAAGACTTTCCAGGTTACGAAGGAGATAAAGGTCAAGATAAACGGCCGCGACTTAGAGTACCTCAACGAGCTTGAATACATCGACGGCAAGATCTGGGCGAACGTTTACGGCTCCGACGCCATCGTGATCATCGACCCCGCCACCGGAGTCGTCACGGCAACCGTGGACTGCTCCGGCCTTCTCCCCGCCAATCTCCGCAAGCCCTCGACCGACGTCTTCAACGGCATTGCATACAATCCCGCCGACGGCGGCATCTACGTCACCGGCAAATACTGGCCGAGGCTCTACAGGATTTCACTGAAATAACAACCATTTTATCTTTAACCAATACCAACGACATTATGAAGAAAAGCATTTACACTGCGCCGCTTGCGGAAGTTTCCGAAGTGATGGCCATGGCCGTCCTCTGCGCAAGCAACGAAGGTACCAATGAGGACTTCAGCAAGGGTACCGGCTTCTCTTTCGACCTGTTCGAGGGTGTCAAACCATTCTAGGAGGACAGGATTATGAAGAAAGCATTATTCGCAATGGCATTCGCGGCCCTTTTTGCGGTCGGCTGCCAGATTTCGGATTTCGCTCCCGACATGAAGAAGGAGCTGAAAGTTTTCACGGGTACCATCGCAGATGACGCCACCCGTGCCGCTCTCCTCGCCGACGGCGACATATATCACGTAACATGGTCTCTGAACGACAGGATCATGATCAACGACGAATATGAGTTCACCGCCACCGTGGGCGACGCGACCACTACCTACTTCGTACAGGACACCACCGGTGCACGTCCCGACGATCCTCCGACAGGCCCCTACAAGGCTGTTTATCCTTTCTCCGTCGGCCGCGGTATGCCCGGTGTGCAGAATTATGTTGCGGGAGGCGTTGAAATCATCCCCATGTATGCAGAGTCCGACAACGAGAATCTCTCGTTCAAGAACATGATAGGTATCCTGAAACTCAACGTCAAGACCGGTGAAACGGGCGTCGTCGTCAAGAAGATCGTCATGACTGCCGACCAGCCGATGAGCGGCGAATATGAAGTTGTGAACAACGCAGCCGTAGTCAGCGGCACCGCCGGCGTCACTGTCAACTGCGGCGAGGGCGTGGCCATAGGAGCGGATCCCGTTCCCTTCTTCGTGACCGTTCCCGCCAACACCTATACCGGAATGACCATCAAGGTCTACACCACCGACGGCAAGGTCGCTTCCGTCAAGATGAAGTCAGGCGCAAGCGTCACCGTGGAGCGTTCGAAGTATTATGAGGCTGATTTCTCCTTCAACGGCTTCACTCCCATTGAAGGCGTAGGCGGAGTGGCTCTCCTCCCTTCAGGCCCCGATTTCAACACCATCATCAAGCAGGTCGTAACGGAAGATGAACTGGCTACCTATGCGACAATTGACGAGACAAATGTAACGAGAATCGTCTTCAATACTCTCAGCGCAGAGACCGAAGGCCTGGAGATACAGGATCTCTCTTCCGACAAGCCTGTCTACCTTGTATATGACAAGGCTTCCGGTGTCGTAAGCATCAATACTCCCGCAGAGAAACTCAAGACTCCTGCCGACGCATCCTATATGTTCGCATATTTCGGTTCGATGAAGTACATCGACAACCTGAAGTGCCTCGATACAGAAGATGCAGAGCTTATGAACCATATGTTCTGCCTTACCGGAGGCACCAACCGCGAACTTCGTGAGCTTGACCTGAGCAATTTCAACACCTCGAATGTAACCAACATGCGTTCGATGTTCAACGGCCTGCGCAATGTCACCAGTCTCGATGTCAGCAGTTTCGACACTTCCAACGTGGAGGAGATGACCTATATGTTCCAGTATTGCATCAACCTCAAGGAACTCGACCTGAGCAACTTCAATACCGAGATGGTAGAGAGCATGTCCTACATGTTCGGATACTGCTATGCCCTCGAGAATCTGAATGTCAGCAGCTTCAACACTGAGAACTGCCTCAACCTCGGTTATATGTTCTACTATTGCGAATCGCTGATCAACCTCGACCTCAGCAGCTTCAATACCGAGAACGCAACCAACCTGGGCCGTATCTTCCAGCACTGCCACAACCTGCTCGAGGTCAAGACCCCGAACTTCAGCTTCGCTTCCGCTACCGAAGTGCGTTCGTTCTACAACCGTTGCGATGCTATCCAGAAGATCGACGTCAGCATGCTGGAGGGATGTGAGAACTTCACCAGCAGCTCTACCACCGGCTACTTCTTCTGGTGCGTAAAGAGCCTTAGGGAACTCTACTGCGGCGACGTATTCCACTTCAGTACGCGTCCTACGCAGTTCTTCAGCGCAACCAACTCTTCGTTCGAGATGCGTCCCGGTTCGGTATTCGGTGGATTCACCATCTATTGCGACCAGGATATCGCAGACTGGTTCGCAACCACAGGCCTCCGCTGGCTCCCCGTAGGATACAACTCCGACGGAGTTCCTACCGACCCCATCCCCGTCACCTTCAAGCACTACAAGACGGGTAACGAACTTCAGGTTGAATGGTCTGCTCCTTAATGGATTGCCCCATACGATATTAAAAATCCCGGAGGCTTGAGCTTCGGGATTCTTTCTATTCGTACCTGAGGGCGTCTATCGGATTCAATCGGGAGGCCTTTCGGGCCGGATACCAACCGAAGAAAATTCCCGTAACCGTACAGACGAGGAACGAAAGCACGATCGAGAATGGCTGGACCGCGGTCGGCATATTGAACAGCGATATCACCTTGGAAGCCACCACGCCCAGTATGACTCCGATTAATCCGCCCAGGACGCTGATAATCACCGACTCTATGAGGAACTGCCAGAGGATGTGACGTCCCTTGGCGCCGATCGACATGCGGAGTCCGATCTCGCGCGTGCGCTCGGTAACCGAAACATACATGATGTTCATGATGCCTATACCACCCACTATGAGGGAGATTCCTGCAACGCAGGCAAGGAGCACGGTAAGCATATCCATCACGGATGACATCGTCTCCATCATCTCCTGCTGGGAACGGACGTTGAAGTCGTTGTCCTGCCCTATCTTGATGTCGTGGTTGGTCTGGAGAATCCGTGTTATCTCGTCGATGGCCTGGTCGGTGTACTCCTCGGAGATGGCCGAGCAGGTGATGCCCTGGATGTAGTTGATGGCGAGGATGCGTTTCTGCACGGTGGTATAGGGCGCGATAATCAGGTCGTCCTGGTCCATTCCCATGCCATTGTATCCGCGAGACTGAAGCACTCCCACAATCTTCATCGGGGTCTTGTTGAAACGGATCACCTGCCCGAGGGGTTCCTCGCCGTCGGGGAAGAGTTCGCTCACGACGGTGCTTCCCACCACGCAGACCTTGGAGGCGTGCTTGATGTCGCTCTCGTCGAAGACCGAGCCGCTCTCAACAGTATATCCGCGAATCTCGAGATAATCGGCATTTGTGCCGTACATCGTAGTCGGAGTATTGTTGGAACCCTTGATAGCCTGCCCGGAAGCGCTCATCGTAGGAGTAATCTTGTCCACGTAACTCGCTTCGCGGACTATCGATTCGTAATCCTCCATCTTGAGGGTCTGCATGCTCGAACCGCTCTGGCGGACGCCGCCGAAACGGCCGTTGCCGGGGCTCACCGTAATCATATTGGAACCCATAGAGCCAATCTCGTCGCGGATGCTCTGCTTGCTTCCTGCTCCGATGGCCAGCATTGCGATGACGGAGGCGACGCCGATGATGATACCGAGCATCGTCAGGAAGCCGCGCGTCTTGTTGTTGAGCAGCGCCTTGACAGCTATCTTTATCAAATTACCGAAATCCATACCTAATCCTCCTCTTTCCAATTTGCAAGCACTTCGTCCGCCGACTGGATATTGTCGTTGCGGACATCGGAGATGATGCGGCCGTCGCGCAGGGTGATGGTGCGGCTGCTGAACTGCTCCAGATCGGGATTATGGGTTACGAAAAGAATGGTCTTGCCCGCCCTGTGAAGCTTCTGGAAGAGGGCCAGCACCTCGTACGACTTCTTGCTGTCGAGGTTACCGGTAGCCTCGTCGGCCAGGATGATGACCGGGTCGTTGACAAGGGCGCGGGCTATGGCCACACGCTGCTGCTGACCTCCGGAAAGCTGGTTGGACTTGTGCATCAGGCGGTCCTCAAGGCCTACGGCGGTAAGAGCTTCAATTGCCCTGCGGCGCCGCTCCGATGCGGAGACGTCGCGGTTGTACATCAGCGGCAGCTCCACATTCTCCACCGAAGTGGTCTTCGGCAACAGATTGTAGTTCTGGAAGATGAAGCCGATCTTGCGGTTGCGCAGGGTGGCGCGGTCGTTCTTTCCCATATTGCGCACCGAAACGCCGTCAAGGTAGTACTCGCCTGCGGTCGGCACATCCAGGCAACCCAGAATATTGAGCAACGTGGATTTGCCGGAGCCGCTGGAGCCTACTATGGTCACGAACTCGCCGGAGTCGATGGAGAAAGAGAGGCCGCGGAGGGCGCGCACCACCTCGTCACCCACGATAAACTCGCGTTTGAGCCCTACGGTTCTGATAATCTCTGCCATCTTTACTTCGTTCGCTTATTGTCTTCCCTTCCCGGAGGTTTGGGCATGAAGGGGTTGCCGCCGCTCTGCGGCTGCTTCATATCGGGTTTGTCGGGCATCTTGCCGCCCTTCTTTGCGCTGACGAGTTTGGTACCGGTGACCACCCTGTCGCCTAAATTCAAGCCGGATGTAATCTCGGTGAGGACGCCGTCGGTGACACCCAGTTCGACTGCGACAGGAGTGAGCTTGCCGTCAGCCTCCTGACGCCATACGCAGTTCTCGGGAGTCTCGCCTTCGAATCCTTCGGGGGTGAAGCGGAGCGCCCTTACAGGCACTGCGAGGACATCCTGCTTGTCGAGAGTATAGATGGTGACGCTTGCCGTAAGTCCGGGTTTGAGCTTGAGATCCGGATTGGGGGCATCGATGACCACCTCATAGGTCACGACGTTGGAGGTAGTGGTAGCCTGGAGGCGCACCTGGGTCACGGTACCATTG
This sequence comes from Bacteroidales bacterium, assembly GCA_017616655.1. Lineage (GTDB taxonomy): Bacteria > Bacteroidota > Bacteroidia > Bacteroidales > UBA932 > Cacconaster. Next base: position 46,218 of record JAFZXU010000037.1, read on the forward strand.
AAGGTATCGTCGGGATATGCGTCCACGGTAAAGTCAACCCTTTGTCCCTCAAGGACTTCTCCAATATCCGCCTCATCTACCGTAGCAATCACCCTCATGGCGCGGAGGTCCTCCGCGATGGTGAATAGCGTCGGGGTGCTGAAGCCGGAAGCCACGGTCTGTCCCTCGTCCACGGCACGGTTGAGCACCACGCCGTTGATGGGAGAATAGATCCTGGCATAGCCGATATTGGTCTGGGCCCTCTTGTAGGAGGCCTGTGCCTGCTGGTATGCATACTTACTGCGCTGATAGGAATAGAGCGCGCTCTCATATTCCGAATCGCTCACGAAACCGTCGTCGTGGAGTCCCTTGGAGCGGTTGTAGGCCGACTCCTGATACTCGAACTCCGCCTTTGCCGAATTGAGATTTGCAAGGGAGGAAGCCAGTTCGGACTGGAGCACCGAGCGGTCGAGTTCGGCAATCAGCTGTCCGGCCTTGACCTCTGAATTGAAGTCGACATATATCTTGGAGATGATGCCGGAGACCTGGGTACCGACATCGACTGTCGAGATGGGTTCTACCGTTCCGGTGGCCGTCACACTGCTGGAGATGCGCGTAGGCGCCATAGTGGTGGTCTGGTAAACCAGGATCTGCTTCTCCTTGCGGCCGAAGATCAGATAGAGTGCTACGGCTGCGGCCAGAACGGCCAGGCAGATCCAAAGTATGGTTTTAGTGCTCTTTTTCATCTATGCTTAAAGATCGATTGGTTCGTTCATATAGCGGCCAAGCACCTTGATGGCGAGAATGGCCTGATATTTTGCCTGAAGCTGCTGCGACAGGGCGGAGATGTAACTGTTCTTCTCGTTGAGCAGGTCGACGGCCGTTACGGCTCCGCGTTCGAACTGCCCCTGAACAATGGCATAACTCTGCTCTGAAGCTTCGCGCTGCTCCGTTGCGGCTATGAATTTCTGCTGTGCGGAGAGGGCCTCGTTGCGGAGCGATTCGAGCGAATTGAGCAGCTGCTTCTCGGCGCTGGCGTTCTGGAGTTCGCTGGCGCGGTTCTGCAGTTTGGCCTTGGCCACGTTGCTGCGTGTCTGCCAACCGTTGAAGATGGGGACGCTGAGACTCAGGCCGATACCCTCATTAAGCCCCTGTGCGAGACGGGTTCCGTAATCGGAACCGATGATGGCGGAAGTACCGGCATTCGCATTGAGTGAAACTGAGGGCAGATAGGAACCCTTTGCGATCTCCACTGCCAGTTCTGATGATTCCACCGCAATCCGGCTGCTCTTCATTCCGGGCAGATCCTCGAGCGCGATGTTGTAAATCTCACTGAGAGAAGGAATTACGGCATATGTAACATCATCCGTAATATCGGGATAAAGGATGTCGAAGTTCTCCGCCATTCCCAGTTCGAGAAGCTGTTTCAGAGAGAGACGCGCCGTGGAAAGGGAGTTCTCGGCAGAGACTACCTTATAAGTGGATGACGCATACTCCGACTTGAGCTGTGCCACCGCGCCGCGGGTGAGGGAGCCGGCCTTCATAAGGGCCTCTCCCCTCTCGTACTGGGTACGGGAGAGCTGCTCGGCGTCGCGGGCTATCTGCAGCTGTTCCATGCAGTACATAACCTGCAGATATGCCTGGGCCACAGATATTTCCAGGTCGATCTTGGCCTGCTCCAGGTCGCATTCCGCAGCCTTGCCCTGCAGGGTCTGCTGCTGGATGGTGCGGCGAAGCTTGCCGCCCTGATAAAGCGACAGGTTCGAGCCGAGGCTGAAATTGCTGCCCACCGTCTTGCCGGGCAGACCTGCATTCAGACCCGAAGAAAAACTGAGTGAAGGGAGCATCTGCCCCTTTGCCTGTTCGAGGGAGACATCAGCCGTCTCCTTTGAAATCTCCTGCGAAAGCACCTGGATATTGTTGGCTTTCGCATAATCAATACACTGTTTAAGCGTCCAGGGCGCAGCCATCAAGGCCGGATCGGAGGTGCGTATCACTCCGACCGGGGTGAGGTCTTGCGCCGACAGTGGCGAGGATTCCCCGGGAAGGAGTATCCCCGCCACTGTCAAGAACGCCAGAATAACTGATTTGCGTTCCATATATTATTACATATTGTTCAAATTGTCCGGACCGTTGTTTCCGTCATTGTTGTCGCGGCGGCGACGCTCGCCTCTGCGATGATCTCCGTCCATGCGGCGTTCCTGCTGCTCCTTCATACGCATCTCACGCTTGACAGCCTCCTCTGCCTCCCATTTCTCCCAGGTCGCATACTGCTCCGGAGTGAGGATCTTCTTATACTTCTTTGCTATGCGCTCATGACGCTCCTGCTCTGCAGCGCGCTGTTCTTCCATACGTTCCTGCATACGGGCCTGCATCTCGGCGCGCTGCTCCTCGCTCATCTCGCGGCGAGGACGCTGCCCGTTGCCGTCGGGACGCCCGCCCATTCCGGGGCCCATTCCGTCAGGACGCCTGCCGCCCATACCGGGGCCGCCGAAACCGCCGAAGTTACCCTCTTCCATCTGCTCCTCATACATGTCGCGATGGAACCTGAGAATTTTCTTGTACTGTTTTTCAGAGAGTCCTACCACTTCGTTGAGACGGTCGGCAGTGCGTTTCGCCATTTTTTCGGGATCCATCTGTTCGCGGTTTCCCCTGCCGCGCTGCCAGAACTGCTGCGGAGCTTCGGGAGGAGTCTGAACATCCTGTGCCATTGAGACTTGAGGTGCGGCGACAAAGAGAAATGCCGCGCCGAAAAGGGTAAAAAGTCGTTTCATAATCGTCAAATTTACAATTTTTATGGCTTTCGTATTACAATAATTTGACCAAAACAGATCGAGATTGTTTAAAAACCATAAAAACTTTCTATCTTTGCAGTCCAAACAAGCCACTTTAGCTCAGTCGGTAGAGCAGCGCATTCGTAATGCGCAGGTCGTCAGTTCGAGCCTGATGAGTGGCTCATTAAAAAAGGCAGCATGTTGCTGCCTTTTTTAATGAGTCCCGGTGAAATGACCCTGTTCCTTAGAATGTCAGGGCGACGCCGGAAGGGCCATATTTCAGAATCAGGTGGTCGTTGATCCGCTGCTGGGCTTTAATCATGTTAAACTCATTGATCAGCAGCCATATACCTCCTACAGCCGTAACCAGCTCCCCTACGGCCATAATTGCCGTTCCCGGAGTTCCGATAGAGACGGTGCCGTCATAGTTGGACTCGGCTGTCATAACCCCGACTACTGCACCGGTAAAAGTAACGGCCGCTCCGGAAAGAGAGATTATCATCGCATACTTGCGTGAATCCAGCTTGTGATTCTGGTCGTCGAGAAGCCGTGCATACTCTGCATTCCACATAATAGTCTCCGGATTACCGTTTTCAGGAGAAGGCATGTACTGCGGACGTACCTGGGCGCTGGAAAGAGCCGAAGAGGAAACAACAAGGATCAGGACAAGAAGTATTCTTTTCATATAACAGGTTTTAATGATTTCTTCAAAGATAGCGAATATTCAAATAATTTCCTAACTTCGTGGAACGAAGAACAACCAATCCCACACCGATATGAAATATCTTAAAATCCTTGTATGCGTGCTCTGTTTCACCGCTTTAAGTTCCTATGCGGCAAGCGCGCAGGAGAATGACAAACACAATTTCAACAAGATTGAAAAACTGGTCGACGATGTCCTGGTCTATGAGAAGTTGGGTGATATTGCCTATATCGACAAGGTCCGCCTTGCCGGCCCTCCCAAGTACTATCAGGCCAGGGAAAAGAGTGAATTCCTCGACTCCCTCCGAGGCAACCAGCTCAAGTTCTATGCATATCTCTTCTTCCCCAAGGAGGTGAAGCAGGGCAAGAAATACCCGATGGTGATATTTACCCACGGAGGCATCCACGCCCACCAGACTACGGCCTCGATTGCCCATATCTTCCGCGAACTGCTGGCACAGGGCTATATCGTGGTTTCTGCTGATTACCGCGGTTCTACCGGATACGGCAAGGATTTTTATGAAGCGATCGACTACGGCGGACTCGAAAATGAGGATATTCTCACTATGCGCGACTATATGGTAGAGAATTACTCGGTGGTGGATGAGAGCCGCATCGGCCTGCTCGGCTGGAGCCACGGAGGAATGATTTCCCTGATGAATATCCTCCAGTGGCCCGACAAGTACACCTGCGCCTATGCAGGAGTGCCCGTCAGCGACGTAGGCTACAGGCTTTCATACCAGGATCCGGGATACACCAAGAACTTCACCCAGAAATATCACGTCAACGCGACTCCCCAGGAGAATCCTGCGGAGTATGCCCGCCGTTCCCCGGTGAGTTATGCGAAGAACCTCCGCAAACCCCTTATGATCACCACCTGCCTCAATGACGACGACGTCAGCTGGACCGAGGTCAACCATATGATCGAGGCCCTGAAGGCGGAGGGAAAGGATTTTGAATATGAGATTTATCCCAAGATGCAGGGCGCGCACCACTTCGAGCGCATCGACATCAAGGAGGCTACCGACATCAGGTTCAAGACTTATCAGTTCCTTGCCCGCTACCTCAAGCCGAAGCATCCTTTCAAGAATACCAATGAGCTCCGCAAGGCATCATACTTCTTCTATTAGAATGAAACGCTTTCTCCTCGCAGCGGCTATCCTGCCGCTGCTTGCTTTATGTGCATTCGGCCAGCAGCGCCGATACTGGAGCGTGGACGACTGGTTCCGCTGCAACCTGGGTCCTGATACACCCAAGGAGGCCGAGATGCGCGCAGCCGGCCTTATCGACATCCACGATCTCGACTCAACTTTTGCGGTCAAGATGGTTTACTGCGGCCCCTACAATTTTATGGGGCATCAACTCTATCACGGCTTTACAAAGGCTATGATGCGTCCCGAACTGGCAAAGAAGCTGGTTGCGGCCAACAAGCAGCTGAAGGAACTGCGCCCCACCCTCAACATTATCATATATGATGCGGCCCGGCCCATCTCGATCCAGAAAGAGATGTGGGATGCCGTAGTAGGCACTCCCGCCTCCGGATATGTGGCCAACCCCTACAAGGGTCACGGCCTGCACAACTACGGCGCTGCGGTGGACGTGGCCATCATAGACTGCACCGGCGCCCCGATTCCTATGGGTTCGGAGTATGACTTCTTCGGCGCTGAGGCCCGTACCGACGACGAAGCCAACCTTCTCAAGAGCGGCAAAATCACCCGCAGGGAACTCGACAACAGACTGCTGCTCAGGAAGGTGATGGAGGCCCAGGGGCTGAAGAAGATCACTTCAGAATGGTGGCATTTCAACCTGATGTCGGCCTCGGAGGCCCAGAAGAAACTGAAGATTATCGAATAAACACAATTAAAGATGAAGAAACTTGACAAACCCGCTATCCTCGTTGTGGATATGCTCAACGATTTCGTGTACGGTGCTCTCGCCTGCGACCGCGGAAAGGCCATCGTTCCTGCTACTGCAAAGCTTCTTAAGGCTGCGCGCAAGGCCGGGGTACCTGTGATATTTTGCAACGACTGCCATCTTCCCGGCATCGACCGCGAGCTTAAGCTTTGGGGCGACCACGCCATCAAGGGGACTCCCGGAGCCGAGGTGATCCCGGAGCTGGAACTCTGCGACAAGGATTATGTAGTTCCCAAGCGGCGTTACAGCGGCTTCTTCCAGACGGACCTGGACATCCTTCTCAAGGAGCTGGGCGTCAAGACCGTGGTCATTTCCGGCCTTCACACCCACATGTGCTGCCGTCATACCTCAGCCGATGCCTACTGCCTCGGTTATGATGTCGTGGTGGCAAAGGAGGCTACCAACTCCTTCACTGAGGAAGATTATCTCGGCGGCCTGGCATATCTCAAGACATGCTACGGTGCTGAAGCCTACACCAACAGGCAGCTCATCGGAATGTTCTAAAAAGAAAAAGGCGGGACGGTAAGCCGAATTCTGTACCCGGTGCATTTATCAATGTACCGGGTTTCCGTCATTTATCTGATGCAACCTACCCCCCGGCATCGGGCGGGCCGCCCTCATCTGCCGGTATATTTGGTCTTGCAGCCCTCCGCGGCGTACCCCGGTGGCGTCGCCGACACCGGTCGTGAGCTCTTGCCTCGCGTTTTCACCCTTACCGGAATGAGGAATCAACTTCCTCCTCCGGCGGTTGTTTTCTGTTACGCCTGCCAAAAGATTGCTCCCTTCTGCGCTTTCCGCAGGGAGGCGCCCTGCGCTGTCCGGACTTTCCTCCCCCCTTTCGGGAGGCGACGGAATGTCCCGCCTTGGGCCGCAAAGATAACTCATATTTATTATATTTGCATCCATCAAACGATTACCGATGAATATTTTCCAGTTATTCAAGAAGATCAGCCGCTTTGTCAAGCCCTACCGATGGCTGGTCATCATTACGCTGATCATGACGCTGATCGGCTCACTTATGGCTCAGGTCAACGCCATCGTGCTCGACCGTACCGTAGATGCCATCAACGCCCTTATCGGCACCAATTTCACCTGGGGACAGGCAGCCCGGATCCTCACGATCATCAGCATCGTGCTGCTCGGCAAGGAGATAATCTCGGCCCTGATCACTTTCGCCCAGAACTACTACGGTGAACGGATGCGCATTTTTATCTCGCGCGATCTGGCCCAGAGCGTCATAGAGAAGGTGCTGACCTTCCGCATGGCCTATTTCAACACCGACGAGAATGCGACCGGCAAGCTCCAGGCCCGAATCGACCAGGGCGTGAGCAGCATCTCACGCACGGTGCAGAACTTCTTCATCGACCTGCTGCCTCTCTTCACCAGCGCCCTTCTGGCACTGATCCTGATGTTCGCGGCCAACGTATATGTGGGTCTGGTGGCCCTCGGCATCGTGCCAATCTACTTCTGGATCACCTACCGCCAGGCGCGGAGGCTCAAGGGATGGAGGCGTGAGATGCGCGGGCACCTTGAATCCAAGAGCCAGGGTATCAAGAACATAATCGACTCCATCAACGTCATAAAGAGCTTCAACCGCGAGAAGATTGAGGCGCAGAAACAGCTTGACATCCAGAACCAGGTGACCGACAACCAGATGAAGACCCGCAAGGTGGCCTTCTACTACAACGGCCTCAAGAGCTTCGTCAAGCAGGTGGGTACGGTGCTGGTGATTATCCTGACGGCATATCTGGTGCTGATACAATATCCCGGAATGACAATCGGTAAGATAATGTACCACATAATGCTCTTCAGCAACGTCATCGCCCCGATAACCCAGCTGCAGCGCATTTTCGACGACGTCAACGACGCCCTCATATACGCGGAAGGCTTCTTCGGGATCCTCGACTCCGAGGAGGAGGTCGAGCCGAGCGGATCATACCGCCCCGAGAAGGTACTCGGCAACATCGAGATCTCGCATGTGGACTTTACCTATCCCAACGGCAACAAGGCGCTGTACGACGTCAGCATGAAAATCGACAGCGGCAAGATAACCGCACTGGTGGGTCTGAGCGGAGCCGGAAAATCGACGGTGGTCAACCTGCTCGACAAATTCTACGTGCCGGACTGCGGCGTGATCACCCTCGACGGCGTGGACCTGCGGGAGTGGGATACACAATTCCTGAGGGACAACATCGGACTGGTGCTGCAGCGCAACCACATTTTCGACGGCACCATCGAGGAAAACATCCGCTACGGCAGGCCCGACGCCACCTTCGAAGAGGTGCAGGAGGCTGCCCGCAAGGCATATATCTACGACCAGATAATGGCCCTGCCAAAGGGCTTCGAAAACAAGGCGGCGGATCTCTCCGGCGGCCAGCAGCAGCGCATCGCCATCGCCAGGATGTTCCTCAAGAACCCGCCCATCATCTTCCTCGACGAGCCTACCGCATCGCTCGACGCCATCGCCACCGAGCAGATCAAGGCCAGCATCGACGCCATCAAGAAGAACCGCACGGTCATAATGATATCGCACTCCATATCGCAGATCATCGACAGCGACTACATATATGCGCTGCAGAAGGGCCGTGTGGAGCAGGGCGGAGACCCCGACGAGGTTTACAGGCAGGGAGGCGTTTACAAGGATATCGTTGACGCTTCGGCCCGCAGCCTCAACATCGAGAAACTGGCCCAGACGGTGGACCGCGACGGGGACGGAAAGATGGATTCATAGCATTCCGAAGCAGGTATGAAAATAGTCGCTGACGACAGGATTCCTTTCTTACGGGGTGTGTTCGAGCCCTTTGCCGAGGTGGTTTACCTGCCCGGGAAGGCCATCGACAATGCTGCCGTCAGGGATGCCGACGCCCTCCTGGTCAGGACCCGCACCCGCTGCGACAAAACCCTGCTGGAAGGCTCACGCGTTAAGGCAATCGCCTCTGCCACAATAGGTTTCGACCATATCGACACCTCCTGGTGCGAGAGTGCCGGAATTGCCTGGAGCGCAGCTCCCGGATGCAACGCAGACTCCGTGGCGCAGTATGTCGCCTCGACCCTGTGCGTACTTGCCGGAAGACGCGGCCTCAGTTTCGAAAAGATGACGCTGGGAGTTGTGGGAGTCGGACACGTAGGAAGCAAAGTCGCCGGAATCGGACGCGCCCTCGGGATGCGGGTGCTGCTAAACGACCCGCCGCGCGAGAGGGCCCAGGCGGCAGGCGAAGATGCATCGGAGCGCTTCGTTCCGCTCGATGAAGTGATTGCTGGAAGCGACATTATTACCCTCCACGTGCCGCTAACCCGCGTAGGAGAAGATGTCACCTGGCATCTCTTCGACGAAGAGAGACTCTCCTGCCTGCGCTCCGGACAGATTCTCATCAACACCTCCCGCGGAGAGGTTGTGGACGGCGCTGCACTGAAGGAACGGATTATGAAAGACCCGAGGCACAGTTGCTGCCTCTGCTCCTGCTCCGCCGTGCTGGACGTATGGGAAGACGAACCCTTAATCGATCACGGGCTGCTGCAGGCCGTCGAACTTGGCACCCCTCACATTGCCGGTTACAGCGCCGACGGCAAGGCGGCAGGCACTACAGCGGCGGTAAGATTCATCTCCTCTGTGCTCGGTCTGCCACCGGTTTCCTGGAATCCCCCGTCCCTGCCGGAACCTGAAGGCGGGCTTTCGTTTACCCTTGACGCCGCCGGAAAGAGCCGTCAGGATGTTTTGTGCGAAGCGCTGCTTCACACCTACGATATCAGGCGTGACAGCACCACCCTCGCCTCCGATATCACCTCTTTTGAGAAACTGCGCGGCGAGTATCCCGTCCGACGCGAGATGAAATCATTCACGGTCAGGCTGTTACATTCCGACGAGGCCACATCGGCGGCTTTGGAAGCGCTGGGATTCCGACTCTGCTGAAGCCGCTTTAACCGTTTATAAACGTTTAGCGTTTTTTGCCTTTCCGACAAAATCGGATGGTGCGTTTTTATTTGTCGGAATTGGCACTCCATTCGGGCGGAATCGCACTATATTGCGGCGTCAAACAATTTAACAAAGGAGGTTTTACTATGAAGAAAAGATTTGTGGTGACGGCAGTACTGACCTCCGTCATCCTTGCATCCTGCAACATCGACCCCGCCGGGAGGGAGTCCCGGCTTGATTTGAGCTTTGCCGAGCCGCTCAGTTCCCCTGACACCAGGGCAGGCGTAGCAGCCGACAGCAACTCCTTCATCCTGTCCATTGCAGGGATGAACGGAGAGACTGTATATAAAGGTGCGTACGGTTCGAGGCCGGCCGGCCTGACCTTGAAATCCGGCACCTATGAGGTCTCCGTAGTGTCGCAGGAATTCGTACTGCCGGCCTTCGAGAAACCCCAGTACGGTGATTCCCAGATCGTCCTGGCCGCGAACGGAGAACCGGTCAGAGTCGCCTTCCTCTGCAGGATGACAAACGCAGGAATCAGGATTTCCCTGACCGATGCCTTCAAGGCGAAGTATCCTGCAGGCATCCTTCTGCTGAAGCAGGATGCGGGGAGCCTCGCCTACACCTACTCAGAAAGCCGCACAGGCTATTTCAAGGCGGGGGATGTGGGTTTCTACTATGTCAACGGAGGAAGCGAGACGCCGCTCTTCAACCGCCAGGTCAATTCCGGGGAGAGGCATTCGCTCACTTTGAACGCCTCCTCCGAGGAGAGCGCATCGGGGTTCAGCATCAAGGTGGACACCACCACTCTGGCCATCGTGGAAATGGTGACCGTAGGCCAGGAATATGCCGGAGCGGACGGATCATCTGCCCAGAAGGCAATGAGCATCAGCCAGGCGGCAAGCCATCCGGGGGACACTCTATGGGTATGGGGTTATATAGTCGGAGGGGATTTGACGACCTCATCTGTCAATTTCGACGGGCCGTTCGAGAAGAGTTCCAATATGGCGATCGCCGCATCTGCGTCTGAGAGGAGATTCGCCAACTGCTTTCCGGTTGAACTCTCCAAAGCCGCGGTAAAGAATGCCCTTAACCTGGTGGATAACCCGGGCAATCTCGGAAAGAGAGTGTGTCTTAAAGGCAAAGTGGCAACCTATTTCGGCCTTACCGGCCTGAAATCGGTGTCGGAATTCGAATTGGGAGAGTGACTATTCCACCTCGAAAAGGTTCAGGAATCCGGTCATCATGAATACGCTCCGGATCGAGTCGTTCATCCCCTTGATGACCACCCTGCCGCCTTTCGCCTGAGAGGCCTTGCGTATCGTAAGGAAGGTCCGGAGACCGGAGCTGCTGATGTAGCTCATCTCTTCGCAATCGAGAATGATGCTCTTGTCAGCCTCCGCGAGGAGGGGTTCAACGGCTTTGTTGACATCCATGAATGCAGCTGTGTCGAACCTCCCGATGAAGGAAATGATAATTGTCTCTTCCTGCCTGTTGATTTTGATTTCCATATAATGTCAGATTTTTTTTGTCATTGTAAGGATATTCCTGCCGTTCGATCGCCTGTATGATACAGAATCCATAAGAGTCCGGATCAGATGGATGCCCAGGCCGCCCACCTTCCGCTCCTCCACGCCGAGGGTGGTGTCGGCCTCGGGGGCCTCGACGGGATTGAAGGGGGTGCCGGTATCCGACACGGCGAGCTCGAGGCACGATTTGCTGATTGATGCATCAATCTCGACCAGCCCTGAGGTTCCTTCCGGATAGGCATACATCATAACATTGGAGACAGCCTCCTCCAGAGCGAGATTGATGCCCATAGCCACCTCGGCAGGCATATTCATACCGGCTGTGATCTCTTCCAGGAAGGCCGGAATGGAAGGTATCTCCTTTACGTCGTTATGGAGTACGAGGCGGCGTTTCCTCACTGATTTGCAACACACGGTTCTATCTCAAGATTGATTCCAGAGCGGCACGGAACTCCGGCATAGGCCGGCGCGTATCACGCTCGATTATTATGGTTTTAAGTCCGGCGAAGGGCCGCACCTCCTCCTCGATGGAGGAAAGAGGCCTGTCGGATCCGAAATAAGCGGGAGCGAAGGCTTCCCAAAAACGGCGGGCGGTGGCGTTGTCCATATGGAACGCTTCACGGGTGAACGACTCCAGGTTCAGGTTTCCGGTAAGATAGACCATTCCGAGGTCGAACAGCGGATTGCCGCAGCAGAAGTCGCCCAAATCTATGAAGTAGCGCTTATCGCCCACGAAGATGGCATTTCCGAACTGGAGGTCGCCGTGAAGGGCGTTGTCCGTATCGGGAACGTCGGAGATGAAACGCTCCAGACGCTCCTTTTCAGGAGAAGTGAAGAAGGGATTTTCCTCCAGAAGGCGGAAATAGTTCTCTTTCACGTCGTTGAACTGGCTCCTGTCAAGAATGACCGAGTGAAGGCTGCGGCACATTTCCGCGAACTCCTCAGCATAGCGGACCACCTGGGAGGGGTCGTCACCGACTGCGCGGGCGTATGAGACCTTTCCTTCGATCCTTCGGAACCGGATGCCGTACCTTCCGTCGGGAGTGACGACATAATCTCCCGGTTCAGGAGTGGGAATGCCGATTTCATATGCCTTGCGGGCCATCTGCATCTCCTGAAGCGGCTGCGTCACCTTACCGGGAAAGTAGAGTTTGAGCATAACCGAAGGATTGCTCCTGTGATTGTAGCTCTCACCGTTGGCGCCCTCTCCGGCCGCAACGTAGTCATTCATATCTATTAGGACAGGGTCATTCATTTTTTGCCGAATACCTTGTTTATCAAATGCTCGAACTCTCTGAAGGCATCCGTGTCGGAGAGCTCCCTGAGGGAATCCGCAAGTCCGCGGTAATGCCATTCGTGTTCGGAACGCTCTTTCACGTGGAAGAGATTCCAGAGGGAATCGCCCACCTTCTCGTAATCCCGGGCTATAGCCCTCATATTTGAGAGTTTGTCCCCTATCGCCACTATCTTCACATCGCGCGGAGCCGATGCCAGTTTCTCGATTGCCTTCTGCTTGCGGAAATGCCAGGAGAGGCTTTCATCCTGCTCGGCGACCTCCACGTCGGTCTCCTTCTCCACTATGTCGGCTATCCTGTCGCCGAATGCGGCGCGGATATCATCCGCCGTAAACGGGGTGTCCTCCACCACGTCGTGAAGCGCCGCTGCGGCCAGAAGCTCCTGATCCGGGGTGATGGTGGCCACTATGGCCACCGCCTCCAGCGGATGTACTATGTAAGGGAAGCCCTTTCCCCTCCGTTCAATACCGGAATGCGCCCTTACGGCGAATCCTATCGCCCTGTCAAGCAGTTCCGTGTCGATATGTCCCTTGTCCTTTCCCATACCGTTACTTCTTTTTATTCATAAATGGAAGATCTGCAGTCTGTTCCATAACCATGTCGGCCATCACTTCGTTTGCGGGGTTCGGTCCGTTCAAGGCATCGAACAGATACTTCAGGCCGGCCTTTCCGCCGCCGGAACCGAGGATGAAGGCTATGCATAGATTCTGGGGCCCTATCGAAGAGGAAATAATGTCGATATCCGTCACTCCCATCTGGTAGCAGGCAATCTGGTAAGCCGCATCCGACCATTTGCGGATGAAACTGTCCACATCACCGAGGGTGGAGAAGCGGAAAAGCTTGAATACCTGAAGGAAATTCAGGAGCGAAACCTCGTGGATCTCGGCCTGGTTGATAGCCGCTATGCGCCTGTTCAGGGGGCGGAACGGCTCCAGCATAAGATAACTGCGGAAGGAATCGCCGTCCAGAGGTACCTCGCTGAGGTTTCCGGAGGCCACCATAGACTGTATCTTGCGACGGTAGTCGGCTATTTCCACACGGATGCGGCTGAACTCGTCGTCCACCAATTCGAGCATTCCGGCCAGACGGCTCAGATTGCGCAGATAGCCCTTGGGGACCTCGAAACCTGACTTGTAGCCGATATCGTGGTTCATATTTGCCCAGGCGTGCTGGAGGACGGTGCGCATCTGCACCTCGAAGCGGACATCGTTGAGTTCGGGATACTCGTCGCTCTTGTAGACATTCTTGGGGATGCGGCAGATGTAGTGCAGGGAGAGATAGCCGAAACTGTCTATCTCGTGCAACTTTCGCTTATCCACCGAGTTATCCCAATCTATGTCGAAGTAACGCTCAACCAGGGAAGCCACCTTATCGACGTCGTCTGCATAGAAGGTGACCACCCTCAGGCCGACTATGTCGGTCAAATCCAGCACGGAGTTGTATTTGGCGCCTTTGAGAGCAAGTTTTCCCGCCAGCGAATTCCTGGTCTTGACCCTCTGCTCCACGGCGGCTACGATGATGCCGGCCTCTTCGAAGAAACCGCGGAGCTTCTCCTGAAGCGCCGGAGCCATCTTTGAAAAGAGCGGAAAGAGCCTGTCGTACTCCTCCAATATCGCCTCGCAGTGGGGGTCGAGGTTGTATTCAAAATTGTTGATGTCCACGTTTTTAACCTATGAATTGAACAAAGATACAAAACAGTGCCGATAATTGAAACTTTTTGAGTACTTTTGAAAACTATGAAAAGAATATCAGCACTCCTGATCGCCTTTGCGGCGATAATGATGGTCGCAGTCTCCTGCAAGGACTGCAAGCCCGCCCCCAAGAGCGCCCTTGAGGTAATCAAGGCCCGAACGAGTATCCGCAGTTTCACCGGTGAGAAGCTTACCGAGGAACAAATCAACACCCTTCTCGACGCTGCGATGGCAGCACCCACGGCTGCAGACATCCGCCCCTGGAGGTTCGTGGTCATTACTGACGAGGCCACCAAAGACGGCCTCTATGAAGGCGAGCACCACAAAAGCATGGTCAATACCGCCGGTGCCGTCATCATCGTCTGCGGCGAGACCACTCGCATGGCACGTCCCCGCGGCGCAGCCGAAGATGCTCCGCTGGAGGAGAAGCCGGTACGCTACTGGTTCGAGGACTGCTCCGCAGCCACCGAGAACCTGCTCCTTGCCGCTACCGCCCTCGACCTTGGTGCTGTGTGGCTCTCCTGCTACCCCAACGATAAGAGCGTGGAGCGCATCAGCAACTATCTCGGCCTGCCTGCCAACGTGGTTCCACTCGCAATAGTTCCAGTGGGAATTCCCGCAGAGAACCCCGAGCCCAAGGACAAGTGGAATCCTGACAACATCCACTACGAGAAGTGGTAGGCGCCATACTTAACTGACAAAAGAATGACATCCTGTCCATCCGGGATGTCATTTTTTCTTTTTTCCCCCTCTGGCACCGGAGTTGTCCGAAGAGGGGCAAACAACCTTTTAAAAACTATTGCATTATGGTACCTGTTAGAAGAAATGAGCAAAGCTGGTTGCCGGACATCTTCAATGATTTCTTTGACAACCGATGGATGGAAAGGGCCAATTGCACCGCCCCTGCCATCAACGTTATCGAAAACGAAAAGGAATATGATGTGGAACTCGCCGCTCCGGGCCTTACCAAGGAGGACTTCAACATCCAGCTCGACGCCGAGGGCAACCTCGTCATCAATATGGAGAAGAAGAACGACAAGGAGGAGAAGAAGCATCACGGACGCTTCCTGCGCCGCGAATTCTCATACGAGAAGTTCCAGCAGACCCTGATGCTTCCTGAAGATGCCGACATCGAGAAGATCGGCGCATCGATGGAGCACGGCGTCCTCAACGTCCACATCCCCAAGATCGAGAAGGTCGCCAAACCCGAAATCAACAAACAGATCGAAATCAGGTAATCCCGTCCCTTCACCCGCAGATGCCCGGTCAAGCCGGGCATGACGAAGGCGCTCCTTGACAGGGGCGCCTTCGTCGCGTGAAGTATTAATTGATATTCATCATATCACAAGCCAGAACATGAATGAATGGATAAACTATTACAATAGTCCTGCCCTTTCTAGTTCATCACAAAAATCAATAAGATCCTGTCCCTTCAGACTATCCTCGTATTTCATTAAAAGTTTGTGAGCTTTTTCCATATTTCCACTTTTTGCGGCAGATACAACTTCTTTGGCAGCCTTTTCTCCAGTGGAAGCGCAAGAGCAGATTAATAACGAAGAGATTAATAATATTAATACTAAATGAAAAGTTCTTTTTCTCATAACAACTATTTTTTTATCACTTTTGAGAGTATGGTAAATGCTCCTACAAAGCCTAAGAACACCATAATGAGGAAATTTAAAAGATTAAAACGATAATAGTCATCAACTTCTCCAAATTCAATCAATGAAGCGAATCCCAATCCAAGCAGAATCGAAAAAAGAACAACCTTACGTTGTCGCTTATTATTCTCAATAATTAGTTGATTTGATGCTTGGTTTAATCTTTCTATAAAATAATTCAGTCTTCCTCTAATATCTGACGCATACTCGACATCTTTAATAGATGATTTGATTCTTTTTAGATTGTTGATTGTGTCTTCAAATGTATTGCCAGATAACACTACCTGCAAGGGTTCTCCTGATTGTAGTTGTTCAATTAATTGTTCTAGGTACTGTTTAACGCGAATTAGCATCATGCTTTCTTGTGATGATTCACCTTTAGGAACAACTATGCAGGCATCTTTGATTTGCATTAATACTAAAGATATTATTTCACGAGATGTCTTTTTGGATGTATCATCCCAATTCTCGGCAAACAAACTGAGGATTCCATCTACAGCAGCTTTTTCAGCTGTTTCATCCCGTTTAAGCATAAATGAATCGTTTATAATTCCCATAACACTCTACTTCGTTATTTTCTCAATTATCTTGAAGTTCATAAGCATGTCGGACAATGGCAATATCCGTGAATCTCCATTATCAATTATTTGTTCAACTACTGGATTTTTCCCACCTATGACTTTGTATCTTATTACAGTACCATTGTCATAGGTTACCTGATAAATAGGGCCTAGTTCAAGATGAAGCATTAATTCCATAAGGCTACTACGTTATTATTCCTTTAGACTCCTATCAAGGCACAATAAATAAAAAAGTGTGGAGCCAACTTTCGTTTATTTTGTGGGAGGCTGTGGAAGGGCCGAAACGCAATAAACTACTGATAACTCCACACCCGGCCTGATATGGAGTCTTGCCCGTAAGAAGAGCAATCAGCATAACCAATGCACGAGTGAAAAAGAATCCGTAATCCTGCGTAATAGAAAACTTCCACATTTCCCACAAAGGATACGAAAACACTTTCGCTAATATGTCTACCCCGCTGGGGTTTTGCAAATATATGAAATAGACATTAAGAATCCAAAACTAAGAACGTTATATCCTCTCAAGATGACAATCTAGTGCCGAATCATTCTCATCTGTAGTGCCCAAAAACCGAAAGGACCAGGACCTCTTTTGATTCTTCATAGACCTTATAAACCAGTCGGTGTTCTTTCGTGATTCGTCTGGAGTAAACAGAGCCACCGAATCCTTTCAAAGGCTCTAATTGTCCAGTACCGGACTTGGGATGTTCTTGTAGTTCATCTATGAGACCGGCGAGTTTGTGAAGCGACAGAGGGGCTTTCTTTTGAAGCTCCTTCAAATCCTTCTTAGCGTCTTCTGTGAATACTATGGAATAACTATGCCTCATTAATCATCCGGGCGAGGAATTCCCCGCTGCTCTCCCCTTCTTTCATCCTGCTCACCTTACCGGATTCATAATCGGCAATGCCCTGACGGATCTTTGCGTCAAGAGTGGCATGGTCTATAAGCGTATCGCCGTCAGAGATGGGCACAAGGCGATAGCTGCCGTGAGACCTTGAAGTAATCACGACTTCGTTAATGCGCGCCAAATCAAAGTATTTCCTCTGATTGGCCCTGAACTCCCTGCTGCTGACTATAACCATTTCTTAATAGTAATCAGTTCACCGCAAAGATAATCTTTTTTCATAATGTACCAAAATGGTACACATATTTATTCAATAATAAGGCCGCTTCAGCGGCCCGGCGGAGCATGGCGTCCCGGCCATGCGGGAGCCGCGGGGGATATAGGGGGCAGCGCCCCCTCACGGGAGTCCCTTCACCCGCACGAAAAAGCCAGCCTTCCGGCC
>JAFZXU010000038.1 GCA_017616655.1 Bacteroidales bacterium
AGTTGATTCTATTCATTCCCGTGTCCTTATAACACAAAGATATTCATAAATCCTCTTTTTCGGCAAAGTGACGTCGGGAAATACGGCGGAAACGGCATCCTGAGGCACATCAGCCGACGTGATGGCCCGATATCGGCCGGTGACGTCGGCTCACCCGCGTCAGAATCACCTCAAGAACCGGTTGTCCGACGTCATTTTGCCGGAAATGACTTACAAGACGACAGCAGGAGGTCAAATATCAAAATCCACCACGGTGATGCCGGCACCGCCCAGTTCGAGGGCTTCGTCGCGGGCGGAGGCCACTCCGGGGACGGTCCGCAGGTACTTGCGGATCTCCTCGCGGAGCACTCCGGTGCCCTTTCCGTGGAGTATTTTCACCTGCCCCATTCCGAGCATCATCGCGTCGTCGATGAATTTGACGACGATATCCATCGCGTCGGAAAGCCTCTCGCCGCGGATGTCGATGCTGGGCGAGAACTTGAGTCGGCGCTCCGAAAGGCCGGAGGCGTCGTAGCGGGAAGTGCGCGGAGCGGGCTTGGTCTGCTCCTTATACTGCTGGTTTGAAATGCGTTCCAGTTTGGAGGCCTTGGTGCGGTTGATGATGCTTCCAATCGAGACATAGACATCCTTGGCGGAGATGCGGGTCACTTCGCCCACCAGGTCGCTGTTCTTCAGGCGCACCTTGTCGCCCGGCTTGAGGGGCTCCTCTTCGCCCTTGCGCTGCGCCGGCGCGGTAGCAGCCTTTGCAGCCTGTTCTCCCGCCCTGCGGCGCTTTCGCTCCGCCTCTCGCTCCTTCCGGGCGATAATCTGCGCCATCTTCTCCTCTATGCGGCGGTCGGTCTCGCTCTGCTCCTCAGCCTGGATCTTCTCCCTGAACTCCGAAAGCCCCTTTCTCGCCTCGCGGGTCTTCTCCTTCTCGGCCTGCGCCTCGCGGATCTCGCGGATGGTCTGCTCCACACGGCGGTTGGCCTCTTCAAGGATGCCCTTCGCCTCCTCCCTCGCCTGGTCG
This sequence comes from Bacteroidales bacterium, assembly GCA_017616655.1. Taxonomy (GTDB): domain Bacteria; phylum Bacteroidota; class Bacteroidia; order Bacteroidales; family UBA932; genus Cacconaster. Next base: position 1,010 of record JAFZXU010000038.1, read on the forward strand.
AGAATCTCCTTCTTGAGCGCCTTCACCTCGCCCAACTCCTTCTGGTACTTGTCGGTAAGGCTTTCGAGGGTGCGGTCGGTGGCCTTGATGTGGGCCAGCTTCTCGTCGAGCGCCTTGCGGCTGCGGGAGATGCGGCGCAGGTTGCGCTCCAGATTGACATATTCGCCTCCCGCGCGCTCCTCGGCATCGTGGATCACATTCTCGGGCAGACCCATCTTGCGGGCCAGCTCGAAGGCGAAGGAGTTGCCGGGGAGCCCCTGCTCCAGCTTGAACATCGGCTGGATGGCCGCGGCGTCGAAGAGCATAGCGCCGTTCATCACGCCGGTGCTGCCGGAGGCGTAGAGTTTCAGGTTGGTGTAGTGGGTGGTAATCACGCCATAGGCGCCCCTGCGGTCCAGTTCCGAAAGCACCGCCTCGGCAATCGCGCCGCCGGCTGCAGGTTCTGTGCCGCTTCCGAATTCGTCTATCAGCACGAGGGAACGGGCCGTCGCTCGGTCGAGTATGTCGCGCAGGTTGGCCAGATGCGAGCTGTAGGTACTCAAATCGTTCTCGAGCGACTGGTCGTCGCCTATGTCGATGAATATCTCGTCGAATACCAGCAGCTCCGAAATCTCCGAAGTGGGGATGAGCATACCCCACTGGAACATATACTGCAGCAGGCCTACTGTCTTGAGGCACACCGACTTGCCGCCGGCGTTAGGTCCGGAGATCAGCAGAATGTGCTTTTCCCTTGTAAGGCTCAGCGTAAGCGGCACTATCTCCTTGTGTTCGCGGCGCAGGGTGGCCTCCAGAAGGGGATGGCGCGCCTTGCGGAAGGTGGTTCCCCTGTCCTGCGAGAGCACCGGCAGACCGGCTATCATATCCACCGCCACGCGTGCCTTGGCGCGGATGAAATCCATCTCTCCGAGGAAGTCGGAAGCCGCTGCGAGTTCCGGGATGTATGGCCTCAGGAAGTCGGTGAAGCGGGTGAGGATGCGGACTATCTCCCTCTGCTCCTCGAACTGCAGCTCGCGCACCTGGTTTTCCAGTTCAACCACCTCGAGCGGCTCTATGAAGGCCGTCTTTCCAGTGGCGGACTCGTCGTAAACCAGGCCGGGCAGCTTCTTCTTGTTGGCAGCCGAGACAGGTATCAGGGTACGCCCGTCGCGTACCACGGCGGCGGTATCACCATCCACAAGTCCCTCGGCCTGAGCCTGTTTCAAGATCGAGGCAATGCGTTTCGAGATGGATGCGGACTTATCCCTGAGGCTCTTGCGGATCTCCTGAAGCTCCGGAGAGGCGGAATCCTTCACCTCGTTGTTCTTGTCAACTATGGCGTTGATCCGGCGGGTCACCTCCGGGAAATAGTTCACCGAGGAGGCGATAGCCCTTAGGTTGGGATAGAGGTCGTCCTTGCAGCCGCGGAAAAAGGAGAGCACCCCGCGCAGGGTGTCCTGCGAAATGCGGAGTTTGACCAGCGATTCGAGGTCGATCCATGTGGATTCGGCAGCAAGCGGCAGCAGGAAGGGTTTGGAGTCGATATAGCCGCTTACGGGAAAGGAGTCCTCGAAGAGGCATATGAGGCGCATCTCGTCGGTGAGACAGAGGCGCATCATTATCTCGTCCGCATCGGCGGAGAACTCTTCCTCCTCCACCCTCGAGCGGGCGTAGTCGGTGGCGCACTTGACGCTCACCATCGTGCGGACCTTGTCAAACCCTATTTTCTGCTCGAGATTCACTGCTTGTATGAGTTTTCAATTGCGAGCCTCAGCTCCGTTATGCTGCCCATCGTGCGCATCCTTCCGGCCTCCGCGAAGGAGATCTCGCCGGTCTCCTCGGAGACCACGATTGCTGACGCGTCGGAGACCTCCGTGATGCCGAGGGCGGCCTTGTGGCGCATGCCGTACTGGGGCGGGATATTCGGATTTTCGGAGATGGGAAGGGTACAGCGGGCCGCTATGATAGTATCCTTGGTTATTATCATCGCTCCGTCGTGGAGAGGGGTATTCTTGTAGAAGATATTCTCTATCAGACGGCGGTTGATGAGGGAGTGTATCTCGTCGCCGGTCTCGATGAAGGATTCCAGCATATGGTTGTGCCTGAGTACGATAAGGGCGCCTGTCCTGGTTTCCGACATTTTGCTGCAGGCGGCCGTCAGTTCGTCCAGCACCTTGGGGGTTATTGCCGCCGCCTCATTGGTATGCTTGAAGAGCCGCGAGAGGAAGCTGGATGAACCGCCCTTGATTGTCAGACGGCTGCCCAGATCGAGCAGGAATCGGCGTATCTCCGGCTGGAATATGATCAGCAGGGCCACCACGCCCACTCCCAGGATCTGTCCGAGCAGGAAGGAGAGCAGTTTCATATCGAGGGCGCGCACAACTATCCAGGCCACGTACATCAGCAGGATCACCACGAAGATGCCCATCGCCGAAGTCTTGCGGAAGAGGCGGATAATTTCGAAGATCAGCAGCGCCACCAACAGGATGTCGAGCACGTCGATGAAGGATATGTTTAGGAACTTGAGCATATGTTATTTGTTTTTTATCAGGTATTCGGCTATCTGCACCGCATTCAGGGCCGCTCCCTTGCGGATCTGGTCGCCTGAAAGCCAGAGCGATATTCCGTTTTCGCATGCCAGGTCGCGGCGGATGCGGCCTACATAGATGTCATCTTTCCCGGCGGTGTAGAGCGGCATCGGGTAAACCTTCTTCGAAGGGTCGTCCTGCAGCACCACGCCGGGAGCCTTGGCGAGCGTCTCGCGGACCTGCTCCACGGAAAGGGGCTTTTCTGTCTCGATCCATACCGCCTCGGAGTGCGACCTGAGGGTGGAGATGCGGACGCAGGTGGCACTGCAGCGCAAATCGCTGTGCAGAATCTTGCGCGACTCATCGAACATCTTCTGCTCCTCCTTGGTGTAGTCGTTGTCGAGGAAGACGTCTATCTGCGGTATCACGTTGTAGGCCAGCTGGTCGGAAAAGCGCTCCACCTTCGGCTTGCGGCCAGCCGCTATGTCGGCGTACTGCCGCTGTACCTCGGCCATCGCCTGCGCACCTGCGCCGGAGGCCGACTGGTAGCTCGCCACGTGGACCCTCCTGATGCGGGAGAGTTCGTCTATGGGCTTGAGCACCAGCACCATCATTATCGTGGTGCAGTTGGGGTTGGCGATTATGCCGCGGGGATGGTCAAGGGCGTCTTCGGCGTTGCACTCGGGCACCACGAGGGGCACGTCGGGATCCATCCTGAAGGCTTTGGAGTTGTCGATCATCACTGCGCCGTACTTCGTGATGGTGCCGGCGAATTCCTTCGAGACGTCGCTGCCGGCGGAGACGAAGGCGTAATCCACGCCCCTGAAGGCGTCGTCGTGGCGCAACTCCCTTACTGTAAAATTCTTGCCACGGAATAAGTATGTCCTGCCGGCGCTGCGCGAGGAACCGAAGAGGCGCAGTTCGTCTGCGGGGAAATTTCTCTCCTCGAGTATGCGCAGGAGCTCCTGCCCCACCGCTCCGCTGGTTCCGACTATTGCTGCTGTCATTTTTGCTCGCTTTTACGGGAAAATACAAATTTACTGCGACCGCACCGCTTTTCAAAATAAAACATACTTATCTTTGCCGTATGAACGGACTGAAGTATAGCGCCAGGGCGCTGCGGGAGCTCTTTTTTCCGAGAGTCTGCCCGGTGTGCGGAGAGAAACTGGAGGTGGAGGAGCCCTTCCTGTGCGGAAAGTGCCTGGAGGACATCCCCTTCACCTGGACCTGGGCGTGGCCCGAAAATCCCGTCGAAGAGAGAATGTGGAAACGCGTCGGCATTGTGGCCGGCGCAAGCCTCTTCTTCTACCGCAAAGAGGGAGGATACGGAGAACTTGTACGGAAAATCAAATATGGCGGAGATGCCGCCCTGGGCCGTTGGTTAGGCAGGGAACTGGGCCGCAGGATGGCCGGAAGCGGGCGGTTCTCGGAGGTGCAGGCGGTAGTGCCGGTGCCGCTGCATCCGCTTCGCAGATGGCGCCGCGGCTACAACCAGGCCGAAATCATAGCGCAGGGCATCGCGGCAGGCCTTGGCGGCCTGAAGGTAGAAAAGCATCTGCTCCGGCGGCGCAAATACACCCGTACCCAGACGAAACTCACCACTGAAGGGCGCAGCGCAAACGTGAAGGACGCCTTCGCGGTGAATCCCCGCACTGCGGCGAGACTCAGCCGGGAAGGCATCCTCAACATCCTGGTGGTGGACGACGTGCTCACCTCGGGCGCAACCCTCAGCGAAGCCGTCAAACCCCTGCTACCTGCGTTTGCGGTCAGCGTTGCGACGGCCGGCCTTGTGGAGTGACGACTTGTCGGGCACGAAGGTCAGCTCATCGAAGAGATAATCCATCCCCATATACTTCTCCAGAATCCACATCACGTAGCGGATATCCACGCAGATGCACTTGTTCATCTCGGGATCATAGTACATGTCGCTCGTGAGCCCCTCCTTGTTGCCGTCGAAGGCCAGGCCCACCAGGTCGCCTTCGGCATTCATCACGGGGCTGCCCGAATTGCCGCCGGTTATATCGTTGTTCGTCAGGAAGTTGACGTACATCTTACCGGTCTTTTTGTCGGCCCAGCGGCCCCAGTCCCCTGCCTCATACAGAGCCTTAAGCTCCGGTTTGAGCGAAAAGATATACTCGTTGGGACGGTACTTCTCCAGTATGCCCGCGGTGGAGGTGTGGTCGGCCACCGTTACGGCGTCGGCGGGCGAAATAGGTCCCACGGTGCCGTAGGTTATGCGCATGGTGGAGTTGGCGTCGGGATACTGCGCAATCCCCTTGTCCTCACGCATATAATAGAGCGCCTTCTTGTAGGCCGATTCAAGCTCCGCAGTCGTCTCCTTGCCCTCGATTTCGGCTTTCTTCTTGTTCAGCGGCACTATGTTGATGCCGGAAGCGTATTTATAAAGCGGATCGGAGGTGTAAAAATCAGTGGGATGGGGTTCCTTCATTGCGGCGTGCAGCCTGTCGGGGTCGGAAAAGACCGAATTGTCCCAAAGCGAATCTGCTATTGCAGGTACGTCGCCTCCGAAGGCGTCATAAGTCTCGCGGAAGAAATCTCCCCAGAACTCACGGTCCACCTTGGAGTAGAACTCCCCGAGGGCATATTTGAAGATATCCTTCTCCACCCTCATATCCACTTCGCCCAGCAGCTGGTCCACGCGCTCGGCGAGCTTCACGCTGTCTGCCAGAGGTACGGGAGGCAGTTTCGCCTTGTCGCGGTCCTTGCCGACGCGGACTATCAGGTTGATCATCCTGTTGAGGCGGAAGGTGCGCACATATGTCTCGCGGTAATAATTGAGCTGCGCCTCGATATCCTTCACGGCCTCATACTTGGCGCCGAGACGCTCTATCAGGTTGCCGTATTCGGCCTTGCGCTGCGGGTCCGCGTCGATCCACTCCTGGAGCGGAGCGTCCTGGGCAGCGGCCTTCAGCTCGGGCACCTTAAAACGGTTGTAGCAGTATGCTTCACCTTCGCGTATCTCCTGCACGTTGCTCAGCGAGAAGTAGTGGTCGGCATACTTCAGGCGGATTGCGGGGTCGGAGTTCATCCAGCGGTCCAGGATCTTCATCTGCTCCATACGGTAATGCGCCTGTATCGGAGCGGCGATATCGGCCTGCTGTTTCACGGCGAATGAAGAGGAGTAGCGGTTCACCCTGCCGGGATAGCCTATTACCATAGTGTAATCCCCCGTGGAGACGCCGCCTGTGGCGATGCGGAGAGTCTTTTGGGGATGCAGCGGCACATTGGCCGGAGAGTACTCCGCCGGAGAGCCGTCAGGAGCCGTATAGATGCGGTAGATGGCGAAATCCCCCTTGTGCTGGGGCCACTCCCAGTTGTCCACTTCGGCGCCGTAGGAGGCGATGCAGACGGGCGGAGCGGCAACCAGGCGCACATCCTTGTAAACCTGGTAGAGCGCCACCATATACTTGCGTCCGCCCCAGTAGGAGGAGCAGATCACTTCGCCCTGCCCTTCGAACTTCTTTGTATAGCGGTCCTCGATAGTGGCATATACCTTCCTCATTCCGAAGACCTTGCCCTCGGCGTGGGTGGAGTCCTTCAGGTGCTCCACCTCTTCGGTGACGTCAAGCACCTTCTTGAGGAAATAGATGCCTTCGCTGTGGACGGGCTTTTCCTGGTCGCGGGTAAGGGCCCAGAATCCGTCCTCCAGATAGTTGTGCTCAGGAGTGCTGAGCTTGTGGACGTCGTCATAGGCGCAGTGATGGTTGGTTATCATCAGGCCTTCGTTGGAAATCATGCTGCCGCTGCAGCCGAAGGCCAGCGCCACCACGGCATCGCTCAGCGAGACGTTGTCCTCATCGTAGATGGTCTTGGCATCCACACGCAGGCCGGCATCCGCCATCTGGCGGTGCAGTTTGCCCTCTATCATGTTGACGAGCCACATTCCCTCGTCGGCGGAAGCCAAAACGGGAAGCGCTGCAAGAAGCAGGGTAAGGAATATCTTTCTCATAAGAAAAGGGGGTTGTATCAACTAAAAATTGCATCCCAGCGTCACCTGCGCCGCATTGCGGAAACGGCCGTCGAGGTACTGGGGAGCCTGAAGGAGCGAGGTGAAACGGTCGGAAACCATCAGGTAAGGGGCGATACGGCGGGGACGGAGCCATGTCCAGGTGAAGGAGAACTCGCCTCCCGCACGCATTGCGGTGTCATATTCGAACTGGCGGAAGAGCCAGTCGTCGAAGGACTTGACCTTCGAGGAACCGGCGGAATATGATCCGTCGGTCTTGGGGTTGCCGGTGCCTGCGAAGCCGAATACCGCGGCTCCAAGGCTGATGCAGCCGGTTTCACGCTTTATGTTGCGCTCGGCCGAAAGGTCGAGGGAGAGATTCATGTAGCTGTCGTCCCTGTAATCGGGATAGAGAATGGTCTTGCGCTGCTGCATCAGGGCGTCGGCCGAAGCCTTGAACTCCCAGTCGGGACGGTATCCGGCCGCATTCTTCTTGAGGTTGTAACCCAGATGCGCCGCATAGCGGGAACGGGACATCGTCTTGTTCTGGCCGTTATAGACCACCACGGAGGTCATTCCCGTCTCGGTCTTGTAGGAGTAGGAGTTGGTATAGTTGTAAAGGATCTTAGCCCCGCCGCTGAAATCCAGTTTATGGATGTTGCGGCCGCGGGGGATTATCAGCGAAGTCTCAAGGCCGGCCTCGGGTCCGCTGAACTCGCAGAAGACCACGGAGGTGGAGGTGCGGCTGCCGTAATAGCCGTCACGCCAGAGCCCGCTAAGCTGGGCATGGAAGCGGGTGCTCCTGCCGGCTGCAACCTGCAGGGCGAGACCGTAGCCGTTGTCAGCCAGGGGTCTTGTATTCGAAAGCGAGACATAGCCTACGTCGCCCTCGAAATACTCGCGGCTGCCCAGGAAGCCGCCCTGATTCACCAGGACGAAGTACTGTCGGTCCATGGTGCCGAAGGTGCCGGCGCTGAGCTGCTCGACGGAGTGACGCCAAAGGAGGTTGCCGCCCAGGACAAAGCCACTTGATTTCCAGAAGGTTACTCCCGGAGCCACCTTCAAATCCATCAGCATGCTGAGGAACCTTGGATCCCTGAATTTGGTCTGGTCGGCGGAGGTGTAGTCGATTTTGACGCCGGCGCTCAACCTGCGGCTGAGGGAGTAGGAAAGTGCGCCGTTCAGGCTATAAACCTCGCGTTGCTTGACTCCGAGGGTGGAGGTGTCCTCCTCCAGGAAACTGATGGCGCTTTCCTGAGGGTTGATCAGCACCTGCCCTCCCATTTCGTTTCCGCGGAAGAAGGAATAGCCGAGCCTGCCGGAGAAGACCAGGCGGTCGGAGACCCTGCGGAAAGACTGCGTGAGAACATCGAGATTCCAGCTGTCGGGAGAGCCCTCCAGCGGTATGATATCGCCGTTTTCCTTTGCGAATGATATAGTGGCTTCCGAGAAGTTCGCTTCGTCCAGGGAGGCCATCAGGGAGGCGTTCCCGTAGGAAAGCAGAGGATTCGACCCGGTAACCTGGGCAAAATCAAGCACCCGCCCTTGCCCTGCGGCGCCGGCCGCAAGGCAGAGGATCAGTATGCCTGTCAAAGGGAAACGGAGTTTCATCTCTGTTTACTTCTTGAGGGAAGCTACGTTGCGGAAGTGGAAGTCCTTTGCGGTGTTGTTGGTATCCGAATAGACGATCTTCGCGCCTGCGGCGATGGAAGCCTCGGCGTCAATTCCGGAGGGATCCGTAGCATCGGCAGCCACTGCACCCGCATAGTTGTAAACCAGCTTGCCGGCGTTGCCTTCGATGGCCTCGGTTGCGGCCTTGTCCACGTTCCTGTACCAGGAGTGGCCCTGTCCGTTGGTCTCCATCACCACATAACCGTTGTCGATGACATTGGGAAGGCGGCGGAAGTACTTGGTCTCATCGGGGGAACTCCAGATCTCCATTGCGTCGAGCACCCAGGAGATGGGCACTTTGGCGTAATTGCTCGAGTTGTTGTTGCCCCTGTTGTCGAAATTAGCAGGATCGGCGACGAAAGCCTTGATATCCTGGTCGGGCATGAGCAACATAGGAGCCGCATTCTTGTTGGGGAATGCCCAGGCGGTACCCATTCCGAACTCCACGGTCTTCATATAATGGCTGGTAGGAACGGTAGCGGCAGGGGCGGGATAGTGAGCAGCCATATTGAATCCCGACTCAAGGTCATAGAGGCAGAAATCAGCATTGCTGAGGTTGACGGAGTTGGTATAGGTGGCCGTGTGGTCGATTGCGCCGTTGATGGAGATCACGATCTGGGAATAGGGAGCGATCTTGACGCTGACACCGTTCTGGAACCACCAGATTCCATAGGAAGCGGGAACCCAGCCGGCTGTCTCGTACTCGATGACGCCGTCTGTGATGGTATATTTGTTGGTCGCTGTAGTATTCAGGATCTGGGCCATTGCGAGGCACATCTTGCTTGCATCAACCTCGGTGTCGGAGTTGTTGTAAACGATGATGTACTTGTCGTACTGATAAAGCTTGCCTGCATTGTCGGCGCATCCGCCGTTGTAAACCTCCTTGATGATGAGCTGGCTGCTCTTGGAAGCGGTGATTGCCAGGGGAACGGGAGGGAAGGTCGAACCCTTGCCGAGATCGACGACGTTGACTGTGGTGGTACCGTTATAGTTCATCTGGATACCTGCCTCCGCCTTCTTGAAAGAGGCTGTAGCAGTATAGTTGCCGACAGGAACGGTGAATACCACCTTTCCGGAGGCATCCGTAGTCGCTTCCAGATTAGCGGTAGCGGAAGTCAGGGTGACGGGGACGCCTTCGATTGCAAGGGCATTGCCGTCCATTGTAAGCTGGATGGGAACTTCGATCATCACGGGGTCCTTGTCGCAGGAAACCGCAACCAGGGCCACGAGACCGAGCATCAAAAAGAACTTTTTCATAATCAATGTATTTAACTGTTAAAATTTGATTCTGACTGTCAGTCCGTAATAGAACTTGGGTATGTAGCCGGCAACTGAGAGATAGGTCCTTGTCCTGGAGGACCATACCTGCTGCCTGTTCACGAAGAAGTTGTTGGCGTAGAACGAAATCGACGCAAGCTCGCCTATCTCCTTGGTGACGCTGAAGTTGGCGCTGAAATAGGGGGAGTAATAATCCTTGCCCAGCATATAGATATAGTTCGACTTGTAGGCGAGCTGCCACAGGTCGTTGAACTTGTTCATGTCCCCCGACGCCTTGGCGGCCTTCAGGTCTTCAAAATAGTTTCTCGGGGCGGGATCGTCGTAGGAGCAGTAGTACTCGGGGTAGCGGACCACGAAGTTGTCGCCCGCATAGATCGACTCTCCGGTAACCGAAAGGATGTCCGACAGGTCGGAGATGACCTTCGCAAGCTCCTCACCCTCTGCATTTTCGCTCAGGGTCCGGGTATAGCGCAGGAGGCTCGCCTCGACCTTGGCGGAGAGAATCAGCCGCACGGAAGGGATATGGGTTGTAATTGTCAGGTTGGTGCGGAGGGTGCGGGATTCGGAGCCGTTGGAATAGGCGTTGTTGCCGTAATAGAAGCCGATGTAGCGATACGGAAGCTTGTCTCCCGAGGAGCGCAGAGTATAGGGGCTGTATTCTATCATATTGCCCGGAACCGACTTGTATGCATACCAGGAACCGTCCATGCGGATATCGGTGCGTATCGCCTTGATTCGGGCGAAATCGACCACCCATTCGAGGCCGTAGCGGTTGATGGGGTTGACTTCGTTGTCGGCATAATAGAGCGGAGCCAGCTCCTTATAAGTCAGATAGGGAAGCGTCTCGGAAGGGAGCTTTCCGGTCTTGTCTGAAACCGTCACTATGCCGGTGGAAGGGTCGATCGAGTAGTTCCTGTCATCCGCAGGGATCGACACGGAGGCCACGTTGGCGTCCGGGGTATAAGAATATGTCGTCCGTTCGTATCGGGTGGAGATGCGGTAGGTGTTCAGGGTCCGGGTCCAGTATCCGGTAAGGGATATCTTGTTGCCGAGGATATCGGTCTCGACCGCCATTTCCAGCATACGGTTGCGCTGCCACTTCAGGTCGGGATTGTACTCGATGGTCCTCGGCTGGATATAGTAGGCCTCCATCGACTCGTTGGCGGAGTTGGTGGGCGAAGTGAAGACCCTGACGTCGCGATATGCGGGCGTGGGGAAGAGGATCGAAAATGATGGAAGCTTCACCGCCTCGCCCCATCCGGCGCGCACCGAGAGTTGGGGCATAATGACATATTTGACATTGAATCGGGGCGACAGGCTGGAGGTCACTCCATAAGCTGAACCCTTGATAATGGTGTTGTCGCTGCGAAGGCCGGCTATCAGGTTGAGATGGCCCGTTCCCAGGGGCAGCATCAGGTTGTCCTCCAAATATGCGCCGATATTGTGCATCGTAGGGACGTCGCAGTAGCGGTATTCGCGGAAAGTGGGAGCCGTCTCCATCTCGGAAGAGAATGCGCCTATACCGAAATTCCTGTCCGTACTCCAGTCGACGCCCGCCTTTATCTTATTGTTTATGTTGCCGTAGCGGTGGGATTGGTTCGCCTTGAGGGAGAGCCTGGTGGTCATGGGACGGTCGTCCTCCTCCATTACGTTGTACCAGTAACCGCCGGGGATATACATCACTGAAGGAACCGTTCCGGCGGAGTAGGGAACCGCCATATAGTATCCCTGCTCCCTTCCGTGCAGGACTATCTTGTTGATTGCCGAAGAGTTATAGGTCCTCTCGCGGCTTCCCTTGTCGGAATAGGAGAGCGATCCGCTGAGTTCCAGATTGGTAATCCAGGGCTTGCCGAGCAGCCAGCTGAGGGAGAAGTTCCCCCTGACGGCATTGTCGCGCCCCTTAGACCAGGTTCCCTGCAGGGCGTCGGGGTCTGCACTGGTGTTCATTCCGCCCAGGTTGCCTGTTATACCCGCATTGATTCTCAAGGGAGTGGAGGAGAAAAGCCCGCTGTTGAGGGTCCTCGCATAGGAGAGTGAAATCTGCTCGCGGCGGTATGCCGTATAGGGCGACATCTGCTTCGAAACCGACTCGGTGTACTCCGCGCTGGCATTGATGACGCCTCTCTGCCCGCCCTTTCCGCTGCCCAGGCCGAAACCCTTCGAAACGGAGGTCTGCTTGGTATTCGGGCTGGTGGACATAGTCACTATCCAGGGGGTCTTTCCCTTCTTCAGGTTGACCTTCACCACGCCGGAGGACATATCGCCGTACTCAACCGACGGCACGCCGGTGATGACCTCAACCGATTCCACATTGGTGGAGGCTATGTTGTTGGTGGAGACGCCTTTGACGGGCGACGTGGAGGAGGTCGTCTTGAAATTTGCGTTATTTGAAATACGCACGCCGTCCACTTCTATGGCGGTTCCGAATGCGGGGTTGCCCGCCTCGGAAGAGGCTCCGCGCAGGATTATCGACTGTTCGCTGGTAAGCAGCGCATTGTTGGGGGTGGCGCCGCCGGGCAGCAGGCTGGCGATGTCCGAGACATTCATCATCTGCACCTGCTCGAGCGCCGCCTTGTCGATAGTGCGGGTCGTAGTGGCGGAGTTGCTGTTGTCCTTTGCCGTAATGACCACATCCTCGAGGGTGAGGTTATCCTTCTCCACAAACAGTTCCAGAGGCTTGTCGTCGGCCTTGAAGACCAGATCGCGGCTGAGGGTGACAAAGCCCAGGCAGGAGACCTCTACGCGGCTCTTGCCCTGCGGGACATTCTTGATTATGAATTTACCGTCCGCATCTGCTACTGCCCAGAGTTCGCGCTCAGGAAGCACCACGGTGGCGAACTCCACGGGCGCGCGGCTCCCCTTCTCAAGCACTCTGCCGGAAACCGTAACTGTCTGGGAGAATGCCGGGATCCAGACCAGAAGGGCCAGAAGGGAGATGAGGATCCGCCGCATATCGGGGTTATCTATTTAGGATTCTGCCGAACGGTATAGACCGCCTTGACGTCGGGATATTTCTTCAGGGTGAAGGTCACTTCGGCGCTCCGTGCCGCTCCTGTGGTGTTTTCAGGCAGCGAAATGGTGACTTCCGAATTGAAAGTGCCTTCGGCTGGCTTCACGGTAAGGCCCGCAATGCCGCCGGAGGCCGTTGCAGTCCATTCGTGGTTGGCGGTCAGGCTCACGCGCACACCGCCGCCGTCGGGACTCACATATCCTTCGTTTGCCGAAAGCTCTACGAAAGGCTTCGCCTCAAGGGTTATCACCAGCTTGGCGTTTTTGGTCTTGAGGGTATCCCGAACCGTCTTGCTAGCCTTGAAGTTTATGACGATCGCCTCGGTCTCGTGGCTTTTGCTGGCCGGAATCTCTATTCTCGAGAGGCCGTCCATCGAACCGGAAGAAGGAGTGGCGGTGTAGAATTCATAGCTGCTTTCAACAGCCCAGTCGCAGTTTGCGGTGATATTTACCGCGAGGCTGCCGCCGTTGAAATCCATTGAATATTTATTCGGATCGATCGAAATCGAAGGAGCCGTCGTATCCACGCAGGCGGCCAGAACCGGCAGGAGAGCCAGCAGGCATATCGTAATTCTCTTCATAGCTTACAAAGGTATTAAACTTTTTGATAACTTTGCGGCAAGAAAGCCCCGGCGATGCGAAAATCATCATTTATTATTACCCTTATGGCCGTTTTGGCGGCACTGGCGGCGGCAATGACCTCCTCCTGCGAGAAGTATGTGCTGCCGGAGCTCTCCTTCACGCCCGACACCTTGGTTTTCAACGCGGAGGGAGGCGAGCAGACCCTCGTTCTGCGCAGCAATGTCTCCTGGGAGGCTGAAATAAACCGCGACGAGTCATCGTGGGTGGAGTGGATCACCTTCTCCCCCACCTTCGGCGACGGCGACTGCGACGTGGCCGTCACCCTGCAGGGAAACAATACAGGCATCGAAAGGGTTCTCACCTTCGACATCAAGACGGAAACCCTGAAGCACACCCTCACCATCATCCAGGAGGGCGGAAGCGTCGATTAGCGCTTGGGTTCCACCTTCTTTATCACATCCCCGTGATCGAGCACTATGCCGCGGAGCCACCTCTCGCGGAACTTGGGATGTATCGGTGAAGCCGGAATCGGCTTGCCGGAACCGTTGTCCTTAAAGCTGCCGTCATCGTTCTGGCGCTTGATGTTGCCGTCCATATATTTGACCAGCAGATAGTTCGACATATCGTTCCAGCGATTCATCATCTCCTGGGTGCGGTTCTCGCAGAATTCGGTCATAGCGGTCTTTGCGCTGCGGAGATTCCCGGCCTCGACGAGTTTTAGCATCCTGGCGTCGTTCACAGCCAGCAGTCTGACGTTCTCAGCCTCGTATTCGTCGATTTTCGCGCGTATTTCAGGCGCTACGCGGTCGTAGAAGAGATATGCGTAGTGCGCCACGCGGTTCATCATCCAGAATGCCGAGGTGGGGCTGTATTCGAGCATCGAACCATTGCCCTCCTCAAAGCACTTGGGAGCCTTGTTCACATTGGCGTAAACCGGGGTGAGGGGCGACGTAGCCGCATCGTCCACGCCAAACCAGATTACCGGGCCCACCTCGTCGGGAAGCCAGCCGCGGGCCTGAGCCACGAACCAGAATCCGGTTTGCTGGGTGGCTATCGAGCGCTCCATCACGTAGTTCTGGCCGTCGAGCTCGAAGCCCATCGGACGCCATCTGTAGGGCAGGCGGCTCGGGCCTGCGCCCATATCCTCGCTGAAGTCGAGGGCGGTTCCCTCGAAGTGGTCGCGCATCACCTCGGCCACGTCCTTGACGGTGACGGGCTTTGCAGGCTTGATGTAGAGCGGCATCTTGTTGGCGGCATTGTGGCCCATCGCGAAGTCGAGATACCTGTCGGAATCGAAGTTTTCACCGCCGAGGATCCTGAAGGCCGACCAGACGCGCGCCTCGCAGGCCCTCAGGTCTCCGAAATCGGCCGGGCAGTAGGTGTCGCAGAAGCTGAAATCCTCATCCTTGCCGTCGAAATATCCCGCCTTGCGGGCGAATGAAATCACATCCGGAGAGTAGAGGCAGTTTGCCGGATCGTTCAAAGGGAAATGATGGATGCGGCTCTGGTTGGCGTGCGCGCAGACATAGCCGTCGGGAATCCTTATAGCCACCCAGACGGCGCCTTTTTCGATCGTCCCCTTGCCTACGATCTCCATTATCCACGCCTCGTTCTTGTCGGCTATCGAGAAGGACTCACCCTCTGAGGGGTAGCCGTACTCCTGAAGCAGGCCGTCGATGACGCGGATGGCCTCGCGGGCGCTTTTGGCGCGCTGAAGGGTTATGTAGATCAACGAGCCGTAATCGACTATTCCGTCGGGATTGACGAGTTCCTCACGGCCGCCGAAGGTGGTCTCGCCGATTATGAGCTGATGCTCGTTCATATTGCCCACGGTCTGCCAGGTATGACCTATCTGCTTTATCTTGCCGAGGTAGCGTCCGCTGTCCCAGTCGCTCACGTCGAGCAGCGAACCTGCGGGCCAGTCAGCGGCCGGCTTGAAATAGAGCTCTCCGTAGAGCTGGTGCGAATCGGCGGCATAGCTCACCATGCACGAGCCGTCGGCCGATGCCCCTTTGGTTATTATGACATTGGTGCAGGCATCTGCACGGAACATCACGGCAGCCATCACCGCAACCGCCGCGACCGTCAATCTGAAAACATTCTTCATCGTCCTTATGATCTTATTTTCCACGAAGATAGCAAAAAAGACGCACAATTTCCTTCTTTGAATCTTGCGCATTAATCTTCTTTGACTATCTTTGCGGTACTTATTTAAGTACTTGGATATGATTACAGCAACATATACGGAACTGAGGTCAAACCTGAAAAACTATCTGGATAAGGTTGTAGAAGACTCTGACAATGTGATAGTTAACCGAGGGAAAGGGTCTGCGGTGGTAATCATTTCCCTGGAGGAATACGAATCGATGCTTGAGACTGCCTATGTCATGTCCCAGCCCGATCTAGTTGAAGCAATCCGCCAGGGCGATGAAGATGTGAAAAACGGTAACTATGAAATTGTTGATATAGATGGACTATAAGATAGCATTTCTCCCCCGTGCCAGGAAGGATTTCGAAGAGTGGAAGAAGACCGATGCCAAGACAGTGGAGAGAATCAAGGTCATTCTTCGTGACATAGCAAAACATCCCTTTACCGGTATTGCCAAACCCGAGCCGCTGAAGAACAACCTGACCGGCAAATGGTCCCGTCGTATAAACAAGTCGGACAGGATTATCTACTCCGTCAACGGCTACCTCATCATCGTCTACATCTTCTCGATGAAAGGCCACTACCATAACAAATGATTGTTATGACGGCTCCGCTTGCGGGGGCATGACGGAAAGGGAGGAGAAAAAGAAAGAATTACTATCTTTGCCTCACTAATCCGAAAGCAAGATGAAGAAGAGTTTGACGATAATCGCAGCGGTGCTGGCTGGCCTGGTAGTTTCGGCCGGGGCTGCGGCGCAGGAGAAGCCCAAGGATGCCGCGACGATGGCGGCCGAGAGCGCCGACTATCTCCAGAGGATGCTCGATCTGGAAGACTATCAGGTATTCCTGGTGGACTCCACCCTTCAGTACAACTACGACGGAATGCTCAAGGGAATCGAGGCTGTGCGCCGTCAGAAGGCCACCAACAGCGATCTCTACCAGAGAGTCACCGACAAATGGTCGGAGGCCAACGACACCACCTTCTTCAAGATTTTCTCTCCCGAGCAGTGGAAAAAATACATGCGGACCTCCTTCGGAAAAGAGAAGAAGGCCCGCGAAAAGCGTCAGGCTAAAAGAGCCAGATAATCAGAATCAGTCTTACGGAACCGGAAGCGGAGTCACCGTCAGCGAATCGCCCGGCGGCACCGGCGGCGTAGTTCCAGTCGTATCGATCGGAGGAACGGTGCCGGTAGTATCTATAGGCGGTACAGTGCCCGTGGTGTCGACCGGCGGATCCGGAGGAGTCGGCGGCTCGAGCGCCCTGTTGCGGAACTTCGCAACCCTCATCACGGAACGGTCATCCCAGTTGAGGAAGACAGCCACGCGGCTGACCTCGTTGGTATCCAGCTCCGCCCCCATCTTCATCGTGATGTCATAAGTCGATTGGTAACGGTAGGTATTCATATGCGTCACCCTGTTGTGGGAAAGGGAATCGCACTTGAACATCGCCGAATCCACCGCCACCTTGAGGACGGTGCAGGCATCGACTCCAACGGCCCTTACCGAAATCCCGGCCTGGGCGTTGTACTCCCCGAAGGTCTGGAACCTCGCCAAAGCCGTCAGGGTATCGACCACGCGGACTGAAAAAGTATAGGAAGAATCGGCATAGACGTCGAAACTGCCCATTATGTCGAGCGAGAAGACCCTCTCGCGCGAAGCGCGCATAAAGGTCATCGTGGTGCCGTCGATGGAGGTCAGGGTGACCGAAGTGTCGGAAATCTCGGCGGAGGTGAAAAGATTGAAGGTTACGCTTCCTGCAGCGGCAATCGGCATTCCGTCGTTGTCGCGCACCCAGTCCCAGGTGCGGAAGCCGTCGTAACTCACCGTAAAATAGTGGACTCCGAGGGAATCCTTGAAACCAACCTCGGGCTGTCCGTCGAATATCGTGGCGCAGACCCGCTCTCCGTCCCTGAGCAGCCATGTGAATTCGCCCTGTGTGCCGTACTTCACACGCCAGTACATCCTGCCGTCGGCAGGGTCCTCGGCGATATCGAGGAAGACGCTCTCGGTAAGCTCGACTCCGTCCTTGATTACAAGGACATAGCCGTTCTCGAGGGAGATGCTGTATCCGGCGTGCTTCCCGTTCTCGTAAATTTCGGAGACCGACTTCACGTAAACAGCAGAGTTGACGGAAGTCACCATTGTCCTGTAAGCCTCGATATTGTTGTTGATCGAATCGCAGACGGCATCCAGCTCATGCACCGCCTCCATCGTGGGGATGAAGAACTTGGTGCCGTTGGTCAAGGTGAAGACCACCACGTAGGGATCCGACCAGTCGATGTTGCTGAAGACGGAGGTACCCTCCGAACCGCTCGACTGGAAGAGGTTCGTCCAGTGGGCGCCGTCGTCATAGGAGACCTGCCAGTAGCCGTCGCTGATGCGCAGCTTGGGGACGGTGGCCTCGGCTGTAATCCTTCGGCCGTAACTGTCGGTAAGCCACACGGGAGCGGAGGAGCCCTGCTGGACGGTCCAGCAGTAGTAACCCGACAGGCTGTCGTAACGGATGCCGATCACAGGGGTCTTGCCGTCGTCGCCATCCTTCAGCACGAGGACATCCTTGCTCTCGAAGGTGAGGACATAGCATCCTGCGGTAACCTCCTGGATGCTCTCGATATGGTCGCCCGACTGAACCTTGGCTATCAGCTTGTTGATATCGGCTATCTGGTTGTTCAGGTCGGTGAAGGCCGCCTCGATTTCGGAGACTTTGTTGCGAAGCTTCTCCACCTCCTCCTCGATTGCGGAGGTGCAGCTTGCCGCCATCATAAGCGGCAGCAGGAAAGAAAGGGCTGTGTTGACTATTCTTCTCATACTCTTACTCTCCATAGGTTATATCTATCGTTACCGTGTTCATCGTCCCCTTGCCGTCGGAAACCAGCAGCGAGACGGAAGATTTGCCGCTCGTGAAGGAGGCGGGGGATGCTATCACAAGCGAGCCACGGGTAAGGTTCACCTTCTCGATCCAGGCCTTGAAGCCGGGATCGGCGGGAATCGGAAGAATCTCGGTGAACTGGTTCGCATTTTCGATGAAATAGGGTATCGAGCAGGTGTCGGAGGCGTGCATCCGCACTGCGGTCTGCTCCAGGGTCACTCCCATGCTGTTGTAACGGGGAATCACCACCGCCGTACCGTTGACCGTCATAGTATAGTAGAGGGCGGAGGTCTGCACGAGCGAGGTCACGGGATTGCTGACCTCCGAGGTGGTGGCCGCAATCATGTTGCCCGCGTCGTCCAGGAGCCAGTCGTAAGATTCCCCGCCGTCGTAGGAGATGGTCCAGTAGTAGAGGTTGTCGGGCTCGTAACGCTCAAGGCCCACCAGAGGAGAGGTTCCCTGAAGCACGTTCATCCTCACCCTCGACTCACCGCAGAGGATCCATTCGGGTTCATCGTTTCCGGGATACTTGATTGCCCAGTACCAGTTGCCGTCAGCGTCGTCCTTCACCGCCTGTATTTCGGGAAGTGTCGTGGTGGAGCAGCTGAAGAAACTCAGGCTCGCAGGTACGTCTTCGCCCGTAAGAAGGAGCGTGCATCCGATGGTGTCGGTGCCGTTCATTATGGGAATCATGTCAGTGACGCTGGCCTTGTGTTCAAGCGAAGCGAGCAGATTCTTGAGGGATTCGAGGTTGTCGTTGACATCATGGACCGTATTCATGCAGCTCTTGTAACCGTACTCGGTAGGAACCATAACGGAAGTGCCGTCCACGAAATTGAAGCGGATGAAGGCCGGATAGTTGTCAATTGACTTCACGAAGGCGTTGCCGGCATTTCCGGTGGCCTTGCCGAGATAGTTCCAAGATACGCCGTTGTCGTAGGAAATCATCCAGTTGCCCGACTCTATCTTGATCTCCGGAGTAATCGAGGTGGCGTATACCAGCTGGCCGGTATTGGAGAGATAGATGGGATTGGTGACTCCGTCGGAATAGGTTACCGTCCAGTAATACTGGCCGTTGCGGTCCTTCTCCACACCGATGATCGGGGTGTCGGCATCCGTGCCGTTGTGGATCGTGATGGTTCCGGAATTGGTGAAGGTGATATTGTATGCCACCACCTGTCCCTTGTTGTTGTAAACAGGCTTGATGTCCCTTATGAAATCGTAATTGTTGAAACTTTCGACTATGGTCCTCAACCCCTTGATGGTCTCGTTCATCCTGGAGCTCTTCTCTTCCAGGGCCGTGATGCGCCTGTCGAGGAGGTTGAGGTCGTTCTCGAGTTCGTTGTGGCATCCGCAGAGCGTCAGGGCGAACAGAAGCGCCAGGGCGGCCCTCTTTAAAACACTCGTTCTCATAGCACTTCCTCCTGAGGATTGGTAATGTCAACATATTTGACCACGATCCGGTTGCCGAGGCCGCAGACGTCGAAGACGACCACGACCTGCGACTCTCCCGAAACGAAATTCTCCGGAGCGTCGATCATTATCCTGCTGCCGGAAAGCGTCGCATTGAAGCCTCCCTGCGTCAGAATCGTGACCTTCGTCGTCCCCGCCTCGTCTCCATAGACGGTGAAGGGGACGAATACCGAGGTATTGGGTATCATCGACAGTTTGGTCTCCATCGACACGGAATAGATCTTGGGCAGCGAGAAGACAGTACCGTCGAAGGTCTTGAGCAGCAGGTAGTACGGGCTGCTGTTGTCGACCCACTGGAAGAGCGGGTTGTCGGCCGACTCCACCGCAGGTATGAAACTGCCGAGGCTGTCGGTGATGAACTCGGGAGCGGCATCGCCCAGCTGACTGGTCCAGCAATACTTGCCCGAAACGGTATCGAGGGCCATCGAGATCACCGGCACGAGGGCTGAATCCCCGACCGCCCTGATGCGGAGGTTGTCGGAATCGAGGAGCCACCGGGGAGCGGCGTCACCGAAGCTGGCCGCCCAGTAATAGACTCCCGTCGCGGGATCCTGCTTCATCACGATATTGGGCACGTTGTTGTGCTTGACATCGTAAATATGGCAAACCTTGCCGTTGGAGAGCTCGATCCGCGTACCGGAGAGGCTGTCGGAGATGATGGGATAGACCGACTTGATGTAGATCAGGCCGTCTATCGCAGCCGAAACGAGAGCCTGCATCGCATCCACGTTGGAATTGGTCTCGTCAAGCTCTTTGATCAGCTTGCTGTAGGCGAGGAAGGTGGGAACCTTGAACGACGTTCCGTCGGAGAGATAGAAGGTCACGTAATCCTCGTCCGACAGGTCGAAACTTTTGAAGATGGCATCGGCATCCGCACCGTCGGCGGGGCCCAGTTCGGTGTAGGTCACCCCGTCGTAAGTGATGTACCACGACTTGTCCCTGATCGTGATGTAGGGAACCTGGCCCATGCTCGGGACTGGATTGCCGTCAGCATCCCGGAGGAGTTCGGTCTTGCCGTCGTCATACCTGATTGTCCAGTAGTAACGGTTGTCGGCCCCCTTCTCGCTTCCGATGTAGGGCACTTTTCCGTTGATTCCGTAGATAATGGAGATTGGTTCGTGATTGACGAAATTGATGGTGTAGCCTATCTCCTTGTCGGGATCGGTGGTCGACATTATCTTGGTAATGCCGGTCACGAAATCCCCCGATTCAATCGCGGAGGCCATCTGGCTGATGGTCTTGAGCGCCTCGTTGTACTCGGAGACGGCAGCAATCAGCAGCTCGGCCCTTTCGTCGAGCTCTTCAATCGTCTTCTTGTACTCCGAGTTGCACCCGGCCACGGCCAGCGCCAACCCCAGAGAGACGATAATTTGACAATATCTTTTCATAACTCAGATTTTCTAGAAGAGGAATCCGGTGTTGATGTATAGCGAACCGGCCTTGCCCGGAAGTCGGTCCTGCTCCTTGAAGGGAACTCCGTACTCCACCGCCACGATGAAGTTGCGGTTCATGATGAAGCGGAATCCGCCTCCCGCGGCGATATGGAAATTCTCTTCGGTGAACTTCACTCCGCCGTAGGGAACCAGCACGCGGCCGCCGTCGCAGAAACCACTGACTGCGAGTCCGATGTTCTGGTTGAAGAGGTGGAAGTCCACGAAGCGCCAGCGAAGTTCGCTGTTGTAGTAGCATACGCTGCGGCCCTGGATGCGGTTGCGCATTATGCCGCGGACGGTGCGGTACCCTCCGAAGCCGTCACGGTCGTATCCGTAGCCGAGAATGGTCTCGAAGGGAAGCATATAGAAGGCGGGATCCTTGAGGAATCCCTGCGCGTTGAGCCTGTAGGCGAATACCAGCTTGTCGCCCCAGATGGGCAGATAGTTGCGGAACGCCACATAATACTTGAGATACTCCTTGCTGGTGCCGAGCCACGAAGGGGCGTACTCCAGGTTGGCCTCGGCCCAGATGCCGCGCGAGGGTGCCGCCTCGAAGTTGCGGCTGTCGTACATCAGGCCGGCCCTCACGGAACTGGAAATACCGCCGTCCGCCTCGTCCCCGGGAATCACCACACCGCCTACTCCGTCACTCTTGTAGAGGGAGAAGAGGCTGAAGTGCGGCCCGTCTTCGGGGATGAATTCGCTGATCTTGAAATACTTGAAGTGATATCCGGCCTTCCAGTAGAGATTCCTGGTGATGTTGCCGGTAAAGTCCGCCTTGATATAGGGGACGGCACGGCTCATCCTGTAATACGAGGAGGTACTGGAAAGGATGGAGTGGTCTATGTAGGTATCATAGCCGTTGAATCCATAGAAATCCAGAGCCTTGTCATCGGTGTAAGTAGCGGAGAGACACGTTCTTACGCCGGGGATCAGAGTGCGGCTGTCGAAATTGACCACGAAGAGCTTCGATCCCTTGGTGAAGAAGGAGGCCTCCAGGTACCATTGCGACTTGGGAACCGGATAGGTGGTTCCGTCACCGAAATTGTAGATGTTGAGCAGCGCGCCGTATTGGAAGCCCTTGTCCTGGTCGAAGGCAACCACGGGCAGGGGGCCCAGCGAGATGCCCTTCTTCACGATATCGCCGGAAGCGGCATCCTGGGCGAACGCCGGAGAGCAAATCGACATGACGGCCACGAAAGCCAGCAATAATCTCTTTTTCAGCATTTTATATCTTTTCTAATTCTTTTTTCAATTCTTCGTATTCTCTTCTTGTCTCCTTCCTGAAGAGGGTCTTCCAGTTGGAACGGACCATCCTCGCAAGGGAGAAACAGTCATACACCACAAAGGGCGAGGGCAGCAGCACGACGAGTGCGGCAAGCGCCAGGTACCACTTCAGGGTGCAGAAGAGGACCGCCGCCCATACGGGCAGCATCAAAGTCCATCCGGCAATTATGATGCCGCACCGGAAGGAGTTCTTGAACGCCTTGTCTTCCAGCGACTTGACCATAATCTCTGCCGGCAACCACACCGGCAGGGAAGCAATCGCCGCAACCAGGAAGAAAGGCAGCGCGACAATGGCGGCCAAACTGCTTCCCAGGGCCCTCCACAGGGGTTTTCCCCTGCCGAGGGATTCCAGGCTGATGCCGGCCTCCCGCCTGCGTTGCGTAAAGGTGCGCACGCGCGCGATAAGAGTTCCGGCCCCTTCCGGCGACTCCTCCCGGAGCCTTTCAATTCTTTCAACCGCGGCCCTGTTGGCAAGGAACCTCTCCTTGAGCCTCGAAGGCGGGATCATGCCGCTGCTTATCTTGGCAAGCTCCCATACCGCATCATATTCTTCGTCGTCCCTTATGCAGACGATATTAGCCGCCAATCCTTCCCTCACGGCCTCCCTGATGGCGTCCATCCTCTCCTTCTCATGCCTTTCCTTCATCGAAGCCAGGAGCTCCGTCACGTTAACGGGGTCGCCGATACGGGCGTACAGGGTGGTCCTGAAGCGGAAGTAATCCCCGTATTCCAGGCCGACGGGCACGATGTAAACGGGCTTCCCCTCCTGCATCGTCCCTGCCGCTCCTTCCGCCACCCGCGCGATGCCCTTGCCGATATGCATCAGGCTGTGCATCGGACGGTGGGTCCCCTCTGACAAGATGCAGAATTTGACCCCATTGTTGAGTACCTCTATAGACTTGTCTATAGTTTCCGCAGTATGGGTAACGGAGCGTATGCCGTCACGGATGCGGTTTATGGGCATGATCTTGAGGAAATTGAGTATCCTTGCGATCGCAGGTTTTGCGAAAATGTCGGCCCGGGCCACGAAGACCACCGGCTCGTGCTTCAGGACGAGCACCGCGAGGGGATCCATCAGGGCGCAGCAGTGGTTCGGCGCATAGATCACCGCGCCGTCGGATGGAATCTTTTCAATCCCTTCATATTTGAGATGACGGTATGAAGCCTTGATGTAGGCGTCGGTAATATACCTCAGGTGGTCGTACCACCATCCGTTTTCGTAAATTTTCCCTCGCATGCGGTTAAAAATGGCCCGCAAGTTACTAAAAAGTTAGGAATAATGCCTATTTTTGCGTTATGGCATACACGATGATGTTCTACAACCTCGAGAATCTCTACGATACCGTCGAGGACCCCAAAACAGACGACGACAGCTTCACACCGGTCGGCGAAAGGCGCTGGACCATAGATAAATACAACCAGAAATTGGACAATCTCAGCGAAGTCTTTACCGCGGTTTCCAACGCCCACGGAGGCTTCCCCGTGATTGTCGGAGTGTCGGAGGTCGAGAACATGTCGGTGATGCGCGCCCTGGCAGCCCGCAAGCGCCTCTCCGGTTCGCATTTCAAGTGCATCCACTACGAATCCAACGACGCCCGCGGCATCGACGTCGGGGTCTTCTACCGCAGCGACAAGTTCAAGCTCATAGGCAGCGAGCCGGTGAAGCTGGTGCTCCGCAGCGGAAGGGAGTATATCGGCCGCAACATCCTGGCGATGTGGGGCGAACTGGACGGCGAGATGTTCGCCGTCTATATCTGCCACCTCCTCTCCCGCCGCACCGGAGTGGACTCCTCCGCGGGATTCCGCCGCGCCGGCACAGAGACCGCACGCGACCACGCAAGGGAACTTGCCAAGCTTTACCCCGGCATCAAGGTGGTGATCATGGGCGATATGAACGACACCCCGGCCGACGCCTCCCTGGCCGAACTTCTCCCCGCCCGCAAGAGCATCTTCGCTGTGAGGGAAGGCGAATACTTCAACCCCTTCTGGGCGCTGATGGAGGAGGGAAAGGGCACCAGCATCCACGAAAACCGCTGGAAGCTCTACGACAACATCGTAGTGAGCTTCAACATGCTGGAACTCCCCGGCAGGCACGTACGCGGCCTGCATCTGGTCAAGACCGACGAGCGCCACTACGGCGAGATCTTCAGCCGCAACTTCATGCTGCAGAGGGGCCATCCCAAGCGCTGCTACAACGGCAACCACTTCCAGAGCGGATACAGCGACCATCTGCCTGTCCTCATAAAACTCGACAGGAAGTAGATGTACACCCACTTCATATTCGACATCGACGGCACCCTGGTGGACACCGAGCAGACCGGGTTACAGTCGCTGCGCAAGACGGTCAAGGAGCTGCGCGGCGAGGATATGACCATCGAAGAGCTCTACTATTATTTCGGCATCCCGAGCTACGAGGCCTCCAAGATGTTGGGTATCGGCAATCCCGACCTCTTCGCCGAGCGCTGGGAGGAGAACTTCCAGGAGCTCATAGGGCTTTCGAGGGTGTTCGACGGCATTCCCGCCGTCCTGGAGGCGATAAAGGCCGCCGGCAGGACTATGGGAATCGTCACCTCCCGTTCCCGCTACGAATATGACAAAGACACACTCACGGCCCCCTGGAAGCCTGATTTCAAGGTGGTGATCTGCTCCGAGGACAGCAATACCCATAAGCCTCTCCCCGGCCCCGCCCTCGCATTTTTGGAGCGCAGCGGAGCCTCGGCGAAGGAGTGCATCTATGTCGGCGACACCCTGCACGACTGCAGCTGCGCGCACGGCGCCGGAATCGATTTCGCTTTGGTGGACTGGAACGGCAAGGGGGCACAAAACATTCCGGCCGAGTATCATTTTACCCGGCCGGAAGAACTTCTTTCGCTTCTGAAGGTCTGATTACCGGACCTTGATCTTCACATTCATCACGTCGATGTAATTCTTCTGCGAAATCTGGACCGTATAGGTGCCGGGAGTGAGCTTGTCGCCATAGACCACCACCTTCTCGTAGCGGCCCGCTATGGCGTCGGGAACCTCGTTTCCGCTGGCATCGAAGAGTTTGTAGTTCAGAGTCCTGTCGCTGGCCGAAAAGATGAAGGTCTTCTTCTCACGGTCGTATTCGAGCGAGGTCTGCTCCTCGAGCGGGGTGCCGGTCATCTCGAACTCTCCGCTGAAGGTGTCGGAATACATGGTGTGGATCATCCTTTCCCACGCCTGTGTGCCGGCTATGCGGTACAAGGCCACCAGTTTGTCACCGAGAACGATATCTTCGTTGCAGATGCCCTTCACTGAGCTGTATGTGACGTCGTCACCAAGGGTTACGGTGTGGATATCGGTCACTATCTCCTTGACCTTGAAGTCCTTGTCGGTATGGGCGAGAACCCATTCGACCTTACCGTCATCCCAGCCGCGGTTGTGGATGGCGCCGACTTTGAGGTTGAACTCAGTCCCCTTGACCACAGGACGGTTGTCGGCACTGGTGATGCCGGCATAGCCGGTTGCCGAAATGAGGGTGACCTTGACGGAGGCACCGTAATAGTTCTCCTCAGGCCTTTGGCTGAAGCATGCGCCGTATGCGGTCTTGCCCTTGATGTTATAGTAACCGTTGCTCTGTCCGCCCCAGCCGTAGTTGAAGTGGATATTGTCGCGGGCGTCGTAACCGTCACACACATAAGAGTGGGAATTCGACGCGTAATTGATGGGAAGATTCTGGTTGACGGCATCCTTTATCAATGCAACCCACTCCTCGTGGGTATACTGCGAATGGCTGTCCCAATGGTGCGCGCTGTAGTGGAAATAGGTGCGCGCCCTTCTCGGCATCGTGTTGGCATAAGCGCCGGTTCCGCTGAGTCCGAAAGAGGAGCGGCCCATGAGGGCGATATCCCTGACAAGGGTTGCGATGGCGTCGGCCTGCGCTTCGTTGTATGTACCCTTCTTGTACCTCGGCAGAATATTGTCCCAGTCGTAAGGGTAGCCGAGTGTGACGGCAGGAGCCTCATAGCGGGAAGTGGAATAGCCGCCTACGGTGCCGGTGCCGGATGCAGGATACTTGTGGTATGCCATGATTATGGCCTGCGCAATGGCGCAGCAGCCTGCCAGGGCGTGCTTGCCGTCGATGGTGGGACACTTCAGGTTCCAGGGATTGCCCTGGTTGTAAAGCGGAGTATTGAGCAGCTTGGCAGTCGGAATGGTATCGCCGGCGCGGGTCGGGGTCTGGGCATCGATCCAGGCCGCCTTATCGGACTTGTCACCCCTGCTGCGGGCGTTGCGGACCTGTTCCTTGTAGAGTTCCATATGCTCCGCAAGGTTCTCCGGCATATCCTTCACCTCGAAACGGCCGTCATAGGAGTAAGCCTGGATCGGGTCGAGGGAGTCGTCTCCGGCAATCATCACCCATCCTCCGCTCTCACGGTTGAAGATGTAGAAGAGCGGAGCCTCGCCCCCGGCACGGGTCTCGTTGTCGAGGCCGTCCCAGATGAGGGTAAGCCCCCCGGCGCGGGTGTCGGCCTTGAGGAAGTTTCCGGCTACCTTGGCTGCTGTCTGGCGGCTTACGGGATCGGCGTTAAGTGTTGCGGGGAGCAATATCAATGCTGCCGCAAAAGCTGTTGCAAGAATCGATATTCTGTTGTGTTTCATTGTCTTGTCCTCCTTAGTTTGCAGCCCATGTTACGGTGATTATTTCATTTGTCTCGATATCGCGGAATGTCACCGGAATGGACTTCTGGCCGTTGTATCCGCTTTGTATCCAGCGCCAGTTGGTGGTAGCGATGAACTCGGCGGTGGTTTCGTTGCAGTAGATGGTCACGCCGCCGCTCTTGTTGCCGGTGCGCACGCTGGTGGCATCTCCCGATGCCGTGACAAAGTAACTCGGCAGCGACGTCAGGATGAATGTCGAACCCAGATAGAGATCCTTCAGGTTGTACATCCTGCAGAACATATAGTCGCAGTTGGGCGACATCACAGTCAGGTCGAACGATGAAACGTCCAGGGTCTGCATTGCATAGCAGTGGTAGAACATATAGCTCATCCTCGTGCAGGCGATGACGTTGAAGTTCTTCAAGTCGAGAGAGGTAAGGCTCTCGCAGGAGTTGAACATGCTGCGCATCTCCGCCACATTCTCGGTATTGAAGCTGGAGACGTCGAGGGTGGTGAGCTTGGTACAGCCGGAGAACATATTGTCCATATTCTCCACGTTGCCGGTATCGAAGCTGGTCAGGTTCAGCGAGGTAAGGGCGGAGAGACTCTTGAACATATAAGCCATCGTCGTCACGTTGGATGTATTGAACTTCGAAAGGTCGAGGCTTGCCAGCTTGGTGCAGTTGGCGAACATATATGACATATCGGCCGCAGCCGGGGTTTCGAAGTTGCTCAGGTCGATGGACTCCAGTTTCGCGCAGCGTGCCACGAATGAATTGAAGTTCTCGCACTTGACGGGCTTGAAACTGCTCAGGTCGAGATTCACTATATACTTGGCAGAGAAGAACATACTGTCCATATCAACCACTTCGGAGACATCGAAGCTGCTCAGGTCGATCGCTCCCAGCCTTCCTACGGAGGAGGTATCCTGGCTGAACATCTTCTTCATCGACTTCACCTTGGATGTGTTGAGAACGGCAAGATTGGCTATCTCGATAGTCTGCTGGATATTCTGGAACATACAGCTTGCATCCTTAGGGGCGAACATCTCCACCGCCGGGGTGCTGATGGTCATCACGCCTTCGCCCGAGTCGAAGTTGGCGTAGATGGGATAGTCGGATGCCGGGGTCTGCAGTTCGGTGCCGGAAGTGACGGAGCTGTTTGCCTCAAATACTATCTTCTTGATCTTCTTGTCCTGGAATGTGGTGCTGTCGATGGTCTTGCCTTGCGCAATGGACTTGATCTTCAGATTGAATTCAGGTCCGTCGATAAGGGTGGTGGTCAGGTGCTTGAGGTCTCCGAACGAGAGGTTGTAGGTATAGACCTTCGAGCGCTCAACGACGAAGGGACGGTTGCCGAGGGTGGCGTCATATTCTCGTCCCACGGCGTCCACAGCCTTGAAGCGGATATCGGAATAGCGGCCCGCGGGGACTTCGAACGCGAAGGGAACGGCGGTCGAGCCGAGTTCCAACCCGTCGCCGCAGTCGATTGTCACACCTTCCCCGGAATCTATTACAGCCTCTCCGTCAACCAGCCTGTAGTTGCCGCTGAGAGGCTTGTCTGCGGTGATTCTCAGAGTTTTGAGGGTAATGGAAGTTGCGGAGGTAACCGCAATCTTCAGCATTCCGCAAATGCTCTTGAAAGGCAGGATGTTGTTGTTCGAGGTAGCCACCATCGGGGCGGTCACCACCGGATCGGGCCGGTACTGAACCGTCGATGGAAGGGTCATATTCTCCGCCAGGTTCGCGGGATAGACGGCTGTGAAGGGACCGTTGCCGGCATCTCCGCTCACCTTCTCGAGGTCGCTGCGGACTCCGCCCGCGGTCTTGACCTTATAGGTTGCCTGGGAACGGCCAGTAATGAGTACTTCGTCTCCCGCCGCCCAGGTGATGTTGTAAACGTCGCCGGTCGTGCTGACCGAAGTCTTGGTCGCCACGTTCTCGATGACAGCAATGAAGTCGGGAGCGGGTGTGATTTCGGGTTCGGGATCCTGTCCACAAGAGGCAAGAGCCGCAGCCAACACAGTGAAAATCAGTATCTTTTTCATCTTCACCCCTCCTTAAAACTCTGTAAGGTCCATAGAAGAGACGCCCTCCAAACTCACCAGTTTGTAGCCGGTGATACCCTTGCCGATAATGGTCACGGTCCAGTTTCCGGCCTCGGGATATGTGTGGACAAGTCCCTTTTCATATTCATCGCTTGTTCCGTCGCCCCACATCACCGTGCCGACGGCCTTCTCGCCCGTCAGGGTGGGAACGGTGAACTCGGCGCAGCTGTGCTCGATCACCACTGTCGGGGAGAAACCCTGCTGCTTGATATAGAAGGTTTTTTCAAGACCGGATTCGGCATTTCGGAAGATGATTTCAGCATCGCGGTCCTCTTCCGACTCGTTGCGGGCCAACGTGACCGCGTGCTGATACGCGGTAAGGCTCCTTGTGCCGCCGTCGGTAATCCAGCTGGCTTCAGCAGGAATCACAACCTCATAGCGTACATTGGCCTCTACGGGAATTATCAGCTCGCCGCCCACATAGGTGATGCTGGCGGCATTGCCGTCAACGGAGAGGGCGTCGTTCTGGCTCTGGGTCACCTTGATGGTCTTCACCAGATCCTCGCATGTGACCGTTATGGTTCCTTCACGGTCGGCATAGGTTGTGTTTGCCATAACATAGACTCCGATTACGGCGTCACCGGAGAGAGCTTCGGTGTTGTGGAGCACTATCCAGGCGTCGCTTGCCGTCGCGCTCCAGGGATAGTTGGTGCTGATGTTCACAGCCTGTGTCAGTCCGGCAGCCGGAGCGGTTATGCTTTCCGACCCCAGCGTCATCGACGGCTGCGGCTTGCAGCCTTGCAGAACGGAAGCAAATGCTGCAATTAACAAAAAGAACTTTAGTGTTTTTTTCATATTGATGATATTGTTGTTTCTATTTGCCTTACCGTCTGCCATTCCGTAATTCAACAGATTACGGCAGTTTACACAAAAATACATTATTTTTTTGAATAATGCGCTATCTTCGCCTGTGAATCAAAAACGAAAGTTATGGACACTGATTTGCTGACAAAGGCCCTCCCTAAGTTTTTTCTGGGTGTCATAATAATGGGGTTGCTGATATTCCTGCCGGCCGGCTCGCTGCATTACTGGCAGGGATGGCTGCTGATGGGAATTCTATTCATCCCCATGTTCATTGCCGGCCTGGTGATGCTGGCGAAGAATCCGGAACTGCTCCGCAAACGCCTGAATGCCAGGGAGGAAGAGAGGGAGCAGAAGCAGGTCGTCGCCCTGAGCGGATTGCTCTTCATCGCAGTTTTCGTCGTAGCGGGCCTCAACTGGCGCTTCCAATGGATTCTCCTCCCCGACTGGGCGGTATGGGTCGCCGCCGCCGTCTTCCTGGCCAGTTATCTGCTCTATGCGGAGGTCCTTCGGGAGAACACCTACCTCTCCCGCACCATCGAAGTGCAGGAAAACCAGAAGGTCGTCGACACCGGCCTCTACGGTATCGTCCGCCATCCGATGTATATGGCCACCACCGTCCTTTTCCTTGCCATGCCCCTGGTCCTGGCCTCGCCCATCTCCTTCCTGATAATGCTCCTTTACCTTCCCCTCATCGTCAAACGCATTAAGAATGAAGAGGTTGTACTCGAAGAAGGGCTTGCCGGCTACAGGGAATACAAGCAGAAGGTGAAATACCGCCTCCTCCCCTTCATCTGGTGATTTCCTCCCTCCCCGCGAAAAAAAATTTGCGGTATTCAAAAAAGATAGTACCTTTGCAGTCCCTAACGGGAATAGGCGGAAATAGCTCAGTTGGTAGAGCACGACCTTGCCAAGGTCGGGGTCGCGAGTTCGAGTCTCGTTTTCCGCTCGAGACATTAAAACGTGATACGGATGGACAAAGGGTAGCGCGAAAGTCCCCGCCCGCTTAATCCTCGCTTAAAAAGCAATTCCGCCACGTAGTCTTGGGGCAGATTTAATGGGAGGTCATTCGGCCTCCCGTTTTATTTTCCTGAATCTATTGCCGTAATGCAATACTGTACCTTTGATTTATCACTTTGTCTTACACCGACCATCATCTTCACGGGGCCTAATCCTGGACAATTATAGAACATCCTCAACATACTTTTAAATCCTTTTTGATTCTTTTTCTTTGGATTAGCCGGAGTTGTATCAACCAGAACGGCGTTCGTCAGAATTGCATCTAACTGAAGAACGGCAAGTGTAGATAGATAAGTAGTTGATGCTTGACCAGCTGTTTCTTCAATAGAAACATACCGAATATTAATATCATCTTTAAGGCTGAGATTGTATCTTTTGGCCTCTGGATTTCTCTCTTTCCATTGATGATAGAAAAAGAGTATGATATGATGCCTTCGCCGCTTGTCCTCAGTCGAATCTCCGGTAGGGATATCCTCCTCTGAGATTTCATAATCATCATTCTGTATGGGGACAACTGGAATTGAGTCCAGATCCGGTTCTTCAACATAGCCCACAAGCATCTCAAACGGCACCCCCATAACCTCTGCTGCTTTATGGATCGTCTCCAGATTCTTACTCTTGAAAAGTGTCTTCACATTCTGCTTCCTGATACCCATCTGTCTTGCGAACTCACTCTTGGTCAGTCCTATCAGCCCCAACAGAGCCTCGCCCTTCGCTTCAAAGTAGATTTGATTCATCTTTCTTTTTTTCACAAAGGTAATAAATAATTATTACCACGATGCAACTTTTTCTCTTAAGACCAGTTTCAGAAAATGGAAAGAATAATTATATTTGTATGTCACAACAGCGTTGAGTATGAAAAAGTTGTCTTGCCTGTTTGCCGCTATGGCATTCGCAGTTATGGCGGTGTGCTGCCTCGATTCCTGTAAAAAAGAGGAGCCCTCCGCCAAGGCATTATCTCCGGAGCAAATTGCCGGAAAATGGAAATGCCTTTCCGCTGACTTAAGTAAGTTGTCCGGGTATTCTTCCGATCAATTGATTACCGAAGGAGATGTTTTGGGTTTGTGGAGAAATTTTACTTGTACCCTGGAAAAAGACGGTCTATCATCTGATGGGTCCTGGTATTTCAACGGCGGCCATAATATAGTTATCAGTGTTCTTTGGTTAGAATTGACTTTCTATGTCGAAACATTGACTGACTCTTATTTTGTAGCATATCTCGAACCTAACGGCAAAAGGGCCATGTACTACTTTGAGAGGATATTTTAACTTCTTTCGCAAACAAAAGGAAACGGCTGCCCGAAAGGC
>JAFZXU010000039.1 GCA_017616655.1 Bacteroidales bacterium
AGTTGATTCTATTCATTCCCGTGTCCTTATAACACAAAGATATTCATAAATCCTCTTTTTCGGCAAAGTGACGTCGGGAAATACGGCGGAAACGGCATCCTGAGGCACATCAGCCGACGTGATGGCCCGATATCGGCCGGTAACGTCGGCTCACCCCTGTCAGAATTGCCTCCGAGAGCTGTTGGCCGACGTCACTTTGACGGAAAAAGGAGCCGAGGACGTCCGAAAAAAACCGACGGATACAAAAAAGACCATCAGAAAAAATCTGACGGCCTTTTTTCTGGAAAGAAGTATCTGCTATTTGCCTCCTGCCTTGCGGGGGGTAGCGACCTTCTTGGCGGGAGCGGCCTTAGCGGTTGCCTTACCGGTGCTCTTGG
Source organism: Bacteroidales bacterium (assembly GCA_017616655.1). Taxonomy (GTDB): domain Bacteria; phylum Bacteroidota; class Bacteroidia; order Bacteroidales; family UBA932; genus Cacconaster. The sequence goes on from JAFZXU010000039.1 coordinate 378, forward strand.
GAGCTGCCTTCTTCACAGCGGGCTTCTTCTCGCCTTCAGCTGCAGCCTCGGCTGCGGGAGCGGCTGCCTTCTTGGCGCCGCCACGGCGGGTGGAAGTCTTCTTCTCGGGCTCCTTGGCGGGAGCGACTGCGACATCAGCGAAGTCCACGAGCTCCATTATAGCCATATCTGCGGCGTCGCCTACGCGGAAACCGGTCTTGAGGATACGGGTGTATCCGCCCGGACGGTCGGCGACCTTGGGAGCGACCACGCGGAAGAGCTCGGAAACCGCCTCCTTCTGCTTCAGGTAGCTGAACACTACGCGGCGGGAGTGGGTGGTATCCTCCTTCGACTTGGTGATGAGAGGCTCGACGTACATCTTCAGAGCCTTAGCCTTGTCCACGGTGGTCTCGATGCGCTTGCTGAGAATGAGCGATGAAGCCATGTTGGCAAGCATTGCCTTGCGGTGACCGCTCTGGCGTCCAAGATGATTGATAGATCTATTGTGTCTCATTTTGAATTATTCTTTAGAATCGATGTTATACTTACTGATGTCCATTCCGAAGCCCAGCTTGTGACGCTCCACAAGGGCGTCGATCTCGCTCAGCGACTTCTTGCCGAAGTTGCGGAACTTCATAAGCTCGGCCCTCTGGTGCGAAACCAGGTCTGCGAATGTCTCGATGTTGGCGGCCTTCAGGCAGTTGAGAGCGCGTACCGAAAGCTCCTGGTCGGAAAGTTTCGCGAGGAGCAGGCGGCGCATACGGATCTCATCCTCCGTCATGGTCTTGGTCTCGGACTCGGTGGAGGTCTCCAGGGAGATCTTCTCGTCGGAGAAGAGCATGAAGTGATAGATCAGAATCTTGGCTGCCTCTTTGAGCGCCTCCTTCGGCTGGATGGAACCGTCGGTGGTAATCTCGATGATGAGCTTCTCGTAGTCGGTCTTCTGCTCGACACGCCAGTCCTCGACCTTGAAGTTCACGTTCTTGATGGGGGTGAAGATCGAGTCGATTGCGATGGTGTCGACGGGAGCCGTCTCGACTTTGTTTTCCTCAGCGGGAACATAACCGCGGCCCTTTCCGATAGTGATGTCCATCTTGAACTCCACGGTAGGCTCCATCGAGCAGATGTGAAGTTCGGGATTGAGGACGGAGAAGGAAGAGAGGCCTTTGGAGATATCCCCTGCAGTGAATTCCTGCTTGCCACCGACAGTTATGGTTACCATCTCGCCCTCGACATCCTCGATCATCCTCTTGAAGCGGATCTGCTTCAGGTTCAGAACGATGTCGATGACATTCTCGATAACGCCGGGAATGGTGTCGAACTCGTGGCGGACACCTTCGATCTTTATCGAGGTGATGGCAAAACCTTCCAATGAAGACAACAAGATACGACGCAGTGCATTACCGATGGTAGTGCCGTAACCGGGCTCCAGGGGACGGAACTCGAAGCGGCCGAAAGTATCGGTAGAGTCAAGCATTATGACCTTTTCAGGTTTTTGGAATGCTAAAATTGCCATACTATTGTTTTTTTAATAATTATCTGTGTGACAAGCCGATCACTACTTGGAATAGAGTTCGACGATGAGCTGCTCGTTGATGGTTTCGGGAATCTCGGAGCGGACGGGAACGTTGGCGAACTTGCCTTCGCACTTGGCTGCATCCCACTCGAGCCAGGAATACCTGTTGGCTCCGCGGGAGAGGCTGTCCTGAACCACCTCGAGGCTCTTGGAACGCTCGCGGACACCGACGGTGTCACCGGGCTTCACCTGAGCGGAAGGAATGTTGCACACCTCACCGTTGAGGGTGATGTGGCAGTGGGAGACGAGCTGGCGTGCAGCTGCCCTGGAGGGAGCGATACCGAGACGGTAGACGATGTTGTCGATGCGGGACTCGAGGAGGAGGATGAGGTTCTCGCCGGTGCGGCCCTTCATCCTTGCAGCGACACCGTAGGTCTTACGGAACTGACGCTCGAGGACTCCGTACATATACTTCACCTTCTGCTTCTCAGCGAGCTGGGTGCCGTACTCGGACACCTTCTTGCGCTTCTTTGCGAGGCCGTGCTGTCCCGGAGGATAGTTCTTTTTCTCCAAATGCTTGTCCGGGCCGAAGATGGGCTCTCCGAATTTACGGGCTATCTTGGTTTTGGGTCCTGTATATCTTGCCATAATCTTAATACTTTAATAATTACACATTATACTCTGCGGCGGCCCTTGGGACGGCATCCGTTGTGAGGGAGCGGGGTCACGTCGATAATCTCGGTGACGTCGATTCCTGCGCCTACGAGGGCACGGATTGCGGACTCGCGGCCAGCGCCGGGACCTTTGACATAAGCCTTGATCTTGCGGAGACCCAGGTCATACGCAACCTTTGCGCAATCCTGAGCGGCAACCTGGGCTGCATAGGGAGTGTTCTTCTTGGAACCCCTGAAGCCCATCTTGCCGGCCGAAGACCAGCTGATTACCTGACCGGTACTGTTGGTCAGAGTGACGATAACATTGTTGAAAGTAGACGAAATATGGGCCTGACCATAGGCGTCCACCTTGACAACTCTCTTCTTGCTTGTTGTAGTTTTCTTTGCCATAATCTAAGCCTTATTTAGTTGCTTTCTTCTTGTTGGCGACGGTCTTCTTCTTGCCCTTGCGGGTACGAGCGTTGTTCTTGGTGCTCTGGCCGCGGACGGGAAGTCCGAGACGGTGACGGATACCGCGGTAGCATCCGATATCCATCAGTCGCTTGATGTTCATCTGGACGGACGAACGGAGTTCGCCCTCGATCTTGTATTCATTTGCAATCTTGCTGCGGATTGCGGTAATCTGGTCATCAGTCCAGTCCTTGACCTTGATGTTGTAATCTATGTCAAGTTCCCTGAGGATCTTCTGGGCGGAACTGCGACCGATTCCGAAGATATAGGTCAGACCTATCTCTCCACGCTTGTTGTTGGGTAAATCAACACCGGCTATACGTGCCATAATCTATTTTTTACTTTTTTGGTTACAAATTAAAAAATTATCCCTGGCGCATCTTGAATTTCGGATTCTTCTTGCAAATTACATACAAGCGGCCTTTGCGCTTAACGATTTTACAATCCTCACTACGCTTCTTTATGGATGTTTTAACTTTCATTTGTGTATGTTTTATTATTTATATCTGAAAGAAATACGGCCTTTAGTCAAATCATACGGGGACATCTCGACCCTTACTTTGTCACCGGGCAGGATGCGGATGTAGTGCATCCTCATCTTTCCGGAGATGTGTGCGATAATAACAAGTCCATTGTCCAACTCCACTCTGAACATTGCATTGGAGAGGGCTTCGATAATTGTTCCTTCTTTTTCTATTGATGACTGTTTCGGCATAAATGAAATAAATTGGTTTGACTAATTCCGATTATTCTCGATAAACTCAAAAGTTGACAAAACCTCAGGGGCGTTCTGGCGGATGGCGATGGTGAGCTCGAAATGGGCCGACTTCTTGCCGTCGGTGGTATGGACTCCCCATCCATTGTCTGCCAGATAGACGTCGCGGCGGCCGGCATTGACCATCGGCTCTATGCAGATGACCATTCCCTCCTGGAGCTTCACTCCGTGGCCCCTGCGGCCGTAGTTGGGAACTTCGGGGCTCTCGTGCATATTCCTGCCGATGCCGTGTCCGACCAGTTCCCTTACGACCGAGAAGCCGAGCGATTCCACGTAGGACTGGACAGCGTATCCGATGTCGCCGGTCCGTGCGCCCGGAACGGCCTGGCCTATGCCCCGGTAAAGGGAGGTCTTGGTAGCTTCGAGAAGCCTGCTGTCCTCCTCCGAGATCTTTCCGACAGGGAAAGTGTAGGCCGAGTCGCCGTAAAAGCCCCTGTACCTGGTACCGCAGTCAACCGATACGATATCGCCTTCCTTGAGTTTGTAATTGGACGGGAAGCCGTGTACCACCGTATCGTTGACCGACATGCACAACGAGTAGGGGAAACCCTCATACCCCAAGAATCCCGGCTCTGCGCCGAGGCTCCTGATGAACTTCTCGGCTATGGCATCGAGCTCCTTGGTAGTGATACCGGGCTCGATGTTGCGGCCCACCTCTGCCAGTGTCTTCGACACCATCAGGGCGTTCTCCTTCATCAGGGCGATCTCTTCTTCGGATTTGAGTCTTATCATCTTTCTTGTCTATCAATTTACATTCCCGAACGGCCGGAGAGACGTCCTGTCTTCATCAAGCCGTCGTAATGACGCATAAGCAAGTGACTCTCAATGTGCTGGAGGGTATCCAGGATAACTCCCACGAGGATCAGCAACGAGGTGCCGCCGTAGAAGCTTGCAAACTGGTTGTTAACTCCCAGCAACCTTGCAAATGCCGGCAAAATCGCAACCAGGGCCAGGAATATTGACCCGGGAAGGGTGATGCGGGACATTATGGCATCGATATAATCGGCAGTCTTCTTGCCCGGTTTGCAACCCGGAATGAAACCGCCGTTCTTCTTCATCTCCTCGGCCATGTTGGTAGGGTTCACGGTAATAGCGGTGTAGAAATACGTGAAGATGATTACCAGCAGGGCGAAGGTAAAGTTATACCAGAAGCCGGTCGTGTTGCTGAATACAGCAGCCAAACCCTTGGTGGCGTTGAAGTTGGTGAACATGATCGGGACGATCATAAGCGCCTGCGCGAAGATAATCGGCATGACGCCAGCCGCATTCACCTTGAGGGGGATGTACTGACGTACACCACCGTACTGCTTGTTGCCAACGATGCGCTTGGCATACTGGACAGGTACCTTGCGGACAGCCTGGACGAGGGCGATGGTTGCGATGAAGACGAAGAAGAGGATCACGAACTCGACGATGAGCATAAGGAAGCCACCGTTGGTCTGATTGAACTTCTCGGTCAATTCAAGCTGCAACGCCATCGGGAGGCGCGCGATGATACCGATCATGATGATCAGGGAGATACCGTTACCAATGCCGCGGTCTGTAATTCTCTCGCCCAACCACATGACGAACATAGTACCGCCGATAAGGATCAGGGTCGCGAAGGAGTTATACCAGAAACCGCCCATGGTGGAGACGAACGCCTCTGCGGGGAGGGTGGTATGAAGGCTTGCCATGTAGGCAGGGCCCTGGATCGCGAGGATCACTATCGTGAGGTAGCGTGTGTACTGATTCATCTTTCTCCTGCCGCTCTCTCCTTCGCGCTGGAGGCGCTGGAAGAAGGGGAACATCACACCCAGAAGCTGGATGACGATGGAGGCGGAGATGTACGGCATAACGCCGAGAGCGAAGATGGACGCATTTCCGAAAGCACCGCCGGAGAACATGTTGAGCAGTCCGACGAGACCCTCGGAAGACTTCGCCTGGAGGGCTGCAAGCTGGGACGCGTCAATACCGGGGAGCACAACGTAGCTGCCGAAGCGGTAGACTATGATGAGCATGAAGGTATAGAGGAGCCTCTTGCGAAGATCTTCGATCTTGAATATGTTGACTATTGTCTGGAAAAAACGTTTCATAAGGTTCAGATTTTTGTAACGGTGCCGCCTGCCGCTTCGATCTTCTGGACTGCAGTTGCCGAGAAGGCGTTTGCGGTCACATCGAGCTTAGCGGTGAGTTCGCCGTTCGCAAGGATCTTGATGAGGTCGTTCTTGGAAGCGAAACCTGCCTGGACGAGAACCTCAGGGTCGATAGCGGTGACATTGAGCCTCTCGCTGGCTGCCTGGAGTGCGGAAAGGTTGACCGCCTTGTACTCCACGCGGGTAGGGTTCTTGAAACCGAACTTGGGGAGACGGCGCTGGATAGGCATCTGGCCGCCCTCGAAGCCGAGCTTCTTGGAATATCCGGAACGGGACTTCGCACCGTTCATACCACGGCCGGCGGTCTTGCCGAGACCCGAACCGGGGCCGCGTCCGACGCGCTTGTCGCTGTGGGTTGAACCTGCTGCAGGTTTGAGATTATGCAATTTCATACTCTGTTTCCTCCATTACTTTACTTCTTCGACCGTTACGAGGTGAAGAACCTTTTCAATCATACCTTTGGTTACGGGGGTAACCTCGACCTCGACGCTCTGGTGGATCCTGTGGATTCCGAGGGAGACGAGATTCGCAATCTGACGCTTGGTAGCGCCGCTGCGGCTCTTTATCTGGGTAATCTTAACTTTTGCCATGATAAAACCTCCTTATCCGTTGAATACCCTGCTCATGGGGATGCCGCGGAGACCTGCAACGGTGTATGCGTCACGCATTTCGTTGAGGGCTGCGACGGTAGCCTTCACGAGGTTGTGAGGGTTGGATGAACCTTTACTCTTGGCGAGGACGTCGGAGATGCCTACGGACTCGAAGACGGCACGCATTGCACCGCCGGCCTTCACACCGGTACCGGGAGCCGCGGGCTTCATGAAGACGCGCGCGCCGCCGAACTTTGCTTCCTGCTCATGAGGAATGGTGGTCTTGTTGAGGGGAACCCTTACGAGGTTCTTCTTGGCATCCTCGATGCCCTTGGATATAGCTGTCGTGACTTCGTTAGCCTTTCCAAGGCCATAGCCTACGACACCCTTCTCGTCGCCGACCACAACGATGGCGGCAAAGGAGAAGTGACGGCCACCCTTGGTGACTTTGGTCACCCTCTGGACGGCTACCAATCTGTCTTTGAGTTCGAGATCGGTTGTCTTTACGTTCTTTTTGATTTCTGCCATAGCTCTTAGAATTTAAGGCCACCCTCACGGGCAGCTTCTGCCAAACTTTTAACTCTTCCGTGATAGAGGTAACCTCCGCGGTCGAAGGAGACGGTGGAGATACCCTGTGCGATTGCGCGCTCCGCGATTGCCTTGCCGACAACTGCAGCAGCCTCGCAACCGGTCTTGCCCTTGCAGTTCTCTGCAAGCGCCTTGTCGTTGGACGAAGCCGATACGAGGGTCACGCCCTTGGTATCGTCCACAACCTGGACATAGATCTGCTTATTGCTCCTGAACACTACCATACGGGGCCTTTCTGCGGTTCCGTTGACAACTTTGCGTATGCGGTAGTGGACTCTCTGTCTTCTTTCTGTTTTTGTCAATGCCATAACTTTATCTCCTATTATTTAGCGCTGGCCGACTTACCGGCTTTACGACGAAGCTGTTCACCGACAAACTTGATACCCTTGCCCTTGTAAGGCTCAGGACGGCGGAGCGAGCGGATCTTTGCCGCTACGGTGCCGAGAAGCTGCTTGTCGTAGCTCTTGAGGACGAGGACAGGGTTCTGGCCCTTCTTGACGGGCTCCGCTTCACCCTTCACTTCCTTGGGAAGCTCCAGCTGAATATCGTGTGAATAACCGAGTGCCATGGTAACGATCTGGCCGGTGACCTCTACGCGGTAACCGACGCCGATGAACTCCTGCTTGATGGTGAAGCCATCGGAAACGCCGACGACCATATTGTTGATCAGTGCGCGATAGAGACCGTGCATCGAACGGTGACGAGGCTGGTCTGTCGGGCGGGAAACCGTTACGGTTGCTCCCTCTACGGACACTTTGATATCGGGGTCGACCTTCTGGGTCAACTCTCCGAGAGGGCCTTTAACCTTTACCACGTTGGCGTCGTCAACGCTGACGGTGACGCCGGCGGGCAGGTGTACAGGTGATTTTCCTATTCGTGACATTATTGTTGATTTTTAATATTAGCTGTTAGTAAACATAGCAGAGCACCTCGCCGCCGACATTGAGCTCTTTGGCTTCCTTGTCGGTGATGATACCCTTGGAGGTGGAGAGGATAGCGATGCCGAGTCCGTTGAGCACGCGGGGCATGCTGGCCACGTCGGTGTACTGGCGGAGACCGGGAGTGCTGACGCGCTCGATCTTCTTGATGGCAGGCTTCTTCGTCTCAGGGTGATACTTGAGTGCGATCTTGATGATGTTGCAGGGCTGCGCCTCGACTACCTTGTAAGCGAGGATGTAACCCTTTTCGTGCAGAGTCCTGGTGATCTCCATCTTCATCTTCGAAGCGGGGACTTCCACTGTCTTGTGACCTGCGAGGTACGCGTTGCGGACTCTTGTCAGATAATCTGCGATTGGATCAGTCATTGTTGTTCTTGTTTTTCAGATTCGACGCCGTTTGGCGCCCGATATCCAATTGGTTATTAATTATTATAGGTGAATTCTTACCAGCTTGCCTTCTTCACTCCCGGGATGAGGCCCTTGGAAGCCATCTCACGGAACTGGATGCGGCTGATGCCGAACTGACGCATGTAACCCTTCGGACGACCGGTGATGGAGCAACGGTTGTGAAGGCGGCAGGGCGACGAATTCTTGGGGAGCTTGTCGAGGGCTGCCCAGTCGCCGGCCTCTTTGAGAGCCTTGCGCTTTTCAGCATACTTGGCACATAATTTAGCGCGCTTTACTTCGCGGGCTTTCATTGATTCCTTTGCCATATCTCTTAATTATTGTGCTTAATGTTCTTGAAAGGTAAACCGAATTCACGAAGGAGAGCGTAAGCTTCCTTGTCGGTGTTCGCCGAGGTGGTGAAGGTTATTTCCATACCCATCACCTTGGTGATCTTGTCGATGTCGATCTCGGGGAAGATGATCTGCTCCTTGACGCCGAGGGTGTAGTTGCCGCGGCCGTCGAAGTTCTCGGAGATACCCTTGAAGTCCCTGATTCGAGGGAGGGAGATAGCCACGAGACGCTCGAGGAACTCATACATCTTGACACCGCGGAGGGTGACCTTTGCGCCGATGGGCATGCCCTTACGGAGCTTGAAGTTGGAGATGTCCTTGCGGGAAACGGTCTGAACCGCCTTCTGTCCGGTGATTGCGGAGAGTTCCTGCTGAGCGACCTCAACGAGCTTCTTGTCCTGGGTTGCGCTTCCGACACCTTCGTTGATGGTGATCTTCTGAAGCTTGGGAACCTGCATTACGGTGGTGTATGAGAACTCCTTCATGAGGTTGCCTACGATCTCTTCCTTATACTTCTTCTGAAGAGAGGGAACATAGTTGATCTGTTCCATGGTCGGGCCCTTGGGGGCCTCTGCTTTCTTTTCCTTAGCCATTATTTGATCTCCTCTCCTGATTTCTTAGCGTAACGTACGAGCTTGCCCTTGTCGTTGAGACGGCGTCCGATCTTGGTGGGGCCGCCCTTGGCGGGATCCACAACCTGAAGGTTGGAGATGTGTACGCCTGCTTCCTGTTTTACAATACCGCCCTGCGGGTTCTTGGAGTTGGGTTTGGTATGCTTGCTTACCATGTTGACTCCCTCAACGATTGCGCGATCCTTATCGGTAAGAACTGCGAGCACGCGACCGGTCTTGCCCTTGTCGTTGCCTGCGTTCACATATACCATATCGCCTTTCTTTATATGCAGTTTTGCCATGATTCTTTCCTCCTTTGATTAAAGCACCTCGGGGGCGAGTGAGACAATCTTCATATAGTTATCGCGGAGCTCCCTGGCTACGGGGCCGAAAATACGAGTGCCCACGACCTCGTCGGTCTTGCTGAGCAGCACGCAAGCGTTGTCGTCGAAGCGGATGTAAGAACCGTCTGCACGGCGGATCTCCTTCTTCGTACGGACGACGACTGCATTAGAAACGGAGCCTTTCTTGGCGTTGCCGCCGGGAATGGCGCTCTTGACGGCGACCACGATCTTGTCGCCTACACTAGCGTAGCGGCGGCGTGTACCACCGAGGACGCGGATGCAGAGAACTTCCTTTGCACCGCTGTTGTCCGCTACCATTAAACGTGATTCCTGCTGTATCATTGTTACTTGACTTTTTCTACGATTTCAACTAATCTCCAACGCTTGGTCTTGCTCAGGGGACGGGTTTCCATGATGCGGACGGTATCGCCCTCACTGCACTCGTTCTTATCGTCCTGAGCGACGAACTTGGTTGTCTTGTTTACGAACTTGCCGTAAATGGGGTGCATCTCCTTGGTCTTGACAGCAACCACAATAGACTTATCCATCTTGTTGCTTACCACGATGCCGATTCTTTCTTTGCGAAGATTTCTTTCCATAGGACTTATCTATTATTGGTTCTGTTTTTCCCTTTCTGCAAGAATGGTGATCATGCGGGCGATGTCGCACTTCGCCTTCTTGATGAGCGATGTGTTATCCAGAGGAGAAATCACATGATTCATCTTCATGCGGTTGAGGTTCTGCTTCTCGGTTTCGATGCGGTCGCGAAGGTCTGCGACTGACATCTCGCGGATTTCTTTAGTCTTCATTTCCGTGCTCTGATTAGATTATTCAACATAGTCCCTTCTGACCACGAACTTGGTGGCGATGGGCAGCTTCTGGGCGCCGAGGCGGAGAGCCTCTTTTGCAACCTCCATGGGAACGCCTTCAGCCTCGATGAGCATGCGGCCCGGAGTCACGGGAGCAACGAATCCCTCGGGATTACCTTTACCCTTACCCATACGGACCTCGGCAGGCTTCTTGGTATAGGGCTTGTCGGGGAAGATGCGGATCCAGATCTGTCCTTCACGCTTCATATAACGCACTACAGCCTGACGGGCTGCCTCGATCTGCTGACCGGTAAGCCAGCAGCTTTCCATTGTCTTGATGCCAAAGGAACCGAAGGCGAGCTGGTTGCCCCTCTGGGCATTGCCTTTCATGCGGCCTTTCTGCTGCCTTCTGAATTTGGTTTTTTTCGGTTGTAACATTTTCCTATTACTTAAAAATTATTCTTAACTTCTTGGTTGTCAGCACCTTAGCCCACTTCGAGGCATAAGATACGGGATGCAAAGATAGTCAATTATTCTGAAAGTCAAAGATTTTTTGAGACTTTTTTGCAACTTTTCGACAAAAAAAATAGCCACCTAACGTGACTATTTTCAGATTGTTAACGAGGTCGAAACACTTCGCGGTTTTGCACTTTTCGACTAAAAAGAATCTCACTCCTTGACAGCCGTCACACCGCCCTTGAGTGCCTTGGAGGGAATCCACCAGCCGAGCCTCTTTGCAAGCAGCAGGATGAGGAGCGACAGCACCAGGTATCCCACGCAGAGCCAGAGCAGCCAGCCGCCCTTGAATGCCACGGGAACCGACCAGATCAGGATAATTTCGACGGGAGCGCAGGGCAGGAATGCCATCGCGTAGTTGTCGAGTGCGTGGCTCTCGTTCTTAGGGTCAACGATACGCAGCAGGGCGATACCGATAGCCATCGTACCGGTCCACCATCCCCAGGCGAAGATGGCCTTCTCGAACCAGTCCTTCGTGTAGAGGTGGCGTGCGAAGTAGAACACCATGAAGAGGGTGATGGCGATGCCGATTGCCAGCAGGACGATGAGCGGCAGGGCGTTGGCAGTCACCACGTTGAGATTGATGGCACCCACGCCGCAGGTAACCAGCAGGTCGGTGGCGGTGCCGCTGATGTTGCTGATGGTCTTCTGCTCCACGAAACGGCTTGCCTTGGTGGCGTCGAGAATAACCTTGAAAATCATACCCACCACATAAGCGGTAAGGAATACGGGAACGCCGCTGATCTTGAGGGTGCCCTTGAGCAGCACGTCACTGAGCAGATAGCCGCAGTAAGCAGCGAAGATGACGATACCGAGGTGCATTGCGAAGTGGTCGATCGAGATGGAAGAGACGGTAGCCTTGCCGAGATTGTCACGCTTCTCCTCGGGAACGAGGCCGCTGCGGAGCTCGTTGGGAAGCTCTGCGAAGTCGGTAACGTAGCTGGTCTGGTGCTTCTTCGTTGCGATCTTGATGAGCAGCACGCCGAAAATCACACCCAGCACGACGCCCACCGTAGCGGTAGTCATGCCGAGGCTGCGGGCTGTCTCTTCGAAGCCTTCACCGAACTCGGTCGCCATAGCTGCTGCAGTACCGTGGCCGCCGTAGAAGCCCACGGGGCACATGATGCCGAAGAATTCAGGCACATTGAAGAGCGGGGTGAGGAGCAATATGCCGATGATGCCGATGGCGGCCCACTGAAAGAACATTCCGAACTGCGAATAAGCCCACATAGGGCCGAGCTTAGAACCTATCTCCTTGATTTTCATAGTCGGGGAAGCAAGCGGGAGGGCCGCGAAGACAACCGCGATCAGGATGGCGGAATAGGTACCGAGGTTATTCGAAAGGGGCAGCCAGCCGAGGCCGTTGGGGCCGAATGCCAACGCCAGCACACCCGCAATCAGGGACGGGGGTATGAAGAGTGACTGGATTGCCTTGATTTTGGCCCTGCAGAGCTTTCCGATCAGCAAAAGGCCGAAGATAACGCCGGCATCGCAGAAGAGCTGCCAGGGCGTGAAGTTGGTTAGATCGAACATATATTATTAATTTGGTATTGCTTTTGCGGAGCAGTCAATTTGTGCAAATATAAGCAATTTTTTACTTTTGCGGACAGAATGAACAGACGACTTACCATCATCGCAGTCTTATTGCTCCTTGCCGGAAACGGTGCCGGACTCTATGCCCAGACACCCAAACCCCAGCATGGCTACGTGATGCCCTACATAGTCAACGGTCAGGACACCGTCTACTTCGACGATATCGTACCCGCCGTGGTGCGGCCCAAAAACGCCAAGATGAGCAAGCGCCAGTGGCGCGACTACTACCGCAGGGTGCACAACTTCAGCAAGGCATATCCCTACGCCCTCTTCGTGGCCCGCACCATACAACAGACCGACAGCCTCTTCGCGGCGGACCACTACACCGCCCGCCAGCAGGACAAGTACCTCAACAAGATGAAGAACGACCTCCTCAAGGAGTTCGAACCCATCTTCCGCGGCCTCACCCTGAAGCAGGGGCTGATGATGATACGCCTCATCGACAGGGAGGTCGGGCAGACGCCGTATTACATATTGAAGAGGTATCTGGATACCCCTACGGCCGGATTCTGGCAAGGGGTGGCAAGGTTTTTCGGAGGAAACCTGAAGCAGCCGTATGACCGTTTCGGCGAGGATGCCGACCTTGAAGACCTGGTGGCCATCTGGCAGGCCGGGCGCTTCGATATGCTCTACATGTCGATTTTCGGCAAGGAGCGGCCCGAGATATACATTCCCGAGAGGTTCAGGTAGTTATCCTCCTTCGACCAGTCTCCCAGCACATAGAGTTTCGCCCCTGAAGGCAGTTCTGCGCAGACAGGAGTATGCTGATGCCCGAATATGAAGGCATCGACCTTCTCCGTGCGCCCGAGATCCCCGGCAAAGCGGTAGAGGGGATCTTCCTCGCCGCGGAAAACATAGCCTCCGTGGTGTCTGCGGCTCGAATCGGACCACTTCCGGGCGAAGGCGAAGACCCAGCGGGGCGGGAGCGCCTTGAGCAGGGAGATGCAGACCTTCGACCTGAAAAGGGAGTAAATCAGCTTCTCCGGGATCCTCCTGCCTCCGAGGCCGTCACCGTGGGCCAGGCAGAGCCTCAGCCCTCCCACCTCGCGCAGCACATAGCGCTCCTTGATTATTTCGGCGCCGACCTCCTTCCGGAGATAATCGGTCATCCACCAGTCGTGGTTGCCGCATATGAAGTGGATCTTTACACCGCGGTCGGCGAGGGCGGCAAGCGCCCCCAGGGTACGGATGGCTCCGCGGGGAACGACGTCGCGGTACTCCACCCAGAAATCGAAAATGTCGCCAAGCAGCCAGAGCCCTTCCGTATCTTCGGGAAGGTTTCTCAGAAAGGCTGCGAAACGGCGGTCGACGGCGCCATCCGGATCGGAAGCTGCGCCGATATGCACATCGGCCGCAAATATATGACGGCCGTTATCCATTACATGAAGAAGTTGAAGAGACAGGCTATGCCGACCAGAGCGCAGTAGAGGGCGAACCACTTGAGCCTGGCCTTCTTGACGAGGGCTATCATCACCTTGCAGGCGAATAGTCCGGAAGCGAATGCGGAGAGGAAGCCGATAACCAGGGGCCAGGTTCCGATGCCGGAAGCCGCCGTCATGTCACCTCCCACGAGATCGAGGAATGCCTCACCCAGAATGGGCACCAGCACCATCAGGAAGGAGAACTGGGCCACTTCGGAGCGCTTCGTGCCGCACATCAGGCCGGTTGCGATGGTCGAACCGGAACGCGAAAGGCCGGGAATCACGGCAACAGCCTGCGCCAGACCCATCCAGATGGCGGTCTTGTAGTTCATCTCCCCTTCCGGAGCGCGGCGGCGCGAAGATAGCCACTCTCCCAGCAGCAGAAGGGCCGCCGTGAGAAGCAGCGCGCATCCCACCACCGTGAGGCCGCTGCCGAAGAGAGACTCGACCTTGTCCTTGAAGAAAACGCCCACTATCAGGACGGGAATCATCGAGATGCAGATCATGGCGATATAGCGCGTCTCCGCGTTGTATCTGATCTTGAAAAGCCCCTTCAGAAGCTGCCATATCTCCTTGCCGAAGACCACAATCGTAGCCAGCACCGTCGCCGCGTGGACGAGGATCTCGAATGTGAGATTTCCCGACTCGATGCCGAAAAGGTGCTTGGCAATGGTCAGGTGGCCGCTGCTGCTTACGGGCAGGAACTCGGTCAGTCCCTGGACCAGACCGAGGATGAAAGCCTCGAAACCGCTCATTATTCCTTATCCTCCGTTTTGTCTTCGGGCCGTTTCATTATGGAAACGATGATGATGACGATACCCAGGATTACCAGCAGCGGCGAGAGCACCAGCCTGCGGAAATCGAACATGTCGTAGTTGAACACCTGCGGATCGGAAGAGCCTCCGCCTATCATCAGAATATAGCCGGCCACCATTACCGCGAGGCCGATGATTATGAACCTAACGTTCTTGGGAGGAAGGGAGAAATTTGCCATTATCTAATAATATAAATCGTCTTTGGAAGAGTAGGATATCTTGCGGGTCACCAGGAGCGCCGAGAGGGAGCAGATGAGCATTCCCAGCAACACCAGGCCTACCATCACCACAGCGGCCAGGGTCTTGTCGAAAAGGGAGTAGAGCAGCTGGCTGGAGGAGCGCACCCACAGCATCGCCGCAATCAGGATAATGTCGGCCAGAAGACCGGCCACAGCCCCCTGGATGAGCGCCTGCCGCACGAAGGGACGGCTTATGAAGGAACTCTTCGCCCCCACCAGACGCATCGTGTGGATGGTGAAGCGGCGGGCGTAGATATTGAGCCTTACGGTATTGTTTATCAGCGCGGAAGAAATCACCAGAAGCACCAGTATGAAGGCCGAGAGCAGGAGGGCGATCTTCTTGATATTGGCGTTCAGGGCCTCTACGGTCGACTCCTGATAGACCACCTCCTCCACCATGGCATCCTCCATGAAACGGGCCTTGATCAGGGAGAGGCTGTCCTTCGATACCATCGCCCCGTCGAGACGGAGTTCCACCGAAACGGGCACCGGGGTGCTCTCGAAGACACTCAGGAAATCCTCGCCCAGCAGGGCCTCGAGTTCCTCCTCTCCCCTTTCGCGGGAGATGTACTCCGCACTCTTGACATTGGGAGCCGCGGAGAGGCTGTCGGCGAAGGCTTTGGCGGCCTTTTCGGTAACGCTCTGCTTCAGGATCAGGGAAACCGCCATGTTCTCCTTGAAGTAGGAGGCCACGTTCCCCGCGCTCATCCCGAAGAGGAGCGCGGCGCCAACCAGGGTGAGTACCAGCGATATGCTGATGACCGACGTGACGTATGACCTTATCAGCCTGCGGCGTATTATATTCTGCTCTTTTTTTGCCATAGTCTCTTAAAGGCTTCAAAGGTAATCAAAAAAATTATTATCTTTGTGCTGAATTTGCCCTTAAAGCGACCCATTGCTATGGAAGGATCAAAAAGAATACTCTACGTTAACTCGGAAATCTACCCTTATCTGCCCGAATCGGATATCGCGCTCTCCGGACGTTATCTGCCCCAGGCCATCCAGGAGGCCGGAAATGAGATCCGCTCCTTCATGCCCCGCTACGGCTGTATCAACGAAAGGAGGAACCAGCTTCACGAGGTGATCCGCCTCTCCGGCATGAACATCGTCATAGGCAACGTGGACCAGCCGCTCGTAATCAAGGTAGCCTCCATCTCGGCTGCCAGGATGCAGGTATATTTCATCGACAACGAGGATTATTTCCAGCGCAAGCCCGTAGTCCGCGACGCAGAGGGCAAATTCTTCGAGGACAATGGGGAAAGGGCCATATTTTTCGCCCGCGGCGTGCTCGAGACGGTACGCAAGCTCCGCTGGAAGCCCGACGTGGTACACTGCCAGGGCTGGATGTCGCATTTCGTTCCCATCTATCTCAAGAAGGTTTACAAGAACGACCCCATCTTCGAGGAGTCCAAGGTGGTCCTCTCCCTCTACAACGACGACCTTGACGAGAAGTTCAGCGACGACACGCTCGACAAACTCGCAACCGAGCACCTCAAGAAGTCCGACGCCTCCGCCATCAAGGAGGTGGCGGATGGCATAAATATTGCGAAACTGGCTATCCAGTATTCCGACGGCATCGTCTGTGGCGTAGAGAAACCCGACAGCGCGCTTATGGAGGCAGTAAAGGCGCGCAAGCTGCCTGTGCTTCCGTTTACGAAGGTGGCCGCCGAAGGTGCCGGTTATGTTAACGACTACAATGCATTCTACGATAAAATCATCTCTTGCAATGCCAAAGGCAAGTAATGTGAGATCCTTTGCCGCAGCGCTCGTATTGCTGGCGGCGGCTTCCGCTTGCGTGGAAACCAACAACACCCTTGGATCCGATCTCGTACCGTCCAACCAGGACATCACCATAAAGACAGTTGAATTCGATCTTCCCGTGGACCAGCGTCTGAGCGACAGCCTCCAGACCACCACGAGCAGCGAAGTCACCTTCGGTTCCATCTACAACGGGGAGTTCGGCACTTACAACATCGGCAGCGCCGTCTCCATCTCCCCCCTGACCGACTCCATCGTATGGGGCGGAAATCCCGTAGTCAAGGAGATGTACGTCAAGATGACCATCAGCTCCTTCGACGTCATCGACGACGACCAGCTGCACATTCCCCAGAACGTCTATGTACACCAGCTCAAAGTGGACCTCGATTCCACCCACGTCTATAACAACTCCCTCCCCGAGAAGGACCGTTACGGCGACGACGTCTGCCAGGGCAGGTATGTCTATACGGGCGGCGACACCCTTGCCATCTACTTCAAACGTGAGTTTGCGGAGAAGTTCTTCCAGATAGGACGTGAGGAACTCGACAGCACCGAGCTCTTCGTCAAGGCTATGAAAGGCCTCTATTTCTCCACCGACCCGGTCGATCCGGATGCCGGCAGCGGTCGCGTCTGCACCTTCGACCTCTCCTCCTCGTACCTTACCCTGACATATACCTCCACCACCGACGACGGACGCAGGAGGGATACTTCGGCATATTTCTATCTCGGTTATTATCAGGGCCTCAAGACCATCGACGGCGGCAACGCTTCGCTTGAAAGGGATTCGGCTCCCGACAAGATCATCTATGAAGGCCTTACCGGAATCAAGCCCCACATCAGCGGATACAAGCTCCGCAAGATGTTAGACGACTGGATGAAGGAGAACGATATCGACAAGGATGCCATCCTGATTGCGAAGGCCACCCTGGAGTTCCCGTTCGAGTATTCCGGCAATCCCGGGCAGTTCGACAATTATCCCGACAATCTCTATCTCAGCACAAGGGTAAGGGGTTCGGTTTATACCCTCTACTCCCCTATCTCCGAGATTTATTCCGATTCATACGACAACGGAGCCATCAACCGTTCGCTCTTCTGCTTCAAGCCCGATGCAGCGCTCTTCTTCCAGGCCTTCATCCGCAAGGGCCTCGACGAGATTACCGACGAGGACGATATCTGGATCATTCCCAATATCTCCTACACGACTTCGTCCAGCAGTTCGAGTTACTACGATCCATACAGCTACTACGGAGGATACGGCTATTACGATCCATATAGCTATTATGGCGGTTACGGCGGGTATGGCGGATATTACGGTGGCTACGGCGGCTACGGCTACAATAATTATTACGACTACTACAATTACTACAACTATTACGGCAATTCTTCGTCATCGGGTACCACCTATTACTACACCGACAATAAGAATTACGCCGTCTGCACCCTCAACGGCACCTCCGCCGAGCGCCATCCCAAGCTGAAGCTCACCTACACGGTACTGAAGTAGCGTCCTTGACATGTATTTCTTTCTTCAAGTCGTGCTTCGAGCATTCGGAGCAGGTCGACGTTGCGTACCAGGCCCCAGGGGGTGGAGTTCACGAAACGGGGCGGAACCTCGCCGGCGAATCGCTCCACGGCCAGATCGGGCCTTAAGAGCTCGAGAAAGTCCACGAAAAAGTCGATGTATTCCGGTAGCGTCCAGGTGACGAACCGCTCCGGATGCTCCGCGAATTCGCGTTCCATCGCGGTGCCTTTGATTATCTGAAGCTGATGGAACTTGACGCTGCCCAGCGGCAGGGAATTGATCCTCGAGGCAGCGTCGAGCATCATCTGCCTGGTCTCGCCCGGAAGGCCGAAGATAAAATGCGCGCCGGGCTCCAGACCACGCTCCGCGGCGGCATTCACCGCCTCCTCCGCCTGCGCCCAGGTATGGCACCTGTTGATGTGCGAGAGGGTTTCGTCGTAGCACGACTCGATGCCGATCTCCAGCAGGACCTCCTTCCCGGAGGCCTTCAGAGAAGCCAGGTAATCCAGCTTTTCAGGGTCGAGGCAGTCGGGGCGGGTGCCGATGGCCAGCCCCACCACTCCGGGATAGGCGAGCGCCTCCCCGTAGAGTTCCTTCAGCCTCTCCAGAGGCGCGTAGGTATTTGAATAGGGTTGGAAATAGGCGAGATACTTTCCCGCCCTGGGATAGCGCCTGCGGTGGAATTCCACCCCCTCGGCCAGCTGCTGCGGGATGCTTTTGTCTGGGGTGCTGTAATTCGGATGGAAGGCGTTGTTGTCGCAATAGGTGCAGCCGCCACGCGCAAGGGTGCCGTCGCGGTTGGGACAGCAGAAGCCGGCGTCAACCACCAGCTTCTGCACGCGGGAGCCATACTTCTCCCTCAATTTGTCCGTAAAAGCGTTATATCGCCTTTCAGCCACTTCAGCTATTCCACCTTGATGACGTAGGGAACGCCGTTGAGAACCTCGATGCGTCCCTCGTACTGTGTGCCGTACTTTGTCTCCACAGCCTCTACGGTGGTGCCGCAGAAGACTGATATATAGAGCTTTCCTGCCTTCGGAGCGGGGATTGCCAGAACCTTGTCCACGCCGAGGGAGATATCTTCATACCCCGCCTTGTCGAGGAATGCGAAGCCGTCATAGCTTGCTGCCAGATAGAGGTCGAAACCGGCCCATCCCTTCACGCTGGAGAGGCATATCTTAAGGGTATCAAGGCCGGCGGGCACATCCACCGTGAAGTGATGGTACTGACGGTCGCCGATACGGGTGAAGGAGGGCATCACGTCGTGGGTGCAGCGGTCCATCCTGCGGGGCTCGCCCATCTTGAGGTTCGCCTTGACCGTGGGAGCGCCGAGGCCGTCCATGGCATATTTCAGGAAGGCGCTGAAGAGGTGGAGCCTCTCGCCTGAGGTCACGCCCTCGGGATGCGATCCGCAGAGCACCACGCGGCCGGCAGAGGCATTCTCCTTCCAGGCCCATGCGCTTATCTGGTTGTGCATCTTCTTCTTAGGGTAATCGTAGCGCAGCAGCACCTCCGCGCCGGGGGTGCGTTCCATATCCTGCGGCATCGTGAAGCCGCCGCCGTTGTGATACACGCTGTCGATATACATGTCGCCGCCGAAGTCATAGTAGTTGAGCAGCGGGCTGCCGGGCTCGATGAACATTCCGGTCGGTGTCTTGCTGAGGCCGGAACCTACGCAGAGGCTGGGCCAGACTCCGAAATAGCCGTCGTAGAGCTTCGGAGGCAGGGTATCCACGAATGCATGGGTTCCCAGGGAAGCCACGAACATTCCGGCGCAGGTGCCCACGTAGCTGCCGCCGTTCTTGACGAACTTGCGGACACGCTCGAGTCCCTCCTCGCCGAGCGACTTGCCGTGGGAGGCAGCACGGCCACCGTTCACATAGAGGACTTTATAGCGCGGAGCGCCGTCAGGATAGAGCAGGCAGCCGTTTTCATCCATGGGATTGCCAACCATCATATTGGCCTGGAGCATGGTATCCACATAGGTGGTCTGGGTTCCGAGGTCGGCTTTTGTCTCCACCGAGACGAATTTCTCCATCTGGAGCCCCAGGAAGCGAGCTGCGGGCAGATCCTCACGCGAAGTGAGCTTGATTCCGCTGTCCATAAAGATATCCTTGTAATAGCCGTCGGTGCGGTTCTGCGCCTGGACGCCAAGCGCCGCGAAAAGAAGAAAGGCGGCCGCTATGAGCCTGAAAGAGTTTTTCATAAAGTGTCAATTAAAGGTAAGACCTACAAATATAAGAAATAAATCGTAACGGCGGCCTGTAAGCCGTCGTCACGATTCATTAAGGAATTGCCTCCCGGCTGGGATGGCTATGCGGCTGGAGATTATCGACGGTTGATGGCATCGTACCTGACGAATTCCTCATAATCGAGCTGCCAGCTGCTGCCGTAGGCGAGCTTGTGGATGCGATAATACGCAGCAAGGCGTGAAGGTGCATTGAAGCGGGTCCCTTCTCCCTCTCCTCCATGGTGCCCCATGACACTGTTTTCAGAAGGACGCCAGACCCCCTTTTCTGCAGTCATACCTCCCTCAAACACTCCCAGCAAATCATTCTTATAGCGCTCATCGGAGAGGAATTTCGCCCATTTGACCTTTGTGGGGTCAGATTCAAAATCGACATTTGCATAAAACCCCTTAGAGAAATAAACGTCTTTTATATTCTGCTTATTCTCCTCCGGAAATATTGTTCCTCGATAATAATACTCGTCCTGTAATTTTGTAAAGCCGTGGCCGTTCGCCTCATGGTTGATGAGGGAACGATGAACCGGATCCTCGGAATACAACGCGTAACAAACGTAGGAAAAGCCGGATCCATAGTCAGTATCAAACTCAGGATCAGGCATAAACGCAGTTCCGGCATCCCTGTCCTTATTAACAATCACAATTGTCAGAGTCTCGTCCAAATTGCTGACGGCCTTCAGAGTGTATAGCCTTACTTTCTCCTCGTCGCAACCCACATAGGATCCTTCCCCGAAAACAGCGTCCAGGGCGGTGCCATAATCATGATAATTAGTTTTGGAAACAGCTACTACGGCATACACGTCAAAAAGGTTCCTGAAGGTGGTAAAAGGCTCGATACCAAAGAAATCCTCCATCGTCTGCCTTGCGGCTTCATCGAATGCGCCCGATGCAATATCCCGGTCCGTAAAGCAGTCTCCGGTAATCACAATATTGATTCCGTTGCCTTTTTCGTGGGTCTGGAGTTTTATTACCTTTCCGTCATTGGAAAAATCCGTGGACTCATAGTACTTGAACGAAAGGTTATATCCTTCCTGCTGAGGCACTATGTTGACATCAGGCGCCCATTTATCCCAATTCTTACAATTACTGATCTCTTCCGGAATCATTCCGGACAACTTATTACCATATAGTTCCAGGTCCGTCAGTTCAGGCAATCTGGCAAAACAAGCGGGAACGGTCCCTTCAAGATTATTATTCCCGGCAAGAAAATACCGAAGCTGGTTTAACTTATCCAGATTTTCAGGAATAGAACCCGAGATCTGATTTGCAGAACTGGTGAAGCCTCCATTGAACATGGCGGAGTTGCCGATAGAGAAACCCAACAGGTTTTTAAGATCCGTTATCTTCTCAGGGATCGTGCCTGTCAGTCTGTTTGAGGCAAGGTGGAGGAATTGCAGCTTGGCAGCGTTTCCTATGGCATCGGTCAAACAACCGGTAAAGTCGTTATCATCGAGATCGAGTGAGCTCAGGGATGGCATATACCAGAACTTTTCGGAGAGTTCACCCGAAAGAGAGTTACTGTACAAATCAATTGTGCTTAATTTATTCAGACCGTATAAAGACTCAGGAATAGGACCTGTCAAGTTGTTATACTCCATGGAAAGGAGAGATAAATAATCCAAATCCCCGATTTCTGAGGGGATTCCTCCATTGAGATTATTACTGACCAATTCAATTTTAACAACTTGGTCATTCTCGTCAGTGGTGATGCCATACCATTCATCCAGAGGTTTGTCTGAACACCAGTTATCGTTTCTTTTCCAATTATCTCCACCCGTAGCCTGATAAAGGGCAACCAGTGCAGCGCGATTCCTGCTGTTCGATTTCTGCTCGAAAGCCAACTCTATCGGAGCGACTTTCCCGTCATCAGCCTTCACCGTAGCATAGCCGGTACGCGGCTCTCCCGTATTGGCGTCGACGCTGAAGACCAGTTTGCCGCTCTGCAACGCACGCGTCTTGACAAAATGGAGCCAAGCCTGCGCTGACGCCTCTATTTCGACGGTGTACGAAGTGTTGTATTGGATGGGGAACTCCGCTGTCCCGCCCTTGACGGGCACCCTGGCTGTGTACCCGGTAACGACAATCGTTGCCGTTTCCGTGACAGTTACGGAGCAGGTGGCCGTCTTGTTCCCGTCTGCAGTCGTGACGGTGATGGTAGCGGAGCCTGCCTGCAAAGCCGTCACTGTGCCGCTGCCGTCCACCGTGGCGATATCGGTCGCAGATGATTTCCAGCTGACCGATTTGTTGCTCGCATCCTCCGGACTCACCGTCGCAGTCAGCGTTTCCGATTGCCCTTCCGCGAGACTGAGGGTTGTTTTGTCGAGTGTGACCCCGGTCACAGCTATAGTTGCCGGTTCGTCAGGTCCGCAGCTGAAGAGCGCTGCTGAAACGGCTGTCAGTACGACAGCCAGGCAGATGGAACGGAACGATTCTCTCATAGCGTAACGTATTGATACTAATAATTCCCCCCCCACAGCTGGACGTCGGGAGGGGCTTATCACAAAAATAACAAAAAAAATGTATCTTTGCACCAACTTAATTCAGAACGCTATGAATCTCCGTGTTATCAAGAAGGACATTGAATTCCTCGTAGGTGATTTCGTGGACGACTGCATCCTCTTTGCGATGCTTCATCCCGAAGATGAAAAGACAGCCGGCGTAGAGCAGCTCATCAACGAGGCTTGCGACTTGGCAAACGATCTTTTCGACAGGGTCAACCACCCTGACAAAACCAATATCAAAGCGCACTACAAGGCAGTAGGGCAGGATCTCCTGACCAACCTTGACTCCCTCTGCGAAAGGCTCTCAGCCCTCGCCAAGAAGTAGGCGGAAGCTCTGAACAAAAAAAGAGGATGACCGAATCAATCGGTCATCCTCTTTTTTAAGCCCGTGCCCGTATCGTCCCAAGAGTTGGACCCCTACGTGCATTTTTGGCCTATTTTGCCCGTACCGTCCCATCCAAAGGGACGTTAAAAGCACTAATCTTTATTCGTTGCGCTTGGGACGCTCTCCGCCTTCGCGGCGGGGACCGTTGCCCCGGCGGTCGCCATTGCCTTCGCGGCGCTGGCCGTTACCGTTGCGGTTGCCGTTGTTGGGCCTTCCGCCTTCCGGACGGGGACGGCGCTGGGGCTCCACATAGCCTTCGGGCTTCTCAAGAAGGGCGCGGCGCGAGAGACGCATCTTGCCGGTCTTGGAATCGATCTCAAGCAGTTTCACGTCAACCTCGTCGCCAACCTTCAGGACATCCTCGACCTTATCGGTCTTAGCCCAGTCGAGCTCGGAGATATGGAGCAGACCCTCCTTGCCGGGCAGGATCTCCACGAACGCGCCGAACTCCAGGATGGAGACGACCTTGCCGTGGTAAACCTCGCCGACCTCGGGAACCGCGCAAATGCCCTTGATCCAGTCGAGAGCCTTCTGCATAG
>JAFZXU010000040.1 GCA_017616655.1 Bacteroidales bacterium
AGGGAATGGCTATTGAGAAGTTCATAGCGGACTACTTCAGCAAGGGAGGCGACAAGCGGGCCGTGCTGGAAACTGACTCCAACCTGGGTGACGACGCCTACAACCAATTTATTAAGCACTTCAATTCCACGGGAGCCGGCGATACTCCGCTCCTGGAGTACGGCATTAAGTACAAGCAGGTAAACGTAGACCCCGTCACCGCGGCGCTCATAGAGAGCGAAATCTTCTCCATAGACGACATAGCAAGGATGCTGAACATCCCGCCTCACATGCTGGCGGAGATGTCCAAGTCTACGTTCTCGAATATCGAGCACCAGACTATCCAGTTTGTGGAGTACACGCTGCGCCCAATAGTCAAGCGTCTTGAGGTGGAGTTGGAGACCAAGCTCTACTCCGCCTCCGACGTGAAAGACATCAAGTTCGTGCTGGACGGCTTACTCCGCGGCGACACCGATGCGAGGACCAAGTTCTATCATGGCGCCGTGCTCGACGGCTACATGACCCGCAATGAGGTCCGCCGCATGGAGGGCTTGCCGGATGCCGAAGGCCTGGACGAATTCCTCTACCCCGCCAATGAGTTCGTGGTGAACGGCTCGCAGGCCTCAGTTCCGGCCGGCGCGAATGCGCAAAAAGCCAAATAATTGAATTCAAACGCCATTTATATGAAAAATTTTCAATTCCGCGCCATAGACGTCAAGAGCGCGACCAAAGAACCGGAAGCCCGGAAGATGACCTTCGTGGCCAGCGATGCAACCCGCGACAGCTATGGCACCGTCCTGCTTCCGAATGAGTGGAATCTGGAGCGCTTCAACTCCAATCCCATCATCGGCTATCAGCATAAGGTGTACGGCGGCTGGGATGATACCCAGAATCCTGATAACGTCATCGGCAAGGGATACGCATATATCAAAGACGACAAACTGATGCTCGACGTAGAGTTCGAGCCCGCAGAAATCAACGAGCTGGCGGACAAGGTATGGAAGAAGCTCCAGTGGGGCTCCCTCAATGCGGTTTCCGTCGGATTCGTGGCGGACAAAGGCCACTTCGGAGAAGGCGACGAAGGCCCGGGCCAGGAGCACGAGACCTACTACTACGAAGGTCAGGAGCTGGTTGAGGTCTCCGTGGTGAACATCCCCGCCAATCCCAATGCCCTCAAGAACGCGATGAAGGACGAGCTGGACCGTCTGGCTTCCCTCCGCGAAGAGGCGCTGAAGGATCCGGACGAACCGAAAGGCGAATCCAAGAACGACCCGGACGCGGAAGCCCGCACCGCCGAGGCCGAGAAAGAGAAGACAGTATTACTCGCAGAGGCTGCTCTGCAACTATAATAAAAATCCAATAAGACATGAGGACAATCTCAGACATCCAGGCAGATGTAAGGGCTGCTCTTGACAAGGTCAAGAAGCTCGATGCCACCAGCGAAGAGGGCGTACAGGCCTCCGCTGAACTCAAACGTCTCATGCAGGAGCTTGATCAGGCAAAGGCCGCAGAGGCCGCAGAGCAGGCTCTCGTAGCAGAGAAAATCCGCAAGGAAGAGAAGAAGGGCAATGGCTTCTCCTTCCTCCGTTTCATCCAGGGAGCCGCATCCGGCCACATGGACGGACTTGAGGCCGAGATGGCCGCAGAGGGCGCGAAGGAATACGCTCGCAACGGATTCCACTCCAACCCCAACGGCTACGTCATCCCCTCCGCCGCGTTCCAGCGCACCGCATCCGGCCAGAAGGCCGGCACTGCAGCCGATGGCGGCAACCTCGTCATCACCGAGCAGCACTACGTTGACGACGTCAACGAGCGTCTGACCGTCCGCAAGATGGGCGCAACCGTCCTGACCGACCTCGTCGGCAACGTGGACCTGCCCAGCGTCGGCGGCGTGACCTTCTCCTTCGTCAACGAAGGCGTATCCGGTACCGTCAAGAAGGCATCCGTGGCAAAGGTCACCCTCACCCCGACCGGCATCCGCGGATTCATGGCCACCACCCGCGACCTCATCAAGCAGAGTTCGCTGAACGTGGAGCAGATCCTCCGCGACCGCATCATCGCCGCTGAGGCCGCCTGCATCGACAAGGCCGCTCTCGCCGCAATCGTGTCCGCCGCTACCAGCGCCGGCACTTCCTTCTCCTTCGCCAATCTCGTGGCAATGGAGACCGCCATCAACGCCGCCAACGCCAACCGCGGCAAGATGGGTTACATCCTGCCCTCCACCGACTGGGGTCTGGCAAAGACCACCGTCAAGGCTTCAGGCATTCCTTCCTTCATCCTCGAAAGCGACGACAGGATCAACGGTTACAGGGCCGACTTCTCCAACCAGTTCGCAGCCGACACCCCGATCTTCGGCAACTTCGAAGACCTGTATATCGGCCGCTGGGGCGGTGTGGAGATCCTCGTGGATCCCTTCACCCTCGGTGACACCGGCGAAATCAAGCTCCAGCTCTTCAGCTACGCCGACGTCAAGGTCGCGCTCGCCAAGAGCTTCAGCAAGCTCGTGATCGCCTAATCTTCGGGACATGGAGAAAGAGACCAGAGAACGACTGATGAGTGAATCGCAGGGCCTCCTGCAGCACTTCCGCGCTCATCTCCGCATAACGGGTGAAGACCTGGATGCGGAGCTGCAGCAGTGCATGATGGCGGCTATCGCTTCGGCGGAGCATGCCATCGGCTCGGTCATTCTCCTCTCTGACGTAACCCTCGAAACCTCCTTCGCTCCTTCGCTCACCCTCCGGAAGCCGCTCATAGGGGTGGCTTCCGTGAAGGTGGACGATGTGACTCTCGAACAAGATCTTTATAATACTGATGGCAACGTGCTCACCTTTGACGAAAGCGTCAGCGGGGAGAGTGTAGTGGTGAACTACCGCGCCGGATTCGTACCGATTCCGGCCGATATGCTCGCCGCCCTGATGCTACACGCATCCTCTCTGTTCGGCAATCCGCTGGACAGCGTGGAGACTCTTCCGAAGGCGTCCGCCAATCTGTTGAGGCCGTACCGCAGCTGGGGACTTGGCAAATGATCGGGCGCGAAGGCATAGACTTTGGCGCGCTTGATACGCTTGTGACCCTGCAGTCCTGCACAATCACGCATGGGGCTCAGGGGCAGAAGAAATTCACCTATACCGATTTCCGCAAAGTCTTCGCAAAGGTCGACCGGCAGGTGGACGAGATGGTAAGTAATGCGAACCTTGAGGCTGGGCAGAACATTCAGCTCACAATCCACAAGGTCCCTGCGCTTACCTCCCGCTGGCGGGTGCTCGTGGACGGCAAGCCCTACGGAATTACCGCGATCGACACAATCGACAGGTTTGCGCCGCTCTGCATCCTTTCGCTCACCGCCATAGATGGTTAATACGACTCTCACCATTGAGGGCTTTGACGAATGCATGAAAGCATTCGAGAAGGCTCCCGAGCGAGGTCTGAAGGTCTCAAGGCAGTGTATGCGGAAAGGACTGCAGGCCGCCACGAAGGCGATGAAGTCCCGCACACCGACAAGGTGGAAAGGATTGGCCAAATATAAGGCCGGAAGAAGCCGCGACGGCAAGTTCTCCGGTTTCTTCGGCCTTATTAACGGCCACCAGAGGCAGGGACATCAGAACCCCAAAGGCGAAATCGACGACTGGTTCAAGGCTTATTGGTCTAACTACGGCACCCTTGAGGGTCGGGATCCTGCTCACGAATTTCAGTATCCGGTGAAGCATCGCAATACGGCGGCAGCGGCCAATCGCCGCGGGCAAGGTGGCATACAGCATCAGAACTTCTTCGAGACAGCCATAGACGGAGTGGACGAGGTCTTCATGGAGGCTTTCGAACAGGAATTTGACAGCAACTTGGATAAGATTTTCAATGACTGAAGCAATAGGTGCGAAGATAGTAGCGCTCTGCGCTGATATCGTCCCGGTTTATCTTTCGGAAGCCGAGACGTGTGACTATCCTTACGTGGTCTATTCTCAAAATGTCACGCCCCGATACACGAAGGACGGAATCTACAAGTTGGTGTCAGAAGCGCTGGTTGAGGTGGTCTCCAACGACTTCGACCAGGCCGATCCGCTCGCGGATTCTGTGGCGGCGGCCATCGAAGCCGGCATGACGGGAGAGTTCTCCTACATTAAAGGAGCGGTTACGAAGGTTTGCGTCAATCAGGTCTGGACCATTTCACTGAACTATACAATCACTCAAAAGTCAGACATTCAAAACATAGAGAACAATGGTTGAAGGTTATAACATAGCGCTCACCATAGGAGGAAAGACCCTTTGCGGGCGCACTCAGGACGACCTCACAATCGCAGCGAAGGTGAAGGAGTCCATCACGAAGGATGATGAAGGCGAAACTCAGCGCCGAATTACCGGTCACGACGTGTCCTTCTCCGTCAGCGGCCTTATCGAGGTAGGAAATTCCGTAGCGACGAAACTTGACCGCGATGACGTCATAGCCATGGCCCTCGCTAAGGGGTCTCAGGCAGAGGTCACGGTGGTCTATTCCTGCACTAACGGCGACTCCTACACCGGAACAGCCATCATCACCAACTATACTGAGAGCTCCAATTCCGAAGACGACGCCACTTATGGTCTCGACCTTCAGATAAGCGGAGAATTCACAATCGTATCGTAATGGCGAAGGCATTCATCAACATAGACGGCCGCGACCTGCGTGTTGAGGTGAACTGGAACGCAATCGCTTCCTTCCTTCAGATGAAGGGGCAGGATACGTTCAAGGATCTCGCTGAACTCACTAACCTTAAACCCTCCGATATTGCCCCGATGATGGCTGCCGCCATCAATGAAGGCGAGCGCCTGGAGGGCCACGAAGCGAACTACACTCCACAGGAGATGGGTGCTCGCTGCTCGGTGGTGACGGTGGCGGAGTTCGTGAAGGTGTTCCAGGAACAGCTCAATCCGCAGGACAGCGCCTCGCAGGACGACTCAAAAAAAGAGTAACCCCCGCCGAAGGTCCAGCTCCCGCTTGTACTATGGGGGACATAAGGGGCTGGGCCTTCGGACTCCTGCGGATGGGGCGGGAGGAGTTCGGCTTGATGCGTCCGGGGGAGTTCTTTGAAGCGCTGCAGACGTACCGCGATGAAAAGAACGCCGACCGGCGGCACATGGGAGAGCTTGTGAGAGGCGCCGCATTGCGCCTCTTCAATTTACAAGTTCGCAAGAAAGACCGTATCACCGATCCACGGAAGTTTTGGCAAATGCCGTGGGACGAAGAAATCGAAGACAAGGAAACCCGGATTGTGCGGGAACTGAACGCACTGTCGGACGAAGAAAGATTTGACAAGGCAAACAGCCTCCTTGAGAAAATTGGCTGGCGCTAATTATGGGAGCTCCCACGAAGGAACTAAAGGTACGGATCAATGGCGATGAGTCCGGGTTCAATAAAGCAACCCGGCAGGCGCAAGGCGACATGCGCGCGCTCAAGAAGAGCACCGACGATCTCACTTCGAGCATCGCCGGCGCCTTCGGCGTGCCGCTTGATAAGCTGAAGCAGTTCTCTTCCTCCCTTCGTGGCGCTGCGGCCCAGGCGGAGAAGACTGGCGCTCAAGGAGCTGGAGCTCTGAAGGCGATAGCAGGCGCTGCTTCCGGTGCAGGCGTAGCCATCGCAGCCATGGGTATAGGTGCTGCCGTAACGGCATTCAAACTGCTCAATGCCGAGGCACAAAACTTCAAGTCCCAGTGGGAGGGGATGGAGTTTAAGGCGGGGCTTGATGCCTATATATCCACCTATAAGGAGGCATTTCATGACATGAATGATGCGCTCGGCGAGGCAATAGCCGAGATGGAGGGAACGGGCGCGAAATTCTGGACAAGATGGTGGACCGATTTTAAGAATATCGGCCTGCAAGTATTAAGTGGTAAGACCGGGCAGAAAGCCATGCAGGTGGTCTATGACCAGTCTAAATCAGCAGGGGCAACTGCTAATCAGGCTGAAGAACTCGCAAAGCAACTCGCCGGAGTCCAGAAGACATGGATCGGCACAGGTGTCGGCACTGCGGGCGAAGGAACGCAGACCAAGATAGCAAAACTGGATGCCGAGATAGCCAAGTGGCAGCTCGTCGCCTATGATAATTCCGTCTCGGCAACCGAGCAGCAGGCCGCAATGGCGAAGGTCATAGATCTTATCAACCAGAAATACCAGCTCCAGATAGACTACCAGACGCAGATCGCCACCCTGACCCGCCAGATTGCGAGCCTCACGTCGAGCACTCCCGAGCAGATGCAGGCGGCAGCCGATGAAGAAACAAAGCTGATACAGCTGGGAGCGCAAAGAGACCAGCAGCTCCGCTCTCTTTCCAAGCGCTCGGCCGCCATAGCGAAAAACATCGCCGCCGAGGCAGCGGCCGAAGCCAAGGCATTGCAGGATTCCATCGACGCAAGCGTGAAGGATCTCACGGCCCAGGTCAACCTTGAGCTTGACGAGGAGGCGGAGGAGTTGCTTAACGAAGTGCTTCAGGGGATTGATCTCACGCCCCTCCAGTTGGACGTGGAGCCCAATATCAATGTTGAAAAGATAAACAAGGCCTTTATAGACCTGAATTCATCCATACAGGGGCTGGTTTCTGACATGTCTTCGGCGGTAGGAGAACTGATGGGAGATCTTCTCACGGAAAGTGAGGATGCCTGGAGTAACTTTGGCCAGTCTGCGATCAACGCCGTGGCAGATATGGCGATATCCATAGGAAAGCTCGCAATCTCCACAGGCGCTGCCGCTCTCGCACTGGAGCAACTTGCCATGGATCCGGTGGGGGCAATCATCGCCGGCACCGCGCTCGTGGCGCTTGGCGCTGCCGCGAAGAAGGCCATCGCAAATATAACCGCCGGTAAAGGGGATTATACCAGCACCGCCTCGGTAGCGCACTCCGGCTATGGCAGGGGCTCGTATATTACTGGCTATGAGCAGGGCACGATTGAAGTAACCGGAACACTTAAAGCCGAGGGTTCTCAGCTGGTGGCGGTTATCGAAAGTGAGAGTAGACGCCACAACAGAACCACCTAAGCCATGGCATACACATCGAGAGCATACTTCATTTTTAATCACCCTGGAAGCAGAGGACGGTATATGATAGACATTCTCCAGGATGGCTTTACCGGCACCAGCATCCGGCGTAATCTTGGCGGGGATCCGATTCTACGCCGAGAGAAGAACGGAGATGTTCACGGCAGCTCCCTGGAGTTCTATGCCGAGTGCGAAGTGGACGGGGAGTTCTCTTTCCTGTACACTACGAATCCGGTGGAATTGAAGGTCCAGCTATGGAGTATTGAGATAATCGAGGGCGAGGTAGCACCCTATGATTTGCTTTGGGAGGGATTTGTAGTCACGGAGCAATACTCCGAACCGTTCATAGATCCTCCTTATGATGTGCATGTTATAGCAACGGATGGACTTGGAGAGCTGAAATATTTAACCTATCAACCATCCCAACAGGACGCATATTCAGAGAATTATACTGTATTAACAGCGCTTGAGTTTGTTCTCGCTAAGACGGGACATTCCTTCCCTGTGTTCTATAACATGAATTCAATTATGGATGGGCATAGTGCCGGGGTTGTGTTCACTCCGCTCAGGATCTCCGGTTTTGCTGAACAGAGTTACTACGACATCCTTTCGGCCATCCTACTTCTTCTCCATGCCCGCATCTGGCTTGCTCCTTACCAGGGCGAACTAAGCTGGTGGATTGTCAGAGAAACCGATATTGAAAATTTCCGTTTTTACTTAGGCCCCAGTGAGCGGGTCGGTCGGATTGGCGAAGAAATTCCCGGTTATGGCTCTGTAGACGCCTGGCCGGTTGGGGCGCTGCAGTTGTCGGTTGAGGCAGCAAAGAGCGGGGTGACGCTCACCAGCACCGACGACGTATTTGATAGCATGCCAAGGACGAGCATACAAAGGTTCTCCAGCGGGACAACCTATTATGCCAGAACAACTTTCAAGAACTATACCTTTGGCTCTAAAGGCTACGCGCCATTACTACCGTATAATAAAACCAAATTAACGACAGTCATTTCGAATAATACTTCATCCGCTAAAAATGTATCCTATCAACTGTGGGTACGCTATAACTCCACTGACTACTATTATAACGGAAGCTCTTGGGGGACTACAGAAACATACCTGTCACTCGGAACCCTCGAAGCTAATGCGCTTCATCAGAGCTTTGAAGTGGAATTTCAGGCCGCGATGATTCCTACTGCCTGGGGCAGTGTCGATCTCACTGTTTTAATTTCTGTGTCTTCATCTACTACATCCAATGTGAATGTTGAGGATATAAGTCTCGGGTTGTTGAACGCAGATGCTGTTATAACGGGGTTGCGGGCTCGCCGCGGCAATGAGATAACCACGAAAGCTGTCTATCCATATCACCTCGGCAGAAAGGATGTCTTGAGGCTCAGTAATCAGGCACGCTTCCAAGAGTCAGACATAAACCTTCCGATTGCGCTTCCAGCGCAGAGTTCGGGCGCGGCGATCAATGCGGCCATTGCAATCGGGAAAGTATTAGGAGCGTATTTTTCGGCACCCGACGAATGGAT
Source organism: Bacteroidales bacterium (assembly GCA_017616655.1). Taxonomy (GTDB): domain Bacteria; phylum Bacteroidota; class Bacteroidia; order Bacteroidales; family UBA932; genus Cacconaster. The sequence continues at coordinate 8,512 of JAFZXU010000040.1, forward strand.
TTCTGACAATGATAATACCGGGAGGGAATATATCTCTTTACTCGCCCGCGACTATGCGCTGTCATTCGCTCAGCCCCGAAGGCGTCTGCAGGGGACGCTGCATCACGAGGATTACATCTTCTCTCCAATGTTGTTTTTGCTGCGTTTCCAGGACGATATCGAGTACCTGGTAGAAACCTTTAATTGGAATCTTCGTTCCAATGATGTAGAGTTCTCGGCTATTTCATTGCCGGCCACTTCGATAACTGTTGCCTCTGAAGAAATAACTTATACCGACTAATATGGCATACTCAGACAAATACCGAATCGGGACGGATATCCCGATGCAGCTCTCCCTGACGGACAGCGATGTGAACATCGACTGGAATGAGGTCGTCGTCAACAGGGTGGGAATCTATAATGACCAGCAGAAGGCCTTTGCTGGCTTCTGCTCCTTCCATGTGAATCCTTCCGACGGCACCAAGCTCGATGTGGTGTATGATGCCGACCAGCAGGTTTTTCTCGGTCCCTGCCGCGTGGTGATTATTGTCACGACCTACGGAGACCAGGCCACCTATGATGCCCCGGCCTTCACTCTCGTGGCCACCACCGAAGAGGCGAGCGGAGCTCCCACTGAGGAGGATCCCGCCGAAGTGGGAATCACCGTGCAGAACGTGGCATCTTCCGTAATTGCATCTGCCATTCAGGAGGCGCTGGATGCTGCGGATGCAGCCAACGCCGCTGCGGCGTTGGCAAATGAAAAGGCTGGTGATGCGAGCGATGCTGCTATCCTTGCAAACACGAAAGCCGGTCTTGCCAATGAAGCCGCCGAGCTGGCAAATACCAAGGCTGGTCTCGCTGACGAAGCGGCCACTGCTGCGAATTCCGCGGCCGGCGACGCAAGCGACGCCGCTACCCTTGCGAACACGAAAGCCGGTCTCGCAAATGATGCCGCAGAGCTTGCGAACACCAAGGCCGAGCTGGCCGACACCAAGGCTGGCCTTGCCAATGATGCTGCCGAAGCTGCCACGGCTGCTGCCGGCTCCGCCAGCGACGCTGCCATCCTTGCTAATACCAAGGCTGGCCTTGCCAATGATGCCGCCACCTTGGCGAATACCAAGGCCGGCTATGCGGAGGATAAGGGAGACTACGCCAAAGCGCAAGGCGATTATGCGAAGAACCAGATTGACGGGGCCAAGGGTGACTTCGAATCTCTCGATGCCCGCTTCGATGCTACAGAGGAAGCCGCTATTACCCTGGAAGAGAGTACCGATCCCACTGATGCCGAGTATCAGGATGAATACCAGCGGATCCTTGAGGTGCTTTACCGGGGCGCGGTCGACGCCGAGCAGGCAGCAAAGGATGCAAGAGACGCCGGCGTTTCCGCCGGCCAGGCTGCAGCACTGGCTACCAAGGCCTCCGATGATGCAAGCGCCGCAGCGGCTGCCGCTCATAACCAGGCGCAGATCGCCGCAGATGCCGCCGCAGAATGCGAGGCGGAGATGAAGGCGGCATGTGATGACTACCCCACACTTGACGCGCGTCTCGACCATATAGAGAACAGCAAGCAGGACAACATCCTCGATCTTGACGCAATCCGCGCCGGCGCTGCGGCAGGAGCGGAAGCGGCCCCTGCGGCAGACATCTCCGCGGTCGGCTACTCCGGAAAGTATTCCGACCTCATCGACGCTCCGGAGCTGGCGGATGTGGCAACCAGCGGTAAGTATGAAGATCTGACCGGCACGCCCACAAAGCTCAGCGACTTTACCAATGACATGGCGGTAGAGTTCTCCGAGAACAATGACCCGGCAAGCCTTATGAACTAAATTAAAGAAATATACCATGACAAGACAAGGAAATCTCAAAGACCACGAAGGCAATAAGATTGCCCCCAATACCCTGGCTGCAGCTGTCTACGATGCGGCTAAAGAACAGGCGCTCTCGCAGACCCTTGCGGATACCCCGGACAAATATGCGCTGGGCTTTCCGTCGTTCAGCACTGTGGCCGATTACGCCATAGGCGATATCGTCTACAAGGCCAACAAACTCTACAAATTCATTTCGGCCCATACCGCCGGGGCGTGGAACTCCGAAGAGGTGACCGAATACAGCGTCAAGGCCTACGCGGATGCGGCTGACGATGGTAAGGCAGACAAGGACGGCAGCTACCCGGAGCTGGAAGCTGGTAACCTTGACTCCTGGGCATCCCGAGATGACTCTCCTATTGAGAGTGTGTCGAAAGACCTCATCCGTTCCACCGGTGGTGACGAGAGCATCAACAGCGCCGGCGGTGCCAAGCTGGTGGCCATGCTTTGCGTGGGAGCGGACTTCACGCCTTCGCGCATCATCTCCTCCGGCTTCAACCTCCTTCGTCTCCAGGGTAATAACGGCCTTGCTGTGCAGGGTGGTGACGACTGGTGGTATATCCCCGTGCCGAAGTTGACGGCAACCAACGACTCCATCGGGACCGCCAATGAGAATAACGGCGTTCTCTTCACCGATTCCGAAGGGAACAACCTCACCCCGACGGTGTATTTCAAGCCTCTTGCCTCCGGTGTGCCCGAGAGTGCCACCGACGGCACTGCAGCCACATACCTCGATAAGAACGGCCGTCGCCACTATACCACGAGCGGCGCAGGTTACCTTATCGTGAGTGGCATCACATGGGCATCCACCTGCGCCCATCTCGGGTGGAGCACGAACTATGACAAGTACGTCTCGCCCACCGACGCGGATGATGCCGGGACTATCGTAAGCACCTCAAATGCCGGCACGCTTCGCTCCGTCGGTAGCGGCGGCGCTCTCGTGAGCGACCGTTGCGACCGCAGCTCCGACTCGCAGATGCTCAAGACCGTCAAGGTCGGAACGTCCTCAAGCCTCGTATGGACCGATACCGCCGATGTCGACGGTGAAGGGACGCCGACCGGCACCTATACCCATAAGGCCACTATCGACGGGATGCTTTCTGACGGCGTGGCGGAAATAAAGGTCAACGGCGGCAGTGTGTTCAGCGCGCTTTCCGTTGAGGGCCAGACGGTGAGTTTCCAGGATGCCAACGCCACCGTGGCGGCGGGATACTTGGTGAAGTACCAGCTTGAAGTCCCCGCTACGAGCACCGTGAACATAACAACGGTCTTCGCTCACATCAACGACTGGGGCATCGAATACGTTGAGGCCTCTGGTGAAGGTAATGGCGTGTGGCAGTATGTGCAGGGCATCCCCGATGCTATCTACGGACTGCTCGGAAAGGTCAAAGACGTTGAGGGCAATGTGGCTGCTCTTGGCAGCCGAATGGGTGATGCGGAGGAGGAGATCAATGCCCTCCAGGAACCCGACTACCACGATATCAACCAGGCGAAACTCTGCGGCCAGCCCATGAAGCTCTTCGGCGCCGGCACTCCTCAGGAATCCGTCGTGCCGGATAATTGGATCCAGCTCGAAGACGGAGGCTATGACTGGAATGGAGTACCTTCGGCTATCGGCCAGGAGTATATCAACACTGCCGTTGCCAGTGGCGGCCACTATATCGCGGTGCGCGATTCCAATATGGGCCTCAAGTGGTATAACTGCTAATAATAAAACATGAATAATATGGCATCTTTACAGTTTACTAATCTGCCCCGCCGCGGCGACGCGGTTCTGGGCGTCAAGGGCGCTCAGGGCGAAGTTCTCTATGTGAAACAGGAAAGCATCGAATCGGCCGCCGATATCCCCTCTGATCTCTATGAGATTGAGGGCGTTGTACTGAAGCGTCGTGGCAATAAAATACTCATTGCGGCTCTCTCGGAAGCAAACAAGAAGTGGAGCGACCGTTATAGCTTTGCTCTTACCGGGTACACGCTTGACGGAACCGAGCAGTCCGGTGTTCTCTCAGTCCGCGAGGCAAGCGACTCATGGGCCGCGAACCACGACTATACTATCACATACGCCTGCGAAACCGTAGCCGAGCTTATCGAAGCCCTTAATGCCTATTTCGCAGCCAATGCACCCTTCACTACTCAGGACTGGGTGGCTATTGACAATGGGAATGGCGGCATTACTCTTCACTTCGCATATACCGACTACCGCCAGTCGAGTTATGACACCGGCAAGACCGGCTTTACCCTTGCGGCCAACCTGATGCCGGATGTCGTCGCCTTGGCGAATATCCGCCGCCGCCACGGCGGCACCGGCGGTGAGGGTGTGCTAAGTTCGTGGTATCGCGCCTTGGCGTATTTCCGTCAGGATCTGAGTTCCGCCACCTATAACCCGTCGACGGATGTAACAAGCAAGAAAACCAATTATCCAATCTGCCTCCCGGGTTATCTGGGCCACAGCGAGTATCGTAAGACTGGAGACGTCTATGACGACCACTGCGCCGCTCTTCGCGCCATCTACGGCGAGGGGGAAGAGGGGTGGCTGCGTTTCATGAAGAGCATGCTCCCCGTGGTTCCCACGGATTTCGGCAATATGGGCATGCACGACGGACTGGAGCGCACGAAGGTGTTGGCTCTCAAGCGATACAGCAGCCTCACCCTCACCGATAAGCCCCTCTGCCCGGCAGCGGACTATGCTTATACGTATGGCACGTCTTGCCTCCCCGCGGGGCGCTGGTATCTCGGCACCGTTGAGGATGTCTATGATATGCTCGATGGAATTATCTACGGCACCGTCAATGACCGCAAGGCCGACGCCGTCAATGCGATGCTGCTCAAGTTGGGCGGTATGGCAATATCTAACGGCTCCCATTTCTGGTCGTGCTGCCGTAACGGCAGCAGCCGCGCCTGGTTCGCCATTGGCAGCAGCGGCTTCTTCGACGGCTACGTCATGTGCGGCAGCCTCGGATGCCGGCCTCTCTCGCTCTTGACGCTGCGATAGCAGCATTGAGCCTTGTTCTTCGGGTGGCGGGATTTGTTCCGCCACCCATCCTGAAGGGATAAAGTGATAAAGGTATGCAACTGACAGAGAGTTCCATATTCATCAACCTGAAAAAACTCCGCGAGAGGCTTTACGGCGCCCAATTCCACATGAATAAGGCAGACCGTATCATTTACGGCACACCTCTGATGGAGGCGAGCGGGCAATCCCTCGGGGAATTCGTCTTGGCTTTCCTTCTCAATGGGGAAGGGAAGCTGGAGCACGTTGAGTGTAGTATTGCTTGGTTTACACGGCTTCGGATTGATTTGGAATTTTGCGTCAGCGAGAATATCATCAAGTTCAAGAAACGTGAAGAGAAGTTGGATGCAAGCGGCAAGCCCATTCCCTTCGAGAGCTCGACGGATAGGGTGAGTTCGCAGAAGGTAGAACTCTTTCGTTTAGTTGCGAAGATCGACGAAGATATTTGTAAGTGGAGGTCGGCTCTCGCAAAGGGCAAGACTTTACACGAAGAAAAATGAGAGTGTATGGCAGTCTGACAAGATAGAGGAGCGCAGGTATCATTTATACCTATCGTAAGGATATGCGCTTTGAGACGGCTCCAATTTCTGGTCGTGCTGCCGTAACAGCAGCAACAACGCCTGGAACGCCAATGGCAACAACGGCTTCTTCAACAACAACAACATGTACAACAGCAACGGATGCCGGCCTCTCTCGAACTATCAATCAAGCAGAATGATAACAATAGAAGATATTATAGGGGCATATAACATTGCGCGCCGAAACAAGCGCAAGAGCGCCGACCAGGTGGAGTTTGAACTTCACTGGGAGGCTAACTGTTTGCGCCTCTATGAGGATATTGTTGCCCGGAACTTCCGGCCTACCGCTTACACCTTTATCACTGATTATCCCAAGCCGCGCGAGGTCTTTGCTTCCGACATGGCGACCCGCGTGCTCCACCATTACCTCGACATCCGCCTGCGCCCCCTGCTCGAAATGAGGATGAGTCCACACACCTTCAACAACCGTATTGGTATGGGCCAGGCTGCATGCCAAAACGCATTAATAAGCGACATATATGAAGTGAGTAAAGGCTTCACCCATGACGCTTGGATTATAAAGGTGGATATGAGCGGGTGTTTTCCAAACATTAATCAGGACATTACATATAAGCAGCTGGTCTCCGTGATTCTTGAGAGTTATGAAGGTGAGGATAAGGATGATCTTATCTACATGCTTCAGGTCTGCATATTCAGCTATCCGACCCGCCACTGCTTCCGGAAATCGCCCGCATATAAATGGGATGCGATTAAGCCGGAGAAGAGTCTCTTTAATAAGCCGGACGGTATCGGCGCGGCTATTGGCCATCTTATTTGGCAGAATGCCGTGAACTACTATTTCCACGAGATAGACGAATGGATCCTCTCTCTGGGAATCAACTATGAGCGCTTCGTTGATGATATGGTGTTTGTGGTGGAGAACAAAACCGCATTCCTCAATTATGTTCTACCTGAGTTGCGCAAAAGGCTCTCCGGCCTCGGCGCTGCATTGAATGAGAAGAAAACCTACTGTCAACACTATTCCAAAGGCGTTGAATGGCTTGGCTGCCATATTAAGATGGACCGCATCTACGCGAACCGTCGCATCATCGCCAGAGCACTATATAAGGTGAAGATGTTGAATCGTCGTGTAGGACCAAGGCGCGTCGAGCACCTGTTGAGCAGTATCAACAGTTATCTCGGGGTGTGCAAGAATACGAATGGCTTTAATCAGGCCATGCGCATCGTTCGCGCCCTCTCGGCGGAATGGTGGCGCTTTGTTGTTTTCAACCGAAGCCGGGTGTGTCTGCAGGCCCTTCCGTCATATTCTTATAGAAACAGGATTATCAGCCAGTATAACTTAAAATAAAACTATCATGACCCAACACGAAATTGACATTCAAAAACAAGTGCAGCGTGAAGCAATCCTTAGTTGTGAGGCCCAGTTAAGGGGCTCCGATTATAAGATAATCAAATGCGCTGAAGACCGCGCGCGCGGCGTGGCCAAAGCCGGCCTTCCCTATGACATAGATACCTTGCACGAAGAGCGTCAAGCCCTCCGCGACCGCATCAATGAGGCGAAAGCCGCGCTTGCCGACCTCGAACAGGTAGAACCCTCGGAGGAGTAAATTGGTATGCCGAATTATCAACACTTCGCTCTTGCGGAATTCATCAAGAGCAGTACGGCCGAGAGAATGGGGATTGACAATACTCCTTCCTTCGAGGTGGTAGAACATCTGTCGGAATTGGTGTCCACAATCCTGGAGCCCCTTCGCATTGCATGGGGACGGCCAATAATTGTCAGCTCTGGATTCCGCTGCGAAGCGTTGAATAGTGCCGTCGGAGGAGTCGCGGACTCCGCCCACGTTGCGGGGTTCGCGGCGGATCTCCAGGTGAAAGGCCCCGCAGAAGAATTCTTCAATTATGTCGCGGCCTGGCTGAAGGCGACCGGGACGAAGTTCGACCAGCTTATTATTGAATCCAACGGGAGAGGGGCCCAATGGGTCCATATAGGGCTATACAACCGCTATGGTCAACAAAGGGGGCAGATTATGGAGATACGTGTATAGCTCAGAGTAACATTGCTGATATCAGCATGTAAATGGAGTCTCCCTTATTTATCTTTGATTGGCAGAAATATGACGCAACAAATTTGGATCGCAATTATATCGGGATTTTTCTCCCTCGCTGGCGGCCTTGGGCTCGGCAAGCTGATTTTCTATGGCCCCAATAAGAAAAAAGCCAACGCCGAAGCAGACAATCTGGCTATTGAAGGATTCAAGGAAACCGTAAAATCCCTCACAGAGGATAACAATCGCTTGCGGGCACAAGAAGAAGCCAAGGACGCGAAGATCGATCGCCTGCTCGACGAAAAGGACCTTGAACGCGAGGGGCGCGTTGCTGCAGAGCAGGGATATTGCCGACACTTCGGCTGCGTCCTCAGGGAGCCGGCTGTAGGCCAGGGCCGGGAATGGCTGGAAGCTCATAAGGCCGACCCCGCCATGGGCGCCGACTACCTCCCTATAAATCAACTCCTCCAAAAATACGGGCAAGAGAAAAAGACGAAGGAGGCATGAGAGCGAAGATAGAACTCCCACGAGGGTACGACCCGCGGCTTTTGCTGTGGTGCCTTTTTATCATGTCAACTGTGCCCTCATGCTGCGTCTGCAAAAAATGCCCTCCGCAGAAAGACAGTGTGCGTGTTGAATACCGCGACAGGATTATCCATGATACTACAACCTTCACGGTTGAGAAAGAGATCGAGAAAATCGTCACCCGAGACACTTCTTCACACCTTGAGAACTCATGGGCCAAGAGTGATGCGCTGGTTTCCGAAGGATTTCTCCATCACTCCCTTGAGAGCGTTCCTCAGATAATAAAGGTGCCCTATGAGGTCGTGGTGACAGATACTCTGATAATAGAGAAATTAACGGAGCCCCAATACATAGAGAAGCCCCTTACGTGGTGGCAGCGATTTCGCCAGGATGCGTTCTGGTGGCTAACCGGAGGAATAATACTGCTTCTTCTTTGGACGTTCCGCAAACTTATATTCAAAATAGCATGAGAAAACTTTGGGATAAAATCGTCGCCTGGTTCCTGAGGTTCCCGGCAGACAAGCGCCTTCACTTCGCGGCTGGCATTGTTATAGCCGCCTTCTTCGCTATCGCCCTCGGCATGAAGTTCTGCTTCTGGCCGGTCATCTTCTTTGCTTTCGGCAAAGAGCTCTGGGATGTATTGGGGAGCTCGCATCAGGACTTCGACTTTAAGGACTTCGCCGCCACCTTGATTGGCGCACTCGTCCCTCAGTCTTTTGCGCTCCTTAACATCTGGTGGTTTCCGAATTGACCAATAGGGCGCCTTGTTGGTTTGTGCGCTCTATGCTGACATATTTTGCATGATAGAAATCCCCTCGCTGTGAAGCGCGGGGATTTCGCTATCAAGCACCTGCCCAGGCCGCGAGGAGATGACGCAGCTCGGCGGATAGTATCTCCTTGATTTCAGCAGTACCGTTGAGGAAATCTATGACGCGCCTATTCGCGGCGTCCACCTTGGCCTGGTCGAAGTCAATATAGATGTCGGTTACCGTTCTGGCTCCGTGACCGAGCGCGACACGGATGGTGTCCTTTGGCACGTCGATGCCGGCGGCGACGGTGGCCCAGGTGTGCCTCGCATAATAGGAAGTCAGAACCTCCCACGTGGACATGTCTTTATTGGAATCCGGCTCCGCATCTATAATGTCCCGCCCAATCATCTGAAGAGTTTTGTCCAGATTGTGGCAGAAGTCATTTGACCTGCAAACCCTCTCCGCGCAGTTTAGGAGACTATCTCCGCTGCCGGGGTATTTGTTAATGATGGCGACCGCTTCCGGCTCCACCTTTACGGTATAAGGCCGGCCGGTCTTCGCTCTGATATAGCGAATATTCCCGTCTCTCATGTCCACCTTGCGGAGATGGTATAAATCAACGACGTTAATGCCGCGAAGGTAGAAAATGAGCATGAACATATCCCGGTAATACTCCCGGGATCTCGTGAGTGTCATATCGCGAAGCTGGCGCAATTCGGCCACGGCCATAGCACGGTGTTCTGTCGGCTCGGTTTTGATCTGGAATTTCAGGAAGGCATAGTAGGTTGTGATGTCATTCTTGCGAGCATCGTTAACAACCGCTCTGATGTTCCGGAGATGAATGGCGATGGAATTCTGGCGAAGACGGCCTTCTCTCATCCTGTCCTGGAGGTTATCCAGCCAGGAGGGTGTAATGTCTTCAAAGTAGAACTCATCAATATGGGGCTCATACTTCCGGAGATTGAATAGAGTATTATTATAGGTATTGCGCGTGTTTTCCTTCTTCCGCGACGCAGCATACCGTTCAAAATACGGAAGGAACCGCCTTTCTTCGTCTCGGGTTTTCTCGCCGACAATCCGTTCCTTGATCTGCTCGGCGGTCATCGTTGAAAGCCGGCACTTGTATGCCAGCTCGTTCAGCTGCTTCTGGAACTCTGCCTTGCAGAGGGTGGCGGCGGAATTCAGCTGGCTCTTATTGGCGGAGCCTACCACCTCGCACTTCTTTGAATCCCACTGGCCCGGCAGGAGCCGGATGGTGGTGGGAATATAGGCCGTTTTGCCCTTATGAGCGAGGCACACATATAGGGGACACGTCCCATCTTTGGCGGGACGACGGGTCATTAGTCGAAGCGAAATCTTAGACATATCTTTGCATGTGGGTACAAATAAACCAAATATCTTGGAATTTGTGTCAATTTTTTGTCAATTTTTTTCGGTCAAAATAGGCTATTTTCGGCCTAAATCGGTCGGAAAAATGCTAAACCGAGGGCAGTGTCGTGAATGGCCGAAAACGGCATCTACGGCACTCTGCGCGGTATTTTTGTGGGTGTGGGACCTGGCAGATTCGAACTGCCGACCTCATGCGTGTGAAGCATTTTGTCTACCTTTGTAACCAATTGTGTGTAAATAATTTATAAAATGGGTGAAAAATGTGTCAATTATTTGTCAATTTTTCATCCAAGTATTCCGTCGCAGCTGCGCAGATTTCGGCAATAGCACCGAACAGTGAAGACCCTGCCCAGGCGGAAAGGCCGCTACCGGCTACGACGATGAAGAGGATAAGGGATTTGGTTTCCATAATCAGTCCATCTATGATTCCTATTCCGCCAATAATGAGCAGAAGGATTCCGATTACCTTGAGGACTTTGCCCCAGGTATAGACCTTGTTCGCCGGGGCGCTGGATTCATAGTAATTCATACATGTAAAGATTTAGCCTTACTTAATTGTGAGGCGGTTGACTATTTCTGTGAGAGCTGCAATGGTTGACTGCTGCTCCTTTATGGTCTCACTCAGGTTGAGGTTTATCTTCATTACATCTCCTGATACGAGGCCGGATTCCGAAGGTTTCTGCTCCGTAGGGAGCATTTCACCCTCGCCGGTCAGAACCCATCCCATATTGAGTTCCGGAAAAGTAAGAGAAATCCTCTTGACTACTTTCGGGGAGATGGACTGACTGATATTGCTGACATAGCGTTTGCTGAGGCCACAAAGGGTTTCAAACTTGTTCTTTGTTATCCCTTTGTGTTCGATGAAGGCGATAAGCCTGTCTTTCACGGTTGGTTCCATAAGCATGACTTGTTAAGAAAAATTTTCTCGGTATTCTTGCATAATTAAGAAAATATTTCTTACTTTGTAGCCGAAAGTTATAAACAAAGGTAATAAAAGTTATGGGAATTCAGTACAAACCCGGTGTGATTGATTACGAAAAGACCCTCGGAAGCATGCTGCCGGGAGGCACAATAGTCATTCATACTGAAGTCTTGGACATAGCAAATATTCGCACTCAAGTGCATAAGGTCTCCAAGCGCCTTCCTGGTATGACGTTCTCTGTTCATAAGACTCCAGGGGGAGCTTCCATTGTAAGAACATCATAATCTTACCGCCATGATAGAAACACAGCCGAAAGTTGCACGTGACGGAAAGTACACTATATCCGAGACGGCCCGCCGCCTTGGCATCGCCCGTTCTACCGTGCAGAACAAAGTCAAAGAAATGAAGATGATCGCCAGGCCCGCAAAGAGCGGAAGGCTCTATATCTCCGGCACTGAGATCATAAAATATTGGCAGCTGAACTAACAACAAATATGACCGAATATGAAGCACCAAATCGAAACCCTGCATGGGTGGCTCCTCGTGGGAGTGACCTGTGCCGCGGCATTGGCCATAGCGACCAGCGCCGTCCTCTCCATCTGCGGCGTCAGCCATTTTGGATGGTGGCATCTTTTCTCCTTCGCACTGCTCTACCTGTTCACGAAGGCATCCCTCACCGACGAGCAGCATGCTGTTCTCGCCGGCTTCAAGGAAAAGCTGAAAAAAAAGGCGGCACTTCAGGTGCTGAAGTTTTCGGTCTTGATTCGGGCGGTTGGCCGTCTCCGCCCTTTAGATCGCACCAAACATAATATACAAACCGAGCCGTAAAGGCTCCCGAGGCCCGGAGAAGCCTATTGGCGGTGCGAGACTGACCTCTTTCGCCGCCCCAAGATACAACGCTAAATAACAAGGACATGGCAGATAGAGCGTACCTTCCCCATGATTTGGGGACGCGAAACGACCCAAAGATGGTCGCTCTTGAGATAGCAGGCTTCCCGCTTGGGAAAGCCATCTGGTGGGACTTGCTGGAAATGCTCTTCGAGCAGGGAGGCAAGCTGCCCACGGATTACAAGATGCTATCATATCTTCTCCGGTATCCCAAGCCGAAGGAGATCCAGCATCTGGTTGAGGATTTTGACCTCTTCGAGGTTGAGGATGGAATGTTCTTCAACCGGAGCGCCTTGGTGCGTATAGCCAGGAAGGAGGAAACCAGCGCGAGGCGTCGGGAAGCGGGGGCTGCAAGCGGCCGTGCCCGCAGCTCAAAACAGGGGGCAGAAAACCCCGAAATTGAGCCTGTTGAACAAGCAAACGAACAAGTGTTCAACAAGTGTTCAACAAATGCTGAACAATCAAACAAAATAAAATTAAATAAAAATAAAATAAATCAATCCGCAGGCGCGGGCGCGTGCGCGCCAACGCCCGCGGGAATGAGCGATGAGGACTTTTTGATGACTTGTTTTGTATTCAGAAACTTCGCCGAACCGGCGAAGGAAGTTGAGAGATGTCTGGAGCATTACAAGGATGGGATAAATGACAGGCTGGCCGTCGGAAAGAAGTGGTCCCCCGACAATACGGCCGAGCGCTTTGACGATGGCCGAGCGCTGAAGCTGGCCCGCGATATCTATGATGAGCTCGGCACCGCCGACAAGCATAACGCCGCAGAGTTCCTTCGCCATATTGATACTATCCAGGTGGATCGTGGGGAGAACACCGTAAAGATACGCATGTACGGGATTGACTGGAAGACCACCGTGGCGGACGTGCTTTCGAAGAACCCGGCCTTCACTAAAACATTCAGCAGTGCAACCGTAACCAAAAGGGTAAACTCATGAAGTCTCTGGAACTCTATATCATCAACAATCCCGGCGTGACCATGCGGCAGATCATTTTGGATCATCCGGAGCGAACAACCCATGCGACCATCCAGGCGGTCTGCTATCTTGTCGCAAAAAAAAAGGTCGTCAAGATGTGCGGCTTCGACCGCAAATACGAATACTATCCGCGGATTAAAAACCGTCCATTATGAGCACACCATTATCCATCATTTTGGGCCTTGTCGGATTTGTGTCCGTCGCCTTCATAGTTTTTACTCTATTCATCCGTTTTACGGGTCAGGTAGACGAATATACGGCCGAGGCTTTTAAGTCCGTCTATGAAGAGCTTTTCCACCTTCAGTGGCATTTTCAGATGCGGAACGACGATGAGAATGCAAAGAAGATTGGTAAGATCATCGACGAGATTGTGAAAATAGAACAGAATTATAACAATGAAAATAACGCTTGAATATATCTCCGGCCGGACGAATGTGCTGCACTGGGTGCGCTCTTCTACTCCGGTCACCGCGGCAGACATCCATCTGATGCTGGATGATGTCTATGGCCGCGCCCTCCTGAAGAGAGTTCGCATCGAGGAAGACGATGAGGTGCGGCAGCTCTCTTGTCAGGAGCGCCGGGATCTGACCGTTGCCGACATGACGGAAAGATATATCGGGCACGCGGTATTGGTATCGCCCGAGCCGGCGACCATGCCGAGCTGGATGTCAAATTAGCTGGTCCGCCGGATGGAAGCGGTGGGTCAGTCAGGTTTAATCAAGTCGGACTTCCATCCACGACGCCGTGGTATAATGGTAATAATCGCCAAAGGCTGAATCGAAGTAAGCGGGCCGGAAGGAGATGCGGGTTCGAATCCCGTCGGCGTCACAAAATATAAATCACCCTGCGGGCAGGGCAACCTGGACGGACATTTACTACTTATGTTGTTGTTTCGATCCAAGGCGCCTGTCCAGTAATACCCGCCCGGCAGGGTTTGAGTTGAGGCTTATGAGACTGGCATGGGATGCAAAGGACAAAGTAGATCGCCACGATGGAGGATACCACCGTGAGCGCTCGGCGGACCTATACCACACCTCCAGGTGGACAAGGCTTTCACGGTCCTTCAGGAACTCGGCGGGTAACCAGCTATGTGCAGAATGTAAGAAGGCTGGCATTACGAAGGAGGCAACCTGCGTTGACCATATAATCCCATGGCCCGTCTGTGGTGTTGAGGGATTCTTTGACCGCGGTAATCTTCAGGCGCTGTGTGACGAGTGTAACCATCTGAAGGGACAAAGGGATAAGGCAGTAATTCGCGAATGGAGAACAAAGCAATAATACCAAATCAAAACCAACTTGTTAATTAACTTGTTAACTATGTTACTAACATTCCTAAAGAAACTCTTCGGTAAGAAGAATTCATTGCCGGCTTCACCCGAGCGGGTTGAGGCTGAGCCAAAGCAGCACAAGGCCAGTGTCACCCCGCCTAAAGCCGTGGTGTGCTTCAAGAACGGCCAGCTCCGAGGTCGCTATGCCTCTATTAAGGAGGCCTCCAGGCAGACTGGAATAGAGCGCGCGGGCATACAGAAGTGCCTCAAGGGAAGCCGCCGTTCTGCCGGTGGATATCAGTGGAAGTATAGCGAGCTGTAATGAGAGTCACTGCGGAAAGGGGTAGGGGGTTCCAATTTCTACGGCCGACCTCTTCAAGAC
>JAFZXU010000041.1 GCA_017616655.1 Bacteroidales bacterium
CTACGGACGCTATCTGGAAACCCTCCTGAAAGAGATGAAACGTCTGGAGGATTTCGACATAATGGGCCATTTCGACTATATCACCAGATATGCTCCCTACCCGAAAGAAAGCATCCTCTACAGGGATTTTCCCGGATTGATCGACGAAATACTCAAATATCTGGTGGAGAACGGGAAAGGTTTGGAGATTAACACAAAGACCTACAGGGCCTACGGTCTTCGCACGCCCCAGTTGGACCGGGACATCCTGATCAGGTACATGGAACTTGGCGGTGACATCATCTGCTTGGGTTCAGATTCTCACAAGGCCGACCAGGTCGGAACCAAGTTCGACTATTTCGCGCAATATGTAAAGATGTTCGGATTCAGGCGCCTGGGACATTTCGAAGGGCGTCGCCTGAAGATGGTAACTATCTGACGCGGCTTAGGAAGCCACTTCACAAAGGAACTTTATTCTTACCAGACGTATTTCGAAGTCGTCGTAGTCGGCTCCGAGATTTTCCCTCGCTTCGGCCAGAGAATCGGATGTCGCCTCATTCTTGAAATAATCGAATATCTCGTCGACTATGTCGTCGTCTACCATCTGCCGGATGTAGTAGTTGAGGTCCAGTTTGGTTCCTGAAGACACTATTGCCTCTATCTCATCCAGCAGTTCATCCATCTCCAGGCCCTTGGCGTCGGCTATGTCTTCGAGTGACAGTTTCCTGTCCACGCTCTGGATGATGTAGATCTTGTGAGAAGCTTTGGTCGGGGCGGATTTCACCACGAAATCGTCAGGCCTGATGATGTCGTTCTCCTCGACGTAATCCTTGATGAGTTCAATGAATTCCTTGCCGTATTTCCTGGCTTTGCCTTCGCCCACTCCCTGGCAGTTGTGCAGTTCCTCAAAGGTGATGGGATAGAGGATCGACATGTCTTCGAGGGCGGGATCGCCGAAGATGATCCACGGCTGGAGGTTCAGTTTCCTGGACATGTCCTTCCTCAGGCCCTTGAGCATGGACAGGAGCGTCTGGTCTCCGCCACCGCCTTTCTGTGCGGCCCTGTCGGAGACGGCATCCTCGTCATCGTCGTCGGAATTGTCCTTTCCTATGAATATCCTGTCTTCGACCAGCCTGATTTCATAGGGGGATTCGAAGAACTTCTCTCCCTTGGGGGTGACGTAAAGAAGTCCGTAGGTCTCGATTTCCTTCTCCAGCAGATGCATAAGAAGGCCCTGGTGGATTACGGCGCTCCAGAACTTCTCGCTGTGTTTTGATCCGGCGCCGAAAAGTGGAATGGTGTCGTGCTTGTAGGACTTGACCATGGCGTTGGTCTTGCCGGCCAGCACGAGGGCAAGGTGGTCGATCTTGAAATGCTCCGGAAGCGACTTGATCAGCCGTATGACAAGGCACATCTCATTGCGTCCGTCGAAGGTCGGCTTCGGGTGGACGCAGTTGTCGCAGACTCCGCAATTGTCCTTGGGATAGTCCTCTCCGAAATAGTTCAGGAGCATCTTCCTGCGGCACTGGTTGGCCTCGGCGTAAGCTACGGTCTCCATCAGGAGCTGCCTTCCTATCTCCTGCTCGGAAATGGGCTTGCCGAGCATGAACTTCTCGAGTTTCTGAATATCCTTATAGCTGTAGAAGGTTATGCAGTCGGAAGGTTCGCCGTCCCTTCCTGCCCGGCCGGTCTCCTGGTAGTAGCCCTCGATGCTTTTGGGTATGTCGTAATGGATGACGAATCTCACATCAGGCTTGTCTATTCCCATTCCGAAGGCTATGGTCGCCACGATGACGTCCACGTCCTCCATCAGGAAACGGTCCTGGTTCTCTGCCCTGGTCTTGGCGTCCAGGCCGGCATGGTAGGGAAGGGCCTTGATCCCGTTTATGTTCAGCAGGTTGGCCATTTCTTCCACCCTCTTCCTGCTGAGGCAGTAAATGATTCCGGACTTGCCGGGATTCTGCTTGATGTATCTGATTATGTCCTTTTCGGGATCTACCTTGTCCCTGACTTCATAATAGAGGTTGGGCCTGTTGAACGATGACTTGAACACCGTGGCGTCCATAATCCCGAGGTTCTTCTGGATGTCGTTCTGGACCTTCGGAGTGGCGGTGGCGGTAAGGGCTATCACCGGAGCCCTTCCAATGCTCTGGATCATGCTCCTGATGCGCCTGTATTCAGGCCGGAAATCGTGTCCCCATTCGGAGATGCAGTGGGCCTCGTCTACGGCGTAGAACGAGATGTTGACTTCCTTGAGAAGTTCCACGTTTTCATCCTTGGTAAGGGATTCCGGGGCCACGTAGAGCAGTTTGGTGACTCCGGAGAGGACGTCGTTCCGCACCTCCTGTATCTGCGCCTTGCCCAGGGAGGAGTTGAGGAAATGGGCGATGCCGTTCTGCTCTTCCACGAATCCCCTGATGACGTCCACCTGGTTCTTCATCAGCGCGATAAGGGGGGAGATGACTATTGCGGTTCCGGGCATGACCAGGGCCGGAAGTTGGAAACACAAGGACTTTCCGCCACCTCCTCCACCTTCTTGCGGCTGAGGCAGTAGATGATGCCGCTCTTGCCGGGATTGTCTTTTATGAACTTGATTATCTCGCGCTTGGGATTGGTCTTGTCGCGCAGCTCGTAGTAGAGGTTCGGGCGGTTGAAGGAGGACTTGAAGACCTTGGCGTCCATCATCCCGAGGTTCTTCTGGATGTCGAGCTGCACCTTGGGGGTGGCGGTGGCGGTGAGGGCGATGATCGGGGCGCGCCCTATCTGCTCCACAATCTCGTGGATGCGGCGGTACTCGGGGCGGAAATCGTGGCCCCACTCCGAGATACAGTGGGCCTCGTCGATGGCATAGAAGGAGATGTGGAGCTGCTTGAAGAACTCCATGTTCTCCTCCTTGGTAAGCGACTCGGGAGCTACGTAGAGGAGTTTTGTCAGGCCGCTGAGGAGGTTGTCCTTCACCTCCTTGATCTGCGACTTGTTGAGCGACGAATTGAGGAAGTGGGCGATGCCGGCCTCACCCGAGGAGAAACCGCGGATGGCGTCCACCTGGTTCTTCATCAGCGCGATAAGGGGCGAAATGACGATAGCCGTCCCCTCCATGCAGAGGGCCGGAAGCTGATAGCAGAGCGACTTGCCGCCGCCCGTGGGCATCAGCACGAAGGCGTCGTTCCCGACAATCAGGTGGCGGATAATGGCCTCCTGGTTTCCCTTGAACTGATCGAACCCGAAAAAGCGCTTGAGTACCGAATGTATGTCGTCGTTGATAACGTTCATTTGACATCCTTAGGGAAATCAAATATAATAAAAAAACCTTAAAGAGGAAAACTTTTTTAGAGATTTATCCACTCTATCGAATCATCCCGTCCCCAGTAGGTCAGCTGCTTCTTGGAGTAGTGGCGGGTGTTGCGCTTGATAAGGCGCACGGCCTCCTCCAGGGGATATTTCCCGTCGAAATAACCGAACAGCTCCTTGTAACCCACGGTATTGAGAGCGGGATATCCGCGCAGCGGAAGAAGGCTGCGGGCCTCCTCCTCGAGCCCCTCCTCCATCATCATGTCGACCCTTCGGTCGATGCGCGAATAGAGCTCCCGTCGGTCGCGGTTCAGGCCGATCTTGCGGATGGTGAAGGGGCGCTCCGCGGCGGACGCCGTCTTGAAGGAGGAGAAGGGCCTGCCGGTGCCTATGCAGACCTCGAGGGCGCGGACCACCCGCTGGCGGTTGGCTGTATCGATGGCGGCGAAGGTCTCCGGGTCGAGCCTGCGGAGCTCGAAACGCAGCGACTCAAGCCCTTCTTTCTCAAGGCGTTCCATCAGAGATTCGCGGATCGAGGGGTCCACCTCGGGGAAGGCGTCAAGGCCGTTGCAGAAAGCGTCGATATAGAGCCCCGAGCCGCCCGTCATCACGAGGGTTCCGTGCTCCTTGAAGAGCTCCTCCACCAGGGCGAGGGCGTCCAACTCATAGCGGCCGGCGGTATAGGGCGGGTCGCAGACCGAACGTGTACCTATAAAATAATGCCTGACGCGGGAGAGCTGCTCCGGCGAAGGCGGAGCGGTGCCTATCTTCATCTCGCGGTAAATCTGGCGGGAATCGCAGGAAATGACGGGGGAGCCGTGCTCAAGCGCGAGACCGATGCTGTAATCAGTCTTGCCCACCGCGGTGGGGCCAAGTACTATGATCAGCTCGGCCATAGGGAGTTACCGGCCGAAATCTTCATCCACCAGAAGCTCCTCTTCTTCGATATCGTCCTCTTCATCCTCCTCATCGTCGTCGAAGTCGTCATCGTCGAAATCCTCGTCGTCGGCGCTGCTGCGGCTCTTCTTGGAGGGGGCGAGCGAGATGGGCTCTGAATCCTCGTACTTGGCCGAGAACTGGTCGGGGTTCACCCCCTTGCCGTCCACGGCGCAGGGATAGTCGAGCTTGGCGGAGAATTCGGCCTCGCCGAGGAACTCGAAACGCAGGATGCGACCCGTACGCAGGTCGAACACATAATTGAAGATATTCTCCTCCCTCTCCGCAAGCATTTCGAGAGTAACCTTGTCCATGGAGCCGCGCCCGAGGTCGAAGAGGGCGTACTGCGAGGTCCGCTTTCCCGAGGGGCCGTAAGCTTCAAAGCAGACCATCTGGTCCGGAGTGAAATCCAGATCGTTCAGAATAAACGAGTGCAGGGCGAACAGGGTCGTATCCGACGGTATGTCGTAGATCCTGAAAAAGACCTTGCTCTCGGGGATCGTAGCTCTGTATCTGTATATCTTTGCCATGTCTGTTGACCGCTTTGCAATTGCAAATTTATTAAAATGTGACTATTTTTACAACGGATATGAGCACGAATTCCACGCAAATTTCCGACAGGTACGAAAGTATCGCCGCCCCTTCGAAGGGGCTCTACAAGGACAACGGCAGCCGTTTCCTGGCCTTCGCATTCCCGGTAGAGACTGAAGATCAGGCAAAAGGGCACATCGCCGCCCTCAGGAAGGAGTACTTCGACGCACGGCATCACTGCTACGCCTACCGCATCGGCCACGAAGGGCAGATCTGGCGCGCGAACGACGACGGGGAGCCCTCCTCCACCGCCGGAAGGCCGATCCTGGGCCAGCTGATGTCCGCCGGACTGAGCGACATTCTGGTAGTGGTGGTCCGCTACTTCGGCGGCATAAAGCTTGGGGTTCCGGGACTCATCAAGGCCTACAGGAGCGCCACCGCCGACGCGCTCGCCGCGGCGGAAAGGGTGACGAAGACAGCCGCCGAAACATTCGAAGTGACCTTCGGCTACGAAGACCAGGGCCGCGCCATGAAAATCGTCAAGGAGATGGCCCTTCCGATAGTCGGCCAGCAGTTCGATTCGACATGCAGAATCACCGTCAGGGTGCGCCTGACGCTTGTTTCGGCCTTCGAAGAGGCATTCGAATGGACCGCCTTCAAAAAAAGTTGATTTATCCCGAAAGAATGCATACCTTTGAAATTGCCAAAAAACGCATAAACAACAACTATCAATAACACATTTCTCTATTCTCAAATCAAAAACAATATGAAGAAAGTTTACAACTTCAATGCAGGCCCTTGCGTACTTCCGCAACCGGCCGTTGATGCAGCCATCGAAGCCCTCAAGGACTTCAACGGCACTGGAATGCCTGTAATATCCGTTTCTCACCGTTCCAAAGAGTGGGACGCCGTGATGGACGAGTGCCGCGGCCTCTGGCGCGAACTGCTCCACATCCCCGAGGAGTATGAGATCCTCTTCCTCGGCGGCGGCGCATCCCTCCAGTTCCTCATGGTCGCGATGAACCTCCTCGAGAACAAGGCAGGTTACCTCGAGACCGGCGTCTGGGCTAAGAAGGCACTCAAGGAGGCGAAGGGCATCGGCAACGCAGTATGCATCGCATCCTCGGCCGACACCACCTACAACTACATCCCCAAGGGATATGAGATTCCCAAGGACCTCGACTATTTCCACATCACCACCAACAACACCATCTACGGAACCGAGATCAAGTACGATATGGACTGCCCCGTCAACCTCGTGGCCGACATGTCGTCCGACATCATGAGCCGTCCCGTCGACGTCACCAAGTACGCCCTCATCTACGGTGGTGCGCAGAAGAACGTAGGTCCTGCAGGCGTCACCTTCGTCATCGTCCGCAAGGATGTCCTCGGCAAGGTAACCCGTTACCTCCCCACCATGCTCGACTACCGCACCCATATCGACGGCGGCTCGATGTTCAATACCCCTCCCGTGTTCTCCATCTACGTGATGAACGAGACCCTCAAGTGGGTCAAGGGCCTCGGCGGCGTTGAAGCCATCCACAAGATGAACCTCGAGAAGGCACAGATCCTCTACGACGAGATCGACCGCAACCCCCTCTTCGTCGGCACCGCAGCAAAGGAAGACCGTTCCATCATGAACGTCTGCTTCGTAATGGCTCCCGGCTATGAAGAGCTCCAGGACGAGTTCCTCAACTTTGCGAAGGCTCACGGAATGGTAGGCGTCAAGGGTCACCGCAGCGTAGGCGGCTTCCGCGCTTCCATCTACAACGCTTGCCCCAAGTCTGCAGTCCAGGCTCTCATCGACTGCATGCAGGAGTTCGAGAAGATGCATAAATAGGAGGAGGAGACGAAATGAAAGTACTCGTAGCTACAGAGAAGCCTTTCGCAAAGGCAGCTGTCAACGGTATCCGTGAGATCGTGGAGAAGAACGGCCACGAACTCGCACTCCTCGAAAAGTACACCGACGCTTCGCAGCTCCTCGAGGCCGTGGCTGACGCGGACGCCCTCATCGTGCGCTCCGACAAGGTCACCGCTGCAGTCGTAGAGGCTGCAAAGAAGCTTAAGATAGTAGTCCGCGCAGGCGCAGGTTATGACAACCTCGACCTCGCAGCCTGCACCGCCCACAACGTGGTGGCGATGAACACTCCCGGCCAGAACTCCAACGCCGTGGCCGAGCTGGCTATCGGAATGATGATCTATATGAGCCGCAACCAGTTCACTCCCGGCACCGGCCGCGAGCTGAAGGGCAAGACCGTGGGTATCCACGCATACGGCAACGTAGGCCGCCTCGTGGCGATGATCGCCAAGAACGGCTTCGGAATGAACGTCATCGCTTTCGACCCCTTCGTTCCCGCAGAGAAGATGGCTGCTGACGGCGTCAAGGCAGTAGGTTCCATCGAGGAACTCTATGCCGGCGCAGACTTTCTCTCCCTCCACATCCCCGCTACCGAGCAGACCAAGAACTCCATCGGCTACAAACTCGTCTCGAGCATGCCGAAGGGTGCCTGCCTCGTCAACACCGCCCGCAAGGAGGTCATCAATGAGGAGGAACTCATCCAGGTTCTCGCAGAGCGCGAAGACCTCAAGTATGTCACCGACATCGCTGCAGTCCGCATGGACGAGATGAAGGAGAAGTTCGGCGCGCGCGTCTTCGCAACCCCGAAGAAGCAGGGCGCGGAGACCGCAGAGGCCAACATCAACGCAGGCCTTGCAGCCGCTTCGCAGATCTGCGACTTCTTCGCCACCGGCAACCGCAGGTTCCAGGTCAACAAATAAACCGGCCCCGTCATGGTTAAGGTTAAACCTTTTGCGGCAATAAGGCCTCCGAAGGCTATCGGCAAGGAGGTTTCCGCACGCCCCTACGACGTGATGAATTCCGTCGAGGCCAAGGCCGAGGCAGGTGAGAAGTCACTCCTGCACATCACCAAGCCCGAAATCGACTTCGACCCTATCGCAGGCGAGCACGAACAGCGCACCTACGACAAGGCCGTGGAGAATTTCAAGCTCTGGCAGGAGCGCGGCTGGCTCAAGCAGGACGACAAGGAGTATTATTACGTCTACGCACAGACCATGGAGGGCCGCACCCAGTACGGCATCATCCTCTGCGCGAACACCGACGATTACGCCTCCGGCGCCATCAAGAAGCACGAACTCACCCGCAAGGAGAAGGAGGACGACCGCATGATCCACGTCCGCATACAGAATGCGAACATCGAACCGGTCTTCTTCGCATACCCCGACAACCCCGAGATCGACGCCATAATGTTCCGCTACATCTGCCGCGTCCCCGAATACGATTTCGTGGCCGACGAGGACGGCTTCGGACACAAGCTCTGGGTTATCGACGACGACAGGGACATCGCCCGCATCACCGAAATCTTCGCAGGCATCCCCGCATTCTATGTAGCTGACGGTCACCACCGTACGGCTGCCGCAGCACGCGTGGGCGCAGAGAAGCGCAGCCAGAACCCGAACCACACCGGCGAGGAGGAGTACAACTACTTCATGGCTGTCTGCTTCCCCGACAACCAGTTGAAGATCATCGACTACAACCGCGTGGTTAAGGACCTCAACGGCCTCTCCGGCAAGCAGTTCTTCGACAAGCTCCGGGAGAGTTTCATCGTGGAGCGCAAGGACGGCACTTACAAGCCTGCAGGACTGCATAACTTCTCGATGTATTTCGAGGGCGTGTGGTACTCGCTGACCGCGAAGCCCGGCACCTACAATGACAACGACCCGATCGGGGTGCTCGACGTCACCATCCTCTCGAACCTCGTGTTCGACAGGATCCTCAACCTCGGTGACCTCCGCACCTCGAACCGCATCGATTTCGTAGGCGGAATACGCGGCCTCGGCGAACTGAAGAAGAGGGTCGACAGCGGCGAGATGGCGGTTGCATTCGCACTCTATCCGGTGTCGATGCAGCAGCTCATCAACATCGCCGACAGCGGCAACATCATGCCGCCTAAGACCACCTGGTTCGAGCCCAAGCTCCGCAGCGGACTTGCCATCCACAAGCTGGAGAGGTAAGCCGGCGCTGACGGTACTATTGAAAAGAGGGAGGCTGACGATTCAGCCTCCCTCCTCTTTTATCGGAACAACTTACCTTTACATATTCGGTATGTTATTGTCGATCTCGGTCTGCATCTGGTTGATGCGGCGCTGGAGATTGTATGTCAGGCGGCTGAATGCAGCCCAGACGCCTAGTTCTTCATCGCCGTTGGAACTGGGCTGTCCGCCAAGATTCTTCCAGTTGACCCAGTCCTGGTCTATCGAGACTGCGAGAGGCATCGCATCGGGGTTGGAAGAGGTATAGAACGAAGAGTATTCGCTGCATACCTGGTTGAGGACGGCCTTGATGCTGGGCCAGAGCTGTATCACCCTTGCCTTGAAGGCAGAGTTGTGCAGCATGTAGGGATACCATATCGAATAGTGGTAAACCGGCGTCATCGCGTAATCATTCTTGAAGGTGCCGTAGTCGAAATCCCAGAGGGGACCCATCATCAGCTTGCCGCCGCGGTCCTTGTGCATATAGGCGCTCTTGGGGTGGAACGGCTCGTAGTTGCCCACTACCTCCTGGACTATCATCCAGCAGATGAAGGAGTCCATGTCCACGTCGTCGAGCCAGCTCGAGTTGTTGGCCACTATCCTCGACTCCACACTGTTGATGAAACTCTGCAGCCATGCGAGCTGAGCGGGAACCATCACGTCGTCATCCGGGGACTTGACCATTATGGGAAGCCTGTAGGTAGAGCCGGTCTTGCCGTGGCGGTTGTAGGGATACACATCGGGGAATCCGTTTGTCCAGAACTTGTTGAGCTCGTCGAACTCGATACTCGACTCGATCAGGTAGCCTCCGGTGATGGCCTCTCCTTCGATGTCGGTAGCCTTCATCTCGGTGATGGGAACCCTGTTGGACGCCACCTTGATATGCTCCACGAGGTAGTAGTTGCCGAGGTGTACGTCGTTGAGCACGAGTTCCACGAACTTGCCCCTGGGCGTCCAGTCGAAGCCGATGCCGTTAGCGGCCAGGCGGCGTCCAAGCTCGAGGGCGAGGTCGTTGCGCAGGCGGGTACGGTCGATATAGTTTGCCAGGAGGTTCCACCTCTTGTCGGAAGGCATTCCCAGCAGGGACTTCTTCTTGTCGAGCTTGAAGGCGTAAGGCTTCTTGATATAATTCCAGGTGGTATTGCCCCTGCCCTTGATGGAGGCGGTACCGAGGTCTTCAACGGTGCCGTCGGTATTCTTGAGGTAGGCGTGGGAGTTGGCAATCCATTCATCCTTGCTGACCACCGGAACTCCGTCGGGAGTATATACATAGAGTACCGGCAGGCCGGAGTTCACCTCCGGAAGGTCGGGAATCACGGGCTGCGGCGGCTCGGGAGCGGGCGTTGCGTCGAGCGTGAAGGCAGCCATAGGTTTGATATGGTTGCGGGCGAATGTAACCGGATTCGTGGTCGTCCGGGTGGTGACGACACCTTCGCTGTCGGTTACCCTCACTGAAAAGCCTCCCGAGAAGAGAGTAGGAGGAAGCGCGATGATGAAATCGGTTGCATTGTCGGCATCCGCACCGGTCACTACGCCTCCCGGGCAGTCGAGGGTAATAGTAGCTTCGGGAGTGGTGCCGCTGACGAAGGAGAGGGCAGGCTCGTTGCCGGTGGTAACGTCGATTTCAACTTGACCGGAGAGAGGCTCGCCGTTATTGCCCTGAAGGATGATCGAACTGACGGTCTTGCCGCCGTAGATGCTGAGCTTCAGGAACGACATCACGTTGTAAAAGACCAGGTTATAGTCGTTCCGGCTGGTTGTGACGGCAGTCATAATGGCTGTGCCCGGACCGAATGAACCGGAGGCCCAGGTCTGGGTCTCGGGGAGCGTCGTGCTCATTATGCAGTCCTGGGAGATGCCGTTCTCCGCCTTGTAGGGATAGATGGCGTAGTAGCGGTTCAACTCGAAGCCTGCGGTAAAGACTCCGGAGGTTTCGGGCAGGAAGATTCCGCCCCTGTCGCCGGTCTGCCCCTGGAAGAGATATTTCAGCCCGTAAGT
The DNA here is from genome assembly GCA_017616655.1 of Bacteroidales bacterium. Lineage (GTDB taxonomy): Bacteria > Bacteroidota > Bacteroidia > Bacteroidales > UBA932 > Cacconaster. The sequence continues at coordinate 10,786 of JAFZXU010000041.1, forward strand.
GCTGTAGAAAAGGGATATCTCATCGTTGGCGGTCCAGTGCATCCTGATGTCCGTACCGGACCCGTCGATGTAGGTTCTGGTTTGCGCGTCGGCTATTTCCGCCCTGAACGGTTCCTGCGGAACCCAGGAGGTATCAGGAGTTTCCACCGTCTGGCAGGCGGAGAAGAGAAGCGCAACAGTCGTAATGATTAAAATGTGGTGTGTTTTTTTCATAGCTTTTGTTGCTTTAATATAATGTCAAGGGCCGGGAATACACCCGGCCCTTATTTGAGTCGTATAGCTAACCGGTCCAGGGATCGGGATTGTCGATTATCGGATCGTCACCGATATTCTCGCCGTTGCCGCCGGACTGGCTGAAGACATTTTCAGCCTCAATGGCAATCTCTCCCGATCGAGGTCGCTCGTAATTGTTATTTACTGAATCTGGATCAGTTACAGTAGTCATACATTTATCTTATTGTTCCTTGACGGCCCTGATTGCGTAGCATGCTGCCTTGTCCTGGTCGTTGCGCGCACGCAAAGCGCCTTCACTGGCAAGGTGGAGGTACTTGGCACAAGCTCTATAAGTATAATCGTTGCGCGAATCCGGAGCTGTTGTCCAATAATAGCCAAGATTTGTCACATCGAAGATACCGGTCTCTCCGTTACCGCCTCTTGCTCCGGTGAAGGGTAAGAAGTGGTTGTCGCTACTGTTGAATCTCCAACCCTCTCCAGTAATTAGGGAAGCTCCTGAGATGGGAGGGTATACCCAATCGCTCTGGCTACGGGTGAATGCTCCGAAGAAGTATCCGTAAGGGACACAGAATCCGGGAGGGCAGGGATCGTAAACGGTCTTGACAGGAAGTCGGTTGTCGAAAGGATCAGGAGTTCCGATAGCCGTATTGGTATATGGAATCAGGTCTGCATCCCATAGGTTGCCTATAAGGACGGGGTCGGCTCCGCCAAGATAGGTTCCCTTGGAATTACCGGCAGTAACTTTACGGTAGTACTGCTTGTGGGGGTTCTGGATGGAGTGGCCTACAGTGACATGCTCAGAAGATGTCGGAGGAGTATCGATTACAGTATGGGTATTGTCGATAGTGAGCACAAAACCTGCGGCTGAGTAGTAACTCTTGTTCTGGCTGCTGCTTGCTGCCGGAAGCATCGGATCCTTGCGGCCCCACTGGTAGAAGGTGTTGGAACCGACGTTGGGGTTGACGATGATGGTCTCACCTATCTGCTTGACAGTAAACCTGTCGCCGGTCGCTCCGCCGGTCTCGGTCTGCTTGATGCGGATGTCGAAAGTCCAGTCGTTCCACTTGCTGCCGTATCCGGAGGCCTTGTCGGTCCAGCCGAGGTTGCGGGGCATCATCTGATGGGTTACACCATTAAGGTCGGTAACAGAAACAGGAGTAAGGTCTGTTTCAATCACCCAGATATGCCAGCTCCAAACGATGACATTCGAAGCATTACGGGCGGCAATCACGATGTTGCCGGGACGGATATGCTCACGCTTGACTTCGAAATCGAGATAATCGCCGTTGATGCTGAGATCGGAATCCAGAATAATCTGGGTATCGGCATTGGCTACATCCTGCCATACGACGACAGCATTTGTAACGGCGATTCCGTTGCCGGAAATCCAGGGATCGACAATCTTTCCGTTATCATGCCTGAGGAACGTACGCATGAAATGGTCATTGTCATTATTACCGGTATCATAAGCCAGCTGACCTTGATAGGAATGACTGTTGGTAGCGCCGTTCTTTATGGCATTGCCGTAAACGAGAGGTATCCTGTAGTAACCGGGACGGGAAATGACGTAGCAGTTTGCGGTCTCGCGCGGCACAGTCGTGGTTATATCACTACCGTAGAACGGATGGGTGGAGAGGTCGAAGGGAGTTGAGCTGGTACCTACGGCGTCGCGGCTGCGGAGAGCAGCGGTAGCGGCCTCTTCGATATCGTCGATATGCTGGTTCTCTACCTTTTCAGTGCTATAGTGATCGCGGGTTATGCTGGGGGTAGCATTTTCGCCGGTGGTGCCGCCGACATGCATAGGAATAGAAACTGAAAGCCTGCTGTCGGGAGTGGTCGACCAGCTGCTGGATCCCGAAGCCGCATACTCGAGCTCCCAGGGAACGGCCACCTTGTTGGTGGGGTCGCTCGCCTTGTACTTGTAGCTCTTCACGGAAACGGGAGTGCCGTCAGCAGCTACGTGGCCGTATATCTTGATGGTATCGATGTCAGCGGGTTCGATGACATAGATCCACGGCTCGTCGGGTGCGGGAGCGCTGATGCGGATGCGGTACTTCTTGTTGGCGCTGAAAGGAATGGAGGCTGAGCCTTCCTTGAGCTCCATCGACTTGACGGAGGTGACGCCCTGGCTCTCGATGGTCAGGGTGACGGTAAGGTCGGTAATATTCAGGGGGAGCGCCAGCACGTCGAAGGTGACATACTTGGTAGCCGAAACATCGACGCCCGTTCCGAAGTTGACGGTGATCTTGTTGTTGCTGGTCGAGTAAGCGGGACCTGCGAAGGAGCAGGTACCGGGGGTAGCGGCTGCGATGGAACCGGTAAATGCGCCGGTGAGGGCGCAGGAGGTCGAGGAGAGCTCGAACTTCTTGAGGAGGACGGTGTTCGGGCTGCCGGAGTTGCCGAAGGTAAACTCGAACGCGGTCATGGCGGGCTTGAACGCCAGCTCTACGCCGCTGCCTTCGGTCGAGCTGGTAGCAGCCCACATATATGCATAGCGCATATCGGGCAGGTACTTGCCGGCGGTGGAGTTAAGGGTCACGGCCTGGGTTGCGGGGATGCTGCCGGAGATGGTAGCGGTAGTACCCGAGAGGGAGATTGCGGTACCGCTCTGGACACCGGTGGTCGAAGGAGCGGGATACATCGCGAAGAAGGTGTTGGTGCCGGAGCCCCAGTTGAGACCTTCGCTGCCTGCGTTAGCCACGGTAGCCTTGCTGATCTGGGTGGTGCTGGACGCTACACCGGTAATCTTGTAATCTGCGTAGTTGTCTCCGCCGGGAGTCTCGGCGACGTCGCTGACGACGCGGATAAGGTCGTTGACCTCCCAGTCGATGCGCTCGTAAGCCGCACCGCTCACGGTCGTGACGTCACCGCTGTAGATGGTCCTGGTGCCGGGAAGGTTTTCGTAACCGGTGGTAGCCGAGAAGGTGATGCCCTTCGAGAAACCCCACTCGTCAATCTGGCAGCCGGTCATAAGGATGGCCAGGCCGAGGCAGAGCGAAATGCTGCTGATTTTGATTGCTTTCTTCATCGTCGTTCCTCCTTTTAGTTCCAGGTGTGGGTAAAACCGTCAGTATCGAAGTCCTTGTCGACGACTTCCTGACCAGTGGAGGTCACTTCCATTTCATTCAGGATCGACCCCGAGAGGATCGACCCGGAAGAGGTTAACGTCACCTGCCTGGAGATGGCCGGTGACACATACGTGTCCTTGATACCTTTAGTGTGCATGATATATTGTTTTTTCTTGTTTTTCCAATTCATCCGGCGCCTTCGCCGGGGTATATACCAAGCCGCAAAATTACATCTTTTTTATTATGTGGCAAAAAGATTTTGACTTTTTTGCTTTTTACCGCCGAAATATCACATTACCGCTCGATGAGGGTGTAGTAAAGCGCCTTGGTGATGCCGTCCCCGAGGGAATCCTCCCCCGAGCCGCCGGAGGAGAGGGTGACTATGCGCCAGTCGTCGGCCGACCCCTTCTCGGGAGGGACTATCGTGCCCGAGGCGTCGAACGACATACCGAAGTACATAGTGGTGTGGGCTCCGTTGTAGCCGCCGTTGTGGCCTGTACGAATCTGTCCCGGAATGACGGAAACGTTGGTATAGAGGAAGTAGCCGTAGCGCGAGCCGGGTCCTGTATTGTTGACCATGTCCCTGACGCTTTTTTCAGAGAGCACCCGTACCCCGTCCGGGGAGAGGCCGCCCATCTGGAGAGTGCGGGCCCAGCGGCACAGTTCTTCGGCATTCGACTTCATATTGCCCGCGGGGCTCACGAATCCCGTATTGTAACCGAGCACGTAGTTCGCCTCCTGGGCCGCGGTCAGCATCGGAGGATATGCGGTTTCGTAGGAATACGAACCGGAAGAGGTATAGATATAGGTAAACTTGGGCCCGCTCATGGTATCTATCAGGGAGCAGTTGAAGCCGGAATGGGGCATCCCGATCTTGTCCAGGAGGTTGGACTTGACGAACTTGTCGAGCCTCTCTCCCGAAGCCAGTTCAACCACGGCTCCGGCAACGACGCTGCCCATATTGGAGTAGTCGTAAACCTCTCCGGGCTTGTCGGAGGAATAGGTGATATTCTTCGAGAAGACCTCCACGGCATAGTTGGAGCCTCCGATGGTGGAGGTATGGTTCAGCAGCATCTCAACCGTGATGGGAACATCCGGATACTTGGGATTCGACACGGTAAAGCGTTTGCCTTCGGGCAGCAGGGCGAGATAATCATTCACCTTCGCCTTCAGGTCCAGTTTTCCCTGCTCCACGAGCAGCATTGCGGCGGCGCCGGTGAAAGATTTGGAGATGGAGGCCAGGCGGTAGATGTCGTGCACCTCGAGGGTATCCAGACAGCCCTTCTTCTTGCAACGGTAACCGTAGGCGGCTGAATAGACCATCTCGTCGCCCTTGTATGCCATCACGACGAGGTTGGCTGCTTTGGACTCCTCGAAGAGCCTGCGCACCGCGGCATCTGCCGCTTCGGGGCCACGCTCCATCTTGACATAATGTGTGTAGCCGGCCGCATACTCCTGCGGGAAATCTGTCTGGGTGCTGGTCACGACTGCACCCTCGGCGGTATAGTCGTGTACCGACTGGGAGCCGTGACGGTAGATTTCTCCCGTGTCGAAGAAGCCTCCGCTGACCTTCGCGGTGCAGTTGTCATAGCCGCGGTAGATGCATCTGCGGGTGGCGGAATAGTCGCTTCCGGCATGGCGGAAATGGCCGCCGCTGACATTCAGGAGGCATATCCTGTGGGCGCCTGCGTTGGTACTCCTGGTGGTCGTTATGATGTTATGGCCCTCGGCGCACTCGAACCAGCCGTCCTTTATGGTGAGGGAGGCCTCGGAGCGGGCAGTCTCGCTACCATAGAGATAGAGGCAGCGGTACTTCTCCGACACGATCCGGGCCGGGCCGTTGACAATGGTACGGGCGCCGTCTTCGATGCGTACGGTATAGGTGGAGTCCTTGGTGCAGATGATATTGCCGCCGGAGATTGTCAGTTCTGCGCAGTTGGCTGCGCTCAGGGCCGGAGAGTCGGCAGCATTGATGAATCCCTTTCCGGGAGTGCCGTCGCCGGGGGTGCTGCTGTCGGCGATTTCAGCCGCCGAGAGCACCTTCAGCTCGCCCAGCATCTCCAGGGAGTGGCCGGCAAGGTCTATCGTCACCTTAGCCCACGAAGGGTTGCTGACCCGGACTCCGGCCGAGGCGCAGTCCACAAGCAGGCGCACCGTGACGGGGGCCGCCGATGCATTCGCCGCCAAGACGGCCGCACCGAAGGAGTCGAACCCCTCCCCCGTCTCAACTATCCGCACCACGCTGCTGTCAACCGGGGGATCCGGTTTCTCATCGGGAGTGAGGGGGTCGCGATGGCACGATCCCGCCGTCTGCAGCAGGAAGGTCGCCGCCAGAAAGAAACTGAAATACCTTGAACTCTTCATTTTCATCATTACCGCCATGAATTGATCATATAAGATACAAATATACAAAAAAGCCGGCCGGATGATTCCGGCCGGCCCTATTATTTCAGAACCAAGCAATTAGCAGTTGGTAACCTTCTCGAGCCACTTGACCATTCCGAGCATGATGCACATCGAAACGAAGCAGATGAGGAGGAATACGCCCCAGCACTTCCAGATATCCCATGCGTTGAGCATGATGGGTCCTACGAAGATGAAGAGGTTGCCTATGGCGGTAGCGCCGAGCCAGAGGCCCTGGCAGAGACCGACCATATTCTTCGGAGCCACCTTGGAGACGAAGCTCAGGCCGAGAGGCGAGATGAAGAGCTCAGCCACTGTGAGGAAGAAATAGGTGACGACCATTACCCAGGGAGCAGCCTTGGCCAGATTCATCTCGGCCATCTGCGTGGTATCGAGGGTACGGAAGACATCTCCGGAAGGATAGTGACCGACAATCGAGAAAATCATCAGGAAGAGATATGCCAGGCCGGCGATACCCATACCGAGGGCAATCTTTCGGGGAGTCGAAACCGGCCTGCCCTTGCGTGCCAGCGAAGCGAAGAGAACCATGATGATAGGCGTAAGCACTATCACGAACAGCGGGTTCATAGCCTGCCAGATCTCAGCGGGGAGAGCCTTGGTGTTGACGAAGTCGCGTGCAAAGACGGAGAGCGACTGGCCGTTCTGGTGGAACGAGAGCCAGAAGAAGACTGCGATGCCGAGCACTGCGAAGAGGGCTGCCATACGCTGCTTGATCTCCTTTGCCATTGCCTGCTTCTCCTCTGCGGTGTATTCCACGCTCTGTGCGGCGACCTTCTTTGCAGGCTGCGGGAAACGGTGCTTGTTGACGAAGAAGATGATCAGCGAGGTGATCATTGCCAATGCCGAAACGATGAAGGAGTAGTGGACACCTGTGTTGAAGACGTTCACGTAGTCCGAGCAGAACTGGGTGGTATTGGCCAGGACCGCAGGGTCGAGAACGGAGTTGGCGGCGGTCTCCATGAACTTCTGGGAAGTCGCAATTGCCTGGTCGCCATTGATATACTGATGGCAGAGGGCGGACATGTCGGCATTGTAGATGAAGTTGTGGATATTGAGCCACCACTTGCGGAGCATAGGCGCCACGAACGGAGCGATCACGCCGCCGATGTTGATGAACACGTAGAA
>JAFZXU010000042.1 GCA_017616655.1 Bacteroidales bacterium
CGCAGCAGCGGCAGTTCCAGCAGCAGTTCCTACAGCTCCGGCACCCGTTCTTCCGGCAGCAGCTACAGCGGAGGCAGCTCATACAGCGGAGGCAGCCGTTCATCAGGCGGCTTCAGCGGCGGCAGCAGCTCCGGCGGACACAGCAGCAGCGGCAGCTCAGGCGGACACACCGGCGGAGGACGCAGGTAACGACGCCCCGGATTGAATAACCTCATTAACACTACAGACGCTATGAAAAAGATATATACACTGCTCTGTTCACTCCTTCTGGCCGGATCGGCATTCGCCCAGGGCCCCGCTGACGCACTGCTTATCGCAGAGAATCACTACGAGGGCACTGCACGCACGCTGGCTATGGGCAACGCCTTCACCGCACTTGGAGGAGACCTTGGAGCAATATCGATAAATCCGGCAAGCTCAGGAGTTTACAGGTGCAACGAGTTCACCGTCTCCCCGGCATTCATCACGGCAAGGGGCGACAGCTACTTCAACGGCAACCCATACTCCGACAGCAAGACGCGTTTCACCCTCTCCAACACGGGATTCGTAACGGCAGTCAACACCGGCAACGCTTCCGGGCTGCTGAACTACAACTTCGGCTTCACGGTCAACCGCACCAACAGTTTCAACAACATCGTCAGCGCCTCCGGTTACAACTCGAAGGCCAGCATCCTCGGCTCGATCGCCTGCAGCGTCAACGGCCTGGATCCCACGATGCTCGAAGTCTCTGAAAACTACGAGCCGTACAACAACGAGAACATCCCCTGGAACGCCATCCTGGCATACGACAGCTACCTGATCAATCCCATAACCGACACCAATCCCCAGTCCTACATCGCATCTACCGAGAATATCTTCGGTGACGGCAGCATAGGAGTCGGCGGACGCCTGAGGCAGGATTACTACAGCAAGACCTACGGCGGTTCACACGAGTTCTCCTTCAACTTCGGAGGCAACTGGAACGACAACCTCTTCCTGGGCGTGAACCTCAACCTCATAAGCGTGGATTACACCATCAAGGAGTACTACTCCGAAATTGCCAACAACTCGCTCGAATTCGACGACGGATTCGTCAGCATGACAAGCGACTACTGGCAGCAGACCTCCGGCGCGGGATTCAACGCCAAGATCGGAGCCATCTGGGCGCCTGCCGGCGGCCTCAGACTCGGCGCTACGCTGACCACCCCCACCTGGTACTCCCTCACCGACAGCTGGCAGAGGTGGATGACTTCCGAGTTCGACAACGGCAATACCAACAGTCAGGAGTCGCCTTACGGTTCGTTTGATTACCAGATCACCACGCCCCTCCGCTGGAGCATCGGCGCAGCCTATACGATAGGTGGCCTCGGCCTTATCAGCGCCGACTATGAGAGCGTCAACTACGGCAGGATGAAGATGGCAGACGGCAACGGAAACACCAACACCTTCTCCGACGCCAACATGGCTATCGGCACCGGACTCGGACGCTGCGACATCTTCCGCCTCGGCGGCGAGCTGCTCTGGGGCAACACCGCATTCCGCGCAGGATACAACTACTACGGCAGCGCAGGCTCGCTCGTCGACTACAACGGACTGCCCTACTACACCTACCAGAGCACAAGCTACCTCTCCTGCGGCGTCGGATTCAGGTTCGGCGAAGAGGGACGCACAAGCTTCGACATCGCATACCAGAAACTTATCGGCGACAATTACGACAAGTTCACGGTTTTCGACAGCTATGAAGATGTGACGGCTCCCGCCATCGAGGTCAACAAGGGTCTCGGCAAGCTGGTATTCACGCTCGCCTTCAGATTCTAAACAAGGTAGGAAACGGCATCGGGCCCTTCGCTGCAGAGGAGGTCGATGACTGAAAGATGCGGGATGAATTCCCGCCCTGTGGAGAAGACCTGGAACCAGGTCTTCTCTTCTTTTTGGTACAGCTCGCAAAAGCCCGGCCCCTTGTATTTGGGCTGGATTACCTGCCTCAAATCCCCTTCGGGATACTCCGGAACATAAGCTTCCGTAACGGAGATTTCCGCCTTCAGGCCTGCCATTCCCAACAGCAGTTCGATCAGACGTATATTGTAGTCGAAGAGGAAGGTCTCCCTGCGGTCCATCACCTCGAAGAGGTCGTCGCGGTAATACTCGAAGAAGGCGGAAGAGTTGTACGCAGCCTCCAGGGCCCGCTTGTGGCGTATCAGCCAGGGTTCGGACCAGTCTATACGGATGTCGCGTATGGTGGAGGTGCGGATATTGCCGTGCTCGACGGGAATAACCAGGTTCTCCGGACCGCCGGTCGAGAAGATGCGGCAGCGATTGCGCCAGGACTGCTTCTGGTAGCTCTCGCACCCTTCGATGAGTGCCTTCCCGGAAAGGGCTATCGCCCGGAAATAGTCGACCGGCGGCAGGTATGCCGTCGTCAGGATACAGACTTCCGGAGCCTCCATCACTTGACGGGGCACTTGATGATGCCCCTGCCGGAGTTCTCCACGAATGAGAGGATCATATCGCGGTGGGTACTCCTGGGGAAGGCGCCCTTTATTGCGATGCAGGCGTCGGAGACGGTCATTCCGCCCTGATAGATCATGCGATAGATCTCCTTGATCTCGCCGATAGTCTCATTGGAGAAGCCCTTGCGGCGCAGGCCGACGATATTCAGTCCCTCGAAGACCACGGGATTGCGGCTGGCCAGTACGAAGGGCGGAACATCCTTGATTACGGTGTTGCCGCCGCCAAGCATCGTGTAGGAGCCGATATGGCAGAACTGATGGACCAGCACGCCGCCGCCGAGTGTGGCGAAATCATCGATCACCACCTCACCCGCCAGGCCGGTATAGCCCGCAAGGATGCAGTTGTCACCCACCACACAGTCGTGAGCCACGTGGACATAGGACATCAGCAGGCAGTTGGAGCCCACCTTCGTAAGATACTTTCCGCTGGCCGCAGTGCCGCGGTTGACCGTAGCACACTCGCGGATGGTGGTATTCTCGCCGATCTCCACGCGGGTAACCTCTCCCTCATATTTGAGGTCCTGAGGGATGCCGCCGATAACGGCGCCGGGGAAGATGTTGCATCCTCCGCCGATTTTCACATAGTCGAATATCGTTACGTTGGGGCCTATTTTGCAGTTGTCGCCGATCTCCACCTCGCCGCTGATATAGCAGAAAGGGCCGATCTCGACATTCTTGCCGATGCGGGCGTCAGGGTGAATAAAACTGTTATTGTTCATCGTCGTCAAATACCGGGAAAGTACTGGAAACCAGGGCGGAAACCGCCTCTGCATTGGAGGCGTGGCCGGGTTTGAAGGCCTTTATGCGCATCTTCAGAGGCATTGCGGCCAGGGTCAGGTCGCCGATCAGGTCGAGCAGTTTGTGGCGGGCTATCTCGTTGTCGAACAGGGGCTTGCTCAGGTAGCCTGCGGAGACTCTCTCTATCGAGGAGAGGTCGAATACCTTGCACAGGTTGGCGACAGCCTCCTCGGAAGGCTCCTCGTCCACCACTACCAATGCGTTGTCGATGGCTCCGCCCTTGATCAGCCCCTTTCCCAGCAGGGGCTGCAGTTCGCTGAAGAAGCAGAAAGTACGGCACGGAGCTATCTCCGCGGCATAGTCCATCCCCTCGCGGAACACGGCCGTCTGGCAGCCGACTATCGGCGAGGGATAGTCCACTTCGACCTCGATTTCGAGGGTGTCGGAGGGTTCGAAAACGTATCTGGAGCCCCCTTCGGTCTCGTACACGAAGGGTTCGTCGATGGTCAGATATTCGCGGTCCGCATCCTGCTCTTTGATTCCGGCCGCAAGGAAGGCGTCGGTGAACGCCTTTGCGCTGCCGTCGAGAATCGGCACCTCAGGAGCGTCGATTATGATCGAGGCGTTGTCGATGCCCAGTCCGCTGAGGGCGGAGAGGAGGTGCTCGGCCGTGATTATCTCCACGTCATTCTCCTGAAGCATGCTGCATCTGGAGGAGGGCGCCGCATTGAAGAAGTTCACCAGAACCGGCCTGCGCCCCGCATCGGAGCGCACGAAGGTTATTCCGAAATCCGGAGGGGCGGGCTGCACGTCGATGTGCACAGCTTTGCCGGTATGGAGGCCCACTCCGTCGAAATGGCAGGTTTTGGCTAGTGTATGCTGTTTCATTGCTTCTTTTTTCCGGATTGTTTGAATACCGCGTAGGCCCGCATATAGTCCCAATAGTCGATTGCAGGGAATCCGAGGAGGGTCCCACCCTCTTTCTTCACATTTCCTGCCACACCGGTCCGGGCGGCGATCGTGGTGTTGTCCGCCACGGTTACGTGGTCGGCAACGCCGCTCTGACCCGCGATTATGCAGTTGCGGCCTATCCTTGTCGAGCCTGCGATGCCGCACTGGGCCGATATCACGGTGTTCTCGCCGATTTCCACGTTGTGGGCTATCTGGCAGAGGTTGTCTATCTTGACTCCGTCTCGGATCACGGTAGAGCCCATCATGGCGCGGTCGACGGTGGTTCCGGCACCGATCTCCACATTGTTGCCTATCACGACGTTGCCTGTCTGGGGAATCTTCCTGTAGGTGCCGTCCTCCATCTTCGTGAAGCCGAATCCATCGGCCCCGATTACGGCGTTAGCGTGGATTATGCAGTTGTCGCCGATTTCGCAGTCGTGGTAGATTCTCACTCCGGGATAGATTATGCAGTTACTGCCGATCCTGACCTTGCGGCCGATATGGACCTGGGGGAAGATATGGGTGCCGCGGCCGATGCGGGCGGATACCGCTATATGGTTGCGGTAGTCGAGCCAGCGGGCGGAGAAGCGGTTGCCGCGCAATTTGTTCTTTTTCAGCGAGTCAAAGAACTCGAGCAGCAAGGTCACTCCCTTGTAGGGATCGTCCACGCGGATCAGGGTGGCCGTCAGCGGCTGTTTGGGCTCGAAGTCGCGGCCTACTATGATTATGTCGGCCTTACAGCTGTCGAGATATGATTCGTACTTCGGGTTTGCATAGAAGCAAACCGTTCCGGGGCGGCCGTATTCGATGCGCGCAGGGGCAGAAACCCTCACCTGAGGGTCCCCTTCCACCGTCCCGCCGATGCGTTCCGCTATCTCTTTTGCTGTTAAACTGACCATAGTCCTGACAAGATTACAAATATAACTCTCTTTTTCCAAATAATCGATATTTAATGCTTTAGTTTTTGATGTTTTTGGCCCGCTTTATTTGCTCCGGGATGTTCCCCTTCAAACCTTCCGCTTCGCTCCATCCCTCCCACTTCGTGGGCCCCTCCCGTTCATGTTACCACGGGCGGCACAGGTTTGAAGTGAAACATTCCTCCGCCTAGGGCGGGCTAAGTGTAGTTCGCCATAGAGATCGGAAGTACAAGACATTGTTTTTTTTGTATATTTGCACTGTCTTAACAACGTGGGCCTGTTACTCGATAGACACCCACCTGGGCGGCCTTTTTAGGGAGAGTTAAGGGAAAGGGTAGGTCGGTAGCCCCTTATTTTATAACAGCGGCTTCTAGTCATAGGGTCGCTGTTTTTTTTTATTTGCCAAAAAAAATATAAACTATTTGTCATTTAGCGGTTTTTCTATATCTTTGCAGCCGTTAGATGAAGATGTGCAAGGGGGCCCGACGGTCCCCTTGTCTATTATACCGGACCGAAAGGAGATATTTACGACAATGATTGCAAAGGAAATCATCGAGGCGATTGCCTCCGAATACCTGGCGAATACGCCGCTGACGCTTGTCAAGGTCAAGGTCAGCAAGGATAACGACATCGACGTCACCATCACCCGCGAGGACGCCGGAGTCACCATCGACGACTGCGTGGAGCTGAGCCGTCACATCGAGTCGAAACTCGACCGCGACAAGGAGGATTTCTCCCTTACCGTGGGCTCCGCAAGGCGCAAGACCATCGGCCCGGCTGAAGAAGAATAGAATAATAGTATAAACAATAACAAACGCAACGACTTAAAATGGAAGGTTTGAACCTTATCAGCTCATTCGCTGACTTCAAAGAACAGAAAAGCATCGACCGTCCTACGATGATGAGTGTGCTCGAGGACGTATTCCGCTCGCAGCTCGAAAAAATGTACGGCGAGACCGCCGATTTCGACATAATCATCAATATCGACAAGGGAGACTTCGAGATCTGGCGCAACCGCACCGTGGTCGAGGAGGTGGAGGATCCCGCAAGGGAGATCTCTCTCGAAGAGGTACAGAGAATCGACGACTCCTACGAGGTGGGCGAGGAGTATCCCGAAGAGGTCAAGCTCGCCGACTTCGGCCGCCGCGGCATCCTCAACATCCGCCAGAACCTCTCCGGACGCATAATGGACATCGAGAAGGCCAATCTCTACAACAAGTATCGCGACAAGATCGGCGAGATAATGGTAGGCGAAGTCTATCAGGCATGGAAGAAAGAGGTGCTCGTCATGGACGAGGACGGCAACGAACTCGTGCTCCCCAAGGCCGAGCAGATACCGACCGACTTCTTCCGCAAGGGCGACACCGTAAAGGCTGTCATCTCAGACGTGGAGATGAAGAACAACACTCCCGTCATCACCCTTTCGCGTACCTCTCCCCTCTTCCTCGAGAGACTCTTCGAGCAGGAGGTGCCTGAGATTTTCGACGGCCTGATCACTATCAAGAAGGTGGTCCGCATGCCGGGCGAGCGCGCCAAGATAGCTGTCGAATCGTATGACGACCGCATCGATCCCGTTGGAGCATGCGTCGGCGTGAAGGGTTCGCGTATCCACGGCATCGTCCGCGAGCTGCGCAACGAGAACATCGACATCATCAACTGGACCTCCAACACCCAGCTTCTCGTAACCAGGGCCCTCAGCCCCGCCAAGATCAGCTCGATGGAGATCAACGAAGAGGAGAAGCAGATCAGGGTCAACCTGAAGCCTTCGGAGGTTTCGCTCGCAATCGGCAAGAACGGCAGCAACATCAAGCTTGCGGGAATGCTTGCAGGCTATCAGATAGAAGTTTACAGGGATATCGACGAAACTGAGATCGACGAGGAAGACGTTATGCTCGACGAATTCAACGACGAGATCGAACAGTGGATCATCGACGCCCTCAAGGGCATCGGATGCGATACCGCGAAGAGCGTCCTCGCACTTCCCGTGAAGGAACTCGTGATGCGCGCCGATCTCGAAGAGGAGACCGCGGAAGAGGTCCAGAGGATTCTCAGGGCCGAGTTCGAAGATACCCCCAAGGAGGAGGAATAATATGTCAGAAGGAACGATCAGAATCAACAAGGTACTGAAGGACTTCAACATCGGAAGCGGAACCCTTCAGGAGTTTTTCCACAAGAAGAACATCGACATCGAAGTCAAGCCTACCAACAAGATAAGCGAAGAGGTTTACGAGCTGGTGGCCAAGGAGTTCGGTAAGGAGCAGATACTCAAGGAGCAGTCCCGCAAGGTGGCCATCAAGGTAAAGGAGATTACCGAGATGGAGAGCCGCCACGCAGAGGCGAAGGAACCCGAGAAGGAGATCGTCATCAAGACCAACGTCCTGACCGCGAAGCCGGCCAAGGAGGCCAAGCCCTCAAAGGCCGAAGAACCCGTCAAGGCGAAAGAGCCCGTCAAGCCGGCAGAACCCGTCAAGGAGGCAGAGCCCGTCAAGGAGGCAGAGGCGCCTGTGGCCGAGAAGCCCAAGGCAGCAGAGCCTGTCAAGCCGGAACCCGTGGCTGAAGTCGTGAAGCCCGCCGAGCCGGTAAAGCCGGAGCCCGTAGCCGAAGCCGTGAAGCCCGCCGGGCCCGAGGTCAAGCCTGTGGAGAAGGTCGAGCCCAAGCCCGAGCGTCTGGAGCCCGAGCATATCGCCACCGAGGTGGAGAAGCTCGACGGTCCCAAGATTACCGGCAAGATCGACCTCTCCCAGTTCGAGAAGAAGCCCTCCCGCGACTCCAAGGAGAAGAAGGATAAGGGCAAGCGCGAACGCATCAAGAAGGGCGGCAGCGCAAAGGTCGACGTGGAGAAGGCCGGCATCAATTTCGGCGAGAACAACAAGCCCCAGCGCAACGAAGGCGGAAAGGGCGCCAAGGGCGGCAAGGCGGCCAAGAAGGAGCGCTTCAAGGCCCTCCGCACCGAGATAAACGAGGATGAGATCCAAAAGCAGATAAAGGAGACCTACGCAAGGATGGTCGAGGGCAAGGGTAAGACCAAGACCTCGAAGCACCGCCGCGAGAAGCGCGAGGAGGTCTTCCAGAGGATGCAGGAGGAGCAGGAGCTCCAGGAGCTCACCAACAAGGTGCTCAAGGTCACCGAATTCGTCACCGTCAACGAGCTGGCCATCCTGATGAACAACACCCCCGTGGTGAAGGTCATCGAGGCCTGCATGAACCTCGGCCTGATGGTCTCCATCAACCAGAGGCTCGACGCGGAAGCGCTCGTCCTCGTCGCCGAGGAGTTCGGTTACGAGATCGAGTTCATCAAGCCCGAGGCTCAGGCAGCCATCGAGGAGAAGGAGGATTCCGAAGAGGATCTCGTACCCCGTCCGCCCATCGTCACCGTGATGGGTCACGTGGACCACGGCAAGACCTCGCTGCTCGACTACATCCGCAACACCAACGTCATCGCGGGCGAGGCCGGCGGCATCACCCAACATATCGGCGCCTACAGCGTGGTGCTTGAGGACGGAAGGCACATCACCTTCCTCGACACCCCGGGTCACGAGGCCTTCACGGCGATGCGTGCCCGCGGAGCGAAGGTCACCGACCTTGCCATCATCATCGTGGCGGCCGACGACGCCGTGATGCCCCAGACCATAGAGGCAATCAACCACGCGCAGGCGGCCGGCGTGCCTATGATCTTCGCCATCAACAAGATAGACAAGCCAGGAGCAAACCCTGAAAAGATCAAGGAACAGCTCGCCAACATGAACATCCTCGTGGAGGATTGGGGCGGCAAATACCAGTGCCAGGAAATCTCCGCGAAGAAGGGTCTCAACGTGGACCTGCTGCTCGAGAAGGTCCTTCTCGAGGCCGATATGCTCGACCTGAAGGCAAACCCCGACAAACTGGCTGTGGGAAGCATCATCGAGTCCTCCCTCGACAAGGGACGCGGCTATCTCGCCACCGTCCTGATCCAGGGCGGAACCCTCCACGTGGGAGATCCCATCGTGGCGGGATGCTACTCCGGACGCGTCAAGGCGATGTTCAACGAGCGCGGCCAGAGGCTCAAGGAGGCCGGTCCTTCCACTCCTGTATCAGTCCTCGGACTCAGCGGAGCGCCCACCGCGGGCGACACCCTGAACGCCACCGAGAACGAGAAGGAGGCGCGCGACGTGGCCAACAAGCGCGAGCAACTCATCCGCATCCAGGGCATCAAGACCCAGACCCACATCACCCTCGAAGAGATCGGACGCCGTATCGCGCTCGGCAACTTCCAGGAGCTCAACATCATCGTCAAGGCCGACGTGGACGGTTCCATCGAGGCCCTCTCAGATTCCCTCATCAAACTCTCGACCGACGAATTCCACGTCAACGTCATCCACAAGGCGGTGGGTGCCATCTCCGAGTCCGACGTCATGCTGGCAGTCGCTTCGAACGCCATCATCATCGGTTTCCAGGTCCGCCCGATGCCTGCGGCGCGCAAGCTGGCGGAGAAGGAGTCCATCGAAATCCGCCTCTACTCCGTCATCTACGACGCCATCGAGGAGGTCAAGGACGGTATCGAGGGTATGCTCGCACCCGAGCAGAAGGAGGAGGTCACCGCAACCGCAGAGGTCCGCGAGACCTTCAAGATCTCGAAGGTCGGCACCATCGCCGGCTGTATGGTCAAGGAGGGCAAGCTGACACGAACCTCGAAGGTACGCGTCATCCGCGACGGCATCGTCATCCACACCGGAAGCCTCGGTTCGCTCAAGCGTTTCAAGGACGACGTCAAGGAGGTTGCTGCAGGATTCGACTGCGGCTTGAACATCGAGAGTTACAACGATGTCCAGATAGGCGACGTCATCGAGGCGTTCCAGATTGTGGAAGTCAAGCGCAAACTCTAGTATGCTGATAGTTCTGGAAGGGCTCGACGGAGCCGGAAAATCGACGCAGCTCAAGATGCTGTCGGAATATATGGCGGCATGCGGGAAGGAGGTGGAGCATCTCCACTTCCCCCGCTATGACGCCCCCGTATTCGGCGGAATGATAGCGGGTTACCTGCGCGGGGACTACGGCGCCATAGATGCCGTGCATCCGCAGATAGTGGCCCTTCTCTTCGCCGAGGACCGCCGCACTGCCGCTCCCATGATCCGGGAGAAACTGGAGGCGGGCCGCTGCGTCATACTCGACCGCTACGTCTATTCCAACATAGCCTTCCAATGCTCCAAGGCCGCATCCGATGAGGAGGCCCGCGCCCTGCGCGACTGGATCCTCGACGTGGAGTACCGCCAGTTCGGCATTCCCGTGCCCGACCTGAATCTCTTCCTCGACGTCCCCATCTCCTTCGTGGACGACAAGCTCCGAAACGCCCGTGAAGGGAGCGACCGCGACTATCTCGAGGGGAAGAGCGACATCCACGAGGCAAGCATCGAGTTCCAGAAGCGCGTACGCGCCATCTACCTGGAGCAGTGCGAGGCAGACCCGGGTTTCCGCCGTATAGACTGTTCGGGAAAGGACGACAGGATGCTCCCTGCAGAAGCCATTTTTGAAAGGATCAAGGCCCAAATCGACAGTTTGATATAAATGAGATCGCTCAACAACCTTCTCCGTCTCATTTTCGGAGTCACCTTCATCATTTCCGGATTCACCAAACTTATCGACCCTGTCGGCACGGGGCTGGTGGTCAAGGAGTATTTCGCATTCATGCACCTGGGCTTCCTTACCCCCTACGCCACCCTCTTCGGACTGATAATGTCCACTTTGGAGGCAGTTACGGGCATCTGCGTCATCACAGGAGCCTTCCTTGCCATCTTTACCTTCATCGGGATGGTTATGATGGCCGCCTTCACCCTGGTCACCGTTTACCTGGTTGCATTCAACCCCATCAGCGACTGCGGGTGCTTCGGCGAGGCAATCCACCTGACCAACTGGCAGAGCCTCTGCAAGAACCTCGTGCTGCTTCCCATCAGCATCATCCTCTTCCTATGGAGCCGCAGGAGGCTGTACAACAAGCCGCTGTGGTTCGACTGCTTGGCAGTCGCAATCTTCACCTGCTGCATCTCGGCCATCGGCATAAGGGTATGGAGAAACATCCCGACCCTCGACTATACCGCCTACCGTGTCGGAACCGATTTGTCAGCATTGGCGAAGGGAGAAAGCACCGCCACCTTCGAGACCACCTTCATCTATGAGAAGGATGGCGTAAAGCAGAATTTCACCCTCGACAGCCTGCCCGACGACAGCTGGACCTTCGTGGACTCCGTGACCGAGATGACCGGCGGCGACGCTGCTGAAGCGATGACCGACATAGCCCTGCGCGACGGCGAAGGCAACTACCGCAATGACATCTTCTCGGAGGAGGGCGTCTTTGTGGCGGGAGTCGTCTGGGACAGCGCCTCGATGAGCGAGGAGCGGTGGGGCCGCCTGAGGGAGCTCTCGCAGCAGCTTGAGATCTTCGAGATGCCGCTATTCATCTTTTCCGACAGTTCAGAGGTTCCGGGTGACCTGGGCGAGCATCTTCTTACCGCCGACCGCAAGTCGCTGCTGACGCTTATGCGCGACAACGGAGGAGCCGTCTATCTGAGCGACGGGGTAATCATCCGCAAATGGGCCTCCAGGCAGCTCTCAGGCCACAATGTGCTGCCCGTAATGGAGGAGGACGAAGATATGGTCCTGGTCGGCAGCACGTTGGAAAGGAAGCACTATCTGGTGCGCAACATCACCGCCATCGCCCTTCTGATAGCCTTCTATTTCATGTTGCACAACGCATTCGTAAAAAGGCGCCGCGAAAGCAAATGATATTTGGGGACTATTTCCTTTATCATTATATTTGCAAGGATAACGAACAACCAACAAATAAATACTGAACAATATGGCAAAGAAATGGATCTGCACCGTTTGTGGCTATGTCCACGAAGGTCCCGAGGCTCCCGAGCGCTGCCCGCTCTGCAAAGCTCCCCAGTCTAAATTCAAAGAGGTCGTCGAGAATGGCGGCGGTCCCCTCCAGTTCGTAACCGAGCACAAGCTCGGAGTTGCAAAGGGCTGCGACCCCGAGGTCTGGGACGGTCTCCAGAAGCATTACGCAGGTGAATGCAACGAAGTAGGCATGTATCTGGCCATGAGCCGCCAGGCCGACCGCGAGGGCTATCCCGAAGTGGCTGAAGCCTTCAAGCGCTACGCTTTCGAAGAGGCCGAGCACGCTGCCAAGATCGCTGAACTCCTCGGCGAAATCGTCTGGGACACCAAGACCAACCTCAAGAAGAGGATGGAGGCCGAGGCAGGCGCATGCGAAGGCAAGATGGCTATCGCCGCAAGGGCTAAGGAACTCAACTACGACGCCATCCACGACACCGTCCACGAGATGGCAAAGGACGAGGCCCGTCACGGACAGGGCTTCGAGGGGCTCTACAACAGGTTCTTCAAGAAGTAACCGCTATTCGACCAGCCCTACGGCCTTGTTCCAGGCCAGGGTCCTGTAGAAAGCATTCAGCTTTTCATATTCGGGATACGGCAGATAGACGCCGAATCCCGAATATTTGTTTATGTCTATGCTGAGGAAAGTCGGGGTCGCCGCCTTGTAAACCGTGCAGGCTGAGAGGGCGCTCTGGAATGCCGAATACTCGCTTGAGCCGGCAACCCGGGAGATTATGTCGTCGAGGTCATAGGACCAGTGTACGCGGCAGCGGTCGTACCACTGCAGCCGGTTGCGGTTGATCGCGGCGATCTCGCTCCGGTGGTTTGACACTATCCGGGAGGTCACCTGCATCAGGTCGCCGAGCGCGGAGGTGTTGACCACGGTAACCGTAGCTCCGCCGTGCTGGGAGTTGTAATAGTCGTAGTACTCGGAGGCGATGGCGGTGCATGCCGCGGCCTTGTCGGGATTCTGGAGGAGCTCCTCCATCATAATATAATAAGGGAAGCCCTTCGCCATTATCTCGGTGGGGGAAACCACCAGGTAGTCGCACTTGTTGCGCAGCTCGCAGGCCACCTCCACTTCGCCCATCAGGCAGGAGTCGAAGATGATGACATCGTATTTGAAGGGAAGGGCCGCCGCAAGGTCGGGAATCTCTATCTCCTCCTCCGAGCCGTAGTCATGCCCGAAGGTGCGGCGCTCCACGCCGGTTGCTCCGCGTGCGCGGAGGTCGGAATCCCCGTACCATAGCTTGTCATAATAACCGGTGGGAAGGAATCCCGTGGAGTGGGACCACATCACCAGGTTGTGATGGTCGGCGGGGCATATCGCCTCGGCGTCGGCTATCACTTGCCTGAGGGTGGAGACCGATGCGGAGTTCTGGTCGGCGGGATAGCTGTAGAGCACCAGTTCCTTGATGACTCCGCTGGAGGTCTTGGATATCTTCATCAGGACGGGAGCCGCATCGGGAACATGATAATAGACCAGCAGGATGTCGGCATCGGCCTTATCCTCCGGGATGTAGCCGGAACGGAGCTGCGAAAGGCAGTCGGGCCCGTAATACTCAAGGCTGTTATTCCCCGCCAGATAGATCAGGACGGAGGTAGTCTCACGGCGCGGCTTAGGTCCGCAGGAGACTGCGGAGAGCACCATCGGGACCAGCGCCAGAAGCCATATCAGCCTTTTCATGAGTTTCATAATCAACAAAGGTAAGATTATTTCCTTAATAGTTGTACATTTGTACATAAATCAAACCAATATGAGAATCTTGAAAAGAATGATGATTTTAGCGGGCCTGGGACTTACCTTGACGGCCTGCACCGAAAAGGAGAAAGAGGCGGAATTCGCCTACTGCATCGACCAGTTCGCCGACATCCAGGTACTCCGGTACCGGATTCCGGGATGGGATGATCTTTCGCTGCAGCAGAAGGAATACATCTACCACCTGAGCGAGGCGGCAAAGGCGGGCCGCGACATCACCTGGGACCAGAACTTCAAATACAACCTCAGGATCCGCCATCTGCTCGAGGATATTTTCGAAAAGTATGACGGGGAACGCGCAGGCGAAGAGTGGGATAATTTCCTCGTCTATGCCAAGAGGGTCTTTTTCAGCAACGGAATCCATCACCACTATGCAGATTCAAAGATTCTGCCCGGGTGCTCGAAAGAGTATTTCCAGGCTCTTGCGGATGCCGTGGAAACAGATCCCGAAGAGTCGAAGATTCTCCTTCATATAATATACGACCCCGACCTCTACGCAACCAAGCGCTACCAGGGCAACGACAAGGACATCGTGAAGGAGTCCGCTGTCAATTTCTATGAGGGTGGTTTGACGGCCGCCGAGGTCAACGCATTCTACGGCAAGATGGAGGCGGCGGCAGACGAGCATCCGGTAGCCTTCGGCCTCAACAGCAGGCTCGTCAAGAAGAACGGCAGGATTTACGAGGAGACCTACAAGGTGGACGGAGTCTATTCCGACGCCATCAAGGTCATAATCGCGCACCTCGAAAAGGCGCGCGAAGTGGCCGAGAACGACCTGCAGAAGAAGTATATCTCCGAGCTTATCGAGTATTACACCACCGGCGACCTGAAGATGTGGGACCAGTACAATATCTCCTGGGTGGCTGACACCGACTCCGACGTGGACTTCGTGAACGGCTTCGTGGAGGATTACGGCGACCCTCTCGGCCGCAAGGCGCACTATGAGGGAATCGTCGACTACCGCGACAGGGAGGCATCCCGCCGCACCGAGATCATCAGCTCCAACGCCCAGTGGTTCGAGGACAACTCCCCCGTCGATCCCCGTTTCAAGAAGGAGGAGGTCAAGGGCGTTTCCGCCAAGGTCATCAACGTGGCGGTCATTGCCGGCGACGATTATCCCGCTACGGCAATCGGCATAAACCTCCCCAATTCCAGCTGGATACGCAAAGAATACGGTTCAAAGTCGGTGACCATAGCCAACATCACCGATGCTTATGCAAAGGCGAAGGAGCAGGCTCCGAAGAGCATCCTCACCGAATTCGCGTGGGACGAGAAGGAAATCGAGCTCTGCAAGAAGTACGGCACCGTCACCGACGACCTGCACACCGACCTTCACGAGTGCCTCGGACACGGTTCGGGACAGCTGCTGCCCGGCGTTCCCGCCAACTCTCTCAAGGAGTTCTCATCGACCCTGGAGGAGGCCCGCGCAGACCTTTTCGCCCTCTATTATCTGGCCGATCCCAAACTGGTGGAGCTCGGACTGCTTAAAGACAAGGAGGCATACAAGGCCGAGTACATCTCATATATACGCAACGGTCTCTTCACCCAGTTCACCCGCATCGAGCCCGGCCAGAAGAATACCGAGGCGCACATGCAGAACCGCAAACTGATTGCCGACTGGTGCTACGACCACGGCAAGGCGGAGAATGTCATCGAAAAGAGGGTCCGCGACGGAAAGACCTATTTCGTGATAAACGACTATAAACGTTTACGCGAGCTTTTCGGCGAGTTGCTGAAGGAGGTTCAGAGGATCAAGTCCGAAGGTGATTTCGAGGCCGGAAAGGCGCTGGTCGAGAAGTATGCGATAGATATCGACCCTGAACTTCACCGCGAGGTTCTCGAGCGATACGCAGCCCTCGAGCTTAAGCCTTACAGCGGTTTCGTGAATCCGGATATAGTGCCCGTTGAGAAGGACGGCAAGATCGTCGACTACGAAATCGTTTACAACGACGACTTCCTCAAACAACAGCTCGACTACGGCAAGAAGTATAAGACTTTATAGAAAAGCGACAGTTGCCTCTGCTCCGGGCAGTATATCCTGGAAACCTCCGCTTCGCTCCGTCCCTCCCACGGCATGCCGTGGGCCCCTCCCGTTCACGTGGCCACGGGCGGCCACGGTTTCCAGAACATACTGCCACTCCGCAATAACGGCAACTGTCGCATAAAGGCCGCTGCAGCGGCCCCTCACTTCCTCCAGAAAAAAAACCGCAGGCCTAATGGTCTGCGGCTCTTTTTTTCTGGAGGCTGGAATTATTTAGCAGCTTCTACAGATGCCTTGCGGAAATCCTTCATCAGTTTGCTGATGTTGAGAGCGGCCTTGCGAGCACGGGTGCCGGCAGCCTTGTTGCCCTTAACCAACTGAGCCTCAGCATTTTTCTGGAAGAGAGCGATCTCAGCGTTGATTGCGTCTACGAGTTTCTTCATAATGGTTAGATTTATTAGTAGGATAAAAAAGTTGCTTTGGTTTTTCGCAGTATCAAAGATACTTATAATTATTTAATAAACAAAAATTTATAGCATTTTTTCAATTAAAAACGATTTTTCGGCATGACGGTGTAGAGACCGTACGCAGGATTGGTGCTCTCCTCGGTCAGATCGATCCTCCCGTGCGACGAAGAACGGGTGGTATATCCGTGAGGGAAAGGCAGACTGGGGAAGGCTCCGGTAACGATATGGGTGAGGCAGGCCTTGATGTTGTCCTCCTCGACTCCGAAATCGTGATAAAGATCATCTGGACGGTAATTGTCAGGAATGAAGCCGTCGTCGGGAATCGACTGTCCCTGACCGTTCTTATTATAGAAACATATCGGGAGGAAGACCCACTTGAGCTTGGTGAAATCACCGGCATTGTACTTCTTGTAGTCGTCGTTGCTTCCGGGATACATCAGGACATACATTCCGTTGGGCTTGCCGTAGGTGGTGTCGCCCACCATCTTCACGTCCATCATCGGACGCAGGCCGTTGGTCACCATCTCGCTGGCCGAAGCGGAACCCTCGCCGGTAATGACATAGATGCGTTCCGCGCCTATTGAGTTAACTATGCGGTTCTCTCCGGTAACGGGATCGGGAACTCCCACAAAGTCGCCTTTATTGTCTTTAGGCCTGACTACGGTCTGTTCGTCCATACTGGAGAGGAGGTCATTGTGGATTCTGTTGACATAGACCTTGCCGGTCTGGCTTTCGGGAGCGAGGTAATCCACCAGCAGCTGGCTGGCGCGGCTGTCGCCGCCGCCGTTGTAGCGCAGATCGAGAATCACCGTCTTGACCCCCGCAGCACGGAAACTCTCCATAGCCTGGGCTATGTCCTCCAGGAAGTTGGCCTTGAACGAGAGATAGAGGAAGTAGCCCACGGGCTCCGTAAGGCCGGGGAAGTCGCTGGCGGTGAAAACCTTGGCTATAAGCGAGGAGTGGGTCGAGAGGGACTCCGACGCAGTAGCGGTAAAGGTATGCGGGGTGCCATCCAGATCTTCGAAAGTGAAGGTCTGGGGAGACTTCGAATAATAGGTGGAAAAGTCTCCGGTACGGATGAGATTCATTGTCTTCTCCCCGTTTATGTGGGTGAGGGTCCATCCGCGGGTCACACCCTGCTCAGCGAAGGGAGAACCGGGATAGACGTAGCGGACTCTGATATCGTAGTCGCCGTGATACTCGAATGGCTGTCCGAGGCTCGCGCCGTATGTGCCGCTCACCACGCCGGTCTCGCTGCCCACGTAGTACTCCTTGTCGCACATCCAGCTCCAGCGGTCCTTGGAGTAGAGCATCATGTCGAAGAGGTCGTAGATACCGTAATTCTTGAGATTGATCTTGCTGTTGACCGCCTTGACCTCCTTGTACCAGTAGTAATAGACGTCCATGTACTCGTCGCGGAGGAACTTCTTTGCACTGTAATCGGGATCGACTACGATGGTGTCCTGCTTTCCCTCGTTCGGATCCGCGGGATCGCCGCATCCGGGAGCGAGAGCCGCAACCGCCATGACTGTGACGGCCACCGGGATGAATGCCTTGTATAAGCGCTTCATATTCATTCTCTTAAACATTTTATTCCACAATATAGACATCTTCGTCGGGCTCATGGAAGCCGTACTGCTCCCTTGCGAACTTCTCCAGGGAATCCCGGTTGGAGCGCAGGTGGTCGAGACGGTCCTCGGTGGAGGAAATTTCACGGTTGAGATACTCGATGCGGCGCTCCTGTCCGCGGAGCTGACGGCCGGTCCTGAGCCAGACTCCGATGTTGTTGTTGTCAATGAAGAGCATCCACACAATGAATGCCAGAGTTACCAGGACATACTTGTTGAGAAGGAAGCGAAGCCACGGCTTCTCCTCCCTGAGCGAGGCAACCTTCCCGCGAAACTCTGAAATATATGCCCTGATTGACACTTAAAACTGATTTTTTACAAAATTAGTTTTTTTTGACAACCAAAATGCGTTTTTGTTGTAAATTTGAGTTCCATTACAACACTTATGAAGTCCCGTTATCATCATACCACCCTCGACTGGTACCGTCCCGGACTCGGAGAATCCTGGATCATAGTCCTTCTTCTCATTGCGGGAAGTATATTCTTCGGCTTATTCATCGGAATGATGAAAACCATCGCCCCCGGCACAAACACCGTCTGGGAGACCCAGAGCATCACCTACCTCCTGACCTTCGTCTTCCCGGCTGTCTATATTGCATTCAGGGCAAAGGCGGCCAAGATGGACTCCATAATGAACGGCACCGAACCTGTGAGGATCAACTATCCCACATTCGGAAAGGCCGGAGCCTGGATCGTATTCTCGCTGGCCGCGATGGCTGTGGTAACCCTTTCTGTGGCAATTGAGCCCCTCACTTCCCTCCTCCCGATGCCGGATATGATGAAGAAGTTATTCGAAGATGCATTTGTCAACACCAGACTCTGGGACGCCATACTCTCGACCTGCATCTTCGCCCCCATCCTCGAGGAACTGCTCTGCCGCGGAATCATCATGCGCGGCCTGCTGCAGAAGACAACGCCTATGAAAGCCATCCTATGGTCGGCCTTCATATTCGCAGTCATCCACCTCAACCCCTGGCAGGCGATTCCCGCATTCATAATCGGCCTGCTGTTCGGATGGCTCTACTACCGTACGGGATGCCTCTGGCTCACGATATTCCTCCACTGCCTCAACAATTCCATTTCCATCGGCCTGACGAGGCTCTTCCCCGACATCGGAATCGACGAGGGGCTCATAGACATACTGCCGCACGATACCTACGTATACGTTTACGCCGCAGCCGTCCTGCTTCTTGCCGCAGCCGTTACCCTGCTCCACCGGTTAACGCCCCAGAAAGACGATGAATAAGAAGCTCTATCCGATGACCTTCGAACCCATCGCACAGGAGAGGGCCTGGGGCGGGGAGTCGTGGCTCGTGTCCGCAATGGGCGAAGGACGCAACTCCATCGTAACCAACGGCTTCCTGGCCGAGAACGACCTCGACGACATCCTCGAGACCTATATGGGCGAACTGGTCGGCGACAGTATCTTCGAGTTTTACAATCTCCAGTTCCCGCTGCTGGTCAAGACCCTGGACGTCAGGGAAAACCTCTCCGTACAGGTGCACCCCGACGACGAGATCGCATTCGAGCGTTTCTACGAATTCGGAAAGTGCGAGTGCTGGTATGTGATGGAGACCTCACCCGACGCCCGTATCTATTTGGGATTCAAGCGTGAGACCTCAGCCGGGGAGTTCTACGAAAAATGCAAGGACGGCTCCGTGGATGAGCTGATGAACGTTTACCGGCCCGAGCCGGGCGAGACCTTCTTCATTCCTGCCGGAACGGTGCACGCCTGCGGCGGCGGGCTGAAGATTGCAGAGATCCAGGAGCCTTCCGACATCACCTTCAGGCTCTATGACTGGGGACGCGAGAACAACCCGGCCACAGCCCGTGACATGCATCTGGAGGAGGCTCTGGACTGCATCGACTACGGTCCCTATGACGATTCGCGCTTCCATTCCCGCCACAAGGGCGGCTCCACTCCCGTTGCAGACTGCGACCGCTTCACCGTCAGGGCGCTGGACATCGCATCTCCGCTTAAGGTGGATATGGACGCTTTCGACAGCTGTGCGGTCTATCTCTGCCTGAAAGGCTCCGTGGAGGTAGCGCAAGGAGGAACAGACGCCTGCACGCTCCGCCGCGGAGAAGCGGTCCTGCTGCCCGCCGGCATAGACGATTCTCTCATTACCCCCGGAAAGGAGGGCGCGACCCTGCTGGAGGCGCATATACGCGAGATCAAGGAGAAGGATGAATATATCCGGGAAGGCGTATCCGCCGAACCGGAAGAAGAAAAGGAATTCAATGGACGCTACAAGAGTTGACAAATACCTCTGGGCCATAAGGGTTTACAAGACCCGCAGCGACGCCACCGACGCCTGCAAGGGCGGCAAGGTGAGCGTCAACGGCACCGAAGTCAAGCCTTCGCGCGACGTGAAGGCCGGCGACATAATCAATGTCCGCAAGGGCGCGGTCCACTATACCTATAAGGTGCTGGCCCCGCTGGAGAAGCGACAGGGAGCGAAAGAGGTGGAGAAGTTCGCGCAGAACCTCACCCCGGAGAGCGAACTGGCAAAATTGAAGGCTCCCGTGGAGACCTTCTTCATCAAGCGTGACAGGGGAATGGGGCGCCCGACCAAGAAAGACAGGCGCGAGATGGACGAGCTCTACTCCTCCTTCTTCATGGACGACGGCGACGACGACGAGTGATTGTATCGGGTCATCGCACGGTCGATACCCTCCGTGCCAAAGCATTTTACAGCTTCGACCGCCCTTTCCAGGATTTCGGGAAGGGCTCTTTTTTCCTCCAGCATCAGCTCTCCCAGCACATAGTCGATCTGGCCGCCTTCGCGGAAACCGGCTCCGATGCCTATCCTCAGGCGGGCATAATCGTTGCTCGCCAGGCAGTAGTCGATGCTCTTGAGCCCGTTGTGGCCCCCGTCGCTGCCCCTCTTGCGCATCCTGATGGTGCCGAAGGGGAGCGCCAGGTCATCCACCACGACCATAAGGTTTTCCTGCGGGATCTTGAGCGCCTGGAGGTAATAATTGACCGCCTTGCCGCTGAGATTCATATAGGTGGAGGGTTTCAGGAGGACGAACTTGCGTCCCTTGAAGGAGACCTCCGTGGTGAAGCCGTAACGGCCGGGGGTAAATACAGCATTGGATGCCTGAGCCCAGGCATCCAATACCATAAATCCCATATTGTGGCGGGTGGACGCGTATTCGTCACCGATGTTGCCCAGTCCTGCCACAAGAAAAGCCATAACCTTAAGCTTTATTCAGCTGCTGTGGTTGCGGCTGCGGCAGAAGCGCGGGTAGCGCGTACGGCGCAAACGAGGGTACCCTTGGGGGATACGATCTGGATGTTGTCGTAGTGCAGGTCCTTTGCGAAGATCTGGCTGCCGATTCCGAGCGGGGTGATGTCGACTTCGAGTTCGTCGGGAAGATTTGCCATCAGACCGCACACCTTGAGCTTGCGGGAAGAAACCGCGAGCTTGCCGCCCTGCTTCACACCTTCGGAGTTACCGACGATCTTGACGGGAACCTCGATGGTTACGGGCTTGTCCTCGGAGAGGGCGATGAAGTCCACGTGGAGGGCCTTGTCGGTTACAGGGTGCCACTGGATATCCTGCAGCTTGGCAAGATACTTATTGCCTTCGATGTCGAGGTCGATGATGTGTGAGAACGGGGTGTCGGTGAGGACTGCGAGGTCCTTTGCGTTGACTGAGAAGAGGACGTTCTCGATTCCGTTGCCGTAGATGTTGCAAGGAACCTTCTCTTCCCTGCGGACACTCTTGACGTCCGCCTTCCTTCCGGTAGCGCGAAGCGTACCCTGGAGATTGAGATGTTTCATAATGCTTTAAAAATGTGTTACTCATCCCGGAAACGGGTCCGGGACCCATTGCACCAAAAAGTCTCCTTTTTAGCAGGCTGCAAAGATAGGAAAGAATTCAGTATCAGCAAAAAAAAGTGCCGGATGCGGCGGCCCGTCAAAGCAGGGAATTCAGCCAGTCAGGGAAAAAGAGTCCGACGATGAAGGCAAAGAAGAGTATTGACAGTGAGCCGTAAACAAGAATTCCGGACAAAGTGCGGGCGGCTTTCGGATGTTCCTCCTCCATCTGCTGAAGGATCATTCCGGAGGCGAAGCAGACCGGGCCGAATATGGGCAGCAGATATACTGCAAGCTTGCCGCTGACAGCCGACATGATGACAAAGAAGGCAGCGGAAACCACAAGGAAGAAACGCACTGACGCAGTGAGTTTCACCCTCTTAACCAGCGCCCACACCAGCACCGGGATATGGATCAGCACCCACGGCGCCGCCGCATACCATACGGTATAGCAGTAATAATAGAACGGCTCCTTGTGGTGGAACGCATTCACCGCGCGCCCCGCAGTCTGGTGGAATAGCAGGTTGTTGAGATACTCATCCCCCCCTTCGCGCCACACGAAGAACCACCAGATGCCGCAGAGCAGCGCCAGGACCGCCCAGGTAAGCCATCCCCACACCGTTCCCATGAAGCGGAGCGTCCTCTCGCAGAGCAGGAAGGCCGGGATACAGAGCAGAGGAACCATTATCCCCACAGGCCCCTTCGAAAAGACGGCCAGAAAGACAAAGAGCGGGAACAACAGCCTGTTTTTCAGGCCCGTATCCCCTTCGTACATCTTCCAGAAGGTCCAGAGCGCCAGGGTGATGAACATCGTCATCAGCATATCCATCCTCAGCACTATGGCGCTGCCCAGGAACCAGGCGGAGGTCATCAGGGAGAGGGAGGCCGCATTGCGGTATCGGGCGCTCAGGAGCTTGCCGCACCAACGCTCCAGTACCCGGATCGTTACAAGCGCCGGAATCAGGGAAAAGAGTTCCAGCAGGAAAGCGCAGTGCCGCCCTAGCAGGGTGCGGAAAAGCATCACTATCCAGATGTAGAGCGGCGGCTTGTCGGTATACATCTCCCCGTTGTGGAAGAGGCACCAGAAGTGGCCGTCGCGCAGCGCCTCGTCAGCGATTTCGAGATACTTCATCTCGTTGGCCGGGGTCAGGTCGCGGCACAGCAGCACAGGCAGCAGCAGGACAAAAACCAGCGCCGCCTTGAAGAGGAACGAATCTGCTATGCGCGGTTTTTCTTCCATATCATCAGGTTTCTGGTGTATGAGACGAGGCCGCAGGCCTGCCCGAGAATCAGGACGGGATCGAGGCGGATGATGCCGTAAGTGACTATAATTGCGGAGCCTATAAGAGAGATGATCCAGAATCCGGCGGGCAGCAGCGATTCACCCCTGCGGGCCGAATAGATGGCCTGGTAGAGGAAGCGCAGCGAGAAGATTACCTGTCCTGCGGAACCCAGCAGGAGCAGCGCCAATGGCACTTTTTCGTTGCTGAAAAGGGACTCTGCGGCAGCGGAGGGATCCTTCAGCATGAGACCCAGCAGGGTAAGCGGAGTGGCCGCCAGGACAAAGCCGACGAAGTATTTCAAAGCCGGTTTCATCTCCGCCCAGACCCCCTTCGCCTTGAGGTTCCAGATATAGACACAATAGCCTATCACCTGCCCCAGCATGATGGAGAAGTCGTTGCGGAGCCAGCCGTAGATGAAGAAAAGGTAGGAGGCGATCAGGCTCAGCACCCAGAAAATGGTGGGGGAGACCACTTTGCCTGCCTTTTCGGACATTATCCACTGCACGAGGATGCGCGCCGAGAAGAGCCCCTGCGCCACGAATCCGAGCACATATACGAAAGGCGCGCTGTCCATCAGAGATTGGTTTCGGCGGTTTTGGCCGGGGTGTAGCGCTTGCGCATCCAGCGGAAGGCGAAGCAATCCACGAACGGGCCCCAGAGGCGGTTGGCAAGGTGGTATTTGGACTTTCCGGCTGTCCTGGGATGGTGATGTACAGGAACCTCTTTGCACTCTCCTCCCTGCATCTGGACAAGGGCGGGAATGAAGCGGTGCATCCCCTTGAAGAGGGGAAGTTCTTTTGCCACCGGGGTCCAGAGCACCTTGAGCGGGCAGCCGGTGTCGGCGATGCCGTCGCCGGTCATCATCCTGCGCCAGGAGTTGGCAATCTTCGAAGAGGCGCGCTTGACGAAGCCGTCATGCCTTTCCGTACGGATGCCAAGCACCAGCGGATAGCGGTCCGACTCGGCCAGGAGCAGGTTGAAATCCTCCGGATCGGTCTGAAGGTCAGCGTCGATATAGCCCACAAGGGGGGAGTCGCAAAGGGCGATTCCGGCCTTCAAGGCCCCGCTGAGGCCGTTATTCACTGCCAGGTCGGCATAGAAGAAATCCTCGTGGCGGGAGCAGACTTCGTGCACCATCTCCCCTCCTCCGTCAGTCGAGCCGTCGTTGACGAAAAGCACGCAGCAGGGCTGTACGGAACATTCCGGGAGGAAGGCGGAAAGCCGCCTCTCCAACTCTGGGACATTCTCTTTTTCGTTGAAAAAGGGAACCAGAATGGTGAACTTGTATGCCGATGTCCTGTTCATATCGATACAAAGTTAAGATTTGTTTTGCTAAATCCATTATTTATTGCTAAATATGCAGATTAATTATATTGCAATAATTATGCGCAGACTGCTCCTCATAGCCGCTTTGACGCTCATCGCCCTTCCCCTTTGGGGAGTGAGGGGCCCCTCATCCGCCGTGAGGGTAAAGCAGGGCGACGGGAGCTGCATCTCAATCCGTATCCTCGGTGACGAGAACTTCTCATGCAAGACGACCCTCGACGGCTATCTGGTGGCATGCGGGAAGGATGGCATCTATTACTACGCCGACTACGGCAACGGTTTCCTCAACATCTCCGGAATCCGGGCCGACAGCGGAAGGAACGGCCTTTCGAAGTCGGTCCCCCATTCCATGAAAATGGCCCTGCAGAGCACTCCGCAGAGGAGACTCTCCAAGACCTTCACTCTCTCCGAAGGGACTAGGGGTTCCGTCACATCCATCCGCAACATAGTCATCCCGGTGCAGTTCCAGGACATAAAATTCACCACCGCCACCCCGAGGAACGCCATATACAACCTCTTCAACCAGATCAACTATTCGCACGAAGGGGCCACCGGAAGCGTGAGGGACTATTTCCGCGACAATCTGGATTCGCGCGCCAACCTCACCTTCGAGGTCTGCAACACCGTCACCCTCCCGCAGATAGCCGCCTTCTACGGCGAGAACTTCTCTGGGGCCACCGACATCAACATCAGGCAGCTGGTGATACAGGCCTGCAGGGCGGCGGACGAAGCGGGAGTGGACTTTTCGGCCTTCGATGACGACCGCGACGGCGTGGTGGACAACGTCTTCATCATCTTCGCGGGCCACAACGAGGCCGAGGGAGGCGGGGACGACTGCATCTGGCCGCAAAGCTGGAATATCGGCGACAGCCAGCTCTATATCGACGGAGTCAAGATTTCAAACTTCTGCTGCTACTCAGAGTACAGCGGTCCCGAGGGAAGCGAAGACTTTGCCGGAATCGGCGTCATCTGCCACGAGCTGGGCCATCTCATCGGACTGCCCGACCTTTACGACATAAACGGCGAGACGGAAGGCGCCGCAAAGGGGCTCTTCGGCTCGCTCTCGCTTATGGACGACGGCTGCTACAACAACGGCTGCAAGACGCCCCCATGCCTCAACATCGTGGAGCGGGAGATTATCGGCGTAGCGACCGCGGCAGTACTCACCGACTCAACCGGAGTGACGGTGCCTCCGGTGCGCCTGGCCTCAGAAGCCCTGAGGTTCCGCACCTCCTACACCGACGAGAACTTCTACATCGAGTACCGCGACGGGGAGAAGTGGGACGCATACGCCGGCGGAAGCGGGATTGTGATATACCACGTGGACCGCAGCGGCAACGAGGCGGGCTCGATGACGGCAGCCCAGAGGTGGAAGTTCAACGCCGTCAACTCCTGCGCCCTGCACGAATGCCTCAAGCCCGTTTCGGCGACAGGCGAAGAGGCGGAGGAGGTGGCCGACCTCTTCTTCCCGGGCAGGGCCAACACCACCGTCATCATGGCATCTGAGACCTTCCCCCTGCTTGACTGGAGCGGGCGAGGCACGGGCTTCGGCCTCAGGAACATAGCCAAAGGGGCCGGAGGAATGACCTTCGACGTGGTGGAGGACAACGCCTGGAACCTTCCCCTGATCCTGGAGCACATCGTCCGTCCTGAGCAGACCTCGGCCAGCCTGAGCTGGATTTACGACAAGGGTCTCGGCGGAGAGTGGCAGCTCATCTGGGGCACCCCTTCCGGCATCGAGGCCGATACCGTGACCGTGCAGTCGGCATCCTATCTCTTCGAGGGACTGACCCCGGGAAGCAGCTATTACTGCGACATCTACTATCTGTACAAGGGCATCCGCGGCAAGCGGTACCATCTTGAATTCCAGACCACCCATATGCTCTCCTCATTCCCCCTCATAGCGGGGATGGCGGGGCCGCACAAGGTGGGTGAAGAGATCAGGCTCCGCCTCCACAACCTCACGGAGGAGACATCCTCGGTGACCTGGACCGTGGACGGCGTCGCGGTCACCGGAGGCGTATTCACCCCCGAGAGGGAGGGCAACTGCACCGTAAAGGCGGTCATCTCCTATCCCGACGGGTCGCAGGAGAACCTTGTCAAAATCATAAAAGTGGCAACAGGCGATGAATAGAAGAACAAGTCACAGAGTGGCATTCGCAGTGCGTTTCGCACTTGCACTGGCAGTAGTTGCCACCACGATGGCGGTTGCCTGCCCCCAGCCGGAGTCGCAGGAGCCCCTGCCCGTGGATCCCGGCACCGAGACCAAGTCCGATGCAAGGGTGGCCTTCGAATCCCGCACGGTGACAGGCCTCTACTTCAACGACGGCGGTACCATAACCTACAGCGAGGAGTCCTTCCAGCAGGCCGTCAACCACAACAGGAAGAACTTCCGCATCCAGTCGGACGACCAGGAGCGCTATTTCAATCTCAACTTCACCGACAGGATACCCCAGAAGACGGGGGACGAGGCCGTCGCAAAGATTACCTACCGCAACGGCACGGACGGCGAGACGGTGGTTATCGTCAAGTTCAAGGCAGTCATCGTCAAGAACGAAAAACTCTGGCTGTGGAACGAGCTCCAGCAACTGGGAGCCATCATTCCGGCATTCTGACAATCATGCAAGTATCTTGGAAATCAGCTCCGTAAGCAGCTCGCCGTCGGAGGCGTTGCCGCGGGCGTTGCTCTTGCTCCTGTAATCGTATTCCCGCAGTATCGAAATGACCTTCATCGTCCTGCGCATCGGATAGTTGCGCAGCGCGGTGTCGTACTCCCGGGCAAAGTAGGGGTTGATGCCCAGTTGGGAGAGAATCTCGCTCCTCTCCACCTTCGCCTGCAGCAGCGCGTGGAAGCGAAGCAGCTTGAGGAAGTGGCTCGAAAGGGCCGCCATCGTCATCTGGATGGGGAAACGCTTTTCACTCTGGGCGAAGAAGGCGGCAATCCTGAAGCACCTGGGAGCATCCTTGAGCGAAAGGGCCTTGGTCAGCTCGAATGCCGTATAGTCGCGGCTCATTCCCACATTCTCCTCGATGTCAGAGGCCGAAACGGAGGTCTGCCCCTCTGGCATCACCTTGAGCAGCTTGTCCACCTCGAGGACCACTTTCTGGATATCCACGCCCACATACTCGGCCAGCAGCGAGGCGGCGTCGGGCGCGATTCTCAGCCCGCGTGAGGAGAAGTAGGATTCTATCCAGCCGGCCATTTTGTAGTCGGCGATCTGGTTCGACTCGAAGACCACCCCCGCCTTGCAGGCTTGCTTGTAGAAGGAGGTGCGCTTGTCCACCGACTTGGAACTCTTCGCGGGGTCGTTCGGGGTCTTGTAGCAGATTACCAACACGGTAGTGGGCATCATCGCTTCGAAATAGACGGCCATGTCCTCCAGTTTGCGCATCATCTGCGCCTCCTTGACCACTACGACCTGACGGGAGACCATCATCGGGAACTGGCGGGCGGCGCTCACCACCTGGTTGGCGGTGACGTCGGCGCCGTAATAGACCACCTGTCCGAAATCGCGCTCCTCCGGCGGCAGGGCCTTCTCCATTATCGCCGCGCAAAGGGCGTCGATGAAGTAGTGCTCCTTGCCGAAAAGCAGGTAAAAGGGGGCGATATTGCCCGCCTTCACGTCAGCCAGCAATGCGTTGAACTGTGCCGTGGTATCAGTGGTCTGTTTTGCCATATCGCCACAAATTTAGCAATTTTTCCCTATCTTAGCGGACACAAAGTGGCAAGGATGGAGATTTACGATCCGCTCAGGAAAAAACAGGTGAAGCTCACCCCCGAGGAGGAGGTGCGCCAGGGCGCCATACGCTGGCTGAATGAGGTCGTCGGAGCCCCGATCGGCCTGATGGCCAGCGAGTACGGCTTCACCTACAACCGCCGCCGCTACCGCGCCGACATAGTGGTCTTCGACCGCAGCCTCGCTCCCCTCCTGCTGGTGGAATGCAAGGCCCCGGAGGTGACTCTCAACGCGAAGGTCATCGAGCAGGCGGTACGTTACAACCGAGTGCTGAGGGTGAAATTTATTATGGTCACCAACGGAAAAACATCCTATCTTTGCCGCCGGAACCCGGAGACCGGAGAATACCTCTTCACGGCCGTAGTTCCCACCTACGAAGAGATGCTGCAGCAATGACGGAAGCCCTTTCAAACCCCATTTTCAGGATAGTGGCCGAGGAGGCCTCCGCCCTCGGGGTACGCGCCTTCGTCATCGGCGGATTCGTGCGGGATTTCTTCCTCCAGCGCCCTTCCAACGACATCGACATAGTGGTTGAAGGCAGCGGCATCGAAGTGGCCGAGGCAGTGGCCCGAAGGGTGCACACGAAGGTCTCGGTCTTCCGCAATTTCGGCACCGCCATGCTGCACTGTAACGGCCTGGAGGTGGAGTTCGTGGGGGCCCGCAAGGAGTCCTACGACCGCCGCTCCCGCAAGCCGGTGGTGGAGGACGGAACCCTTCAGGAGGACCAGGAGAGGCGCGATTTCACCATTAACGCAATGGCGTTCAGCCTGCAGGATGAGGACTACGGCGCGCTGGTGGACCCCTTCGGCGGCATCCGCGACCTCAACGACGGCATAATCCGCACCCCGCTCGACCCCGACACCACCTACAGCGACGACCCCCTGAGGATGCTGCGCGCCATCCGTTTCGCCACCCAGCTCGGCTTCTCCATAGTGCAGGAATCCAAGGATTCGATGCGGCACAACCGGCAGCGGCTCGATATTCTCTCGCAGGAGCGCATCGCCGACGAGCTGATGAAGATAATGGCCACTCCGAAGCCCTCGACGGGCTTTTTGCTGATGGACGAGTGCGGCCTTCTCCCCTACATACTCCCCGACCTGAGCAATCTGAAGGGGGTGGAGACCGTGGAGGGGCGCGGCCACAAGGACAACTTCCTGCACTCCCTGCAGGTACTGGACAACGTAGCAGCCGCAAGCGACAAGATCTGGCTTCGCTGGGCAGCCCTTCTGCACGACGTGGGAAAGGCTCGCACCAAGCGTTACGACCCGCAGCTCGGATGGACCTTCCACAATCACGAGTATGTGGGCGGCAAGATGGTCAAGGGCATATTCGGCCGGCTCAAGATGTCGCAGAACGAGGATATGAAATATGTCCAGAAGCTTGTCGCCCTGCACCTCAGGCCCATAGCGCTGGTCACCGACGAGGTGACCGATTCCGCCGTACGGCGCCTCCTATTCGACGCCGGGGACGACATCGACGACCTGATGATTCTCTGCAAGGCCGACATCACCTCCAAGAACGAACTCAAGGTGGAGAAATACCGCCGCCAGTATGAGAAGGTGAAGGAAAAACTCGTGGAGGTGGAGGCGAAGGATGCCGTCCGCAACTTCAAGAACCCCATAACGGGCGAACTCGTGATGGAGAAATACCACATCCCGCCCTGCAGGGAGATAGGCGTCATCAAGGAGTATGTCAAGGAGGCGATCCTCGACGGCGTGATACCCAACGAGTTCGAAGCCGCCTACGCCCTTATGGAGAAGAAGGCCGCCGAGATGGGATTAGTGTCCGAGATTTCCCCGGATTAGCCTGCCCACCGTATGGAGCCACTCCCGGGGCGCCACGGAGAGGGCGAAGGGAATCCTCCTGAGGAAGAACAGCACAGTATTTTTCTTGCGGACCGAGCCGCCTCCGGAGAGGCTCCGGCGGGAATTGTAGTGGCCGAAGTCGCCCCCTTCCAGCACTATCGAAAGCAGTCTTTCCGGGTTCGGGGAGGGCTTTGAAAGTCCGTGAGAAGGAGCCGACTCGGCGGGCATTCCAAGATAGCGGCACACGAAGGCGTCGAGCATCTTCTGCCAGCGCAGAAGGCCCGCCTCGCGGATTCTCCGCATATAGTCTTCACGGTCATATTTTCCCTCAAGGGCGCGGCAGGCGACAGCGTAGTCGCACAACTGCTTGAGCCCGATTCCGACGCCGATGGCATGCTTCAGGATATGCGTACTGAGCAGCAGCATCGTGGCCTCCGGCGAAGGAACCTCCACCCCCTCGAACCGGCTCCGGCAGTCGAAATAGCTCCTGTGATGCTCCACCGTCACCTGGCGCCAGCGGTAGCAGATGCTGCCGTCCGGCTCAGGACTCAGGGTGACGCCCTCCCCCTCCATAACCGCCGCCGCATAGTCGAACTCCTCCGGAGTGAAAAAGAGATCGATGTCGCCGCTGCGGCGGGCGAGCGGGCGGGCATAATACTGCGCCACAGCGGGTCCCTTCTGCACCACGGGAGAGAGACCGCGGCTCCGGAAGAGGGCCACCAGGGCCTCGAAGACCTCCTGGACATAAGCGCTTCGGTGTTCCACGGTATAACTCTCCATAAGGAGGTCGACGCTCTGCTCCCGGGGAGGCATCTTTTCCGCATCGAGAAGCTTCGCCCCGTCGCATACCAGCCCCTGGACCGCCTGACGCCTGGATTCGGCTGCCAGAACGGCCCATCCATCCCCGTCAAGACCGGGAAAGCCGGAAGCATCTCCCCACAATCCGCCCCGGATCAAGGCGAAAAGGGAGTCGGTTATCTTGTTTTCGTTCATCATACTCCAAAATTACGAATAATTTGGCTTCGCCGAAAATAGTTGTTATTTTTGTATTTCCGGAACAGGGGTTTCAAACAAATGGCAAAGACAAGAATCAAAGAATCCTGGATCCTGCTGGCGATGGACATCGTTTTGTCGCTGCTCTCCTCTTTGCTTGCGATCCTGATGGTAAGGTGGCTCTCCCACCCGGTATTCGGATTCACCCGCTACGTCATCATCTGGCTTGCGATGTCGCTGGTTTTCACAGCGATAGGGTTACTGCTCCAAAGGATCCACCGCATCGCCATCGAATACGCCACCCTGCTTTCGATTGGAAAGATATCGGCCGCAATCCTCATCAAGGAACTGCTGATGCTCGCCGTCGTCCTTCTGGATCTTTTCGGCCTCAGGGAGCTTGACGGGGTATTCCTGATCCTGGTGATGGATGCGCTGCTCTCTTTCGCGATGATAGTGATGATGCATGTGCTGATGTCGATCGTCATTCACAGCCGGCAGCAGGATATCGAGTTCAATATCAGCAGGATGAGCATCCTCGTATATGGCGTGTCGAACAAATCTGCGGCAATGATCCGCAGGCTGCTCACCTCATCCCATTACAATCCGATAGGATTCATCACCTCCGACCCGGACCTTGCGGGAATGATCATCCAGGACATAAAGGCCTATTACTGCAAGGACCAGGAGGCTTTCCAGACCCTCTGCCTGAGCCTGGGCGGAGTCGACGGCATACTCTTCTCCCGCCAGAGCGACATCGACAAGGAGCGCAAGCGCCTGATGAAGTGGAGCCTGGCCGCAGGGGTCAGCCTGCTCATGTCCCCCAACATCGAAGTGGTGGAAGAATCCTCCGATACCGAGGAGGCCGCGGTAAACATCTACGGTGAAATGGCCGACAATCAGCACAGGATAATGGCGCGCAGCACCCTTCCCGGCGACGATTTCATCCCCGACGGGATGTCCGGGTTCGAGAGGAACGTCAAGAGGTGCGTGGACTGCCTGGCTGCAGCCATACTGCTGATAGTCTTCTCCCCCCTGTTCCTGATCTGCTACATCGCCATAAAGCTGGAGGACAAGGGGCCTGCTATCTACAAGCAGGAACGCATCGGGCGCTTCGGGCGCTCCTTCGACATCCTCAAGTTCCGCACGATGAAAGTCGATGCCGAAGCCAACGGCCCGGCCCTCTTTTCGGGGGACGACGACCCCCGCCTCACCAGGGTGGGCAAGTTCCTCCGCAGCCATCATCTCGACGAACTGCCGCAACTCTGGAACGTCTTCATGGGCGAGATGGCATTCGTCGGATACCGCCCCGAGAGGCAGTACTACATCGACAAGATAATGGAGAAGGACCCGCGCTACATCTGCCTCTACCAGATACGCCCCGGCGTAACCTCCTACGCCACCCTCCGCAACGGCTACACCGACACCATCGAGAAGATGATACAGCGCCTCCACTTCGACCTCTACTACCTCAAGAACCGCTCCTGGTGGTTCGACATCAAGGTGCTCTGGCTCACCTTCGTCAGCATAGTCTTCGGCAAGAAATTCTAGGGTTATGGGAAGCGGCGGCGAAACTCCGCTCTGGTTTGCCGCCAGGGCAGGCAACTGTCAGGAAATCAAGGCCAAAGAAAAGCTTCAGAAATTCAACGTGGAGCACTTCGTTCCCACTGCCGTCACCCTTGTGGAAAGGCGCGGCAGGAAGGTCAGGGTCGAGAAATCCCTGATCGGCAACCTGGTCTTCATACGCGCCACCAAAGAGGAAGCCTGCGCCCTTGTCAATTACCGCGGACTCCCGCTTCATTTCATCCCCGACCGCTGCGGCGGAGGCTCCATGCTCACGGTCCCCGACAAGCAGATGGAGGACTTCAAGAGGGTCTTCGACCGCTCCGTTTCAGAGGGCTCCGACCCCACCGTATTCTTCACGGCGGGCGAGCGGATCCGTGTCGTTAAGGGCGAACTGAAAGGGGTCGAAGGCCAGGTTATCGAGGCCGAAGATGGATTCTATGTGGCAGTCTCACTGCCCGGCCTGCTCCAGGCCAGGGCAAAAATCCCCGCCTCATTCCTTCAGAAAATCTAAGGAGTCGGCTTTTTGTTTCATTATTTGGAATAAATTATCTACTTTTGTAAGTTAATAATACTAGGCAGCGGAATCTGCCCGTCTTTGCCTGCATTCGTTGCAAGGGCAATGGCGAAGCTATGCAACAAAGTCAATTTTTATCATAATCAAACTATTAAACAAATGAAACTCAAAACAATTATTCTTTGCGCCGTTGCGGCCCTTATGACCACCGGCAACGCATTCGCGCAAATCAGCAAGTCCGACCCTTCGATCGAATTTGCACCCAGATTCTATGTCCAGTTCCAGGACGGTGTCGCCTATACCTTCGGTGAGGGTCCCTTTGCGAAACTGATCTCTCCCGTCTTCTATCTCGGAGGCGGTTATGAGTTCAATCCCCTCCTCTC
This sequence comes from Bacteroidales bacterium, assembly GCA_017616655.1. GTDB lineage: Bacteria > Bacteroidota > Bacteroidia > Bacteroidales > UBA932 > Cacconaster. The sequence goes on from JAFZXU010000042.1 coordinate 33,231, forward strand.
CGCACGCCTGAACCTGGGCTACGGACAGACCCGCAGCTTCATCAGCGACATCGACAAGGCTTATGCCTCCAACCTCTTCCAGGCACAGGGCGACGTCATGCTCAACCTTACCAACCTCCTGCTCGGCTACGACCACAAGAGGGCGCTGAACCTTTATCCCTTCATCGGAGGCGGCGTCAACATGGGTGTCGAGAACTACTGCCAGCACTACCTGCCCAATGCTTGGGAGCCCATCGCCTTCTTCCCCGGTTTCAGGACCGGTCTGCACATCGACCTGAGCATCACCAACCACGTGTCGGCCACCCTCGAAGGCAACTATAACTGGATCAACGACAAGTACAACTCCAAGATCGAGAACAAGCTTGACCGCCAGCTGAATGTTCTCGCCGGCCTCAAGTTCAAGATGGGTCAGGGCTTCCGCACCAGCGCCGCTTACCTGGCAGCACAGGCTGCAGCAGCAGAGGCTGCCCTTGCAGCTGAAAGGGCTGCAGCGGAACGCGCAGCTGCCGCCAAGGCTGCCGCTGAGAAGGCTGAGCAGGATCGTCTTGCCGCAGAACGCGCCGCAGCTGAGAAGGCTGCTGCCGACAAGGCTGCCGCTGACGCCGCCGCTGCTGCCGCTCTCCGCGCACAGATGTGCCTTGAGAACTCCTGCGACATCTTCTTCCCTCTCGACAAGCACTACATCACCAAGGCAGAATCCGTCAAGGTCAAGGCTCTCGCAGAGTTCCTCCTCGCTCACCCCGACTTCAGCGTAGCCCTCTGCGGTTATGCAGACGTGAACACCGGTACCCACAAGCACAACCTGCCGCTCTCCGAGCGCCGTGTCAACTCCGTCTCCAAGGCTCTCCAGAATCTCGGAGTTCCAGCAGACCGCATCGCTACCGACTTCAAGGGTGACACCGTACAGCCGTACAGCACTCCTGAGACCAACCGTGTGGTTATCTGCAAGGTGAGATAACATCTCCCGATGGCAGCAAAAGCCGCATACGACAAGGGCGAAGGCACCGCAAAGCTGAAGAGAAACCTCTCTCCGGTAAATGTTTGGGCCCTCGCCCTTGGTTGCATCATAGGATGGGGGGCGTTCGTGATGCCGGGAAACAAATTCCTGCTCTCCGCAGGTCCGCTCGGCACTGCGATAGGTATGGCCTTTGCCGCCCTTGTAATGACCGTAATCGCGTTCAATTACAACTACATGATCAACACCTACCCGGAGACGGGAGGTGAGTTCGCATTCGCAAGAAACGCCTTCGGCAGGAACCACGCGTTCATCTGCTCGTGGTTCCTGGGGCTTTCTTACCTTGCGATAGTGGCATTGAACGCCTCCGCACTGGCATTGCTCGGCAGGAACCTGCTGGGCAATGTTTTCCAATTCGGATTCCACTATACCGTAGCGGGTTACGACCTCTACTGCGGAGAACTGCTGCTGGCCGTAGCGGCCATCCTGCTCTTCGCCTGGGTCAGCATCCGCGGAATAAAATCTTCCGGAATCTTCCAGACCGCTCTGGTATTCCTGCTGGTGGGCGGCGTGCTGGTAATCACCATAGCCGCGCTCTTCAGCCCGAAGGCCACTGTCGCCAACCTCTCACCCGCTTTCCCTCCCGGAAGCGCCCCGATCGCGGGAATCCTCGCGATTATGGCTATCGCACCCTGGACTTTCGTGGGATTCGACACAGTACCCCAGGCGGCGGAAGAGTTCAACTTCAAGCCGCGCAAGACCAAGGCCATAATGATCGTCTCGATCTTATTCGGCGCCCTGGTCTATGTGCTTCTCAACACCGTCAGCGCCGCGGTAGTCCCGGCGGGCTACTCCAACTGGACGGAATATATCTCCGATATCCCCAATCTCAGGGGACTCGAATCCCTGCCCACCTTCCACGCCGCCAAGGCGCTTCTGGGCAATGCGGGCCTGGTCTTCCTGGGCCTCTCCGTGCTGGCCGCCATCCTTTCGGGAATCGTCGGCTTCTATATGGCCACCAGCCGCCTGCTCTTCGCGATGGCGCGCGACAGGTTCCTGCCCGCGTGGTTCGCATAGATACATCCCAAGTACGGCACCCCGAGAAACGCCATCATCTTCGTAATGGTCTGCTCGCTGGTCGCGCCGTTCTTCGGAAGGACCGCACTCAACTGGATCGTGGATATGTCCGCGATCGGCGCGGCTATCGGCTACGGCTACACTTCGGCAGCCGCAATGCTGCAGGCACGCAAGGAGGGGCGCACCTGGCTCGTCGCCAGCGGAGCCGCCGGCGTGCTGCTCTCAATCTTCTTCTGCGTCATACTGCTGATTCCCATCAAGGGCCTCGACTGCTGCCTCGGCAAGGAAGGTTACATCTGCCTGGCCGTCTGGACGGTCCTGGGACTGGTGTTCTACCTGTCGACCAGGAGGGGGAAGGAAGAATAATATTTTTTACATCATGAACGTAGCAATCATCATCGCCGGTGGTTCCGGCTCAAGGATGGGGCAGAGCATCCCCAAGCAATTCATAACTATCCACGACAAGCCGGTTCTCTTCTACACCCTCGAAGGCTTCCAGAAGCATCCCATGATCGATGCCATCGAGGTCGTATGCATCGAGGGCTGGCAAGAAGTGGTCTGGGCTTATGCCAAACAGTTCAACATCGACAAGCTCAAATGGATTGTCCCGGGAGGCAATTCGGGTCAGGAATCTATCCGCAACGGCGTTTTCAACCTCGAGGGAAAATGCAACGACGATGATATTGTAATCATACACGACGGCATACGCCCGCTGGTGGACGCATTCGTGCTGACCGACGTCATCGAAATGGCGCAGAAAAAAGGCAACGGTGTAACCTCTATGCCTTATAACGAGCAGATTTTCCTCATCAACGAAGAGGACCCCACCACCACGTGCAAATACATTCCCCGCGAAACCCTCAGAAGGGTTGCGACGCCACAGGCCTACAGGTTCGGCAAGCTCGACTGGGCATACCACGAGGCTTTCGCCAGGGAAATAGGCATCTACGGCTCATCCTACACCAACACGATGATGGTGGAGCTCGGCGAAACGCTCCACTTCGCGGCCGGAAGCGACAAGAATATCAAGCTTACCACCAAGGACGATCTCGAACTGTTCAAGGGGTATCTGGAGCGGGAGAAAGAGTAAAGATGAAACGGCTTACCGACAATCAGCTCTACCTCAAGGACCTTGACGCCATTGTTTCTGCGCCATTCCTTCCGTGGGACGAACTAAAGGACGTCTCCCTTTTCATTTCCGGAGCGACCGGAATGATCGGGAGCTGCCTCGTCGACGCCATTATGCTCAACAACAGGGATTTCAACCTGAACTGCAAGGTTTATGCGCTCTCCAGAAACAGGGAGAACGCCCGCGCAAGGTTTTCCGAATGGGCTGATCACCCCCTCCTGCAAATAATCGAAGGAGATGTCAACGACGCCGTCCCCTTCCCTGACGGCGAATCCGTCGACTTTGTCCTGCATCTGGCCAGCAACACCCATCCCGTCGCCTATGCCACGGATCCCATAGGGACCATCACGGCAAATATAATCGGCACCAGGAACATGCTGGAACTGGCCGTACGCTGCAAGGCAAAACGTTTTCTCTTTGCCTCGTCGAACGAGATATACGGTGAAAACCGGGGAGACCGGGAACTTTTCGACGAAACGTACCTCGGCTACATCGACTGCAACACCCTTCGGGCGGGTTATCCCGAAAGCAAACGCTGCGGCGAGGCCCTGTGCCAGGCATACAGGTCACAATGCGGGTTGGATGTCGTCATTGCCCGACTGACCCGGTCATTCGGTCCCACGCTTCTGAGTTCTGATACCAAGGCGCTTTCTCAATTCCTGAAGAACGGTCTTAACGGCGAAGATATCGTTCTCAAGAGTGCCGGAAACCAATACTATTCCTACACGTACGTCGCAGATGCCGTAACGGGGATCCTGACCATATTGCTCAAAGGGCAGAACGGAGAAGCCTACAATGTGGCGGACTCATCCTGCGACATCAGGCTTAAAGACCTTGCTCAGTGCATTGCAGATATCTGCGGAACCAATGTCGTATTCCGGTTGCCGGACGATATCGAAGCCGCCGGCTTCAGCAAGGCGACAAAAGCCCGTTTGGACGGAACGAAGTTGAGGACTTTGGGCTGGAGATCCATGTTTTCCATCGAAACCGCCCTCGAAAGGACACTTGAAATGCTTCGATAATCAAAATTATTATGGAAGGGGTAAAGATCATCCAATTAAGCAAGGTGCTGGACAGGCGGGGAAATCTCTCCGTGATTGAAGAGATTAAAGATATTCCATTCACCATCAAGCGCGCATATTGGATCTATGATGTCCCAGGAGGTTCAGACCGTGGGGGACATGCCTACCTGAAAAACAAAGAGTTTATCGTAGCTTTATCCGGAAGTTTTGACGTCCTTCTGGACAATGGCCGTGAAAAAGAGGTTTTTCACTTGAACAGGTCATATTACGGCCTTCTCGTGGAGAACCGCATCTGGCGGCAGATGATCAATTTCTCCACTAATTCGCTGGCGTTTATCGTTTCATCGGAAGATTACGACGTCTCTGACTATATCCGCGATTACGACCTGTTTAAAAAAGAGTATGCCCGATGAATACCGTTGATGATTGTTTCATTATTGAACTGGACAAGCACCATAGCGACAGAAAAGGGAATCTTTCTGTCGTGCGGGAGTTTGTCGACATCCCTTTCAGTATTCGGAGGGCTTATTACTTGTATGACATCCCCGGTGGAGAAGCTAGGGGATCGCACGCCCACAAACAACTTGAGCAATTGATTATCGCAGCTTCCGGGTCATTTACGGTAACTCTTGACGATTCAATGAAGAAGCGCTCTTTTTTCCTGAACCGTCCTTATCAGGCGCTTTATGTATGTCCGGGGATATGGCGGGACCTCGGCGACTTCTCATCCGGTTCCGTTTGTCTGGTCCTTGCCTCCGAACGATATGACGAGACAGATTATCTGAGGGATTACGGTGACTTTCTTTCATATAAAAAATCCGGACAATGATCCATCCGCTATCAGACTGCTTAAACGCCCACATCCATGAGAGCACCAATATCTGGCAGTTTACGGTTGTATTGCCCGGAGCTGTCATCGGGCGTAACTGTAATATCTGTTCCCATTGTTTCATTGAAAACGAGGTTTCCATCGGGGACAATGTCACGATTAAAGCGGGCGTGAAGATTTGGGACGGCGTGACAATCGAAGACGATGTATTTGTCGGTGCGAATGTATCGTTCACAAACGACACATATCCCAGATCGAAACACTACGACACGACCCTCCTTCAGACAAAAGTCTGCAAAGGAGCGTCAATCGGAGCTAATGCGGTCATCCTTCCCGGAGTAACCATTGGAGAGAGGGCTATCGTCGGAGCGGGCTCCGTCGTCACGAAAGACATTCCCTCCGAAGAAATCTGGGCAGGTAATCCTGCCGTATTTTTAAGAAAAGCTGATAAATGATTCCCTTTTTATCCCTGAAAGAGGTCACGAAACTTCATGGCGAAGAGATAGAAGAAGCCGTGACGCGTGTGGTGAAAAGCGGCTGGTATCTCCAGGGCGAGGAAAACGCCATGTTCGAAGAGAACTACGCCAGGTTTATCGGCACAGACTATGCAATCGGCTGCGGCAACGGTCTTGATGCCCTGATATGGATATTCAGGGCATATATCGAGCTGGGAGTGATGAAACCGGGAGATGAAGTGATTGTTCCGGCAAACACTTACATTGCCACGATTCTGGCCTTGACGGATAACGGCCTTGTGCCTGTCCTCTGTGAGCCCAAACCCGACACCCTGGAGATTGACGATGAATTAATCGAGGGACTGGTCACCTCCAGAACCAGGGCAATCGTCATCGTTCATCTGTATGGGCGTAACGCTTATACCGACAGGATCGGGCAGTTATGCAATAAATACAACTTGAAACTGGTCGAGGACAATGCCCAGGCTCACGGGTGCCGCCATTTCGACGGCCGGATGACCGGAAGTATAGGCGACGCCGCCGGCCACAGTTTCTACCCGGGCAAGAACCTGGGGGCGCTCGGTGACGGCGGGGCGGTAACCACCAATGATTCGAATTTGGCCACGACCATCAGAGCCCTGGCCAACTATGGCAGCCAGAGGAAGTATTTTTGTATGTATCAGGGAAGGAACAGCCGCCTCGATGAGATTCAGGCTGCTGTCCTTAGCGTCAAATTGAAATACCTGACAGAAGACAATTCACACCGGCAACTGATTGCCGACTATTATTATAAGCACATCCACAATCCCCTCATCGACCTGCCGGTGCGCCTTCCGGATGCACAGAACGTCTATCACCTTTTCCCTATTCTGGTCAACGGCGGAAGGCGGGACTCCCTTCATGAATATTTGGACGACAACGGCATCGGAACGGTCATCCATTATCCGATTCCTCCGCATAAACAAGCATGCTACCGCGGCCTTAACTGCAAATCGTTTCCCGTAACAGAGCATATTTCATCCTGCGAACTGTCTCTTCCCATCGGCCCCTGCCTTTCATTGGATGACGCGGCGGAGGTGGTGTCGAGAATCAATGCTTTTTCATAGCTTATGGATAAGCCGTTAGTTACAGTTTCAATCATTACCTATAACTCTGCCGGAACGGTAATTGAGACGCTCGACAGCATATATGCTCAAACGTATCCGGATATCGAGCTGATTATTTCCGACGATTACTCGTCAGATGAGACTGTAAATCTCTGCAGGAACTGGGTAATGAAGAACGGTTCCCGGTTCCAGGCTTGCAAGATATTGGAATCGGCCAGGAATACGGGCATTACTGCCAATTGCAACCGCGCGATAGCTGATGCCAATGGGCGATTTCTTAAGTTGCTGGCGGGAGACGACTTACTGGAACCGTATGCTGTTTCCGAGTATGTCCGGTATATGCTGGATAATCCTCAATCGGTTTATGTTTTCAGCAAGGTTACTGTATTCGGCAATAATCCGGATGCAATCAGGTTGTTTACCGACACTATCTTTGATTACTCTTTTTTCAATCTGGGAAAAAAAGAGCAATATGAGTGGCTTATCGGACATTGGTTTCAACCCATTCCGGCGGCTTCTGCGTTTGTCAGTATCGAGAATGCCAAAAATGCAGGCGTTTATTATTTCGATGAAAGAATCCCCATGTTGGAAGACTGGCCGAAATGGATATTATTGTCACAGAAAGGCATTGATTTCTGCTTCATTGACAAACCTTTGGTTCGCTATCGTGTGACCGACAATTCCGTATGTTCAGGAGAGCGATACAAAGATTCTTTCATAAAGTCCAGAACCCTGCTGTATCGATACTGTCAGTTCAAACCCACAATCAAATTGTTTGGATTAAGGCGCGCTGTGTTTTTGTACATAAAGAATATGGCGAAATCCACAAATCATCCGTTCTGGACAACGCTATTCCGTATTTCATCCTATTTTCTGAGAGTCCGTAAATAAATCTGTCATGCAATACGATTTCCTGATTGTCGGCTCCGGGCTTTATGGGGCGACCTTCGCCCACTTGGCAAGAAAGGCAGGTAAAAGATGCCTCGTCATCGACAAGAGGCCGCATCTTGGCGGCAACGTTTATTGCGAGAATATCAACGGCATAAATGTCCATAAGTACGGCGCCCATATATTCCACACATCAAACAAAGAGGTCTGGGACTTCGTGAACGCAATCGTCCCGTTCAACCGTTATACTAATTCCCCGGTTGCCAACTATCAGGGCGAACTATACAATCTGCCTTTCAACATGAACACGTTCCACCAGATGTGGGGCGTGGCCACACCGGAAGATGCACGACGGATAATCGAGGATCAGCGTGCCGAAGCGAAGTCAGCCATGGCCGCCGCCGGTGTCACCGAACCGCGGAATCTGGAGGAACAGGCGCTGCTGCTTATCGGGCGCGACATTTACGAAAAACTGATTAAAGGATATACAGAGAAGCAGTGGGGACGCAAATGCACCGATCTTCCCGCCTTCATCATCAGACGCCTTCCTGTCCGGTTCGTCTATGACAACAACTACTTCAACGACAAGTATCAAGGCATCCCCGAAGGAGGATACAACAAGTTGATCGAGGGCCTGCTGGAAAGGGTGGAGACAAGGACCGACGCTGATTTCTTCGCTGACAGGGCCTATTGGGAGAGTCTTGCCGACAGGATTGTTTACACCGGGCCTATAGACGAATTCTTCGGATTCCGTTTCGGGAAACTCAACTACCGTACCGTCCGGTTCGAGCATGAAGTATTGGACATTCCCAACTATCAGGGAAACGCCGTCATCAATTACACATCGGCTGATGTTCCATTCACCAGGATCATTGAGCACAAGCATTTTGAATTGTTCGGCCAGGCCGTATATGACTCTCCCTCAACAGTGATCAGCCGTGAATACAGCACCGAGTGGAAAGAGGGGCTTGAGCCATACTATCCCGTCAACGACGATGCCAATACTGCCCTGTATCTCAAATACAAGACTCTGGCAGATGCCGAAGAAGGTGTCATTTTCGGCGGAAGGCTTGCAGAGTACAAGTATTATGATATGGCCCCTGTCATCGAAAAAGTGATAAATCTTTACAAAAATGAATAAGATTCTGACGATTGTCATCCCCTCCTATAACATGGAGAAGTATCTGGACAGGTGCCTCTCTTCCCTGATTGTAGACAATGACCTGATGGACAGATTCGAGGCTCTCATAGTCAACGACGGATCGAAGGACCGCACGTCGGAAATCGCTCACGGATACGAAGCCCGCTTCCCGGGCACATTCCGCGTCATTGACAAGGAGAACGGGCATTACGGCAGCTGCGTCAACGCCGGACTTGCCGAAGCGGAGGGAGACTACATCAAAATCCTGGATGCGGACGATTTTTTTGCGGCGGGGTTCTCCGACTATCTCTCTTTTCTGGAAAAGACTGATGCCGACCTTGTCCTTACCGAAAGTATTTCCGTCGACGAAGACGGGAATATGCTCTCAAAGACATCGTTTCACCTGCCCCCGAATGAAACCGCGGTTGTCAACCTTCTCAATGACAGCGGAATAAAGCATCTGGACCATTTCAATATAACCTGGAGGACATCTCTGCTCAAAGAAATGGGATATCGACAGACACAGGGGATCTCCTACACCGATCTGGAATGGTCGACGCTCCCGTCAAGCAGGATTGCCTCCGTGGCATATTGTCCGGCTACGGTTTATTGTTATCTGAGAGGAAGGATCGGACAGTCGGTGGATATCGGATATCGCAAGAACAATATGTGGATGGAGAATCAGGTAGTGCTCGGCATCGCCAGGCGATATGAGTCGATAAACGAATGTATGCTTCCCGGAAATGCACTCCTCTTCAAGAATCTGACTGCGTTTCTGATTCAGCAGGTTTACTTCCATTATCTGGTCAATTTCCCTCACAGCCTCGACGAGGCGGAACTTGTCTCTTTCGACAAAAGCCTCCTGGAAACCAGCAAAACGCTTTATGATGCCGTTTCCGATGCCCGTGACGTACGGAAGTTCGGCACATTCCACTATATAAGGGATTTCCGGAAAAAGGGCACAAGGAAAACCCTGAAATACGCCTTCGTCGATGCCTGCATCGCTATTGGCTCAATATTCAGGAAACACTGACAACACACCGGGTACTCTTCAATGGACGAATCCACAAGGGTAAGACTCCGCGAAGTCCAGCTACAGATCCTGGACGAGTTCGTCCGCATCTGCACGGAGAACGGCCTGAGGTACTGCCTGACCGGCGGAACCTGCCTCGGTGCAGTAAGGCACAAGGGTTTCATTCCCTGGGACGATGATGTGGACGTCATTATGCCCAGGGCGGATTACAGCAAGTTCATCGAAATCACAACCACAAGGGATACCGGGGATTTCTTCCTGGATTACTATATGACAAATCCCGCTTACGGGCGGTGCTTTGCCAAGTATTGCAAGAGGAACACGCTGTTCATAGAGCCTAACGGCTTGAAACAGGCCATCTATGTCGACATTTTCGTGCAGGACAAGGTTCCGGGGCCGGAGTTTGTCGCCAAGTCGAAACTGCCGGCTTTCATCCACAAGCTGGATGCCGTCACCACCGTGCGCCGGGAAGGGCTGAGGGGAAGGGATTTCAAGACAAGGCTGATCTATTATGCCACCCGCTGGATGCCTGTAAGATGGTTTTTCAATTGGGAGACAAGGCTGATGACCCGGTTCGAAAAGAGCGACGCACAGTATTACCTGAATTACGGCAGTCCCTACAACCTGGTCAAGGAGACCATCCCCGTCAGCGAGTTCGAACCCTACGCGCAGCTGGAATTCGAAGGCAAGCCGTACAACGTTCCCCGCAACTGGGACCTCTACCTGAGCCGCATTTACGGAGATTACATGACCCTTCCACCCGTAGAAAAGAGGGTTGCCCACTATCCGCAGTTCATCAGTTTCGATACGACGAAGGATGATTTAGAAAATGCAAGAATAAAAGAGTGATGAGTCCATACAGAGAATATGTCAACCAGGACAACCTTGACGGGTTCTACCACGCCCACGAAAAGTACAAGTGGATAGATGCCGTTTTCAAGGATGAACAGTACTGGATCAGCAGATACCTGAAATACCTGCGCAAGGAGGAGTGGTTCCTGAACAGGAGGCCCAACAGGTTCCTGCGCTTCTATTACCTGAGGAAAAAGAATATCCTCGGGGCCAAACTCGGGATTCTGATCCATGTGAACTGCTTCGGCCCTGGGCTGAAGATATACCATTGCGGCTCGATAGTGGCAAATCCGGCCACCCGCGTCGGGAGCGGATGCATCATTCACGGCAGCTGCACGTTCGGCAACAAGGGAGACAGCCTGCCGGACTGCGCCCCCCGCATCGGCAACAATGTCGAGATCGGGGTGAATTCACTGATTATCGGCGACATTACCATCGCGGACGACGTCATCATCGGCGGAGGCTCTGTGGTTTTGCATTCAATAACGGACAAAGGAGCCGTCGTAGCGGGAAATCCCGCGAAGCGGATAAGATAGTTTTCAGATGATATCTTTACAGGACAAGGCCGACTGCTGCGGCTGCAACGCCTGCGGCGATATCTGCCCGAAGGGTGCCATCTCCTTCAAGACAGATGACGAAGGGTTCTGGTATCCCGAGGTTGATGCGGCCTCCTGCGTGGAGTGTGGTCTTTGCGAAAAGGTCTGCCCCGTGATTTCCCAGGCGGACTTCATCAGGAGATACGACACCCCCGCCGTCTATGCCGCATACGCGAAGGACGAAGCAATCAGGATAGACAGTACCTCCGGCGGAATCCACTCGGTGCTGGCCGAAACGATGTTCGACAGGGAGGCTTTCATCGGAGGAGCCGTTTACAACGAAGATCATACGGTATCTCAGATTATCACTGACGACAGAGAAAGACTGCCTGAGATCCGAAGCTCGAAGTACCTGCAGAGCGACGCCGCTTCGGTATACAAAGCTGTCGCCCGGAGGCTTAAGGAAGGGCGTCAGGTCTTCTTCTGCGGAACCCCCTGCCAGGTCCAGGCGCTTTACAAATTCCTTGGCAAAGAGTACGACAATCTGATTACGGCCGACTTCCTCTGCCGCGGCGTCAACTCGCCGAAAGTTTTCCTGTCATATATGGATATGCTTGAGAAGCGGTACAGTTCAAAGGCCACCGCGGTCAAATTCAAGTCCAAGGAAAAGGGTTGGCACAACTTCTCCGTCAGGGTCAGTTTCGAGAACGGCAAGGTATATTGCCGCGACCGCTGGCACGACCTCTTCTTCATAGGATACCTCCAGTACAACAACTTCGTCCGCCCGAGCTGCTACAAGTGCCCTTTCAAATGCTTCCCGCAGAAGTCCGACATAACGCTGGCCGACTTCTGGGGCATCGAGAAACTCGACCCTTCGATGGACCAGGACAGGGGCACCTCGATGGTTATGGTCAATTCCGACAAGGGCGCCGCCCTATTCGGGGCCATAAAGGATGATATCGTCTGGAAGGAATTCACTCAGGAGGAGGCTGCGGCCGGAAATCCTGCGATGAACCACTCCCTGAAATCGAGATTCTCGACGAGGGAGGCCTTTTTTGCGGACCTCGACCGCCTGCCCTTCGACAAAGTCGCATTGAAATATTTCCCCAACGGAAACGGACATCCGAAACTCAACAAGATTATGAGAATTCCCGGACAAATATGCAACAGGGTCTCGGAACTGGGCCTCTCCCTCCCCGCCTGGGCAACCTTCATCAGGTACAATTTCTTCTCCCGGAAGGTCAAAAAAGGGATGCGTGCCCCCCTGATCAACCTCAAGCACACGGTCATCCAGCTTGACGAAGGCTCCGAACTGATATTGAAGAACCGCCTGAGGGTCGGAGAGAAGCAGGTTCGCAAATCGAGGCTCGAGACCAGGATTCTCCTCGAAAAAGGGGCCACGATGCGTGTGGACAAACCCTTTACCATCTATGCCGGAAGCTATGTCCGCGTCATCGAAGGGGGCACGCTCATCCTGCGGGGCAAAGGTTTCATCAACGAGAACGTGCAGATTACCTGCGGCGATACCATTGAAATCGGTGAAGGATGCTTCATCGGCCGGGACGTGGTCATACGCTCCTACGACGCACACCGGATAAAGAAAGAAGGATATGCCGTTTCGGCACCCATACATATAGGAAACCACGTCTGGATCGGGCAGGGTGCCACGATTCTCAAGGGAGTGACCATAGGTGACGGCGCTGTCATCGCAGCGGGAGCCATAGTCACCAAGGATGTTCCCGCGCGCTCCATAGCGGCAGGCGTTCCGGCCAGGATTGTGGAAGAAGATATCGATTGGGAATAGAATGAATCTCCTTATAGTCGGAGGAACCGGAGTACTAAGCACCGCGGTGGTCAGCGAAGCCCTGAAAGAGGGCCTCGGAGTCACCGTAATCAACCGCGGGAACCATCCGGAGCGCATCCCCGGAGGCGCTGAACTCATCAAGGCCGACGTACGGGATTCGGAGAGGATCAGGCAGATGCTCGAAGGAAGGCGCTTCGACGCAGTCATCGACTTCATCTGCTATACCCGGGATCAGACGGCTGCCAGCCTCGAGTTGTTCGGCAGCGCTGCTGACCAGTACATTTTTATCTCATCGGCCTGCGTTTACGACACCTCGCTTCCCGGCCCCAAGGCCGAAGATGCGCCGAAGGGATTCAAGGAGTGGAGCTACTCCACCGACAAATGGGAGAGCGAGCAGTATCTGGCCTCGAAGGCCGGGGAACTCGGAATCAAATATACCATAATCCGCCCCTGCATCACCTATGACGACACCCGCATCCCTTACGGCATAATGCCGCCTTACGGCTACCACTGGACCCTGGCGGCAAGGATACTGAGCGGCAAGCCGGTCATCACCTGGGACGGCGGAAAGGCGCGCTGGAACATGATGCGCGTAGAGGATTTCGCCGTAGGGCTCACAGGGCTCGTCGGCAATCCGCTGGCTTACGGCGAGGCATTCAACATCTGCGGGGATGAAGCCCCTACCTGGAACGAAGTGCTGGATACGCTGGGACGCATTCTGGGCAAAGAGGTGGTCAGAGTGGACATTTCGTCTCAAAAGATGAAAGAATACTGCCCCGGCCGGGAAGGCGAAATTGCGGCGCGCGCAGCCGACGCCATCATCGACAACGGCAAGATCAAGCGGGCCGTTCCCGGATTCCGGCAGACCATCCTGCTCGAAGAGGGTATCCGCAAGACCATAGATGCCTACAAGGCGCAGAATTACCAGAAGGGCATTGACTGGAGATTCGATGCCCAGTGGGACCATATAGCCGGGAGCGGTTTCGTCAACTATCTCGGAACCGCCTCCATGAAGGACCGTGCGGCCTATTTCATTACCAGGCATAAAGACGCCGCCATAATCAGACTGCTGAAAAGAATGATCAGATAAGTGGCCGAAATCTCATCAAATAAGACGATTGCCAGGAATACGCTGCTCCTCTATCTGCGTATGGCGCTCACGATGATCGTGTCGCTTTACACGTCACGTGTCATACTGAGTGTCCTGGGTATCGTCGACGACGGCATCTACAATATCGTGGGCGGCGCCGTAGGAATGTTCATGTTCCTCAACGGAGCTCTTTCCGGCGCCACATCCCGCTTCCTGACCTTCGAGCTTGGAAGGGACGACAAGGAGCGTCTGAAGAAGACTTTTTCAGCCGCTCTGATGGTCCACATCCTGCTGGCAATCTTCATCTTCATACTTCTGGAGACAGTCGGCCTGTGGCTGCTCAACAACAAGCTGGTCATTCCGGAAGAGAGGATGCACGCCGCCAGGGTAGTCTACCAGCTCTCGGCTTTTGCCACGCTCCTCAGCATTACCCAGGTTCCCTATTCAGCCGCCATCATAGCTCATGAGAAGATGGGGACCTTCGCTTATATGAGCATCCTCGAGGTCGTCTTAAAACTGCTGATATGCTATCTGATCATCATCTCCCCGATAGACAAGCTCATCTCCTACGGCATTCTGGTGCTTTGCGTAAAGACCCTTATCGTTATGATTTACAGGGTTTACTGTATCCGAAAGTTTGAAGAGTGCCATTTCAGCATAGTCAAGGACTGGGGGCTTATCAAGCCCATACTGACTTTCTCCGGATGGGATTTGATGGGAAGTTTCAGTTCAATGGCCCGCGACCAGGGTGTCGATGTCGTATTGAATATGTTCTTCGGCCCTGCCATAAACTCCGCGGCAGGAAAGGCCGGAATCATCTGCAATGCGGTGAACGGTTTCTCAAGCAACTTTCTCACGGCAATAAAGCCTCCTATCGTAAAAGCATACGCAATCGGCGATATCGGGAAGATGGAGAGCCTGATGATAGACGCTTCGAAGTACGCCTATTCGCTGCTGATGCTGCTGTCGCTCCCCTTTTTCTTCGAGAGCCAGTTCGTGATAGACCTGTGGCTCAAGAATCCTCCGGAGTATTCGGCGCTCTTCTGTGCCGTAGATCTCGGCCTGGGACTGCTCATCGCCATATTCCTGCCGTTGGTATACGCTATCCACGCAAGCGGCAATATCCGCTTCATGAGCCTTGTCAACGGCTCTATCTGGATTACCGTGGTGCCTATCACATATATTCTGCTGCTGGCGGGAAAGAGCCCCATAGTTCCTTATGTGGTCAAATACTTCCTGCTCTTCTTCGTTGTGATTTCGAATCTGTATTCCGTAAAGAAAAACATACCGGAGTTCGACAGGCCCTTATACCTTAAGAAGACCATTTTGCCGGCAATCATCTCCGCATCCATCTCAATGGCAGTTACCGCGCTGGTCTTTTTCCGGTTCGACGGCCCTTCCTGGTGGCGGTTCCTGGCAGTCTGCGCCACCTCTACACTATCCATCTGCATTACGGTATTCTTCATCGTATTTGACAGGCACATGCGCGAGACGCTGATATCCAAGGTAAAACAATATATATCCCGGAAAAATGGATAAACTGGTAAGCATAATAACCCCCTGTTACAACGGAGAGAAGTATCTCGACAGATATTTCACGTCTATCCTGGAACAGACTTATCCTTCGGTGGAGTTGATCTTCGTCAATGACGGCTCCACCGACGGGACGGAACGGATTGCCCTGGAATACGGGGAGAAACTGAAGGCGAAAGGCTATGGCTTTACCTATATCTGTCAGGAGAATGCCGGGCAGAGTGCCGCCATAAACCAGGGGCTGAGAATATTCAAGGGAGAGTATCTCAACTGGACCGACTCGGATGATTATCTTACCCCCGATTCCGTGGAAAAGAGGGTCCGATTCCTTGAGGAGAACCCGGAAATCGGGCTGGTCATAGGATCTATGGCCATCGTTGACGACGTCAACTACAACCACATTTCATTATTTGATGCGGTCAATTCCAACAGACTGAAGCCAAGGGAGATAATCGAAGATTACCTGCAAGGGGTTTTAGTCAATCCCTGCGGCTCCTCCATGGTCAGGAGCTCCATGTTAAGGGATTCGATGAATGGCGTGATGCAGATCGAGGCTCCACGCGAAATCGGCCAGAATTACCAGCTGTACATACCCATATTGTTCAATTATCCGGTTGCATACGTTCCCGACATCCTTGGATACTATGTCGTCCACGACAACAGCCATTCCCACTCGAAGAAAACCTTCGAGCAGAAGCTGCACATTCAGGACGTGGCGACGGAGACACTCAAGAGCATCGCAGGCAGGATAAAGGCAGACGAGACAGACCGGGAATGGTTCTTAAGGAAGATTGAAGAGTACGACGGCAAGAACCGGCTGGACATTCTCCAGCACCACAGAAGGAGCGACGGCCTTAAAGGAATCATCGACGGATTGAAATCCATCGGAGCCTATGACAAGGCCGCAAGGAAAATGGTCTTGAAAATCAGATATCCCTTCCTCAAAAAGATCAGCGACCGCCTCTGGCGGTTGAGACGCAGATGAGAGTCGGCATCGTGACGCAGCCCCTTTACGCCAATTACGGCGGCATTCTCCAGAACTACGCTTTGCAGCAGGTCCTGAAGAAGATGGGGCATACTCCCGTCACGCTGGACTATATGCCGTCGCTTTCATTCGGCCGCTACCTGCTCTATGTCGGGAAGAGTCTCCTATGTTTCCTCTCCCCTTCCAAACGCCATCCCATCAAGCCGTACAGGCATTTCCTTGAACGCCCCGCTGACATAGACGCCTTCGTGCAAAAGTATATAAATACGACAAAAACGATTGCGAAGTATTCGAAAACGATACTCCGGAAATACGGCATCGAGGCCCTTGTAGTGGGAAGCGACCAGGTGTGGCGCTATGCCTACAACAGAGAGGTCCTTGAGGACATGTACCTGGCCTTCGCCAAGGACTGTCCCTGCCTGAAGGTTGCCTATGCAGCCTCTTTCGGGGTGGAGAAGTGGGATTATCCCGAAGGGAAGGGCGGAAAAGCCGCGTCTTTGGCGAAGCTGTTCGACGCCGTCTCCGTCAGGGAGGACTCCGGCGTCGGTCTCTGCCGCGAAAACCTCGGAGTCGAGGCGAGAACCGTCCTCGACCCCACCCTGCTTCTTGAGCCCTCCGATTACGACAGGTTCTGTACGGAACCCGACCCGGAAGCGGAACCTTATCTTGCGGCTTATGTTTTAGATATGAATGACGAAAAAGCTGCATTCATCCAGTCCGTAGCGGAATCCCGCAACCTGAAGGTCAGGCAGATGACGGTTTCCGACAATGGTGAATCGATAGAAAGCTGGCTTTCCTCCATCCGGAATGCCGCTTACGTCATCACCGATTCATACCACGGTACCCTCTTCTCCATACTCTTCTCAAAGCCCTTCCATACCTTTATCAACAAGGAAAGGGGAGCGGACAGATTCACGACCATATTCCGGAAATTGGGCATTGAGCGGACTGAAAGCCCTGTCGACAGGGCGAAACTTGCAGTGTTGCGCGAAGAGAGTATGTCATTCATCGAAACAGTTCTGAAGTAATGTCTCTCCGGCATAATATAAAACAGCGGTATCTCAGGTTCACCGAATTCAAATGGATAGTCGGTGTCGCCGAATTCGATTCCGGCCTGGTGCTGGATCCACGTAAGAAACCCAGGATCCATTGGATAAAAAGCGATGTCAAGGGAAGTTGGTTTGCAGATCCGTTCATACTCTCTGAAACCGGCGACCATATCAACCTCCTGGTGGAAGAGTACGAATATGCCAAACGGAAGGCCCGGATTTCGAAGCTGGTGGTCAACCGTCATGACTGGAATCTCGAGCAGATCGTTCCGGTAATAGAAATCCCCACACACCTCTCGTTTCCGGCTTATTACCGCGAAAACGGAAAGGTCTATATCTATCCCGAAAGCACCAAATCCGGAAAACTGACATTGTATGAGTATGATGAGGAGTCAGGCCGCACGACGCCGGTCAGGGAGATCAGCGACTGTCCCCTTGCCGATGCAACGCTCTGGAACAGTGACGGAAAGCAATACATACTTGCCACCACGGCGCCCAAGGACAACGGAAAGGTGCTGGATTTCTACCCTGTCACCGACACCCCGTCAAAAAGCCCCGAATCTCAGTACTCTTTCAAGAGCTATACGGCAAGGAATGCCGGTCTTCCGTTTGATATCGAGGGGCGCACCATCCGCCCGGCACAGGACTGTACGGGGCGCTACGGCTCCTGCGTAGTCCTTCAGGAGGTCAAAAGAGATAACGGCAGGATCCGGTTCGAAGAGGTCAAACGTCTCTACTCTCCCCTCCTGCGGTACAATTTGGCGTTCCACACATTCAATGTCTTTGAAAACAGGCTTGTAGCCGTCGATGCGCAGGGATTCCGGAACGGCTGGCCTGCCCAGATTGCATATTACTTCAGGGAACTGTTCAGATGACGGCCGACAACAAACCGATTATTTCCATCGTTCTGCCAGTCTATAACGGAGAACGGTATATCGGCGGAGCTATAGACAGCGTTCTCGCCCAGACCATGGGCGAATGGGAGCTGCTTGTCATCGATGACGGGTCTACCGATGGTTCCCCGGCGATATGCGACGCTTATGCAGCCCGTGATGCAAGGATCAGGGTCTTCCACCAGCCGAACGGCGGAGTCAACTCGGCAAGGGCCAAGGGAGTCGACAACGCATCCGGAGAATATGTTACGTTCCTCGATGCCGACGACTCTTTTACTGACGATGCCCTGGAAGCATTCATATCCCGTTTCGACGAGGAGACTGACATAGTTTCCTGCGGCGGGAGCGATGATTTCCTTGACCGTACCGGATATCTCAAACGGCTCTGGTCCGGAGAAATCAAGCCCGGGGTCTGCGGCAAGATGTTCCGTACGGCCGGATTCAAAGGTATCGACTACCGCCTCGAAAGACGTATGGCAATGGGAGAAGACCTGCTCCTCAATTCGGTCTATGCCATAAACCTGAACAAGGCACGGACAATGCCCCGCGACGTCTATCTGATCAACCGGGATAACGACCAGTCCGTCACAAAGACTTTCAGGCATAGCTGGGAATATGAGAAATACTATTTCAGCAAAGTCGAAGAGTTGTTCTTGAGTAAATGCCGAGACTGGGATTCGTACGACGAAATCAAGCTGCTGGTAGGCAAATCCTGGCTCAACGCTATGAAATACGTGATGCTCGACGGCGGCTCCATCAATTACGTCGACCACGAATTCAAGGCCGTAAGGGATTATTTCAAAGAGAGGAAACAGGACCTCGGACCGAGCGAAAGGATGATATTCTCCGTCAGGAATTCTTTTCTTTACCGGAACATCCTGAAGGCAATCGTAAAGATAAAGGGCAGATAAGGCAATGATTCCCAAGGTCATACACTATTGCTGGTTCGGCGGGAATCCCCTGCCGGAGTCCACGAAGCGATACATCGAGAGCTGGAAGAAGTTCTGCCCCGACTATGAGATCAAGGAGTGGAACGAAAGCAACTTCGATGTAAACTGCAATGCCTATATCTCCGAGGCATACAAGGCAAAGAGGTGGGCTTTCGTTTCTGACGTGGCGCGGACCTGGGTCCTGGTCAACCACGGCGGGGTCTATTTCGACACCGATGTGGAGGTGATCAAGCCGATCGACGACCTGCTGGAATACGACGCCTTCACAGCCTTCGAATCGAAGTTCCAGATCGGGATGGGCATCCTCGGCTGCGTCAAGGGTCACCCGATGTTCGCGGCCCTGCTGGAGGAGTACGAAAAAGCCCGTTTCAAGCTGCCCGACGGAACCTGCGACACCTCCGTAATCGGAAGGCGCTTCAAGGAAATCTGCCTCCGGTACGGCTTCGAGCCAAACAACACACTTCAGACAGTCAACGGACTGACCATACTGCCAAAGGAGTACTTCTATCCGAGCGACCCCGTAACGAAGGAGTTCAAGATAACGGAAAACACCCGCACCATACATTATTACGACGCCTCCTGGGTCTCCCCGGTTGACATATACGGACGCACACAACAGGGGAAATTCAAGTTCATCCCCGCAAGGTTCCGCCCCGGCTTCACGAGGATGGTGGGAATGCTGAAATATGAAGGCCCGGGAAGCGTGCTCCGCTCCCTGCTTTCCACCGAGTTCGTCAGGTTCGTGCTGGTCGGCCTCCTGGCTACAGCCATCCATTACGGCATCTACCTGCTGTTCAATCTGATAATGCCGGCGAATCCGGCATATGCCATCGGCTATATCCTCAGCTTCCTCTGCAACTTCTTCCTCACCTCCGCTTTCACCTTCAGGAAGAAGGCCACTTTCAAGAAGGGGGTGGGATTCGGCTTGAGCCATGCGGTCAATTTCACTATGCACATGCTCCTGCTCAACCTTTTCCTCTTCCTGGGCCTGAGCGAGACCCTGGCCCCGATACCCGTCTACTGCATCTGCATTCCGGTCAACTTCCTGCTGGTCAGATTCGTATTCAATAAACTATGAAAAAGATATCAATCCTGATTCCCTGCTACAACGAGCAGGAATCCCTGCCTCTGCTCTACAAAGCGCTCAATGAAGCTATGGCCGACTCCAGGGTGGCCGGCAGATACGAATTCGAGGTGATGCTGGTAAACGACGGCTCTTCGGATTCGACCCTCGCCATCCTGCGCCAGCTGCACAAGGAGGACAGCCGCGTCAGCTACATCGACCTGTCGAGGAATTTCGGCAAGGAGAATGCGATGATGGCCGGCTTCGACTATGTGACCGGCGACTGCTGCATCATTATGGACGCCGACCTCCAGGATCCGCCCCAGGTTATGTTCGAGATGATTGAAAAATGGGAGGAGGGATATGAGGACGTCTATGCCAAGAGGATTTCCAGAGGTAAGGAGAGCTGGCTGAGAAAGAAGCTTTCGATGAAGTTCTACAAGATCCTCAACAAGATGTCGAAGGTGGAGATGCTGCAGAATGTCGGGGATTTCCGGCTGCTCGACAAGCGGTGCGTGGAGGCTCTCAAGTCCCTCAGGGAGACGGAGCGCTACACCAAAGGCCTGTTCTGCTGGATAGGATACCGCAAGGCCGAGGTCCTCTTCGACCGCGGCGACAGGGTTGCAGGAACCACCTCATGGAGCATGTGGAAACTGATGCGGCTGGGCATCGACGGTATAATCTCATTCACCACCGCCCCCCTGCATCTTGCCACCTGGCTTGGAATCATCATCTCATTCTTTGCCTTCATCTATCTGGTCTTCGTGCTGCTCAAGACCCTGATCTTCGGCGATCCCGTGGCCGGTTTCCCCACCCTGATATGCGTCATCCTGTTCCTTGGCGGAGTCATCCTTCTCTGCCTGGGCATCCTCGGTGAATATGTGGCCAGGATGTATAGCGAGACAAAACGCAGGCCCGGATATATTGTCAGGGAGTTTAACGATAAATTGGTTTAATTATGGGAAAGGTAGTTTGCAACTGGAAATCCGCACTGACGGCGGCGGCGCTGGCGCTCCTGGTATTCGCCTTCTCACAGATGGCATTGTGGCTGGGCGATGACATAACCTATAAATACAACTTCAAGGACGGCTCGCAGATTTCAAGCCTCAACGATGTCGTCGTCTCCCAGATCGAGCACTACAAATCAGTCAACGGCAGGACCTTGGCCCATTTCCTGTGCCAGCTCTACATCCCGTTTTTCGGAAAGACTGCATTTGCCGTCTCCAATGCACTGGTATGGGTGGCGCTGCTGCTGTTGATGGCAAGCCTCTTCAAGATAAGGTTTGACGACTGGAAGCAGATGGCCCTGCTGGCCTGCCTGATCTTCCTGGGGTTCCGGACCAAGTTCACGCCGACCTGCCAGATAGGCTTCCCCTGGATGTTCGCGCTTGTTACGGCTTTCCTGCTGATACTCAAGAATTTCAGCAGGGAGCAGGAGCGGCCGTGGAGCGGCTGGCACCTCTTATGGGCCGTCCCCGTCGCCTTCCTGGCCGGATGGTCGCAGGAGGCGCTGGTAATCGGCGTCGGAGCGGCGCTCGGAATCTTCGTGCTGATGCATATCCGCAAGGTTACACTGCCCCAATGGATCCTTCTGGTCTGCTTTGCGGCCGGCGCAGCCCTGCTCTGCCTATCCCCTGCAACACTTGGACGCACGGGCGAGACGCACGGAGGCACGAATCTGCTGCCTCCGGCGATTCTGAGCCTCGCCAAACTCGGATTCTATCTCAGGATCACCTATCTGATGCTGATTTTGCTCCTCTATCTGAGAATCTTCCGGAAGATAAAATTCAAGGAACTCTTCTCAAAAGCCTCTTTCTTCTGGATTGTGTGGGCAGTGATGCTGGCTTTCAATCTCTATATCGGAGTTTACGGCAACCGGCAGCTCTTCGGTATGGAGTTCGCAGCAATTGCAATCATCGCCAGGTATGTCCAGCTGTACATCATCCCTGAAAGGAAGCGATACAGGACTGCCGGTGCAGTCGTCCTGGCCGCATTGGCACTCTGGGCGGTTTGTGTATCTGTCGGTAACGCCCGCTTCCTGATCCATCACGGAAAGGTCGTGGAAGAGATTACGGCATCCTACGCGCTATCCTCCGACGGAACCGTCTATTATGACTTTTCCAAGGATGATGTGACATTCAAGGACACCTACCCTTCCGACGTCTTTACCTGGTATGCCCTCAACACGCTGGGGCGGGAACTCTGGCAGGAGTATCAGCACGGCGCGCTTCAGGTTGCGCCGACTCTTTGCGCTGAACTGAATGAATCGCCCGGGGAAAACGGCTGGGAAAGGATTGCTCCGGGTGCCATCGCGATAATCGTTGACAAGACCGATCAGCCTGCAGGCATCAAAATCAATCGTTCGCTCCTCGGGCGCCGGCACTTCTCCGACCTCTGGGTAAGCACCGACGAACCCGTCTTTGAGAATGACATCAATATGGTGATTACCGTATATGAGAAGATGCCTTTCGTAAGACACGAAAACGTTATCTTCGATTATTAATGATCATTCATTGGAATGAAACACGCATATCTCATAATGGCCCATAACCAGTTCCTCGCCTTGAAGGAGCTTGTTTCGATGCTGGACGATGCAAGGAATGACATTTATATCCATTTCGACAGGAAGGTAAGCACCCTTCCCGCCATTTCAACCTGTCATAGCAGACTGGTAATCCTCGATAAGCGTGTAAATGTCATCTGGGGAGATATTTCCCAGATCAAGGCTGAATATGCCCTGTTCAATGCAGCCTTTAAGGAAGGGGAATACTCCTATTATCATCTGATCTCGGGAGTACATTTTCCCCTGAAATCGAATGACGGCCTGCATCGCTGGTTTGAAGGGTGCAACGGAGCCTGCGTATTGAGGAAAGTCCCCCTGTCTGAGGAAGAGATCCGGATGCGGTTCGGGCTGTATCATTTCTTCCTGAAGCATCTGGTTTCCAGGAACAGATTCCTCAACAAGACATATCATCTGGGCTGGAGGGCGATGCTCAGGATCCAGAAGGTACTCGGCATCAGCAGGGATACATCATTTATCTGCGACAAGGCAAGCCAGTGGTGCTCCCTGAACGAGGATGCCGTAAGGCTGATCCTTTCACGGGAGAAAGAGGCCATGAAACTCTTCCGCCGCACTTTCTGCTGCGACGAGTTCTTTGTCAGCGCAATGATCGGAAAATCGGAAATACCAGTCATCTATGACGACAGGATATGTCACGTGGAGTTTGTCAATACCACCCCGAAGTTATTCACAGAAGAGGATTATCCGGCTTTGAAGGCATCGGGAGCGCTTTTCTTCAGGAAACTGAGCGACGCCACGCTCGGTCTAGCAAAAATGATTGAGGAGCATATCGAATCATGATCATGGGCCTTGCGACATATATAGTCAACCTTGAGACCTCTTCAGCCCGGAGGCAGTATATGCAGGGACTACTCGAGCCTTTCAGTTTCCTCGATGTGACTTTCATAAAGGCGGTCGACGGACGGCAGATGTCCGATTCCCAAAGGAAGGAAGCATTTGACTATGATGCGAGCATGAAGCATTATGGCAGATATATGAATGAAGGCGAGGTCGGCTGCGCATTGAGTCACAGATTATGCTATAGGGCGTTGCTTGACTCGGACAAGCCATTTGCAATGGTTCTGGAAGATGACATTTCTGTGATCCGGGACTGGAATTCACTTCCGTGGGATGAGATTGAAAAGACCCTCACGAGCTCACGTCCCAGGGTTCTTTTCCTCTCCGGCGATTACTGGCGCCTGTCGTCAAGAAGCATCACTCCGGTATTCGACGCGGTCGGGGCTTATGCCTATATCATAAACAGGGCGGCGGCAGAAGCCATTTTATCCATTGACAAGCCTTATGTCGTCGCCGACGACTGGCTGGCGTATAAAAGACTGGGAATCAAACTGTTCGCCGTGTACCCCTATGCCGCTGACGCCAACCTGGTGGAGGCGCTGGTTTCCGATGTCAGGCAGGACAGCTGGATGACGAACCATTCCCTGATGGCGAAGTCGGAACTGGCAAGACGCGCTCTTCCGGCTTTTATAAAGCATGTTTTGAAGACGGCGGGGCTTTTCGAATCGAAATTCAGGGGATAGCATGCACGCATACCTGATACTCGCACATAACGACATTCCCCTGCTGAAGAAGCTGGTCGGCTGCCTGGATGACAGCCGCAACGATATCTACATCCACTGGGATGCGAAATCGGGCGCCGTTCCCAAGCTTTCGACGGAAAAATCCCGCCTCACGATCCTGGATGAACGCATCAGCGTGAACTGGGCCTCTTTCAGTATGGTGGAAGCCGAGTACCTGCTGTTCAAGGCGGCATTTGCCAACGGCCCTTACGACTATTATCACCTGCTTTCCGGCGCCGACCTGCCCGTCAAGCCGCAGGATTATATCCACGCGGAATGCGACAGGCTGGCCGGGACCGAGTTCATCGCATTCGCCCCCGCCTCGAAAGAGGAGATTGACTACAGGGTACAGCACCGCTTCCTCTTCCCCGAGGAGTTCCGCACGAAGAACGTCTTGAAACGGGGCCTGAGGATCCTGTACGTCAAGTACCAGGATCTGGCACACAGGAAAAGAACCTCTGTCGAGGTAAAGAAGGGGTCGCAATGGTGCAGCGTGACGCAGGATTTCGTGGAGTACCTTCTCGGACGGGAAGAGTCCGTAAGGGAGCTTTTCAGCGGAACCTTCTGTCCCGACGAAATGTTCGTACAGACGGTCTGCTTCAATTCGCCTTTCTGTCAGAAGGTCAAAGCCGCCGCCACCGAGTTTGAAGGGAATATGCGTTTCATAAAGTGGGAAGAGGGGAAACTGCTTCCCATTGTCGATGCCGACTTCGACGCAATGGTGGAATCCGACCGATGGTTTGCCCGGAAGTTTTCAGAATCGGGAGAAGAGTTGATCAACAGAACAGTACAGATAAGCCGATGATAAAAGTTTCGGTCATAATACCCGTTTACGGTGTGGAGCGCTTCATCGTGCGCTGCGCACGCAACCTCTTCGGGCAGACCCTGGAGGATGTGGAGTTCATTTTCGTGGACGACGCGTCGCCTGACGGCAGCATAGCGCTGCTTGAAGATATCCTCAAGGAGTTCCCCGCCCGCACCGGGCAGACAAGGATTTTACGGCATCCTGTGAACAAGGGGCTGCCCGCCGCCAGGAACACTGGACTTGCCGCCGCAAGCGGTGAGTATATCTACCACTGCGACAGCGACGACTGGACGGAGACGACAATGCTTGAAAAGATGTACGATGCCGCCAAGGAGGCGGATGCCGACATCGTCTATTGCGATTTCTTCCTTTCGTTCGAGAAGAACGAGCGGTATATGTCCAATCCGGATTACACCTCCGCCGAAGAAATGCTCAGGAAAGGATTCCTGGGAGGCAGGATGAAATATAACGTCTGGAACAAGCTGGCGAAGAGGAGTTTATACACGGACAACGGCATCTCGTTCCCCGAAGGGCATCCTATGGGCGAGGATATGACGATGATACAGGTTGCGGCATGCAGCACCAGGGTAATACATGTTCCGGAAGCACTTTACCATTATGTCAAGCTGAACGAAGGGGCATACTCCAACTCATACTCTCAGAAAAAGCTCGATGACATCCGCTTCAATGTCGACCGTACCGTCACCTTCCTTGAAGGCAGGTTCGGAGAAAGCATCGAACGGGACCTCGCATTCTTCAAATTGAGCATCAAACTCCCGTTCCTTTTGACGGGAGACAGGAATATGTACGATATCTGGAAAGAGTGGTATCCTGAAGCGGACCGGTATGCAGGGGACAGCAAAGAGCTTCCCTTCCGCACCAGGCTTCTTCAGACAATGGCCAGATACGGTCAATGGTGGTATGTAAAAGCATATTACACAATCATCTATAAGGTAATCTACGGCATCATCTACAGGTAATGAAATTATTAAAGATTCTTTTCTGCTTCATAGTTGTCGATTTCTTCTTCTTTTCGACCACTTTTTCATTCTCCTACGGCTATAACACGAAGGAGCTGCTGGCTGTCGTGGGTCTTATAATCTACGCCCTGGACATGCGTCGCAAGGGAACCTTCACGGTTACCAGAGAGTTACTCGGGTTACTCATCCTTTCGGCCACGATATCCTTCTTCGCACTCTTTTCGGCCTACTACCATAATACCCAGGAAAGGACATATACCACCTACTTCCTTTCGATGCTTGTCTGGTTGAGTGCCGCCTTCACCGTCATAAGGACAATCAAGGCCGTACACGGAAAGCTGTCTATCGAATTGGTCTCCACATATATAATCGCTGTTGCCACCGTACAGGGCCTGATAGCGGTGATTGCGGACAATTATGCCCCCCTCGACAATATCCTCCTGACTTATATACCCGGACTGAGCTGGAGCAAGTCCGTTGACCGTCTGTACGGCTTTGGAGCCACTGCGACACTTGACACGGGAGGTATCCGGTTTGCCATAGCCTGCGTATTATGCGCCCACAACATAAAGTCGCTGGTCAACGTAGGGCAGACAAAGTACATCCCGCTGTATGTGATTGCATATCTGATTATTACATTCACCGGCAACATGGTCGCAAGGACCACTTCCGTCGGATCTGCCATAGCTTTGGTTTACCTCCTTATATACATTTTCCCGTTCAAGACGTCCATACAAAAGAGTGTCTTCAGCGCCTGGCTATGGCTGTTGGCGGGAACCGTCGTCACTTTCTTCATCATTGCCGCACTCTACAGTTCCGACCCCAAATTCCATGACAGGACAAGGTTTGCATTCGAAGGATTCTTCTCCCTTATAGAGGAGGGGCATTGGCATACTGGATCAAATGATAAACTGAAATCGATGTATGTCTTCCCTGACAATCCGGAAACATGGTTCATAGGCGACGGTTATTTCATCAATCCTTCCTATGACGCCAACTATATGGGAGAAGACACGATCGGATTCTATAAGGATACGGACGTGGGTTATCTGAGGTTTATCTTCTTCTTCGGATTATTGGGCCTGACAGCATATACCGTCTTCATTCTCTATGCGGGAAGCGTATGTGCAAGGCTGAATCCGGGGAACCTGCTGCTGTCCATAGTATTGACATCGATGACATTCGTAATCTGGTTCAAGGTCGCCACCGACTGCTTCTTCATCCTGGCCGTCTTCATCTGCCTGGGATTTGTGAAAAGCCGGATGGAACCGCTCCCTGAAGAGGAATGAAACTGATCTACCTCATACCGGGCACCTACCGCGCCGCAGGGATGGAGCGCGTGCTGGCGGAAAAGGCCAACTGGCTGGCTTCGCACGGATACGACATTCTTATTGTCACATGCGAACAGAAGGGGCGTGAGCCGGCTTTCGGATTCGACCCGCGCATACGTTTCGAAGACCTCGCCATAGGCTATGAGGAGAACAACGGCGGCAGTTTTGCCAACAAGCTAATACATTACCCGGCAAAGCAGCGAAGGCACCGCAGGGCTCTGGAGGAGCTGCTGAAAAGGGAGAAGGCCGACATCGTGGTCTCGATGTTCGGCAACGAGGCCGGGTTCCTGCCCCGCATAAAGGATGGCAGCCGCAAGGTGCTGGAGGTCCATTTCAGCCGCTTCAAGAAACTGCAGTACGGCAGGAAAGGACTCTGGGCGCTGGCGGACCGCTGGCGTACCCGGCAGGATGCCGTAACCGCCTCGAGATACGACCGTTTCGTGGTGCTTACCGAAGAGGACAGCGGCTACTGGGGCCCGCTCGGCAATATCCGGGTGATACCCAATCCCAGGACCTTCACCTTCCCCGAACCAGCTTCGCTCGACAGCAGGACCGTGCTTGCCGTTGGCCGCTACAACTATCAGAAGGGGTTCGACATGCTGCTTGAAGCCTGGAAAAAGATTGATACCACCGGCTGGACGCTGCGCATAGCCGGCAGCGGAGAGCCTCTCGGAGAGGTGCCTTCGAATGTCGTCACGGGCCCTTCGCCTGACATTAAAAGCGAGTATCTCACTGCTGCTTTCCTGGTGATGAGTTCCCGCTACGAGGGGCTGCCGATGGTGCTTCTGGAGGCACAGGCGGCAGGACTGCCGGCAGTTTCATTCACCTGCAAATGCGGTCCGCGCGATGTGATTACCGACGGGCAGGACGGCATCCTCGTTCCGGAAGGAGATATCGAAGGTCTCTCTGCAGGGATGTGCAAACTGATGGACGACAAGGAGTTGCGCCTCAAGATGGGCGCCGCAGCCTTCCGCAACTCCGAAAAGTACGACAAAGAGGAGATAATGATATTATGGGAGAATCTCTTCCGAGAATTATCGTAGTCTCGGCGGTCAATATCCGCAAGGGAGGCACCCTGACCATACTAAGGGAGTGCCTTCAGTATCTCTCCGCGCAGGAGGGGCTGAAGGTCTATGCCCTGGTGCACAGGCGCGACCTGTGCGACTATCCCGGAATTGAGCACCTCGAATTCCCCTGGACCATCAAGGGCTGGGGCCGACGTCTATGGTGCGAGTATGTCACGATGCACCGCGTAAGCCTTGAAATCGCCCGCATGGAGGGTCAGGAAATCGACACCTGGCTCTCGCTTCACGACACCACCCCGAGGGTGAAGGCAAAGCACCGGGAGGTCTATTGCCACACCTCCTTCCCCTTCCTCAAATGGAATCTGCGCGACCTATGGATGGACCCGAAGATTCCCCTTTTCGCGATGTTCACCCGCTTCGCCTACCGCATCAACATCCAGCGCAACGACTGCCTGATAGTGCAGCAGGAGTGGTTCCGCGACGGGCTCAGCAGGATTACCGGCTTCCCGAAGGAAAGGATCAGGGTGATTCCGCCGAAGGTTACGGTGGAGGGAATTAAACCCGAACAGGTTTCTTTCGACCTGCCGACCTTTCTCTATGTTTCGACTCCCGACTGCCACAAGAATTTCGAGACGCTATGCGAAGCTGCCCGGCTGCTGGAGCAGGAGGTCGGAGAGGGTAGATTCAAGGTGTTCCTTACCATTTCGGGCGATGAGAACCGCTACGCCCGCTGGATTGCAAAGCGCTGGGGCACAGTCCATTCAATCGAATTTACAGGCCATATGAGCCGTGAAAGGCTCTTTGGCTGCTACAAGGCGGCAACCTGCTTCGTCTTCCCCTCGAGGGTGGAGACCTGGGGACTGCCGATAACCGAATATTTGTTGCTGAACGGCGGCAGGATGCTGCTTGCAGACCTCCCCTACGCCCACGAAACGGGCGGCGGAAAGGGGGAGTTCTTCCCTGTCACGGATGCCCGCAGACTCAAGGAACTGATGTATGAAAGTATTGCAGCTCGGTAAGTTTTATCCCATCGTGGGAGGAGTGGAGAAGGTGATGTGGGACCTCACCCGCGGCATCTCAAGCCGTGGCATCGACTGCGACATGCTCTGCTGCTGCCTGCCCGCCGATATGCCGGAGGGCAGGGAGATCCGTTTCAACGAGCACGGCCGCTGCATCTGCGTCAAGGCGTGGCGCAAGGTGGCCGCAACTATGATCTCCCCCGCCCTGGTTTTCAGGCTACGGAAGATTAGCCGTAATTACGACATAATCCATATACACCACCCCGACCCGATGGCCGCCCTCGCGCTGTGGCTAAGCGGGTTCCGCGGAAAGGTGGTGCTCCATTGGCACAGCGACATCCTGAAGCAGAAGCGCCTGCTGCAACTCTACAAACCGCTCCAAAGCTGGCTTCTGCGCAGGGCCGACATCATTGTCGGCACCTCCCCCGTCTATCTGGAATCCTCACCCTTCCTGGAAGGGTTTCGCGACAAGGCGGTATGCGTTCCCATCGGCATCGAGCCGCTTGAATACGATCGGGAGGCGGCAGAAGCCATCAGGGCGCGCTTCCCCGGCAGGAAGATCGTCTTCAGCATGGGCCGCCTGGTGGGATACAAAGGATACGGCTACCTCGTGGAGGCGGCCTCGATGCTGCCCGAAGACCATGTAGTGGTCATTGCGGGCGAAGGGCCTTTGAGAGAGGAACTTACGGCTCGGATAAAAACCCTCGGCCTCGAAGGCAGGGTGTTGCTGCCGGGCTATCTGAAACACGCCGAGGCCGCTGCCTGGTTCAACGCCTGCGACCTCTACGTGATGAGTTCGGTATGGAAAACCGAGGCCTTCGGCATCGTCCAGATAGAGGCGATGTCATGCGGAAAGCCGGTGGTCTCGACCAGGATTCCGGGCTCCGGAGTATCGTGGGTCAACGCCCACGGAGTCTCCGGCCTGACCGTCGGAACGGAGGATTCCGACGCGTTGGCCAAAGCCATTTTGGAAATCACGTCAAATAATAATAACTTTGCAAGTTATTCGGCCGGTGCAAGGAAACGTTACGAGTCTCTTTTCACCTTCGAAGAAATGATAGACAACGCTATTAATCAGTACAAAATATTAATATCAAGATGAAAAAAGTCTTTTTTGCAGCCTTCGTGCTGACGATTCTTTCACTCACCGCCCTCTCCGCACAGGACAAACAGTACTTCGTGGCAGCACAGGGCGGAGCTGCATTCTCCATCAACGAGAACGGTTCGACTTATTTTGAGAACAACAAGGCTCTCGACCTCTTCAAGCTCCAGGGCGCCGTTTCCGCAGGTTACTATTTTACCCCCCGCTACGGCTTGAGGCTTTATGGTGAATACAGCCAGAATGCCAGCGCATGCAACTCCCAGGAGACAAATGGCGGCGGATTCTGGCCCTATACCTTCAAGAGCGGCATCTGCTTCGCCGACTGGATCATCAACGGCGGTGACGTCTCCAGGCCCAAGGCATTCAACTGGAGGCCTTACTTCGGCGTCGGAGCGGCTTATTCCTTCGGCCTCGTATGGGGCACCGAGAGGCTGCATCCCTTCCAGACCAGGGTTATCGATCCCAGGCTCAACATCAATACCACCCTCGGTGACTACAAGCCCGCTATCAGTCTTGCATTCCGCTACGGTATGATTCTCGAATATGTCTTCAACGACACCTTCGGAATCTTCGTCGACGGCTGCCACGAGTGGTTCTCCGACATCTACAACGGCATGGCTCCCAAGACTTCGGACGAAAAGACCGCCCTCGGTTTCCCCTTCGACATGAAACTCAATGCCAGCCTCGGCGTAGCACTTCACTTCTAGGATCATGAGGATCTTCCGGATTATACCGGCGTTCCTGCTCTGTATCGTGCTTACCGTTTCGTGTGGAATCTCGAAACGGTTCACCTATATGCAGGATTTCAAGCCCGGTGAGCAGTTTGCCGTCAACGACGCCCCTGAACTGAAGGTTCACGTGGGTGACCGCCTCGACATCGCGGTTACCTGCAAGAACCCCCAGCTCGCCATCCCGTTCAACGTGGTGGGCGGCATCGTCAATATGGATATCAATTCGGCCGATGACGGTTCGGGAAGGTCTTCCATAAGTTCCGAAACACCGCGCGGATATCTTGTCGATGCAACAGGAAACATCGAGTTCCCCGTATTGGGTACGCTCCATATTGTGGGAATGACGCTCAATGAGGTCAAGAACCACATCGCCAGGCTTCTTGTCGAAAAGAACTATATCCGCGAGCCCATCGTCAAGGTCAACATCATCAATTTCAAGATTACGATGCTCGGCGAAATCGGCGTAGGAGTCATGCCGATTGAGGATAACCAGATCAACCTTCTTCAGGCCATCGCAATGGCCGGAGGCACCCGCACCTACGGCAAGATTGATGAAGTGAGGGTTATCCGCACTGCCAACGGCTACCGCGAGATGTATTCCGTAAACCTCAAGTCCAAGGAGCTTTACAACTCCCCGGCCTTCTACCTCCAGCAGGACGATATCGTCTATGTGATGCCCAAGGCAACAAAACTTGAAGGCGGAGCATTCCAGGCAGTATGGCAGTATGTATCACCCGTCGTTTCCGCAGTCAGCACCCTTTCGGTGGTATATATCTGGATAAAAGAGTTTTTGAAATAACCAGCACTGTTTATGAGCAACATCCAAGGCAACGGTAACGCCGACAACCAGACGATCAACCTGAAGGATCTCTTCTTCTTCCTTCTCAGGTACTGGTACTGGTTTGTCCTCAGCATTCTGATATGTATGGGATTCGCGGCGTACAAATACCTCAAGAGCGACCTTATCTTCAGGAGTCAGGCAACCATCATCATCAAGAATCCGAGCAACAACCGCTCTACTGTGAGGATGGAGAGTTACAGCGGCTCGATCAACAAGGTGAATGTAGCCAACGAGATCCTTCAGTTCCGTTCCGCCAACACCATGGAAGAGGTGGTAAAGAGGCTTGAGGCCAACGTGAGTTACACCGAGCACATCAAGCTCCGTGACGTGGAGATCTACAAGGATGCGCCGATCCACGTGGTATTCCCCGAGGATATGAACGGATATGTCAGGTTTACGGTTACTCCCTTGAACGAATCCACTGTAAAGATTGATATTTCCGGTAAGAGCGCCGAGGTGAATCTCGACCAGGAGGTGAAGGCTCCCTTCGGAGTCATCAAGATCGAGCCTGCCAGGAATTATGGAGATTCCTGGTACGGGAAGCCCGTGAGAGTGACCAGGATGGATCCCATGTCCGCTGCCAAAGGGTTCCTGTCGAGGCTCAAGATCGCCCAGACCAACAACGACGCCTCCATCCTGACATTCACCCTGATGGATTACTCGCGTTCGCGCGGAAAGGATGTTCTCAACACCCTGATAAACGTTTACAACGAGGCTGCAATCGCCGAGAAGAACGAGGTTGCGGTCAATACGGCTGACTTCATCAACGAGCGTCTCGACATCATCGAGATGGAGCTCGGCAACGTGGAGGGAGCGCTTGCAAGCTACAAGAGCCGCCACCAGATTATGAGCGTCGATGAATCGGCTTCGCAGTATCTCGCCCAGAGCAGGACTTCCAATGCCGAGATCGTGGAGTTCGAGACCCGCATCCGCCTGGCCAACTACATCCGCAACTACATCACCGACCCTGCGAACGACGACAACCTGATTCCGGTCAATACGGGATTGGAGGACGGACGCGTGGAGGGCCTTATCTCGCAGTACAACTCGATGAAGCTGCGCCACGACAAACTGATTGCCGACAGCAGCCAGGAGAACCCGGTCGTGGTCGAGCTCGAAGCTTCGATGGCCAGCCTGAAGCAGACCATCATCAGTTCTATCGACAACCTGATAACCAGCTACAACGTCAAGAAGAACGATGCGGCGGCACAGAGCGCCAAGAGCATCAACAGCTTCGCCTCGATGCCCTCCAGGGCGCGCGAAGTGCTCTCCATCGAGCGCCAGCAGAAGATCAAGGAACAGCTCTACCTCTACCTGCTGAACAAGCGCGAGGAGAACGCCCTCACCCAGGCGATGGTCGACAACAACGCCCGCATCATCGACAGCGCCGAGAGCACTTTCAATCCGGTTTCTCCCGTCCGCAACAGGATGCTGATGCTCGGACTCCTGGTGGGCCTCGCCATTCCTGGAATCATCCTCATCGGAAGGCTCCTGCTCGACACCCGTATCTACAGCCGCAAGGAGATCGAGGACGTGGTGAGCGCGCCGTTCCTCGGAGTGATACCCAAGAGCAAGGAGGCCAAGGATAGAATAGTCGTTTACGACAGCAGCAACCGCGGAGTGTTCACCGAGGCGTTCCGCCTGCTCTCCACCAACATGGAGTTCATGCAGCAGGGGGACAGCAATCCTTCACACGGCAAACTGCTCACCTTCTGCTCCTTCTCCTCCGGAAGCGGCAAGACATTCGTGGCCCTCAACATGGCCGCCTGCCTCAAGGATGCCGGCAAGAAGGTGCTCCTGATGGACCTCGACCTGCGCAAGAGGGCGATGTCCGACAAACTTGGCCACAAGCACAGGACCAGGGGGGTCTCCAACTATATCTTCGACAGCAGGATTTCGGCCGACAGCATAATAATCAAGGATGTCATCGAGGGCGTAGACCTGCTGCCCGCAGGACAGATGCCGCCCAACCCGGTCGAGATCCTCAAGCGCGAAAGGCTTGACGCCCTCGTGGAGGAGCTCAAGGGCAAGTACGATTATATACTGGCTGACTGCGTCCCTATCGACGTCGTGGCCGATGCGGTGGTCGTCGACCGAATTGCCGACATCTGCCTCTTCATCATCCGCTCCGGCACCCTCGACCGCAGGATACTGCCCGCACTCGAAACCATCTACCAGAGCGGCAAGCTCCATAATATGGCCATCGTCCTCAACGGAGCCGCCATCTCCAAGAACCGCAAGTACGGCTACGGATACGGCTATGGATATGGTTACGGCTACGGATATGGCTATGGTTACGGCTATGGCTACGGAGAAAAGGAAGACGAGGATAAAGACTGATGCTGATAGCTGTTGACTTTGACGGGACGATTGTCGAGCACGCCTATCCCAAGATAGGCAAGGAGCGGCCGTTCGCAATAGACACCCTTATAGCCCTCTCAGAAGAGGGTCACCGCATAGTGCTGTGGACCGTCCGGGAAGGGCAGCTGCTGACCGACGCCATCGAGTTCTGCAGCAAGAGGGGGCTCGAATTCTATGCCGTCAACTCCGACTCCCGCACCGGTTCGCTCTTCGAAAAGCCGCAGACGCGCAAGATCCGCGCCGACGTCTATATCGACGACCGCAACATAGGAGGCATCCCCGACTGGGGCACGATTTACGAGACCATCACGGGGATGCAGCTGAAACGCGACGCAAAGAAGCGCAAGAAAAAACGCTTCTCTCTTTTCAGGTAAAGAATTTCTCCACCTTCTTCACAGCCTCCGGCAGGGCGAATACAGCCACCCGGTCGTAGGGCTTGATGAGGGTATCTCCCACCGCTATTATCGTCTCGCCTCCGCGGACCAGTCCGCCGATGACCGCCCCCTTCGGGAAGCGCAGGTCGCGGATCGGCGCTTTCGTGATGGGGCTGTCGGGATTCACGATATACTCGATGACATCGGCGTCTGAGCCGTTCAGGCACTTGATGGTGCGCACCTTGTCGCTCAGGGTGAGGCGGAAGATACGGCTCGCGGTCGAGAGTTTCTTGTTGATGACCGAATCGATTCCCATCTCCTCCGCAAGCGAGATGTACTCGATGTTCTCCACTTCCGCAATGGTCTTGGGCACGCCCATCTTCCTGGCTGCCACGCAGGCCATGATGTTGGTCTCCGAACTTGAGGTCACCGCAACGAAGGCGTCGCAGGTGCGTACATCCTCCTCATAGAGGAAGTCTGAATTACGGCCGTCGCCGTTGACCACCATCACTTTATCGCCAAGTCTCTCTGCAAGAGCGGCGCAGCGCGCCTTGTTGAGCTCGATTATCTTGACGAAATCGGCGTGCCTGGAGAACTCCCTCGCCACTATCTCCCCTATCCTGCCGCCTCCCAGGATGACAATCCTGCGGATATTGATATCCTGGCGCCCCGACATCGCGGTAATCTTCGCCACGGCATCCTGGCGGGCTATCACGAATATAAGGTCCTGGGCCTTGAAGATGGTCTCTTTCTGCGGGATTATGGTCTCGTCGCCGCGGGTAATGGCAACTATCTTGAACGAGGGGTCGATTACCGGATAGTCGTACATATCAACCACGGTCTTGTCCACGAGCGGGGAGTTCTCGTTGAGTTTGAAGGAGAGCAGCTGCAGCTTTCCGCGGGCGAAATCCATAAACTCCGACATCTCCGACTGATGAAGCAGGCCGTATATCTCGCTTGCTGCAATCTTTTCGGGGCAGAAGAGCAAGTCGATGCCCAGATCCTTGAATATCAGACGGTTGTCGCTCGACAGATACTCTTCGTTATTGATTCGCGCAGTAACTTTCTTCGCACCGAGACGTTTTGCTATAGCTGCGGAAACGAGGTTGACATCCTGCTCCTTGGCAGGGCTCACCGCCACGAAAAGGTCGGCGTCGGCAACACCTGCACCGCGCTGCACCTC
Source organism: Bacteroidales bacterium (assembly GCA_017616655.1). Lineage (GTDB taxonomy): Bacteria > Bacteroidota > Bacteroidia > Bacteroidales > UBA932 > Cacconaster. The sequence continues at coordinate 69,513 of JAFZXU010000042.1, forward strand.
TATGGAGGTCGGGCTTCCGAGAACGGTCAGAACGTCCATAGTCTCCGTTACCGTAGCGAGCCTTGACTCCTCGGGGTCGATGATCGTCAGGTCGTGAAAACCTTCGCTCAACATCTTTGCGAGGTGGCATCCGACCTCGCCTGCACCTGCTATTACTATCTTCATAATTGCAATTATAACAATAATCTTTCAAAGATACCCTTTTTTTGCTAATTTCGGGCTTGTGAAGGTCGACTTCGGAACTGGAGATTTTGAAATGAGAGAGATAATCCGAATCGAAAACCTGGTGAAACGGTACCGTGTGGGAGAGCAGGAAATCCGCGCCGTCGATGGTATCAACCTCACCATTGCAGAACACGAATTCGTGGCAATTATGGGGCCATCCGGCTCCGGAAAATCAACCCTGATGAACATTCTCGGCTGCCTCGACACCCCGTCGGGCGGACGCTATCTGCTGGATGGCGCCGATGTCGGAGTCCTGGACGACGCGGGCCTTGCGCGCATACGGAACCGCAAGATCGGCTTCGTCTTCCAGTCGTTCAACCTGCTGCCGCGGTACAATGCCCTTGAGAACGTGGCCTTTCCTCTGATTTACAGCGGAGTGCGACGCTCCGAAAGGCTGGAGTGCGCCCGCATTGCCCTGGAATCGGTGGGCCTTTCACAGCGGGTGAACCATCTCCCCGGGGAGATGTCTGGCGGCCAGCGGCAGAGGGTTGCGATAGCCCGGGCGCTGGTCACCGAGCCCTCCATAATCCTTGCCGACGAGCCCACCGGCAACCTCGACAGCCGCACCTCGGAAGAGATAATGGCCCTATTCGCTGAGATATACGGCCGCGGCAACACCATCATTCTGGTGACCCACGAAGAGGATATAGCGCAGCACGCCCGGCGTGTCATCTGCCTTCGGGACGGCCGCATCGAGTCGGACCGTTTCACAGTTTCAGATAGTTTTGCTAACTTGGGGTCCCAAATCTGAAAGAGATGAAAATCTACACCAAGACCGGCGATGCCGGTACCACCTCCCTGGTAGGCGGGACGCGGGTGAGCAAGACCCATCCGCGCGTGATGGCATACGGAGACCTGGACGAACTGATCTCGCATCTCGGCATACTGCGCGGCCGCTGCCTGGAAATTCCCGGCTGCGCCCCTGCCGAAGCCTTCCTGCGCGGCATCCAGGAGGACCTTATGCTGATTTCCGCCCATTTTGCAGCCGATACGAAGCAGGCGAAACTCAAGCCCCTCCCGGAGCATCCCGAGCAAAAGCTGGAGGATGAGATCGACCGGTTGACTGCCATTCTGCCACCACTCAGCGCCTTCGTCCTCCCCGCCTCCCCCGTCGCCGCTTCGGAGTGCCACGTTGCGCGCACGGTATGCCGCCGCTGCGAGCGCAGCGCCCTGCTCATAGAGGACCTCCTGCCGGGTGACGAAGCCGGCATAAAGTATCTCAACAGATTGTCCGACTACCTCTTCACTTTGGCCAGATATTTGTGCGTCCAATCAGGCGCCTGCGATGACTTTTGGATTCCCTAACACGCTGATTTTCGGTTTGTTTGAAAAATATTTGGATTATCCGAATTATTTGTATCTTTGCAGCCCATTTATTGAAACGAACACTAACAACCAAGAAGAGATATGTATTGGACACTTGAGCTCGCATCTAAACTTGAAGATGCCCCCTGGCCCGCTACCAAGGAAGAATTGATAGATTACGCCACCCGTTCGGGTGCGCCGCTCGAAGTGATCGAGAACCTCGAGGACCTCGATGATGACGGCGATGTTTATGATTCCATTGAAGACATCTGGCCCGACTACCCCACCAAAGACGATTTTCTGTTCAATGAGGATGAATATTGATTTGATAATCAATAAGTTACAAGCATAGAACCAGGGTTTGAGCCCTGGTTTTTTCTATTATATAATCTATTGTCTTTGGATAATAGACTCAGGTCGCATTGAAACATCTGGCGGGTATGACAATTTCCAATCAAGTGAGTTGAGGTCTTCTAGTGTCACCATGTAAATGGCAAGGAGAGGTGATTCTTGAGATTCTTCAGGCCACTGTTCGTAGTCATAAGAATACTCACCGTACTTCTTTCCATCCGCTATTCGTTGTCTGACTTTCTTAGCATCGGCAATTATGATATAAACATAGTCATATTCGGACTGTTCAAACTCCCACTCCCAATAGTTATTCTTGCCCCATTCATATTGTCGGATATACAATGCGTCCTTTGATGTCTCACCAGATTTGATGAATGACCTGTCAAGAGCACCAATAATGCAGCGACTAAGCATGTAATTGTATGTTGAGCCAGCAGGAGGGAAATAGTGATCCACAAAAAGCTCACTATCTGAATTATTCTCAAACTCTATCACTTTATGGTAATTAGGATCATCTTTCCATCCATGATAAATGAGAAAGCCATCGCACCCGCAGATTATGAAAGACGCGATAGCAAATACAACGCTATTAATCAGCCATTTATATCTTATTCTCATGGCAATCTGTTATTTGCATTTAACTATTTACAAAACTAGTCATCATTTTCTGGAGTTGCAAGCGAAAATGAAAGGATCCACTTTTCTAAAAGTGTTTTTTAGTTATTATTTCACTTTTCCAAAAGTGTTTTGTATATTTGTGCCGTAAATACACATGTTTATGGAATTATCGGATCTTAGGCCCATTGTGGATTTTTACCACAGCAAACTTGCACAAGTAACGCTTGATTTCAAGCGTTACCTATACCCACAAATCAACTGGGATGCACGAGTAATTGGGATAAAAGGAGAAAGGGGCGTTGGTAAAACAACTATGCTTCTCCAACGGATAAAGGAAAAATACTCCAATCCAAATGATACTTTTTATATATCATTGGACCACTATTGGTTCAAGACCCATACTCTTCAAGACCTGGTAACCTTCTTGTACAATCATGGAATTACCGAGATATACATAGATGAGGTTCATAAGTACCAGGGCTGGAGTTTAATCCTCAAAAATCTATATGATCAGTTTGATGACCTTAGAATTGTTTATACTGGTTCTTCACTGCTAGAGATTGACAACTCCAAAGTAGATATGTCACGAAGACAGACTCTTTATACTTTAAAGGGTATGTCCTTCCGTGAATATCTAGAATATGAGGGCATTTTGAAGATGGATGCAGTTTCGCTTGAGTATTTGCTTTCAAGCCACACTTCCATTGCTATGAGAATCATATCTAAGACTAAGGTGCTGAAGGAATTCAACAGGTATTTGGAGCATGGAATGTATCCATTCTATAAAGATGCTGGTACTGATTTCCTGATACGATTGAAAGAAGTAGTCAATACAGTCATCGAAAGTGACATGCCGGCAGTAGAGAATATTACCTATGAAACCATAGAGAAGTGCAAGAAACTGTTTATGATTATTGCCGAGAATGTTCCCCTACAGCCTAACGTGGAGCGCTTGGCAGCGTCACTCAGCACAACCAGAGATACTTTGCTTAGCATTTTATACAAACTGGACAAGGCAGAAGTCCTGGAACTGCTTACTGTAGACCTCAAGAGCTACAAGAAGCTTGTGAATCCCGCCAAGGTATATTTGGGGAATACCAACCTGATGTATGCCTTTACTCCTAAGATTGAGGTCGGAACTTTGAGAGAGACTTTCTTTATCGATCAACTCTCCGCAGTGGGCACTGTTCAAATGCCTTCTAAAGGTGATTTCCTGGTGGGTGGTAAATATCTGTTTGAGATTGGAGGCCCGAGTAAAGACTTTGAGCAGATTGCCGGAGTCCCGGACAGTTATGTGGGTGCAGATGAAATAGAAACTGGATACGGTGCCACTATTCCACTCTGGATGTTCGGCCTACTGTATTAGTATAATCAGGTTTCTAGGAAGTATAAATGGGTAGAATCCTGTCAGTTAATGGCTATTAGCCTGCCTCAGACTTCCCCTGTGACTATCCGAGTATTTGAATACAAGTGTAACTACCTGATAATAACCAGACTACAGGCCTTACTCCATATATGGAACGAGGACGAATATTAGGGGTTGATTGAGGATATCGACAAAACAATGGCGGCAGGGTCTTAGGATTCTGCCGCTTTTATTTTTAAGGTTATTATCGTAACTTTGAGCAGAATAACCAATAGAGCCCGACATTGATGAAGAAGATTGTTTCTCTCTGTATCGCTTGCGCGATGGCCCTCGCCTTCACCGGCGGCGCTTATGCGCAGATCCTTCCCAGCAAGAATCCTGAGGCCGATGCGGCCGCCTTTGCCAAGGTCCGCGCCAGGATGGACTCCATCCGTCAGTACCGCCCTACCGTAGCGCTTGTGCTGGCCGGCGGCGGCGCGCGGGGCCTCGCCCACCTGGGAGTGATCAAATACATCGAAGAGCTCGGCATCCCTGTGGACATCGTCACCGGAACCAGCATGGGAGGCCTTGTGGGAGGACTTTACGCCCTCGGCTACAGGCACGACGAGCTGGATTCCCTGGTACGCGACATCCAGTGGCCCATAATGATGTCGGACAACATCCCCAACGACTATGTGGACTACCGCATCAAGCGATACCGCGACCGCTACATCATACGTGTCCCCTTCCACTATGACAACGAGGATATAGCCGAGAAACTGAAACGGGAACAGGCCTTTGAAAAGTTCGCACAGGAGTCGGGCAACACTTCGTCGGACGCAATTCAGGAGGCGGCCAACAAAATCGGGCTCGGCATGCCCGACGGCTTCCTTTACGGCCTGAATGTCAGGAACATGTTGAGTTCCGTGAGTGTGGGATACCAGGACAGCATCAGCTTCGCGGACCTTCCCATCCCCTTCTCCTGCGTCGCTACCGACCTCTATACGCTGACGCCCAAGTACTGGACAGGCGGCAATCTTCCCACCGCACTGCGCTCCACGATGGCCATACCCTTCTATTTCAGGGCGGTACGCGGAGGAGGAGAAATCCTGCTTGACGGCGGAATGCGCAACAACTTCCCCGCCGACCTGGCAAAGGAGATGGGGGCCGACATAATCATAGGCTCGGAAATGAACATCCAACGCGGGATCGACGAGCTGAACTCCCCTACCGACCTGCTCTTCCAGACCATCACCCTTATGGCGTCCGAGACGAATGAACCGGCAAGGAAGATGCTCGACATCGACGTCCACCATGAGCTGCACGGATACAATATGCTCTCATTCGATGACAAGAGCGTCGACGACATAATCGACCAGGGCTACCATAACGCCCTGCAGCACAAGGAGGTGTTCGAAAGCATTGCAAGCCGCGTAGCCGGCCGGGAGGAGCCTGTGATAAGCCATCCGGACCGCGCCGTGAACCTTGCCCTGCAGAAGGTCCGTGTCAAGGACGTCAAGTTCACGGGCATCTCCGACGGAGACAGGGAATATATCCTTCATGAACGGGATTTCCCGAAAGACGATATCTATGACAGGGAGATAATCGAGGACCTGCTAAACAAGATTTACGGCACCAATGCCTTCGAGGCGGTCACATACCATCTTGAAGGGGCCGAAGAGCCTTATACGCTGGTCTTTGATTGCCAGAAGGGACAGGTACACGATTCCGCTGCCGGCATCCGTGCCGATACCGACGAGACCGTGGCCGCCATCATCCATCTGGGCCTGGGCACCCGCCGCCTTGCCGGACCGCGCCTTTCCACAGACCTCAAACTCGGCACCAACCCGGCACTCACAGTGGACTGGGCGTTCAAGAACAAAATCGGGCTTCCCACCTTCGGAGTCACCGCACGCACGCGGCTCATCAACACCACCTGCGGTTACGACCTGAGCGAAGAAGAGAAACTCCTTACTATGGCGGCTGACGCATACCTGGAGGATTCGAGGATGCGCTACGGCGAGATGAAGGCAGGCGTAACCGCGGAGATGGACCCTTACGAGCGCTACCTGGCGTACGGTGAATCCTGGAAAGGATGGGACTGGAAGAGCTACTGGCTCTCCGCCTTCGCAAGCCTGAAGTACGACACTTTCGACGACAGCTATTTCCCCTCACGCGGAGTACGCCTCTCCCTTAAGGGACGCTATGTTTTCAAGGGATATACGATCGACCTCGACCCTCATTCATATTACAAGGAGGAAGGTGCAACGGTTACGGAAGACGGCAGGGTTCCGCGTTACATAACCTCCATGGCCAGTATCGAAGGGGCCTTCCCGATTGGGAACAGCTTCACAATCCTCCCGAAACTGTACGCCGGCTTTTACCACCCCTTCGGCGTCGATATCATCCAGAACCCTCCAATGAATTACCTGAATCCCAAGCACGTGGTCACAATCGGAGGATTCATGCAAGACCGCTTTACCGAGAACCAGATACCTTTCTTCCTTTGGTCGAAAGCATACCGGGAAACCCTTCCCATCAGCACCCTGGCCCAGGTGGATCTTCGCTTCTGCTTCCTCCGGAAGAATTACTTCACCCTGCGCAGCGGCCTCTTCATCGACACTGATGACCTGAATGATTATATTTACAGAAGCAGGACATGGGCCTACGGAGCCGAGTATTCCCGCAAGACTATGGTGGGCCCCTTCAGGATTGCCGCAGAATGGGGCCCGGTATTCGGGCTGTCAGTGTACTCCTCCATCGGCTTCGATTTTTGATTATTCGGAGAATAGTATTATATTCGCATAGTTGAACTAAATGATTTCCAATATGAAACGATTAGCTTTACTCATTGCGGCCATCGCGCTCATCTGCGCGCCGGCAAGCGCACAGAACATGCTCGGAAGGCTCAAGGAAAGGGCCAAGAACGCCGTTGAGAACAACATCGGCAACAAGATAGAGCAAGGTGTCAACGACATCTTCAACGGCAAGAAGAAGGAGAAGGGCGAGAAAGAGGAGAAGAGCAATAAGAAAGCAAAGGACGACAACTACACGGATGAAGAGATTGAGAAAGGCCCTCAGGATACAGAAGCTGTGTATGAGCAGTCTGATTTCGTGCCGGGTACCGTAGTATTCTTCGAGGACGATCTACAGGCCGAGCAGATGGGCGAGTTCCCTTCAAAGTGGGACTTGATTGACGGTTCGACCGATGTGGCCAGTATGAAGGGGAAGAAATGTATCCACTTCGAGCCCAGTACGAGGATTGAGCCTTTGATGACCAATCAATCCAGTTATCTGCCGGATTTCTTTACCATTGAATGTGATTTCTGGATGAATGACCCCAAGACGGAACTTGACAACTGCTATGAATTCGAGTTCAATGATAGTAGTGATGGTAATGTATTCGAAGTCAGAATCGGCGAAAGCTATGACAAACTGGAGGTAACTTGCACTTACCGTTCTGTGGCTGGCGACTGGCGTGATTCTGGCGGTGGACAGACTTGGGAATTGAAGAAGAATGATTGGAGCCATTTTGCTTTGTCGTTCAACAAACGTGCTATCAAAATCTATATTAATGGTAAGCGCGTGATCAACATTCCCAATAGTCAGGCTGCCGACCGGGTGAAAATTCATCAGGCTGATTGGGGCGGTTTCC
>JAFZXU010000043.1 GCA_017616655.1 Bacteroidales bacterium
CAAGGGCGTCCACTATGAGATGTGGGTGGACACCGATACCGGTTACGAACTTATGATCCAGGATTACGATCCATATGAGGTGGGGTCCGAGGTGATGCTCTATATCGATCCCGACGACATCCAGGTCATGAAGAGGGACCATCTTGCAAACACTTATCCCGCCAAGGTTACGGGAGGGGGGAAGGCGGAGTTCCTGGGCACCGTGTTCGAATGCGACACCACGGGCTTCGAGGAGGGAGACGAGGCTATCGCCACCATCCGCTTCGAGAACGTGGATCTTCTCGACCACGAGGAGGAGGCCGACCTGACGGGCAACGTCGTCTCGATCCTCTATATGGGCGACCACTATAATCTGACCGTCAAGACCGAGGACGGCGAAAACATCTGGGTAGATACGAACGACATCTGGGACAAGGGCGATTTCGTCGGAATCAAGATTCTCCCGAAGGATATCCAACTCTCTAAACCTGCAGGGAAAAATGAATAAGAGATCGAGCTGGGCCCTGCCGTATTTCATCTTCCTGGTGCTCTTCGTGGTGCTGCCCTTGCTCCTGGTGCTGGTCTATTCCCTCCAGGATAACTCCGGCAATTTCACCCTGTCGAACATCACCAAGTTCTTTACGGACAAGGACGCCCTCAGCACCTTCGCCCTCTCTATCGAGGTGGCGATCGAGAACACCCTCCTCTGCGTGCTGATAGGATATCCGGCGGCTTATATCCTGGCCGACAACAAGCTGAACAGGAGCGCGGTAACCGTGGTGCTCTTCATCCTGCCGATGTGGATCAACGCGCTGATGCGCACTCTCGCTACCGCGGAGCTCTTCAACATGGCGGGCATTCCGCTGGGGAAGGGGACGCTCCTTTTCGGTATGTGCTACGACTACCTGCCGTTCATGATCTATCCCATCTACAACCAGCTCAAGAAGATGGACAAATCCTATATGGAAGCGGCGCAGGACCTGGGCGCAACGCCGCGCGAGGTCTTCACCAAGGTGACGCTTCCTCTCTCGATGCCCGGCGTCTGGAGCGGCGTCATGATGGTCTTCATGCCGACGGTCTCTACCTTCGCGATTTCGGAGTTCCTGACCAACAACAAGATAAAGCTCTTCGGTACGATAATCCAGGAGAACATCAACAACTCGATGTGGAACTATGGCGCCGCATTGTCCCTGATAATGCTTGTAATCATAGGTATAACTACCCTGTTGCAGGGCGATTCAGGCCAGGGCGAAGCTGAAGGAGGGCTGATCTGATGAATACAAGAAAGATATTCGCGAAAGCCTACCTGTGGCTTCTTCTGCTGGTGCTCTATGCGCCCATCGCCTTTATCGTCATATTCTCCTTCACCGAGGCGAAATCCCTCGGCAACTGGACAGGATTCTCGACGGCGCTCTACCACAACCTTTTCAGCGGCAGCATGCAGAACTCCTCGGGTCTGCTCTCCGCCGTCAAGAATACCCTCCTGATAGCGCTTGTCGCATCGATAATCGCCACCATTCTCGGCACGGTAGCCGCCATCGGCATACATCACCTGCACGGAAGGAAGAAGCAGACGATGAACTTCCTGAACAACATCCCGATGATAAACCCCGATATCATCACCGGCGTCTCGCTGTTCCTGCTCTTCGTCTTCCTCGGCATCTCGCAGGGATACGTGACTGTCGTCCTGGCCCATATAACCTTCTGCACGCCGTATGTAGTGCTCAACGTGCTGCCCAAACTGAAGCAGATGAACCCCAACATCTACGAGGCAGCGCTCGACCTGGGCGCCACACCGGCCCAGGCTCTCAGGAAGGTGCTGGTGCCCGCCCTCAGGCCGGGAATGATTTCGGGATTCATACTCTCGTTCACGATGAGTCTCGACGATTTCGCGGTCACCTTCTTCACCCGCGGAACCATCGGACTCGACACACTGTCGACCTATATCTACGCAGACGCCCGCAAGGGCGGCCTTACTCCGGAACTCAAGCCGTTGATGAGCATCATTTTCCTCATCATCCTGATTGTCCTCCTGGTAATCAACATCCGTCAATCCAAACAACAACCCGATAAACAATAAGATGAAAAGACTCCTGATTCTTGCGGCCGTCGCCGCAGCGTTGGTCTCGTGCGGTACCAACCGCAGCGAGGTGCTCAAGGTTTACAACTGGTCGGACTATATCGACGAGAGCGTCCTTCCCGAATTCGAAGAGTGGTATAAAGCCCAGACGGGTGAGGACATCAAGGTGGTCTATCAGACTTTCGACGTCAACGAGACTATGCTCTCCAAGATCGAGAAGGGTCACGAGGACTACGACGTCGTATGCCCTTCCGACTACATCATCGAAAGGATGCTCAACAACGGATTGCTGATTCCGCTCGACTTCGCCTCGATTCCGGACGAGATCAACTATATCGAACTCAATAAATCGCCCTACATCAAGGGGATCTTCGACGAGATCAATCCCGATATCAATGCCAACGATTATGCCGTGGCATATATGTGGGGCACCACAGGTATCATCTACAACACCGAGAAGGTCACTCCGGAGGAGGCCGGTACATGGGATATCATCCGCAACCCCAAGTTCTCGGGCCAGATTCTCATAAAGGACGCGCCCCGCGACGTTTACTGCCCCGTTCTGATATATCTCAAGCAGAAAGAGCTGAAACAAGGGACCGTCACGATGCAGGATCTCATGAAAGATTCTTCCGACGAGTCGCTTGCGGCTGTGGAGGCTTATCTCAAGGAGGTCAAGGACGGAGTCCTCGGCTGGGAGGCCGATTTCGGCAAGGAGCAGATGACCAAAGGCCGCGGCGTGATATCGCTCAACTGGAGCGGAGATGCAGTCTGGGCCATCGAAGAGGCTGCCGAGGTCGGGGTTTCACTCGACTACATCGTTCCCGAGGAGGGCAGCAATTTCTGGTGCGACGGCTGGGTAATTCCCAAGTACGCCCGCAACGTCAAGGCCGCTACCTATTTCATCGATTTCATGTGCCGCCCGGATATCGCCATCCGCAATATGGACGAGACAGGTTATGTATCCGCAAACGGTGCGATGGAGGTCCTCGAGTCGCAGATAGACGAGGAGTACGACCCCATCGACCTGAGCTATTTCTTCCCGGGAGCCGACAGCGTATGCGTCAACCCGGTGCTCTATCCCGACAGGAACGTCATAGAGCGCTGCGCGCTTGAGCATGACTGGGGCGCTGATACCGACAAACTTCTCGCAATGTGGTCGAGGGTAAAGGGTGAAAATGCCTCCGGAATGACATACGTAGTCATCTTCCTCGCCGTCGCCGCCATTGCAGGAGCTGCCATCTACAACAATTCACGCAAGAAGCGCCGCCACCGCAAGAACCGCTAGGCCCTCGTGATGAAATCGATAAAGAGTATATACAAGATCGGCCGCGGCCCCTCGAGCAGCCACACTATGGGGCCGCAGAAGGCCGCAAGGATTTTCGCCGACCTCCATCCGGATGCCGCTTCATTCAATGTGAACCTCTACGGCAGCCTCGCTGCCACCGGGAAGGGACACATGACCGATGTCGCCATAAGCGACGTGCTGAAGGCCATCGCGCCGGTCGCCATAGAATGGCATCCTGAAATCTGCCTGCCCTTCCATCCCAACGGGATGAAGTTCACCAGCCTGGACTCCTCCGGCTCAGTCACCGGTGAATGGACCGTCTACAGCATCGGAGGCGGGGAGATTTCCGAAGGGAAGGAGGGAGGCCTGCTCCAGGACGACAAGGAGGTCTATGAACTCAACACGATCGCCGATATCGTATCCTGGTGCATGAAGGGAGGCAAATCTTACTGGGAGTATGCCCTCGAAAGGGAGGAACCGGACCTGATGGATTATCTTTCCGAGGTATGGAAGGCCATGAGGGAGAGCGTCGAGAAGGGAATCGAGGAGGAGGGAGTCCTGCCGGGGCCGCTCCATCTGGCGAGAAAAGCCTCCAGCTATTATATAAAGGCTAACGCATACAAACCCACTCTCCAGAGCCGTGGCCTCGTCTATGCCTACGCCCTCGCCGTCAGCGAGGAAAACGCCTCCGGCGGAACCGTCGTGACGGCGCCGACCTGCGGATCCTGCGGAGTGATGCCGGCTGTCTTGTATCACCAGTGGAAGAGCCGCGATTTCAGCGAGAAGCGCATACTCCACGCTATCGCCACCGCCGGAATCTTCGGTAACGTGGTTAAGCACAACGCCTCCATTTCCGGAGCCGAAGTGGGATGCCAGGGGGAGGTGGGAGTCGCCTGCGCCATGGCGTCGGCCGCCACCTGCCAGCTCTTTGCCGGTACTCCTACGCAGGTTGAATATGCGGCTGAAATGGGACTCGAACACCACCTCGGGATGACCTGCGACCCGATGTGCGGACTGGTGCAGATCCCCTGCATCGAACGCAACGCCTTCGCGGCAGCCAGGGCGCTGGACGCCAACATCTTCGCCACCTTCTCCGACGGCAACCACCGCGTTTCGTTCGACAGCGTGGTGGAGGTCATGAAGCAGACGGGACACGACCTGCCGTCGCTCTACAAGGAGACGAGCCGGGGCGGTCTTGCCAGGGAGTTCGAGGCCGAAGAGGCCGTTCAAAAGGAGAACTGATATACCAGCCTTGCAATCAGGTAACTGTTGACGCCGTTGTAGGTGGTCACGGAACGCCTCTCGGAGGTGAAGTTGCGGGTCATGCTGGGCAACTGACGAAGAAGGTCATTCCCCTCTACACGGAGAGTGAGTTTCTTTTTTATGAGCGTCTGCGAAAGGGACGCGTTGAGCACATAGTAATCGCGGTTGAAGAGGGCCTGCGAATAGCCGCGCTGAGAGATGGTATAGAAGGTGGTGGTCAGGCGCATCTTCCAGGGGAATGCCACAAGTGAAGTGAGGCCTGCGCGCAGGGTATAGGGCCTCTGGTCCATCTCGGGACGGAGGAGGGAACGCTCGTCGGTGCCGTCCGCGGAGAGGTTCAGGGTGAGTTCCACCCATCCCCGGCGGAAGTTGCAGTCGAGCGACTGTTTGAGCATCAGGCGGTTGGCTATATTGATCTCATCCTCCTTCAGGCTGCTGTTGTAAAGGTAGACAACGTTGTTGTTATAGTTGCCGCTCAGATGCTCGCTTATGGAGAAGGTGCCGTCGCCGAAGGTCTTGTTATAGACAAGGGATGCGGTCGCCGTCCATCTTCCGTCGATGTTCTTCGGGGTGACGGTGCGTCCGCCCGTTTCGGTGTCGTAAATCGTGGAATTGCTGACAGCATTCTCGATGGCGGTCAGTCCGGTATTGATGATGAGGCTGTTCTGCTTCTTGATGTTCGACTGGTTGTATGAGAAGTTGACCGTATGGGTCAGCGAAGGCTTCAGCCCCGGGTTGCCGTTGTGGACGTAGAGGGGATTGGTGCCGCTGGAGACGGGCATCAGGTCATATACCGAAGGCTGGCCGGTGGCGGTCTTGTAGTTGAACGAAAGCTTCCTGGACTTCTTCGGCGTGTAGGTCAGGTTTGCGTATGGCGCAAAATTGCAGAGAAATATCTTATCCGGTTCTTCCTGGCCGGGGTAGGTAAGCCTGGTCCATTGCGGACGGGTGACCATGCCGCCGGTTATCTTGATCTTCTTCTTGGTGTAGCGCAGGTTGGTCGTTATCGAGAGCATCGAGAACTCGTACAGACCGTCGGAACTGATGGCATCCTCCCGGAAACTGCCGTAGGAGGCGGGGATGGATGCGAAGAAAGCGTTGCGGGAGGAACTCTCCGTGAGTTCCCATCCGGGTTGCGCCGCCGCCAGGTCGAAGACGTCACGGATCGAATGGTTGCGCCTGTAGTCGGGCAGTACGGTGGTCTGGAAATAGAATCCTTTGCCGAGAGGCTCGTTGAATGAAATGGTGGCGTAGTAGCGGCCGTATCCGGTGCGGGAACGGATGTACTGGTTGCGCTGTAGGGCGGAGTCGGGATTGGAGGAAATCCTGAAATAGCGGGTAAGATAATCCGTGCCCTGGTCGCTGCCGGAATAGGTGCCTGTATATGTCAGGGCGAGGGAGAGGGTGCGCCCTTTCTTCTCGAAACGCCGCACTATCTGCCCGTAGAGGGTATAGTTGTAACGGTAGCTGTAGGTGTGCGAGCCGTTGTCGGTCCTCGTCTTGGTGATGGGGCGGAGGGCGGTGGTATCCTCAAGCATTCCCTCCGGATCGGAGGAGAAGTTGCCTCCGAGAGTGGAGGAGAAGGTGTCCGAGAGGGTGATGTTGAAGGTGGGCTTGAATACGAGGGTGGTCTTGGGGTTCACGCGCCATTCCCATTTTATCTCCCCCTTCGGGGTGTTGGAGTTGGCGAGCGAACGGGACTCGGAGGTGGTGAAGTAGCTGCCGCTTGAGACGATATGTTCGGCCCTGGTGTCGGAGAGCAGGTACTTGTGGTTGCCATTGTAGTGGATGTTGCCTTCGACCTTGAGCCCATCCCTGTTGGAGGCGAAGGTGTAGCCGGCCTCGCGCTTGTGGTTGTTGCCGTCGCCGCCTCCGCCGAGCTGGTTGCGGCTGGCGTTGTTGAGCGAAATCATGTCGCTCGTATTGCGGGCGCTGGCCATCACGGTGTTCTGCTTCTGCTTGCCTATGTTGTTGGCGTTCAGGCGCCCGGTATAGCGGGTGGAGGTGCCGTAGCCGCCATTGAGACTGCCTTTCCACCCTTCGAGCATATTCTTCTTGATCTTGATGTCGAGTACGGGGACCTGCTCGCCGTCATCGACTCCCGTAAGCCTTGCGAAGTCGGATTCGCGCTCGTAGGCGTTGATCTTCTCCACCATGTCGGCCGTGAGGCTCTGGAGGCCCGTGCGCAGGTTGCCTGCGAAGAAGCGCTCGCCGTTGATGAGAAGTTCGGAGATTGGCTGCCCGTGAAGGGTTATGGTTTCGCCGTGGATTTCGAGGCCGGGAATCTTCTTCAGCAGATCCTCAAGCATAGCGTCGTCCTCGAGCCTGAAGGCCTCCGGATTATATACCAGTGTATCGGCCGAGACGGTGACGATCGGGACCTTTGCCGTCACAACTGCGCTCTCGAGCAGCTCGTTGTCCTGCACGAGCCTGATGATGTCCAGGTCGGTTCCGCCGAGATTGGGGGTGAGGTGGATGTCAAGGTACTGGGTGACATATCCCAGGCAGGAGACCATTACTATATAGTCGCCAGGACGCGCGCTCAGCTGGAACCGTCCGCTGTTTTCGGAGACGCATCCGGTGATTCCTGAGCTGTCCTTCGGAGACAGGATCTGGATTGCGGCCTGTATTACGGGCAGAGAGGTGTCGTTCTCCAATACGGTTCCGGTTATCTTCACCGGAGCCTGGGCGGATGCCATCCACGGAAGGAGGAGTATCAGCGCCGCAAAGAGAAACTTGAGCCCGTTTTTTTTCATATATGCAAAATTAATCAAATAATTTGTATCTTTGAGTTTCGTAAAAACATCAATTACTCTTTAGAAATGAAACTCGACGGAAGAAGAGAAAGCACGAATGTCGATGACCGCCGCGGTTCTACTGTCAAGACAGTGGGCGGCATAGGTCTCGGCGGTATCATAATTATCGGCCTCATCACCATGCTGCTGGGCGGAGATCCGATAAGCGTCATCCAGCAGGCAGGCACCGTGATGGGCGGTTCAGAAACCACGACAGGCGATTATCAGCCCACGGCGGAAGAGGAGCAGCTTGCGACCTTCACCAAGCAGATCCTTGCCGGCACCGAGGATGTGTGGAGCGCCCTGTTCAGGAAGATGGGAAAGACATATCAGCCCCCCAAACTGGTTCTCTTTACCGACGCGGTCCAGTCTGGATGCGGCGGCGCCTCATCTTCGAGCGGTCCGTTCTACTGCAGCGCCGACCAGACCGTCTATATAGACCTTTCATTCTTCTCGTCGATGAAGCAGCAGCTTGGCGCTGACGGTGATTTCGCATACGCCTATGTCATCGCCCATGAGGTGGGCCACCACGTGCAGTATCTGCTCGGCACTCTCGGTCAGGCACACAAATTGATGAGTCAGTCGAGCGAAAAGATAAGCAACCAGATAAGCGTGCGTCTCGAACTCCAGGCGGATTTCTACGCAGGCGTCTGGGCGCATAACGACAACAAGATGTACAATTCACTCGAGCCCGGCGACATCGAAGAGGGAATGGCCATCACCGCGAAGATCGGCGACGACTATCTCCAGAAGAAGGCATACGGCCGCACGATTCCAGATTCGTTCAACCACGGAACCTCCGAGCAACGTGCGCGCTGGCTCAAGAGAGGCCTTGCATACGGCGACATCTCATATGGCGACACTTTCTCACCTGAATACAGCAAACTCTAATATCCATTTATCAACACAAATCAAAAGAACATGAAAAAGACAATCACTGCACTTATGTGCGCAGCAATGATCTTCTCCGGCTGCGGCCAGGTTTCCAACACCACCAAGGGTACCGTCATCGGCGGTGAGGCAGGTCTCGCAGTCGGCGCTATCGTAGGCGCCCTTGCGGGCAAGGACGGCAAGTCTACCGCTATCGGCGCAGCTATCGGAACCGCTGTAGGTGCCGGCGTTGGTGCTATCATCGGCAACAAGATGGACAAGAAGGCCGCTGAAATGGCTGCCCTCGAAGGTGCACAGGTTGAAATCGTGAAGGATGCCAATGACCTCGACGCTATCAAGGTCACCTTCGACAGCGGTATCCTCTTCGCTACCAACAAGTCCAACCTCAGCGAGGCTTCCAAGAAGTCGCTCGCAGAGTTCGTCAAGGACATGAGCGACATGAAAGACACCGACATCACCATCTTCGGCCACACCGACAACACCGGTAAGAAGGAGTTCAACGACAAGCTTTCACTCGAAAGGGCTCAGTCTGTCGCCAACTACCTGAAGGGCCTCGGTATGGAGAACAATATGGTTGTCGAAGGCAAGTCCTGGGATATGCCCGTGGCTTCCAACGATACGAAGGAAGGCCGTGCCCAGAACCGCCGCGTGGAGGTTTATGTCTCCGCAAACGCAGACATGATCAAGGCTGCAGAGGAAGGCACCCTCAAATAATCACTGACGATTATCCAACTAAGAAGGACGGTCCAATCGGATCGTCCTTTTTTTTGTTATGGGGCCCGTCTATATGGCTCGGGTTTTACCCCGAGGAGCGGAAAAAACGCTCCCGGCGCAAAACCGGCTCGCTTTTGACGGGCCTCAAAGAGGAACGGCTTGTGAGTAATTAATAATCTATTGCTCACCAAGGGTGTTATTCCGATGGCTTGGTGAGTGATATTAGCTGGATTGCTCACGAAGCTAATGATTAGAGAACAGTAAGGCGCCCTCAGGTCACATCCGCTCCGCCTATGGAGAGCCGCTTCAGCGACCTATCGGAGCGAGGGCCTGGCCCGAGCGGAAGCGGCGGGGGATCTAGGGGGCAGCGCCCCCTCACATAGTTCAAATCTGTCAGGGCCACAAAGATGAAAAGCCGCATTTCTGCGGCTTTTCTTGTGGCCCTTGGCAGATTTGAACTGCCGACCTCTTGCCTGTCAAGCAAGCGCTCTAAACCA
>JAFZXU010000044.1 GCA_017616655.1 Bacteroidales bacterium
ATGGCAGGCCCACGTTTTCCAGAAGCCTTCGAAGGCCGTGATGAATTTTGACAGAGGTGTATCCAGCCAAGGGAGTTCATCTAGAAAGACCACCTGGCGAGTTCCGTTGTCAATGCTCTGGAGCCATTGCTCCAGCATAAAGAAGGCCTCTAGCCAGGATACTGGCCGATGACTATTTTTCATCCCGTGCAAAAGCAGTGACTGGTAAAAGTGCTGTAGTTGATCGGACAGCATATTGGCATTCCCATTCTCATCAACCGGAGACAATCCAGCGTGCCTAAATGTAATCAAGCCCTTCAAGGCTTCGTCAACTAGGAATGTTTTCCCTACGCGACGCCGGCCATATACTGCAACCAATTGGGATTTATTACTGTAATAGAGCTCGTTCAGTTCTTTGATTTCCTTGTCACGTCCAATGATTGTCTTCATATGATTATACGCTTTATTGTGCTGCGAATATAGTAAAAATATTAATCCCAGCAAAATAAAACGGCAAAGAACAACCTCGGCAAAAATAGAGATGGCTTATAATCAATGCTTTGTCGTTTGAATGTCTGTTGGAGTCACTAGAGCAGGGCAGGGCCTTCGCCCCGCCCGCTCCTCTTCAATTTCCCCGTGCTATGCCGTGACGATTTACAGGAATGCGCAGCGTGGCAATCCCATTGCAACGCGAGCACAATCCTGCAAGGATTGCAGATTACCTAGCTATCAGATTCAACGACATCAGTTCCTGGCCGCAACTATGTAGTGCAGACTCTATCTTTTGCACCTGATTTTCAGAAATATAAGTTCCTCCGACCTTGTACTGGCGAAGGAGAGATGCATTTACACCGGCTCTCTTTGCGAATTTGCTGACATTGATGTAATCGAAATAGTCGAATAAAGAGGCAATATCATATCTGTATTCGAATTCAATGTCCTGCAGTTCTTTCGGCAACTCTTCTCCGGATTCAGAGTAAGCGGAAATAATCTCCATGAACGTGTTTTCAAAGTCCGCCTTTGCTTCTGATACGGTATAGCCGTTCCCGATTATAGTGCTTTCCAAGTCGGGCGTAAAAACCCCGAAAGATCCGTCTGATCCCTTTTCTATCAAAGCAATTGTTTTCATCTTAAAAGCTGATTTGTCTCCTTAGTTTGTTAAAAGTACCGGTCTTGATCTCTTCAGAGCCATGTCTTGAAATGACGACGATATCCGTTCGACCGTCATATCTGTAAATGCCGTGATTAGCTCCTCTTCGATACAGGTACCAAGCGTTATCCTCGGCTAGCCGCCTCATTTCATTCCATTTCATAGCAAAAGATAACAGCGCAAATATATAGCGAATTTGCTATATATGCAACTGTTATCTGCAAAGCTATTGCCTGTTATGCAGGCTAGGAATACTCTAAATGCTTATAGTCGTTTTAAACGATTAATTGCACACCGCCCTGACGGGAAATCCGTAGTACTTCTTCATCACACCGCGGACTACATTCTCATTGGAAGCGACAGTAGTTCCGAAATAATAAATCGAAGAGAAGGAATCCGAACTGGTTGAATGAGGCGTCGAAGAGAGGTATTCCAAAGTGCCGGTCTGCAGCGTGCTGCCATTGTAGAAGCCCGCTTTCGGGACAAAGATGCTGTTGCCGGTAGTCTTGCTGGTAAATAGTATGCCGTCGACGCCGCTGCCGTTGTAATTGGTCTTGGGCTCCATGTTGCAGGCATCCCTGAGGGCCATCCATTCATCGCAGGTCGGCAGCCTCCAGGCGCCGCCCTGATTCTCGCGGGCAGCATCGTGACCGCTGGCGGGATCAATGGTCGAGTAGCTGGGATATAACTGTGTGGAAGAGTTGTATTTCTGCTTGACGTAGATCTCTGCGAACGAGAAATAATAGCCTGAATCATAGGTGTTATAGGCACCAACATTGAACTTGGACCAGTAGACCTTCTTGCCGTTAACCGTTACTCCCATATCCACCTTGTTGGTGATTGAAGACATTGCAGCCGTGGTTAAGGCTATAGCGTCATGGCTGTTCATCACTTTACCGGAGAAGTTCCACCTTTCGATGCTCTCGCTTCCGTAATAGTGCCATAAAGTGTAATCCTTGCTCACTCCGCGGGCACTGGTCGAAAGATGTCCGCTGAAAACCACATCGTTTCCATACTGATAACCCTTCATAGGCAGGAAACTGCTCTTGAGCTGAGTCTTGGTACCTCCTTTTTGTTTGATGCTGACAAGAGCCTTGGGCTGGACGTGTCTCACGGCAAGGCGGCTGTTCGTCTTCAATGTGGAATTCTTGAAGCAGAACTGTACCATTCCTTCGGGATTCTGCATATTCAATGTTCCTAAAACCGATCCTCCGGAATAGGTATATTTTGCGTTTGTAGCTGTCATATAATAGGTGAAGACAGGTTTTCCGTCGGGACCGGTGAAACTGTATGTAGAGTCGGTATCGGTCTTAACCGTAACAGTTTCGTAAGGGAAGTATACGGCAGTCATCGTGGAGGTGTCGCCTCCTGCAGCCAGGTCGGCGTTCGAAAGGCCGCCGATGATGCTCTTTGTCCAGGTGCCGCTGGAAGTATACCTGAATTTGATGTATTTCGGCTTTGCGCCCGATGCGACGCGGACATTGTTGAAGAATACCATAACTTCGTCTCCGTTTTCCCAGCCGGCCTTGACGGCCCTGGTCGCCTCGTCAGCGGGATAATTGATGTCGATACGGAAATCGATATCTTCGATACTCTCTACGGCAGGTACGGGCTCCTTTGTGCAAGATAGGGTCAATGCCAATGCAATGAGTGCAAATAGTATCTTTTTCATCGTCATTTCCTCCTTGTTACCAGTTTGTTTCACCATTGAACGGCGGATTGAACCCGGGTTGCGCGCTCTGCGCGAGGGGACCGTCGTGAGTCATCCTAAAATACTCACATTCAGGGGAGTGGTACTCCTCTTTTTTAACTGTTTTCTTCATGATTGCGAAAATAGTAGTATCAATAGATGCAAAAATAACAAATAAATGTCATTTTCGTTAAGAAGCGCCTCTCCTGCGCCGGAGAACTGGTCCACAATGTATTGGACGAATTCTTCGTTGCAGGCCATCTATCGTCTTCCTTCCTTTTTGAGATAATCGATCAGCAGTCCGGGCCTGTCGGTCTGGATGATTGATGCGCCGAGGCCGAGTATCACGTCGTAAACTTCGGCTGGGTCCTTCGCTGCAAAGGCGCTGTCGTCGTCATATCCGCCGCAGAGCGAGGCCCAGAGGGTATTGATCCATACCTTGGAACCGCTGTCGAGGACCTTCCGGGCCGCAACCCTTACATTGTCGTTCAATTCGTTGAAACAGAGTTCGTATGCCATCTGGGGAACCGGAGCCTCGAGATAGCCTGTCAGGAGTCTCGATTCCCCCTTCTGAAGGCTGCTTATCACCGGCATATACATAAGGTTTCTGGGATGCGACTCCAGCTTTGCCTTCACCTCATTCCAGGGGCGCGAGCCCTTGATTAGTATCTGATCTGTTACACCCAGTTCCTCCGCAATCGCGAGCACCTGGTCGTAATACTCGTATCCCTGGTCCACATTTACGGTAATACGGTCCTTGCAGAGGGCCAGCGCCTCCCGCAGGGTTGGAATTTTCAATCCCGGAATTGCTATTCCGTGGGCGCGTTTCAGGTCGAATGCCTGCAGCTCGGCGTAGGTATAGTCGCTGATCTTGCCGGAGCCGGTGCTACAGCGGTTCAGCGTCCTGTCGTGGCTGAGCACAAGCACGCTGTCCTTCGTCATCTTGAGGTCCAGTTCCACCATATCCACACCCATCCGGATGACAGACTCGATGGCGGGGAGGGAGTTCTCCGGATAGTTGCGCCAGTCGCCGCGGTGGGATACCACCACCACATAGCGGGAGCCGGGATCGTGAAGCGCAGCAACCACCGCTTCGGCTTTGTTGGGTGCCGAGGGCAGATGTGAAACCGGAGCGCATGCGCCCATCAAGAGTATCGCTCCCAGCAGTGCAAGGAATACCTTTTTCATCATATTCTACTACTTGATGTAAGCGAGGATGATATCTGCTAGTTCATCTTCAGTGTGGCCGTCGGCGCTCAGTACGAGATCGTAGTTGCGGGCATCGTAACGGCTTACGCCTGCGAAGCGCTGGATATAGTTCTCCCGCATCCTGTCGATTCTGTTTATGACTGCAAGAGCCTCTTCTTCAGAGAGTTTCTGCTTCTTCATAACCCTTTCTGTGCGGTGTGGCACGGAGGCTGTGATGAAGATGCTCAGGCTGTTGGGGTGATCCTTGAAAACGAAGAATCCCGAACGGCCTGCGATTACGCAGGAGCCCATATCGGCAAATCCCCTGAGGATCTCGGCCTCTGCCTTGTAGATTTCATCCGGCGAGACGTCGGCGCCTGACTCGCCGGTATATTGCGGGTCGAGGCCGAGGGCGCTTGCGGAAGGGACCGGGGTAATCTTGTAGATGAAATCTGCCAGCCAGTTCTTCTTGGTTCCTTTAAGCTTCTCTATCTCCCTGGCGTTGAGATTGAACTTCTTTTCAAGCGCTTTCAGAAGCTGCTTGTCGCAGTAACGGGCCTCAAGTTTGTCTGCGAGGATTGCACCTACGGTATGTCCGCCGGAACCTACTTCGCGGCTCAATGTAATAACAAAGGGTTCTTTCGTGTTCATATTGAGTATTTTAATGATTATCAGGCATATGTGCCCGTCCGGCCCAGATGACTCCGGCGAGGATTGCGGCGCAGCCGAGGCCCGCCGTCAGGGTCGTCCTTTCGCCAAGCAGGATCATTGCGGAGAGGAGGGTGAGGACCGGATTCAGATAGACATAGTTCGTTGCAGTTACGTTGCCCAGTTTCTCCATCACCAGGTTCCAGAGTATGAAACAGAGAAGTGAGGCCGCCAGGCCGAGGAAGAGCAGGTTGCCCCAGACCACCGGCTGACTCAGGATGGCGGGGGAGAGGGTGGCGAGCGGACCGTTGATGAAAGGAATAATCGTGATCAGGCCATAGAAAAAGACCTTGCGGGTCGCGGTGACCGTGCCGTATTCGCGTGCAATCTGAGCCATGAAGAGGCTGTAGGTCGCCCAGCAGAGGGATGCGCCTATTGCGAACAGGTCGCCGCGGGTCGAGAGGTGTATGCCGCTGGCGTCAAAGAGCAGCAGCGCCATTCCCGCTATGGCCAGTACGGTGCCGCCGATAAGTGGAGGACCGAGCCTGATGGATTCGAGTCCGCGGGCGAATCTGCCATTGCTCAACCTCTTGAATATCAGAGTGAAAATGGCGGTAATAAGCGGAGTGCAGCTTACCAGGAATGCAACGTTGCTGGCCTGCGTGTACGACAGCGCCGTGTTTTCCGTGAGGAAATATGCCGAGCCGCCGGTGACTCCCAGAAGGAGGAATACCAACTCTTCGCGCCACCCGTACCAGAGCTTCACCTTCTGTCTTGTGAGGGCGATGTAGAGCCAGATGCCTGCATATGCCAGCGCGAACCTGATCAGGAAAATGGAGGCGGGGTGCATCCCCGCGTTGATGAGCACCTTCGTGCTGACGAAGGTGAGGCCCCAAATTGCGATCACCAGGAAGGCGAGAAGGTGATATCGAAGCCGGTTTTCCATCGGGAATACTTTTTGTTATATTTGTGAAAAAATCTATTCTATGAAAGAGGATCCCAATATCAAGTTTGTCGCGGCGGCCGAGTTCTGGGACGTCAATACCGCCCATATCGTGGAGCAGATGCTGATTGCGAACGGAATCGAGGCCATAGTCATGGGGGATGTTTCGCCGTATCCTGTGATTAACATCGTAGATCCCGTCAAAGTCATGGTTCAGGAGAAAGATCTTGAGCAGGCGCAGGAACTGATCGGACAATCTTCCATCCAGTAGCCGCCACTATTATCGACATAAGCGGCGATATCAGATTGAAGAAGCAGAAGGGCGCATAGGCCAGCGTTGGGACGGAGAGTATTGTGGCCTGTGTCATGCCGCAGCTCGACCAGGGGAACAAGGGCGAAGTCGCCGTCGAGGAATCCTCCACGCTGCGGCTGAGAAGCCTTGACTCGTACCCCTTCTTCTCGTAAACGTCTCCATATATGTTGGAGGTGAGGATTATCGAGAGGTACTGGTCTGAAACGATTCCGTTCAAGGCTGTTCCGGTGACGACTGTGGATGTGACAAGCCCGGTACGGGTGCGGGTCAGGGGACTCATCAGCCGTGCCAGATCCTCGACCATTCCGCTTGCCCTCATGCAGGCGCCGAAGCACATCGAACACATTATCAGGAAGATGGTGTTCAGCATTCCCAGCATTCCCCTCGAGGCTATAAGCTGATTGACATCGGCGTTGCCGGTATCTACGGTAATGGAGTTGTAGATGGACTCCACCACTCCGGTGAATATTATTCTGCTCCTGCTGCCGCCGGTTGCTTTATCGCCGATAGAGGCGATAATGTCAGGCTGGAAAATAAGCGCTGCGACGACGGCTGTGAATATCGAGACGGCCAGCACCAGAAGCGCGGGAACCTTTTTCCATATCATGATAAGCGTCAGGATGGGGACGATCATAAGCCAGGGAGTGATATGGAAACTGGCAGCCAGGGTTTCCGAGAAGACATCCATCTGCGCCGCCTCCGTGCCGTTGTGGGCAATCCCCATTACGGTGAAAATCACAAGGGTGATAATCAGTGAAGGCACGGTCGTCAGCATCATATAGCGTATGTGCGTGAAGAGTTCCACCTTGTTGAAGGAGGAGGCGAGAACGGTGGTATCGGAGAGGGGGGATATCTTGTCGCCGAAATAGGCTCCGGAAATGATCGCTCCTGCCGTCATCGCGTCGCTGAACCCTTCCGCGCGGCCTATTCCTATAAGGGCGACGCCCACTGTAGCGATGGTTGTCCATGAGGAGCCGGTTATTACCGAAACAATGGCGCATAGCAGGCATGCCGTGAGGAGGAATACCTTGGGGTTGATGATCTTCAATCCGTAATAGATGAAGGCGGGAACAACCCCGCTGGCCATCCAGGTGCCGGAAATGGCACCAATGAGAAGCAGGATCAGGATGGCAGTGGAGACGCCGCCGAAGTTCTCCTTGATTGCTTTCTCGAAAGTGCTCCAGGGAATCTTGTAAATACCTATGGAGATGAGGAGGCACACTCCGGCTGATGCCAGCAGGGAAACCTGCGACGCCCCCATTATCGAATCCGCTCCGTAGATTACGATATTCAGGGCTATCAGTCCCAGCAGTATGGTGAGCGGGACCAGTGCCAGCAATATGCGTTTCCGGCCTTCTCTCATTTCAGATAGTGGATGAACAGCATTGTTATATCGTCGCTCTGGGGCGCCTCGCCGACGAAATCGATAACCATTCCGCTGATGTTCTGAAGGTGGCTCCATGCATCTTTCCGGCCCGATAGCGAATCCATCATCCTCTCCTCGCCGAAGAGTTCCTTATCCTTGTTTTCCGCCTCCGTCACGCCGTCGGTATAGAGGAAGATGGCGTCGTCGTATGCGAGGGTTACTTCCTGCAGGCTGTACTCCATACCCTTCATTATGCCGAGGGGCAGATTGGCGTCGACGGGAAGGAATGCCTTTTTGTCGGAGAGGATCACGGGGGCGTTGTGCCCTGCGTTGCAGTATTCCAGCTTTCCGTTCGAAAGGTCCAGAACGCCGCAGAAGAAGGTGACGAACATGTCGTTCTCGTTTATCTCCGACATGCTGTCGTTCATTATGGTGACAATCTTCTTCGGGTCGTCCTCGCGCGAGGAGACGGTGCGGAAAAGGCTTCTTGTCACGGCCATCACCAGGGATGCCGGAACCCCCTTGCCGCTGACGTCGCCGACACAGAAGAAGAGTTTCTCATTCCTGATATGGAAGTCATACATGTCTCCGCCGACCTCCTTGGCGGGGATTATCTTGGCCGCCATGTCGATGTCGGACCTTTCCGGGAAAGGCGGGAAGGTCTTGGGAATCATCGACATCTGGATTTCGCTGGCAATCCTCAGCTCGTTCTCCATCTTCTCCTTGTTCTCGGTCAGGGCCAGATATCTGGCCTGGTTCCTGGCCACCGCCCTGAGCATAAGGGCCAGCATCAGGAGACCGAAGAGCTGGAGGAAGGTCACCAGCCAGATTATCTTGCGCAGCTTGCCGTAGATTTCGGAGTCGGGAATCACTATGCACATCGACCACCCGGACCTTTCGACAGGTTCATAGTAGACCTGGTATTTCCCGCCCTTGTAGGGGATTGCGGTGTGTCCGTGCTTTCCAGAAAGGATGCTTTCGATCGTCTTGCGGGCAGCGCTCTCGTTGTCCATCTCGGAGGCCATCTCCCAGGCGTTGCGGTTCATAATGAAGTCCTTGACGGGGCAGACCATAAGGTTGCCGCTCCGGCTGAACATAAGGCTGAATGCGTGCGGATAGACGTCGATCTCGCCGATGAGGTCGGTCAGCCAGGAGAGTGAGATATCGGCCGTAAGCACCGCTGCCTGGTTGCCGTCATAATCGCATACCGGCATCGAGAAGGTGGTCATCAGGATATCGCCGCCGCCCTCGTCTATGTAAGGTTCGGACCAGTAACCCTTTCCGTCTTCGAGTGGTTTGAGGAACCACTCTTTAGAGGGGTAGTCGTACTCTTCCGTAGCCAGGCTCTTGATGACGACTCCGCCCGAGGCCGTGTCAAGCATGGCATATGGGGAGAAGAGGGGACGGTCAGGCAGATACCCGGGAACCATCGCGATGGTGGAACCCATAACGACATCGTTACTCTCGACTATCCTGCGGCATATCGACTGGAGGCTGTCCGGGAACGCAAGGCCCCATTCCGTAATCCAAACGCTGTTCATAACGGAGGCTTCGGCCTGGTTTATGATATCCATGATCTTGGCCTTGGTAGTCTCCAGCTGGCCGTCAGCCCTTAGCGAAGCCTCTTCCCGAAGCCCCTTGCGGGAGAAAAAGAACTGTGTCAGGGAGGTGGCCTCGAGGGTCAGGGCTGCGACGATTATCAGCATTATGCCCGCCAGCGAACCCCGCTTGAGCGGCAACTTGTCGTATGAGTTTTTCATTGTAAAGTAATAGATAAATGCAAATATAATAATTTATCCTATCTTTGCGGCGCGATAAAAATACTGTACATATTGATTTTGACTAGAACGATGAAAAGATTATTGTTTGCTGCCTTGAGCGCCGCGCTCTTCATTATTCCTTTCAACTCCTATGCACAGGCGGCAGAGCCTGAAGAAGAGGAGGGTAATCATATGACCGTTACCATTGCTCCCAGGCTCGAGGGCAATTATGGCCGCTGGGAATATGACAACGAGGTAAATACTAACAAGTCCCTTCAGAGCTCGATGCTCTATATGATACTCGACGGCAGTTTCAACGATTATCTGTCGCTTTACGGAGCATTCGAACTTGCAAATCCCGACATCAAGGGGCTCTACGGCAAGGATTATCTCTTTACTCCGCAGTATGTCAACTTCATCAATATGCTGATGCTTACCTGCAGCCTCGGCCCAGTCGACATCTCGCTCGGCAAGGACGCCCTGGCATTCGGCGGCTGGGAGCAGGATCCCTCGCTCGTCGATACCTACTGGGACATCTACTCCAACAACTGGAACCTCGTGCAGCCCTACCTCTGGGGCGGCCGCATCACCCTGAATATCGGTGATCAGGCTCCCTTCTTCCAGATTGTGGATTCACCCATAAAAGACCGCATTCTGGGCAAGGGCGGAATGTGCTATTTCGGCGGATGGGACGGCAAGTTCTTTGACGGCTGGGATACCAAGTGGTCGTTCGGCGTGATGCAGACCCCCGAAGACGGCGATATGAAGATTCTCTCCCTCGGCAACCGCTGGAGCTACGACGGCCTCTCCCTGACTCTCGACTACATGGCCCGTTCATTCGCCTTCAACACCCTCTTCAACGACGAGATGACTCTCGTAGGGGAAGTCCGCTTCTCCTTCCCCAAAATCGACCTCTTCTCGAAGTGCGGCTGGGAGTTCTATCACGGAGAGAATGATTTCGGCTATTTCACTGCATTGGACGACGAAGGTAAAGCAAGCGATCCAATTATTTATTACGGAAACGATTCAGTATTCTACCCTACGATAGTCCCCAACGCCATCGGTCCCAACCTCGGAACATTCAAGAGCGGCGACTATCTCTTCGCGAGCCTCGGAGCCGAGTGGTTCCCCCTCGGAAACCGCGACCTCAAGATCCACCTCATCGGCGCGATGAACAACTACCACAAGGCTTGCTCAGTCACCGCCGGCGTCACCTATTACCTGAACTTCAATCTTTGGTAAAAAAGTCGATAATGAAAGATGAAGCCAGCCTCGTCGGGCTGGCTTTTTTCGCTTTAACGGCTGATTGATGAGTCATTGCAAACCTGTGCCACCCTCGGCAACATAAGAGGGAGGGGCCCACGAAGTGGGAGGGGTCGAGCGGAGCGAGACGGTTTGCAATGGCTTCATCAGAAGCCGTAAGCGAAAAAAGCGGTCGAGTTAGATTGACAGGATCGCCAAGACGTTTATCAGTTCCTGGTTGATAGGTTTGTCCATCTTCGAGGCGCGGGAGAAGGGGACATAGACGATTTCATCGTTGTCGATACCCACCATCACGTTGCGTTGACCTTCCTTGAGAGCCTCTATCGCAGCGACGCCCAGACGGCTCGCCAGGATGCGGTCGAAAGCGCTCGGACGGCCTCCGCGCTGCAGATAACCGAGAATCGTGACGCGGACGTCATAATCGGGATACTCTGAACGCATCCTTTCGGCATAATGCATCACGCCTCCGTTGAGTTTGCTCTCGGAAACAATCACGATACTGCTGTTCTTGCTCTTGCGCACGCCGCGGCTGATGAAATTGCCGAGCTGGTCGATCGTCGTCTTCTCCTCCGGGATGATGGCGGCTTCGGCCCCGGCAGCTATGGCACTGTTCTGCGCCAGGAAGCCCGCGTCGCGTCCCATCACCTCCACGAAGAAGATGCGGTCGTGCGAACTGGCGGTATCGCGGATCTTGTCCACCGCCTCGACGATGGTGTTCAAGGCGGTGTCGTATCCTATGGTAGAGTCGGTGCCATAGAGGTCGTTGTCGATGGTGCCGGGAATGCCGATGCAGGGGATGTCATACTCCTGGGCGAAGACCTGGGCTCCGGTGATGGAGCCGTTTCCGCCTATGACGATAAGGGCGTCGATGTCGTATGTCTTCATCGTCTGGTAGGCCTTGCGGCGCCCCTCCTTGGTCATGAACTCCTTGCTGCGGGCCGTTTTGAGGATGGTGCCGCCGTGCTGTATGATATTGCTCACGCTCTGCGAGGTCAGCTCGCCGCATTCGTTGTTGATCAAACCTTCAAATCCGCGGTAGATGCCGATGACTCTCCATCCGGAATAGAGGGCGGCCCTGGTGACCGCGCGGATCGCGGCATTCATTCCAGGTGCGTCGCCGCCCGAGGTAAGGACTCCTATGGTACCGATTTTCTTCATATGGTTGGATTCTTATCGATGCAAATATAGCAAACACTTTTCAATTCTTTTCGCAAATGAATGCAAAACGAAACATGGGTTAAAGATATTTCTTAAATTTGCGGATTGACATGATTCAAAGTAATCAGGAATTATGAACAAGAGTTTGAGAATGTGCCTTGCGCTGGCTGCCCTCCTTGGAGCCGCATCCTGCCAGAGGAGTACCCTGGAGCCCGATAAATCCTCCGGAACAAACGAAGTTGAGCTGACCGCAAGTCTGGAGTCCCCCTCCGCGACGAGGGTGAAACTCAGTCCCGTCGAAGGCGGTTATCAGGCGGTATGGTCCGCCTCCGATGCCATAACGCTGGTCGGAAACGGAGATGGCAGTTCTGTGAATACCAACTTCACCCTGGTTTCGGGCGCCGATACTCCGGTGGGAGTATTCTCCGGTGACCTTTCCCAGGCAGGGAACGCTCCTTATTTCGCAGTTTTCCCTCCGGATGCCGCCGCCCACATGGAGAATGATACACTCAGTTTCATCGCAAGGCAGTATATCCCTGCGATGAAGGACAATATCGCGGCCCGCACCGTGCCCGCCGTATCGGACGTGACCATTTCGGAAGGCGCCCCCTCGGTGGCGCTCCGCAACCTCTTCGGCCTTCTCGCCATCTCCGTTTCCAGTTCCACGAGCGTGGTCGTCAAGATGATGGCCATCCACGACCTGGGCGGAAACATGCTCTGGGGCGACTGCAAGGTTCCGATCGTCAACGGCAGGCTGAACTACGAAAAAGTTACTCTTGAAAACGGTTCGAATACCATTTATATGCGATGGAACGGTTCCGTTACATTCAATAATACGCCTAAGACCTATTACTTCCCGGTACCTCCGGGAGCACTCGACAGGGGCTTTTCCGTCACTTTCTACAAGCAGGATCTCAACCAGCCCGATTCCCTCGGCAACGCATACACCTTCATCCAGAAGGTCAACGATCCTGTTTCCGCCGAGCGCTCCAAGGTCCTGCAGATGGACAATGTGGCCATCGTGGCGAACCAGGAACGACGCGAAGTCAACGGCCGCGGCTTCTACAAGAGCCTCTTCGTGGACGGGGGAATGTACCTGACCTCCAATGTCAAGACAAGCCAGCTTCCCGCCATCAGCTATCTCGGCCTGGGCAGCGACTACGAATACTTCGGCTCCGGCAACGGCGCTGAGAACCAGCCTTATGTGAGGGGAGTCATGGCGGCCTCTCCCAACGAGGCGATAACCTGGAGCGATGCAAACGGCGTGCTGCTCTATCCGGACGGGGAGCCGCGCTTCCGTGTATTCTATTCCAACGGCGGAACATCCTACAACCACGGCCCGACCCTCGGAGACGAGGGCCGCAGCCGTATCCACGACTTCTATATGAACGGCGGAAGCTACACCGGATCCTGCGCGGGATCTTTCCTCGGAAGTACTTACGTAGACAGGCGCAACCGCTACGACAGCGGTGACGGCGGAGACTACACCTACGGCATCTGGCCGGGCAACCTGAACCATACCCATATTCCCATCAACCTGAGTTATCCTTCGATCTACACGGGAATGAAGATCCTGCCGGAAGCGAAGGAACTGGGTTATTACCAGAGCATCAGCACCCTGGATACGATAGAGGATACCCGTCACCACGGCGGCAGCTATCTGCCCCACGACACCTATAACAAGGGACTCAGGGCGGTGGAACTGATGAGCTTCCAATATGCGGAAAAATCAGTCGCCAACGATACCTGCCAGTACCGTCCGGAGAATCTCCACCGTCCGATGTTCATCTATCAGGGCAAACCGGCCGATGTGGTCGATTCTGTCAGCACGTGGGCGTACAAGAAGAGCAACAGGAGCGGGCGCCTGGTAGTCACCGGTTCCCATCCCGAGGGGCAGTCCCGCGGCACCCAGCGTGACTACATGGCCACCATATGGCGATACGCCATGGACGGCGTGGGAGAGCCGGAAGTAAAGGGGACCCTCGAACTGGGAACTCCCCGTGCCATGGACAAGACCACGGAGGACAACGATCCCAAATACACAAGGATAGGAGACAGGCAGTACCACCATTTTGTGTTCACCGCCAATCAGGATATTCCCGAATTCAGGGTGACGCTCGACAGCGGGTATGACGCCTCCTCCGGCATAGACCTCTATCTCTCGCTTCGGAAGGACGACTTCGCGTGGCTGACGGATGCCGACTATACTATGTGCAACAAGGGCGGCAAGAAGGAGCTTCGCATCAAGAAGCTGCCTGCCGGCACCTGGTACATCGGCGTGTTCTGCGGCACTACCGTCACCGCGACCGCAACCTCCGCACTGCCTTACTATTTCCAGTACTCCGGCAAGACCGAGGTGCTGGACGGAATCCCCTATACTATCGGCGTTTCGCGCGGACAGGTCATATTCACCGCCACCACCGAGACTCGCGGCGGTTCAGCCGGTTCTTACAGCTTTGACGACTAGGGAGGAGAGACTATGGAATACGATATTATTATGTCAAGTTATAGTTATGAGGCTCCGAAGACGGACGTCATCCGCCTCGGGGAGCAGGCTCGCATCTGTGCCGAGTCCAACGCCAACGAGCCTTTCGGCATCAAGCCGGGCGGCAGCTTCGACCTCATGAAACCGTTTTCAAACCAATTTTGAAATGAAAGATTCGATTCTGATCCTTACCGGCGGCGGTCCTGCCCCCGGAATCAATACGGTGATCGGCACGATCGCCAAGTGTTTTATCGCCCACAATTACAGGGTTCTCGGTCTCCACGGGGGCTACAAGGGCCTTTTCAACGGCGAACCCGATTTCGAAGAGATAGATTTCTTCCTCGCGGATATGATATTCAACCGCGGCGGTTCCTATCTCAGGATGAGCCGTTACAAACCCTCCGACGACGAGTTCGTGAACTTCAATACGAAGTTCTTCAGGGACAAGGGCATCAAGCTGCTGGTTACAATCGGCGGCGACGATACCGCGACTACGGCCGACCGCGTATCGAGATATCTCGAGGAGCAGGGGCTTCCCATCCATAACATACACGTTCCCAAGACCATAGACAACGACCTTCCGCTGCCGATGAATACCCCGACCTTCGGATTCAATTCGGCGAAGGCCGAGGCGGCGCACATCGCCTCCACGGTCTGCGAGGACGCAAAGTCTTCCGGCAACTGGTTCGTCATCTCCTCGATGGGACGCACCGCAGGCCACCTTGCGCTCGGCATCGGAGCCTCCTGCCACATCCCGATGATCGTCATCCCGGAGATGTTCAACAAGACCCATATCACCCTCGACAAGATTATTCGCCTCTGCATCTCGAGTATCGTCAAGAGGCGCATTTCCGGCCAGGATTACGGCGCGATAATTATCTCGGAGGGCGTTTTCCATTCCTTTACGAAGGAGGAGATAAGCCAGTGCGGACTGCATCTGTCGGTAGATGCCCACGGCCATATCGAGCTGGGCAAGGCTCCCAAGGCAGAGCTCTTCAACGGAGTCCTCGAGAACAAGATTGCGGAGCTGAAACTCGGTGTCCGCACCCGTCCGATCGAGGTGGGATACAGTATCCGCTGCCAGGATCCCATCGCCTACGACCTTCTCTACTGCACCCAGCTGGGATGCGGAGTGTTCGATCTCTTCAAGCAGGGATATACCGGCTGCATGGTCTATGTCGATGCGATGGGTGAGACACGTCCCATCTTCCTGCACGACGTTATCGACCCTGTCACCGGCAAGATTCCGCCGAGGCTGGTGGATATCAACGGCGATATGGCGCAGAGCATAATAACACACCTGTTAAGCTTCATCACTCCCGACGATTACGAGGCTGCGGCCAAGTATCTTCCGGATCCTGAGAATTACGATTTCTACAAGATACTGGAGTGGGCTTAGCCTGTCGCCAAGATGCTGTCGAAGAACGGTATAAAGCTTATCAAGTCGCTCTCGCAGAAGAAGTTCCGCGACCAGGAGGGGCTTTTTACCGTAGAGGGGGAGAAGATGGTGGCGGAGGCACTCGCCTCGGATTTCGAAGTGGTCTCGGTTTACCGTACTTCGGAAATCGGGGAGGAGGCGATGTCGCGTATCACGGCGCTTTCGTCTCCCTCTCCGGCCCTTGCGGTGGTGCGCATCCCGGCTCCGGAGGCCTTCGTTCCCACTGCCGGTGAACTGGTACTGGCTCTTGATTCGCTCCGCGACCCGGGCAATCTCGGCACCATCATCCGTCTGGCCGACTGGTTCGGCATCCGCACTGTCCTGGCCTCCCGCGACACGGTGGATATCTACAATCCGAAAGTGGTCCAGGCGACAATGGGTGCCATATTCCGCGTCCGTTTCATCTATTGCGACCTGCCCGAAACGCTTTCGTTATGCCGTGCCGCCGGCCTTCCGGTTTACGGCACTTTCCTGGACGGGGAGAATATATACGGCTCGGCGCTTTCGGCTGACGGCGTCATCGTAATGGGCTCCGAGTCGAACGGCATCTCTCCGGCTGTCGAAGCGCTGGTGGACCGCCGACTCTATATCCCTCCTTACCCCGCATCCGGCACCGGCAGCGAATCGCTGAATGTCGCCATTGCAACCGCCATCACCTGCAGCGAATTCCGCAGAAGATAATATGTTTAAACTGACACGCAGCGCGCTGATTTCCACCGCCGTCCTACTGCTGCTTGGCCTTACGGCCAGTGCGCAGAGGCCGGTGGATTATGTCAATCCATTCATAGGCACGGAGGGGATGGGCCATACCTTTCCCGGTGCCTGCGCTCCGTTCGGCATCGTCCAGCTGAGCCCCGACACCGATACCATTCCCCACAACATCGACGGCAAATACCAGCCGCGTGTCTATGAATACTGCGCCGGCTATCAGCATACTGACTCCACGATCGTGGGTTTCAGTCACACCCATTTCAGCGGCACGGGCCATTCCGATCTGGGAGATATCCTCGTGATGCCGGCAAGGGGTGAGATCCGTCTCAATCCCGGAACTGCAGAGGACCCTGACTGCGGTTACCGGAGCCGATTCAGTCACGCAGGCGAGGTGAGCTGCCCGGGTTACTATGCCGTTACATTGTCCGATTACGGCATCCGTGCCGAGATGACGGCGACTCAGCGGGTCGGAGTGCATCGTTATACATTTCCGAAAGGGGATGTGGGCCATGTGATTATAGACCTCCAGCACGGAATCTACAACTACGACGGCAAGACGCTCTGGGCAGAAATGCGTGTCGTCAACGACACCCTGCTGACCGGCTACCGCATAACAAGCGGATGGGCGCGTACCAATTACACATATTTCGCAATAGAGCTTTCGCAGCCTGTTACGGAATATGGTTTCACCGACCGCGGGAAGGTGAGTTACCGGGGCGGCTGGGGCAAGTTCGACCAGTATCACTACTTCCCTGAGATGGCCGGCCGCAAGCTTGTCGCCTGGCTGAGATTCGACACGGCATCCCATCCTGTCCTGGAGATGAAGGTCGCCCTGTCTGGCGTCAGTATGGAGGGAGCGTTAAAGAACCTGCGCGCTGAGGCCTCCGGCAGAGGGTTCGACGAAATCCGGAAGGCGACCGAAGAGGATTGGAACCGCGAACTTTCGACAATAACAGTCGAGGGCGGCGAGGATCAGAAGGCGATGTTCTACACCTCGTATTATCACACGATGATCAACCCTTCCGTCTATATGGACGTTGACGGGAGTTACCGCGGTCTCGACCGGGAAATCCACAGGGCGGAGGGCTTCATCAACTATACCGTCTTTTCTCTGTGGGACACCTACCGCGCCGAACATCCCCTCCTGGTGCTGATGAAACCGGACCGCGCGCGGGATATGGCTCTCTCGATGATCTGCCATCAGCGGCAGAGCGCACACGGAATGCTGCCCGTCTGGAGCCACATGGGCAACGAGAACTGGTGCATGAGCGGCTATCACGCAGTGTCGGTTCTTTCCGACGCAATTGCCAAAGGGCTGGATATCAATGCCGGGGAGGCTCTCGATGCCATGGTATCTACCTCCAACGTGCGCTATTACGGACATCTCGGCGATTATATCGACCTCGGTTACGTGCCCCTGGACAGCTGTTCGACCGCCGCCAGCAATACTCTGGAGTATTGTTATGACGACTGGTGCATCTACCATGCCGCGCTGCTTGCGGGCAGGGAGGATGTAGCCTCGCGTTACCGGGATCGTGCCCTCAATTACCGCAACATCTTCGACCCGTCGCTGGGATTCGCACGGCCGAAGTATCGCGACGGAAGGTGGAAACCAGACTTCGAAATAAAGCAGACTTACGGCGAAGGATTCATCGAGGGCAATTCGTGGAATTTCTCCTTCCACGTGCCTCACGATGTCTATGGCGACATCGCCGCGATGGGAGGGGAGAAGGAGTTCCTCCGCAAGCTGGACATTCTCTTCGGGGAGGATCTTCCGGAGGTTTATTATGCTGATAACGAAGATATTACGAAAGAGTGTCTGATTGGCGGCTATGTTCACGGCAACGAGCCTTCGCACCATATCCCATATCTGTATGCATGGACCTCCCAGCCCTGGAAGACTCAGTACTGGCTTCGGGAGATAATGAACAGCAAGTACCGCAACGATATCCGCGGCCTCGGCGGCAACGACGACTGCGGCCAGATGAGCGCCTGGTATATCTTTACCGCCCTCGGCTTCTATCCGGTCTGCCCCGGCACCGACCAGTATGTGCTCGGCGCGCCCTATCTTCCTTACGCAAGGCTCGATCTTCCAAACGGCAAAACCTTCGAGGTGAAGGCTCCCGGAGTCAGCGACAGGAACCGCTATGTGAAGGAAGTCCTTCTCAACGGCATTCCATACACCAGGCTCTACATCACCCACTCCGACATCCTCGCCGGCGGCACCCTCGAGTTCGTGATGTCCTCCAAACCCAACAAGCGTCGAGGCCTCAAACCCTCCGACAAACCCTACTCCCTGACTGAGGACGGGGCATAAAATCTTATCAATCAGAGAGATATTAATACTTGCGTGCCACCATCGTCGCAAGGCCCGTCGTATGTTTGAGGGATATAGTCGCGGATGCATTTTTCTGCTTACCGGGACTATATCCCGAGTCGGGACGGGCCGTATTTATTGTTCCATTATTGCATCCTTTTGGGGAATTGATTATCTTTGTAGGTTACAATTAATGTTGGAATAAAAGCTACAAGATAATGCAGGAAGAACGCTCTGTGAAGTACGATCCCTCGAGCGTGGAGGGTAAATGGTACGCTTACTGGACAGACCATCATTTCTTTCATTCCGAGCCTGACGGCCGTGAGCCATATACAATAGTCATTCCCCCGCCCAACGTAACCGGAGTGTTGCACATGGGCCACATGATGAACAACACCCTTCAGGACGTGTTGATCCGCCGTGCAAGGATGACCGGCAAAAACGCCTGCTGGGTCCCGGGTACCGACCACGCATCGATTGCGACCGAGGCAAAAGTGGTGGGCAAACTGGCATCGATGGGCATCAAGAAGCGCGACCTGTCCCGCGACGAATTCCTCAAGTATGCATGGGAGTGGAAAGAGGAGCACGGCGGCATTATCCTCAAGCAGCTTCGCAAACTCGGCGCCAGCTGCGACTGGGACCGCACCGCCTTCACCATGGACGAAGTCCGCAGCGAGGCCGTGATGAAAGTCTTCGTGGACCTCTATCGCAAGGGACTGATCTACCGAGGATTGCGTATGGTGAACTGGGATCCCAAGGCGCAGACCGTGCTCTCCACCGAGGAGGTCGTCTATCACGAAGAGAAATCCAAACTGTACTATCTCCGTTACTATGTGGCAGACGCCGACGTCAACCCCGTCAGGGCGACCGGCGAAGAGGGTGAGGTCCTGCACCGTGACGAAAACGGACGCTACTATGCCGTAGTCGCTACCACCCGCCCCGAGACCATTATGGGCGATACTGCGATGTGTATCAACCCCAAGGACCCCAAGAACCAGTGGCTCAGGGGACACAGGGTGATTGTGCCTCTGGTGGGACGCAACATCCCTGTTATCGAGGACCGCTACGTAGATATAGAATTCGGTACCGGCTGCTTGAAGGTCACCCCGGCCCACGACGTCAACGACTACGCGCTGGGAAAGACCCACAACCTGGAAACCATAGATATCTTCAACCCTGACGGAACCCTCTCGGAGGCCGCCGGACTCTATGTCGGACTCGACAGGATGGTGGTCCGCAAGCGGATTTCCAAGGATCTGGAGGCTGCCGGACTGATGGAGAAGGTGGAGGATTACGACAACAAGGTAGGTTATTCGGAACGCAATCCCGACACCGCCGTGGAGCCGCGCCTCTGCAAGCAGTGGTTCCTGAGTATGAAGCACTTCGCCGACATCGCGCTGCCTCCGGTGCTCGAGGGCAAGATCAAATTCCACCCTTCGAAGTATATTTCGACCTACCGTCAGTGGCTCGAGAATATCCAGGACTGGTGCATCAGCCGCCAGCTCTGGTGGGGCCATCGCATCCCCGCCTGGTTCCTGCCTTCCGATGAGGGAGAGGAGGAGCGTTTCGTGGTAGCTCACAGCGAGGAGGAGGCACTGGCCGAGGCCCGCAAACTGCC
The DNA here is from genome assembly GCA_017616655.1 of Bacteroidales bacterium. GTDB lineage: Bacteria > Bacteroidota > Bacteroidia > Bacteroidales > UBA932 > Cacconaster. The sequence goes on from JAFZXU010000044.1 coordinate 20,028, forward strand.
CGGCTGCTCCTGCCTCGAAGCGAAGGACCTGACCCGAGACGAGGACGCCCTCGACACCTGGTTCTCCAGCTGGCTATGGCCTATCAGCCTTTTTGACGGCATAAGCAATCCCGGCAATCCCGAAATCAAGTATTATTATCCCACTAACGACCTTGTTACCGGTCCGGATATCATCTTCTTCTGGGTGGCCAGGATGATTATGGCGGGTGAGGAGTATATGAAGGATGTCCCTTTCAGGAATGTCTATTTCACCGGCATCGTGCGCGACAAGCTCGGCCGCAAGATGAGCAAGCAGCTCGGAAATTCTCCGGACCCCATCGGACTGATAGAGAAATATGGCGCAGACGGCGTCAGGTTGGGCATTCTGCTCTGCACCTCCGCCGGCAACGACATCCTCTTCGACGAGACCCAGGTGGAGCAGGGACGAAACTTCTCCAATAAAATATGGAACGCCTTCCGCCTCGTGAAGGGGTGGAACACTGCTGATATTCCCCAGAGCGACGAGTGCCGCGCGGCCGTCGAATGGTTCGGCGCGAAACTCTCCGCCACCATCGAATCGGTGGACAGGGATTTCTCCAATTTCCGCATCAACGACGCCGTGATGGCCGTTTACAAACTCTTCTGGGACGACTTCTGCTCCTGGTATCTGGAACTGGTCAAGCCCGGCTTCGAGAACGGTGTACAGAAGCCTCTCGACAAGGCTACCTTCGACGCAACCATAGGATTCTTCGACGCCCTGCTGAAGATGCTCCATCCCGTGATGCCCTTCATTACGGAGGAACTCTGGCAGAATATCGAGCCTCGCAAGGAGGGTGAAACGATTATGTTGCAGCAGATGCCCAAGGCTTCGACATACGATCCCGCGGTCATTTCCGCATTCGAGACGGCGACAGAAGCGGTCGTGGCCATCCGCGCGATCCGTCAGGGAAAAAACATAGCTCCGCGCGATCCTCTGGCCCTGCAGGTAAAGGGCAGGCTTTCCGAACAGGCCATACCCGTGGTCCGCAAGATGGCCAACATCTCCTCGATCGAGGAGGTTGACAGTTTCGGCAGCGGCACGGGTCAGGCATTCATGGTGGGAACTCTCGAATTCAACGTGCCGCTCGACGGTATGGTGGACGTGGAGGAGGAACGCGCCAAGATCCTGTCCGAGATACAGCGTTACGAAGGATTCCTGCGCGGTGTGAACGCCAAGCTTTCCAATGAGAAATTCGTGGCGAACGCTCCCGCCCAGGTAGTGGAACTCGAGCGCAAGAAGCTCGCCGACGCCACCACCAAGATCGAGAACCTGAAGGCCCGCCTGGCCGCTTTGAAATAGAATAATCATTAATAAAGATATTATGACTGCTTTATCGTTTATGCTTCCCCTGGGCGTCATCGGCCCCTGGCAGTGGCTCATCATCGCGCTGGTGATAATCCTGCTTTTCGGCGGTAAGAAGATACCCGAACTCATGCACGGCCTCGGCAAGGGCGTGAAGAGTTTCAAGGCCGGAATGAAGGAGGCCGAGAAGGACATCCAGGACATCAAGGCCGAAATCGTCAATGACGACGAGCCCAAGAAGGAAGAAAAAAAGGAAGAATAACTCCGTGGCTGAAGAGCGTCCCGGCGAGTCCGGTCAGATGAGCTTCTGGGACCACCTGGAGGCGTTGCGGCAAGGGCTGTTCCGAGTGATCATGGCCCTTGTCCTGGCCTTCATAGTGCTCTTTTTCTTCAAAGGATTCCTCTTCGACAAGCTTATCCTGGCGCCGACACGGCCGGATTTCTTTTTCTACCGGATATTCGGGATGAAGACTGGTCTGGAGCTCGTGAATATCGAGCTCTCGACTCAGTTCATGGTTCACATGCGCGTCACATTCATGTGCGCCTTCATCCTCTGCTGCCCCTACGTGCTTTTCGAAATATGGCGCTTCATTGCGCCTGCGCTCTATCAGAATGAGAAACGGGCCACGAGGCGGGCATTTCTTTTCGCCTCATTCCTTTTTTATCTTGGAATCGCGATAGGCTACTGCATAATCCTGCCCCTGATGGTCAATTTCTTTGACGGCTACAAGGTGAGCGAAGCGGTTGTCAATACGATTTCGCTGAATTCCTATATCTCGACCGTCAGTTCCACCGTCCTTCTCTTCGGCCTTGTGTTTGAAGTGCCGGTGCTTGTGGCCGTGCTTTCGCAACTCGGCCTGCTGACGCGCGAGACGCTGCTCTCCGGCTGGAAATGGGCTGTGCTTGTCATTGCTGTCCTGGCGGCAATCATCACTCCCGCCGATCCCTTCTCGATGCTGATAGCAGCCATTCCTTTAGCGCTTCTATACGGCATCAGCATCCTGGTCTGCAAGAAGGCCGAACCGTTATATGAAGAGGAGGAGGCCGCATGATCTCCATCAACGACCTTACCGTCTCTTTCGGCGGTTTCACACTGCTGGACAATATCGGCCTGCATATCAATGACCGTGACCGGATCGGTCTTGTAGGCAAGAACGGAGCGGGCAAGTCGACCCTCCTGAAATTGATCATGGGACTTCAGGCGCCTACTTCCGGGCGCATAATGAAGCCATCCGGCATCAAGCTGGGTTATCTGCCCCAGATTATGGAGCATGCCAAAGGACGCACCGTGATGGAGGAGACTATGACTGCCTTTGACGACCTTAAGCAGCTGAACGCCAGGATGGATGCAATCTCTGAAGAGCTGGCTGCAAGGACCGATTACGAATCTCAGGCATACCACAAGCTGATGGTTGAGCTCAATGAAGTGAGCGACGCCATCTCTCTTCAGGGCAGCGAGCCTCCCGAGATGCAGGCTGAGCGCACGCTGGCCGGCCTGGGTTTCCGCAAGAACGAGCTGGACCGTCAGACTGAGACTTTCAGCCAGGGGTGGAATATGCGTATCGAGCTGGCAAAGATCCTGCTCCGCAAGCCGGACGTCCTGCTGCTCGACGAGCCTACCAATCACCTTGATATAGAGTCTATCCAGTGGCTGGAGGATTATCTGCAGGAGTTCCGTGGGGCTCTCGTGCTTATTTCGCACGACCGGCGTTTCCTCGACAATTGTACGGACCGTACTGTCGAGATTATGCTGGGGCACGTTTATGATTACAAGGTGCCGTATTCGAAGTATGTGGAGCTTCGTAAGGAGCGAATCGCTCAGCAGAAGGCAGCGTACGAGAATCAGCAGCGGATGATCGAGAAGACGGAGGAGTTTATAGAACGGTTCCGTTACAAGGCTACCAAGAGCAATCAGGTTCAGAGCCGCATCAAGCAGCTCAACAAGCTGGACCGCATCGAGATAGACGAGGAGGATTTGTCGCAGATACGCGTAAAGTTTCCTCCGGCTCCTCGTTCCGGCGATGTGGCTTTTCAAGTTAAGGATGCAGTTATTGGCTATCTGGCTGATGACGGTCGCTCCGCGGCTCCGGTTTCC
>JAFZXU010000045.1 GCA_017616655.1 Bacteroidales bacterium
GCGGCTCCGGTTTCCATTTCGGAAAGCAGAGAAAATGCTTTCCGAAATGGAAACGCGCCCGCCGCTACGCTCCCGGATTATGATGGGGCTAAGATTGTTCTTCGGAATGCCAACATTATAGTTAAGCGAGGGGAGAAGGTGGCGTTTGTAGGACGCAACGGAGAAGGCAAGACGACTATGATGCGGGTGCTGATGCACGAACTGGAGCCGTTTTCCGGCGAAGCGATTGTGGGGCACAATGTAAATATCGGTTATTATGCCCAGAATCAGAATGATGTCCTGGATAAGAATGATACCGTGATGGAGACTCTTGACAGGGTTGCGGTGGGGGAGATCCGCACCAAGCTGCGCGATATCCTGGCTGCCTTCCTTTTCAAGGGCGAGGATATCGACAAGAAGGTTTCGGTCCTGAGCGGCGGTGAGCGTTCGCGTCTGGCTATGGCGCGGCTGATGCTGAATCCCTATAACCTGCTTGCTCTGGACGAACCGACGAACCATATGGATATCCGCTCGAAGGATGTCCTGAAGCAGGCTTTGAAGGCCTATGACGGCACTTTGATCGTGGTTTCGCACGACCGTGATTTCCTCGACGGGCTCGTAGAGAAGATTTATGAGTTCGGGGACGGTAAGGTGCGTGAACATCTGGGCGGAGTGGATGATTTCCTCCGCAGGAAGAGGGTGGAGAGTTTCCGAGAGCTTGAGATGAAGGCTGCGGCCTCCGCCGCACCTCAGAAGAGTGAGCAGCCTGTCAAGGAGGAGACTCCCTCGAAACAGAACAGGAATTCCTACTACGAGAGCAAGGCTGCATCCCGTGAGCAGAAACGTCTGGAAAACCGTAAGAAGTTGCTCGAGAAGAGGATTTCGGAACTGGAGTCGAAGATGAAGGAGGTCGAAGCAGTGCTTTCGGCTCCGGATGAAAAGACTGATATTATTGAACTTACGCGCCAGTACCTCGAGCATAAGCGCGAGTTGGACGAAAAAATGGAGGAGTGGATAACACTGGAAAGCTGATGGAAGAGAAACAAAGTTATTACCTGTTCGGAATGCATCCCGTTACCGTTGCGGTGGAGACCGGGCGCAAGTTCGACCGCATTCTCCTGAAGAAGGGAATGGAGGGGCCTCAGGCTATGAGGCTGAAGGAGCTGGCCGCCGAACGCGGCATTCCCTGCCAGGAAGTCCCGATCGAGAAACTGAACCGCACTGTCCGCGGGGCTCACCAGGGAGTGGTGGCATTCCTCTCGCAGATAGATTATGTCCCCTTCGAGGAGATGGTGGAGGGCGCATTGAACCGCAAGGCGAATCCGCTTTTCGTCATCCTTGACGGGGTGAGCGACGTCAGGAACCTGGGCGCCATTGCCCGTAGCGCGGAGTGTGCCGGAGTGGACGGAATCATCGTTCCTGCGAAAGGAACTGCCGCCATCAATCCCGATGCGGTAAAGACTTCTGCAGGAGCTTTGCTGCGTATTCCAGTATCACGCGTAGCGAATCTGCGCACGGCGCTCTATTATTTCCGCGACTCCGAGTTCCAGATAGTTGCATGCAGCGAGAAGGCTGAGGACGACATGTACGACGTCAACCTCCGCAAGGCGACGGCAATAGTGATGGGATCGGAAGGATCCGGTATCTCCGAACCGGTGCTGAGTCTCTGCACAGTAGGGGCAAGGATTCCGATGACAGGGGAGACCGGCTCGCTGAACGTCTCGGTCGCTGCGGCACTGGTGATGTTCGAAGCGGTAAGGCAAAGAAGATAATTATGGCGGAAGAGGGCGCATACATAAGGACTTCCAAGAGCCTGAAGAACAGTCAGGTGGCGATAGTCATACAGATACTGTCGCTCATCGTCGGCTTCATATCCAGAAAGATATTCCTGGATTATCTCGGCACCGAAGTCCTAGGCCTGAACACCACCGCCACCAGCATTCTCAACTTCCTGAATATCGCTGAATTGGGCATCAGTTCGGCAATCGCCGTCACGCTATACAGGCCTATCTTCAATGACGACCGGAAGAGCATCCGCGAGATAGTGGCGCTGCAGGGATGGCTCTACAAGCGTGTGGCACTCTTCATAATCGCCGCCAGCTTGCTCCTGCTGCCCTTCTTCCCTCGGATCTTCTCCAAGATGGAGCTCCCGATGTGGTATGCATATGCCTCCTTCGGAGTCCTGCTCTTCAGCGCGCTGCTCGGCTATTTCGTCAATTACAAGCAGGTGATGCTTGCCGCCGACCAGAAGGACTACAAGATCCAGATAAGTTTCCGCCTGGTTATGATCGTGAAGGTGATCTTCCAGATATTGGCTGTCCGCTTTCTGCAGAATCCCTATATCTGGTGGCTTGTCATAGAGGCTCTGTTCGCAATCATTGCGGCCGTCACGCTGAACCTTACGGTCTATCGCGACTATCCCTATATGAGGGAGCGCTGCGTCGTCGACCGTGAGATGAGGCGGCGTTATCCGGATGTCATCACCAAGGTCAAGCAGCTCTTCGTCCACAGGATAGGCACCTTCGCCGCCCTGCAGTCGCTTCCCATCTTCATCTACGCCTTCACTTCGCTTACGATGGTTGCCGTCTACGGCAACTATATGATTCTCTTCAACAGCCTCCAGGCGCTGCTGCTGGCCCTCTTCACCAGCATCACGGCAAGCGTGGGCAATATGATTGCCGAAGGGGACAGGAATCTGATATTCAAGGTGTTCCGGGAACTCTTCGCCTCCCGTTTCTTCCTTGTTACATTCTGCTCGTACGCGATGTTCTTCCTCAGCGCGCCTTTCGTGAAGCTCTGGCTCGGGCAGGAGTACGTGCTTGAAGGAAGGACCCTGTGGCTGATGGTCGGGCTCTTCTTCCTGAACAATCTGAGGACCGTGGTGGACATCTTCATCAACGCCTACGGAATATTCAAGGATATCTGGGCTCCGATTGCAGAAGCTGTGATATTCGTCATCTGCGCAATCCTGCTGGGACGCATCTACGGCCTCGACGGAGTCCTTATGGCGCAGGGAATCGAACTGATTCTTATTGTCTTTATCTGGAAACCCTATTTCCTCTTCACCCACGGAATGGGACGCGACGCCGCTTCCTATTTCAAACTTTTCTTCAAGCTGCTGGCCATCTCCGCGGCGGTATTTGCTGCCGGCTGGTTAATCGCACGGCTGGTGAAGATCGATGCCGGTGCCGGCATTCTTCCATTCCTCGGGTATGCCGCCGTGATATGCTCTATCTTCGCAGTGCTGCTGTTTGCAGTTATGTATGCAGGAGAGAAGGGTATGAGGACCTTCGTTGACAGGATGTTCAGAATCGCCGGCCGCAAACGGAACTGATAAGTTCGGCAAAACATTCCGCCTGACGGGAGGGCGAGTAAGCACTCGCAAATTCCCCGCGGATTTCCTCGGTCTTTATATATTCCCGGTTTTCAAGTACATAGAGTATCTTGTCCGCAAGGGCGGAGGCATCTTGTGCGGGTGAATAGTATGTTACAAGCCCCCGTGTAGATTCCACCAGCGCGGGTAGGTCGTTGCAGATTACGGGAACTCCGGCCAGCGCGGCCTCGATCGGTGTGAATCCGAACCCCTCCATCATCGACGGGGAGACGAAGAGGTCGGCATTCCTGTAGAGATGTTCCATCTCTTCCTGCGACAGGCGGGTCTCGTTCAGCTCGACCCTGTCGGAGAGTGAATGCGACGCTATGTAGGGCTCCAGAACCGTATCCCAATAGGGCGTCCGGCTCCCCTTGAAAACCAGATTGTGTGGGATTTCCCGGCTCACCAGTTCGAATGCCTTGAGGAGTGTAAGGGGATTCTTATGCTCAAGCAAAGTGTTGACGTCGAGGATGTAAGGCGGATTGCAAACCTCCTTCTCCAGTTTCCCGGCGTTGGAAACGACACTGTTATGTATCACTTCGATGCCGGTTTTGACTCCGGGAATCTTAATGAGGTCGTCCCGGGTGCAGCCTGAGATGGCTACAATCCTCTCCAGCCTGTTCAGCGCCCTTACGGCACCGATGCGGTATCTGGCTCGCAATATGGGATTCCCCTGATAAAAGAGTTTGGTATCGTGTATCACACCTATGCAGGGGACATTGCGGGCGTACAGCGAGCGGTCGTAGATATATGGGGAGAGCAGCAGACCGATTCCTTCTGACTTGATGACAGCCTCAAGTTTGCGGCGGAACAGAGGTCCCCTGGTGAAGGGCAGGAAGGGGAGCATCCTGGTCTCTGCCGGAATCGTCCGGAATCCTTCGGTATATGCGGCGAATCCCTCTCCGAAGCCCGATTCAGTGAGTATGACTACTGAGTCACGGAGACCGTTCTCGCGAAAACCCTTCAGAAGATAGAATGCGTAATTCGCCAGTCCGGTATTGGTCTCTTCCCTGATGTATGTCAGATCTACCGCAATCTTCATAACTATTTCTCCCTGCTGAAGGAGTAGGGCCTCTCTTCGGGCTTTACTCCGCGATCCCGGGCCGGCTCACTTCCCATCTTGAACTTGATGCGTCCTCCTTTGACCAGGTCGCCGTGTTCTATGTAATTGCGCGTCCAGTTCTTTCCGTTGACGCTCATCTTCTCCACATAGGGGACGTCGGGAGCGTTCCTGGGGGCGCTGACCTTGATCTTCACTCCGTACGGACGGGTGATTACGGCCTTCCTGAAGAGGGGGGACCCCACTGCGTACTGGGTGGTGCCGGGGCAGACAGGATAAAAGCCGAGCGCCGAGAAGACATACCAGGCAGAGGTCTGTCCGTTATCCTCGTCCCCACAGTAGCCGTCAGGAGTCGCACGGTAGAGGCGGTCCATGATATCGCGGACCAGGCGCTGCGTTTTCCATGGCCTGGAGGTCCAGTCATAGAGGTAGGTGATATGCTGTGAAGGCTGGTTGCCGTGGGCATAATTGCCCGTTCCTGCTGCCTGCATCTCAGTTATTTCGTGTATGCGGAAACCGTAGAAGGATGCGTCATAGACAGGAGGAGCGGAAAAGACGGAATCAAGCATCTCCAGAAAGGATCTTTCGCCTCCCATCGCGTCAACAAGCCCTTCCACGTCGTGGAGTACCGACCATGTGTACTGCAAAGAGTTCCCTTCAACGAAGGCATCGCCCCATTTGTAAGGATTGAAAGGCGAAACGAAGGCCCCGTCCACATCGCGACCGCGCATCAGGCGGGTCTCCTTGTCGAACACCTTTTTCCAGTTGGAAGCCCGTGCGGTCCACTGTTTGCGCTCCTTTTCGGGGCGGTTGAGACACTTCGCAAGCTGAAGCAGGCACCAGTCGTCGTAGGCATATTCGAGGGTGCAGGAGACATATCCGTCAATGCCGGCCGATGAAGGGATGTATCCCAGTATGTCGTATATCTCGCTTCCCATCCTTCCTGACGATGAAGCGCCTGCATGGATGTGGTCCGTGCCGAAAACAAGCCGGGAGTAGAGCGAGTCCAGATCATTGTCGATTACCCCCTTGACGGCGGCGTCTGCTATGACGGCTGCGGAACTCTGTCCGACCATGCACTGGCGGTGGCCGGGGGAAGCCCACTCCGGCAGTATGGCCGTTTCACGCGCGACGTTGGCGTATCCGGCCATAATCTCCGCGCTGACGTCGGGATAGACTAGATTCAGAAGCGGGAAGAGGGCGCGGAAAGCGTCCCAGAAGCCGATGTCCGTGTATAAATACCCCTTTTCAATCTTCCCGCTGAAGGGGCTGTAGTGCACAGGCTGGCCCTCACTGTCGATTTCGTAAAACTTTCTGGGAAAGAGGAGGCTGCGGAAGAGGCAGGAGTAGAAGGTGCGGTATTGATCCTCAGTGCCGCCGCCCACCGCAATCCTGCCGAGGAGCTCGTTCCATCTTGCCCGGGATGCTTCCATTATTTCATCGAATGAGAACTCTTCCACCTCTTTCAGGTTATCGAATGCCTGTTCCCCGTTTATGAAGGAGGAGGCTATCCGCGCATTGACCTGTTCGCCCCTGGATGTGGAGAACTTGACGACGGCTACAGTGTGTTCCCGTTGCCGCTTTTCGGGGTACTGCAGCTTGTCGCCGTCATAGATGTCGTATGATGCTATCGGCTTGTCGAAAGTAATGACGAACCAGTTCTGGAATTTGCCCTCCACGCCTCCGTTGTTGTTGGTGCAGTATCCAAGGACGGTCTGCATGTCGGGCAGGATGTCGATATACGAACCGCCGTCAAAGGCATCTATCACCACTCCGGAATACTCGCTTTCGGGGAAGGTGAAACGCATGATGGCAGCCCGCTCGGTCGAGGTCATCTCGGCAGTGATGTCGTGGTCGGCAAGATAGACGCTGTAATAGTAGGGTTTGGCAGTCTCGCTGAGATGTGAGAATACGCTCTTACGCTTATCCGCCGGCTTCGTGCAGTCCTTGACCGGCATCAGCGAGAATGCCCCGTAATCCCTGATCCACGGAGAGGGCTGGTGTGTCTGGCGGAATCCCCTGATATGAAGCGCATCGTAAGTGTAAATCCACCCGTCATTGTTCTCCCCGGTCTGCGGCGTCCAGCAGTTCATTCCCCAGGGGAGCGATACTGCGGGATAAGTGTTGCCATAGGAGAGGGCATAACCCGATTGCGTCCCGACCAGGGTGGAGACGTAACCGGCCGGCTCGGTAACGGGCTTGTTATCGTTCCGGAATGAACATGCATATGTCATCAGGCAGAGAACCACGACGGACAGCAGGCTCTTTTCAGCTTTGGAAAAGCTATGTCTCATAGAATAATCAACCTTAGGTTCAGTACTACAAAAATAGTCATTTACGAAATAAAATGTATATTTACATTTTAATTGAGTCCTTATGAACATTCTCTTCGTCACGGAAAACGAGATCAGCCAGCAGCTGGGAGGAACCGACAGGATAACCATTACCCTTTCGGATGAATTCAGCCGCCTGGGACACAACTGCTATCTCGCCTTCTGCCGGAATACCGACCACCCTGACAAGTGCAGTTTCAAGGATACCGTCCTGCTCAGGGACTCGGAGGAGAGCGAACAGATCACCGACCTTCTGCAGATGGCCTCCATCGACATAGTCGTCTCCAACCTGGTGGATATCAAGTACAAGCGCAGGATACTCCCGCTGCTTTACAATGCCACGAGGGGCACGAAGGCGAAGGTGGTTGCCTGTTATCACGCTATGCCGGGAGAGGACCTTCTCGGCAACCGGATCGACAACAGCCTCTACCGTATCCGCACCAAAGGGAATATAGGCCGCAACCTCAAGGACATCTCCCTTTCCATCCTCCCCAAAGGGCTGGTAAAGACGGTTTTTGAAAAGAAGATCGTGGAGAAATACCGTCTGATGTACGACTATTCCGACCTTCTGGTGCTCCATACCCCGGAAGCATGCCGCGCCTATGCGGAGATTGCCGGGATCGAGTGCGACTCGAAGTTCGCTGCGGTGAACAGCGCCCTCTCGTACGACACCTTCCTGGATGAATCGGAGCTGGCCTCCAAACGCAAGGAGGTGCTTATAGTTTCACGTATGGATGAGAAGGCGAAGAGGATCTCTTTCGCCCTCAGGGTGTGGCGGATCATCAACGACAGCGGCAAGTTCGACGACTGGCACCTGAGCGTTGTGGGAGGCGGCAGCGACCTGAACTTCTATATCCGGATGGCCGACAGGATGGGACTGGACAACATTACCTTCGAAGGACGCGTAAGCGACGTGACCCGGTTCTACAGGGAATCTTCCATCTTTATGCTTACCTCCTCGTACGAAGGATGGGCTCTCACGCTGACCGAGGCGCAGCAGTTCGGCGTTGTGCCGGTGGCCCTCGATTCATATGTCTCCCTTCCCACCATAATCGAAAACCACAAAACCGGCATCATAGTGCCTGACAACGACCTGCAGGGCTATGCCAACGAGGTCATGTGGCTGATGGGCAACGATGTGGCAAGGGAGAAGATCGCCCGCAACGGACTTGTTTCGTGCCGCCGCTTCACCAAGGACAAGGTGGCTGAACAGTGGCTTTCGCTTTTCAATAATCTTTTGAATAACAATAATTGACGACAGATATGAATTCACCCAAGGTTTCGGTAATCATTCCGGTTTACAATGCCAGCCCATATATCGTGGCCTGCATCGATTCGGTAATTTTCCAGACTATGGACGACATCGAGGTGTTGATTGTGGACGACAAGGGCAATGACGACGCCATGTCGAAATCGGCCCGCTACGTCGGCGACTACAGGGGAAGCAAGTTGTTCCGCTTCCTCGAGATGCCCTCCAACGGCGGTCCCGGCAAGGCCCGCAACCTGGCATTGGAGACCGCACAGGGAGAATATGTCGCCTTCCTCGACAGCGACGATATCCTGGAGGCAGGATTCTGCGAGCTGATGTATTCTGCGGCCCGCCGCCAGAAGGCAGACATCGTGGGATGCGACCTTATGCGCGAAACAGTAGGGGTGGGAGAGTCGAAGACCGAGAAGGGACTCCGCGCCGGAAACGGGGAGTTCGCCGTCTCCAGAAAGAAACGTTATCTGGTCAGGGAAAACGCTGATTTCCATACTTTCATCTACAACCGCCAGTTCCTCCTGGAGAATGAGATCAAATTCCCGGAGACCCGCAGCGCAGAGGATAAATGCTTCCTGGCATGTTCAGTCCTCCAGGCCCGCAGGGTGGCGACCGTTAAGCGGCCCCTCTATCATTACAGGGTGCGCAGGACCTCCTCGTCCCAGGAGAAGGATGCCCTGAGGTTCAGGCACCGTACGGCATCGTTCGACGCGCTGATGGATTATGCTAAATCGCATTCGCTCCATGAGGATTTCTCGCAGGAACTCGATTATCTCTATCTGAAAGAGGCATTCCTGGTCTCCTGCCGCACCTATGTGGCCAATACCGACGAATACCAGAGCTACGTACTCGAGGAGATGTTCCTGAACTTCAGGTCGAAGTTCCCCGAGTATCGTCAGAACAGGTATTACCGCAGGGATCTGCGCTCGCGCTTCACCTTGTTCCTGCTCAGGACTTCGCCGAAGGCCGGCGCAAGGTATATCCGCAACAAAGTACAAAAGATAGGAAACAGGGTATGATTTCGCTGGTGGTCTGCACATACAACCGCGACCGGTTCATCGGCACTACCCTCGACAGGATCGCCTCGTGCACCGTTCCTGAAGAGGGGTTCGAAATCGTGCTGGTGGACAACAACAGCAGCGACTCGACCGCATCGGTGTGCGCCTCTATTGCAGCGGCCCATCCCGAAGTGCGCTACAGGTACTTCCTCGAGACCTCGCAGGGACTTTCCTACGCCCGCAACCGCGGAATAGCGGAGGCGGAGGGGGATATCATAGTATTCCTGGATGACGACTCCTTCGTGGAGCCGGACTACCTGGTGCGCCTTTCCGTCCGTATGGCGGATTATCCCGACGCCGCTGCTTTCGGAGGCAGGATAGATCCTCTCTTCGAAAGCGGGAAGGCTCCGGAATGGCTCTGCAAGTGGACCCTTTCCTGGGTCTCGGCGATAGATAACGGAGATGTTGTCTCCCTCTTCAAGGGCGGGAAATATCCCATCGGAGCCAATATGGGGTTCCGCTCATCCGTACTGAAGGCGATGCCTGGTTTCGATACGAGCCTGGGCCGTACCGGCAAGAATCTGCTCGGCGGCGAGGAAAAGGAGATCTTCGGCAGGATTTCTTCTTCCGGAGGGCTGATCTATTACTTCCCCGACGTGAGGGTACAGCACGTGATACCTGAAAGACGTACCACGCGCGATTATATCATCCGCTTCGCCCGCGGAATAGGCTACAGCGAGTATGTGCGCTGTTCCCGCAAAGGAGGCTCCGCGCTGCTCAAGCGCCGTTTTTCCGAGCTGGTGAAGTGGGGCGCAACGCTGGTGCTCTGGCCGCTATATCTGCTCAGGGGCCGTCCGGCCTGCGGCAATGCGCTTGTTCTCTTCCGGGCAAATGTTTCACGCGGACTTTTCCGCCCCGATTCGCTTGAGATATGACGGAAGGCTGCAAGGTAAAGATATTCACAAGGTCTTTCGACCTGAGGCTCTACAACCAGGCTTCCGGGCTGTGGGAGGGGATAGAGTGCGACGGCCGGGTACGCCTTACCGACAAAAGCGCCGACGGCTATTTCTATGCTATGCTGCGTGAACAGGATTGTGACATCGCCATCAATATCGACGAAGATGCATTCGTCTGCAACCCCGATGCGGTCAACGACCTTGTCCGACTTATGATTGCCGAGGGGTACGCCAATATCGGATGCGCAGACGCAGGGGAGGGGCTTCCCCGCAACGGCAATCCGAAAGTGACAAACCCGTTCTTCAACATACTGGACCTCAGGCAGATAAGGTCGAAGTTCGACCGCTGCGCCCTCAAGGCGTACGACGAGCATTACGAACCATATTATCCGTTCTTTCTCTGGATGGCCGATAACTTCAGGACACTCTATCTGTCCGCGACAGGCCATCCCGACGGTACCACCACAGTGCTGTTTGACCCTCAGGGACGCACGATATGCAAGCATTCATGGTACGCCCGCTTCTATTCGATGCCGGGTTTCGTGGTGCGCAGGATACAGAAGGACCAGGGGATGCAGAAGGGGAGGATCGACTCTCTCATCAGCGAAGTTTATGCTGAGCGGGGGCTTCAGAGGCCCGGAAGTGGATGGGCGCAGCGTTGCCGTTTCGCGGCGGACCGCACCCTGCGGTGGATTATCAAAGTGCCGCAGCGCATCTCCCGCTGGCCCTCCAAATTGATGAGAAAAATGAAAAAATCGAGATAATGAAAGAGTTCTTCAAGAAATTCGGCGTCTATATCGTCGCCGCAGTTGTTTTCGTGGTCGTGGCTTATGCATACTGCTTCCCCGTGCTTCAGGGAAAGGTGATCTATGCGGGCGACAACCTGACGGCGGAATGCGCCTCGCACGAGACTATGGAGTATGCCCGCACGACGGGCGACCACAGCTGGTGGACCGGCTCGATGTTCTGCGGAATGCCCGACTACCAGATAGGCGGCGGAGAGTACAGGACGGCAAAATGGCTTTCGCCCCTGACCTCCTTCTTCCATCGCGGTCATTCACATACGGCATGGGTCTTCATAATCTATTTCATCTGCTTCTTCGCCCTGCTGCGCTCCTTCGATATCGACAGGTGGCTCTGCATCGCCGGCGCCCTTGCCATAGCCTTCTCGACCTATTTCATCGTCATAATTGCCGCCGGGCATAACGGAAAGACCTCCACCATCGCCCTGATAAGCGTTGTCTTTGCCGGCTTCTATCTGATATTCAGAAAGAAGTATGCACTGGGCGCCATCCTTGCGATGGTCTTTACAGCAATCGGCTTCAGCACCCATCCCCAGATGGCATATTACATCTTCATGATGATCGGCCTATGCTGGTTCGGCGAGCTCTACACCCACATCAAGGAGAAGAGAATGAAGGAGTTCGTGATTGCGACCCTTATCTTCTTCGCCTCGGTCGGTCTCGGAATGGGAACGAGCACCTCGAACGTCTTCGCCAATGCGGAATATACCCGTGAAACCATGCGCGGCGGCCATTCCGATCTCACCGGCGACGGAGAGCAGAAGAGTCCCTCCAAAGGCTTGGACATCGATTATGCCACCCAGTGGAGTTACGGTAAGACCGAGACCTTCTCACTGCTGATTCCCGGATTCATGGGGGGCGCTTCCACCATGAATATCGGCAAGGAGTCGGATGCCTACAAGACCCTCATTTCGAAAGGAGTCGCGCCGAGTGCCGCACGTTCCTTCGTGGAGGCCGCTCCCACATACTGGGGTGACCAGCCTTTCACCGCCGGAAACGTATATGTCGGCGCCATAGTCTGCTTCCTCTTCATCCTTGGCCTGCTAATCGTCAAGGGGCCCTACAAGTGGACGCTGCTGCTGGCAACCCTTTTCTCGATCTGTCTTGCCTGGGGACATAACTGGATGGGGCTTACGGAGTTCTTCTTCAAGTATTTCCCGCTCTACAATAAATTCAGGGCCGTATCCTCAATCCTGATTGTGGCTGAAATAGCGATGCCGCTCCTGGGATTCCTGGCGTTGCGGGAACTGATGCGGGAGGGGGTTGACCGTAAGAAGATGCTGGCAAAGGTGGGAATCGCAGGCGGTATCACTGCCGCTGTCTGTCTTTTCTTCGCCCTCTTCGGCCGCGGCCTGTTCGACTTCAAGTCGGTATTCGACCCCCATATCGCATCCCAGATGCCCGACTGGCTCTACTCCGCGCTGCTGGATGAGAGGGCATCCCTGCTGGTGCGCGACAGCTGGCGCTCATTCTTCTTTATAATTGCAGGAGTCGCCGTGGTCGCGTTCCGTCTGTGGGGAAAGATTAATAATGTGGCATTCGCCGCCGTCCTGGGCGCGCTGATGCTGCTCGATCTCTGGCCCATCGACAAGCGCTATCTCAACGACAGCAACTTCATACCCTCTTACCAGGAGGCGCGTTACTTCGCGGAGCAGCCCTGGGAAAAGGCGATACTCGCCGATGACGATCCCCATTTCAGGGTCCTGAACCTTACGGTCAATCCTTTCAGCGACGCCCGTACCTCCTACAGGCTGAAGTCCATCGGAGGTTACAGCGCTGCGAAACTGCGTCGTTACCAGGACCTCATCGATGTCTATCTTGAAAAGAGCATCCATCCCTCCATAGTCTCGATGCTCAACGCCAAATATGTCGTCAACTTCGACGATAAAGGAAATACGGTGGCCCAGTTGAACCCTATTGCAATGGGTAATGCCTGGTTTGTGGACAGGATCGTCCTCGTCGATAATCCGGACGAGGAGATGGCGATGCTGGGTGAGATCAATCTTGACAGCGAAGCGGTAGTCGAAAGGAGTTTCGAGAGTTTCGTCCCCAGTCCGGAGATCAAGGGCGACCCCGAAGCAAAGGTATGGCTTACGAGCTATAGCCCAAAGCAGCTTGACTATAAATGCGCTACCGCCGAGCCGGGTACGCTGGTCTTTTCCGAGATATACTATCCTTACGGTTGGAAGGCCTTCATCGACGGCAAGCCGGTTGAGCATTTCCGTGCCAACTACCTTCTCCGTGCGCTCAATGTCGAACCGGGTGAGCACGATATAACATTCCTGTTCGATCCCGACAGCGTGAAGAAGGGTGACCGTATCGCGCTGGCCTGCGTGATTCTGATGTATCTCATTATACTCGGCCTTGCCGGCACAGCCGTTTATAAACGTTTAAAACGGAAAGATGCTTGACAGCCTGTTAGTTTCGCTGATGCTTCTGGGAGCGGTCTCTTCCTCTGGGGAGTTGCCGTTCTGGGCCGGTGCAAACTCATACGGCATCATGCCACAGTACAACGGCGTAGCCTCCGTACTCAGCGCCTCGGCTCAGAGTGACCAGGAGGAGGATTTCCGCTGGAGCAGCGGACTCTCCTTCGCCGGCTCCTTCGAGCCCGGCATGGCCGTCCCGGGCGCCCCGGTGGCTCCTGCCGTCTTCTGTGTGGATCAGATGTACGGGTCCCTCGGATGGAACGCCCTTTCCCTGGATGTCGGTATCCGTCACCGGGAACAGGAGTTTAAACCCCGTAACGGAATGGGTACCCTTTCCGTAACCGGAGGCAATGTTGCCTGGAGCGGAAATGCCCGCGCCTTACCGGGATATTCCATTATCCTTGATCCCGTATCGGTTCCATTTACCAAAGGACATTTCCTGGTTTATGGCCGTTATGGTGATTACCTGACTCTCGACAAACGCTATGTCAGCGGGGCTTATGTCCATAATATGCTCGTTGGCCTGATGCTGCAGTTCGGACGCTTCGACTTCTCCCTGTCTCTTGACCATTATGCGGTATGGGGAGGGGAGAGCCCTGATTTCGGCAGGATGCCATTCACACTGGACAACTATTTCCGCATAGCGACAGGAAGGAGCGCAGCTGCCGGCAGCAGTTCAACTGAGAGTGACAAGATCAACGTGCTCGGAGATCACCGCGGTTCAGAGTGTTTCCGCTTCCGCTGGAGAGACGAAGGATGGAGCCTGACTTTCCAGCACGACGTACCTTATGACGACGGCTCCGGAATGGGTTTCGGCAATTTCCCGGACGGAATCAACACCCTGCACTTGAGTCTCGACCGGGATAATGGGATAACTGACGTGTTGTATGAATTCGGATACACCATGTGGCAGTCGGGAACGCGCCACGAAGGCAAGGATAAGAACGGCGAGCATAAGATCCTGGGCGGCCTGGACAACTATTTCAACAATCAGGATTACAAGTCAGGCTGGACCTATTACGGCCGGACCATAGGGCTGCCGTTGATGTTTCCCGACGGAACACGCAGCGCATCCTGGAGGCGCGGTCTCCTTACCCTTGGCGTGGAGAACAACCGGCTCATTTACCATCACGCCGCTGTCGCCGGAGTGCTGGGAGGACTCCCGTACCGCCTGATGCTGACCTGGAGCAGCAATTACGGCACATACAAGGCTCCCTATGAAGGAGAGTCGCAGATTTACCAGGATTGGGGAACCGTAAGGGAGACCCCTGTGAGGCAGTTTTCCGCTGCCTTAACCGGTTCCGTGCCGGCGATTTTCAATAACTCGAGGCTGAACCTGAACTGGGGCATTTACTGTGATTCAGGGAAGGTGCTCCGGCGCAGTTTCGGTGCACTCCTCGGTATTGGAATAAAAATTTATTAACTTCGCAGGTTAAACGAATAGTAATCAAATTAAATTACAAGAGATATGAAGAAACTGATTTTCGCCCTCTGCCTGATGGTTGCGGCAGCGCTTCCGGCGCTGGCCCAGACCGAGACCGAAATACAGGCTGCAAAGGCAATGGCCCGTTCCTACGGCTATTCCAATGACGAAATCAACCAGGTGATGAACAGGATGAACGGCACCGGCGGCATCAACAACGGACAGGTCGTGAACGGCGCCACCAACCAGATGGGCTATCCTGCAGGACAGTACATCCCCGGCCAGACGGCTTACGGAACGGTTGCCTATCCGCAGACCTCCAATGTCGCAGTCCCTGTCGGTGATATCACCCAGCCCAATACCATGGTTATGCCCATCGAGGGACGCAAGGCTCCTTCGAGCGTCATCTACGGTCACGACTTCTTCATATCCGACGGTCTGGCACTCATCCCCAGCGTCAACGCACCTGTCCCGGCAAGCTATGTGCTCGGCCCTGGCGATGAGGTGGTAATCGACATCTGGGGCAACTCCAACGCCAACTATACCAGGACGATCGGCAACGACAGCGCCATCACGATACAGGGCATAGGTCCCATCTACATCGGCGGAATGACACTCGCAGATGCCGAGAAACACCTCAAGTCAAAACTCTCCACGCTTTATTCCGGCCTGCGCGGGGCAGGTACCTATCTGCGCATCTCCATCGGCAAGATCCGCGGAGTCACCGTCTATGTGCTGGGCGAGGTTTACACCCCCGGCGTCTATACCCTGCCTTCGCTCTCTTCGATAGCGACAGCCATCTATATGGCCGGAGGTATAATGCAGTACGGTTCCGTACGTAACATTTGCCTCTACCGCCAGAACGAGCTCAAGGGTACCTTCGACCTTTACGATTACATCTTCAAGGGCAAGTATGACACCAACCTCCGCCTGCAGGACGGCGACGTCATCTCCGTGGCTTCTTCAGGCAATCTGGCCTCCGTGGGCGGCGCTCTCAACCGCTTCGATCTCAAATACGAGATGAAGGACGGGGAGACGGTCCAGGACCTCATCAATTATGCCGGCGGATTCACAGTCAACGCGCATAAGGACCTTGTCCATATCGACAGGATCAATGGTCCCGTAGGAGAGTCGTTCGATGTGGCCAAGGCAGACTTCGGCACCTTCCCGGTATGTGCGGGAGACAGCCTCTTCGTGAGCAGCTTTACCGTGCAGTACGGCAACAGGGTGCACATCACAGGTTCGGTCAACCATCCCGGCCCCTATTCGATATCCGACAATCTCCGCACTCTCAGGCAGCTGATCAACGCCGCGGGAGGAGTGAAGGAAGGCACTTATCAGGCAAGGGGTTATATCTCCCGAAAGGATGCCGACCTGAAGCCCGTAAACGTTTCGTTCAGCATTGACGACGTCATCGCAGGCAGAAGCGATATCGACCTGGTGCGCGAGGACTCCGTCAGGGTTTTCAGCGTAATCGAACTCCAGGACAGCGTAATCGTTTCTGTTCAGGGAGAGGTTAACATGCCCGGCGATTTCGAGTACAGGCAGGGCCTTACCCTCGGTGACGTGATCCTGATGGCCGGCGGCCTGACAGACGGGGGCGACCTGGCCAATGTCGAGATAGCGACCCGCGGACGAGAGGAGAAGGGAGCCGTCAAGCATTTCAACCTTGTCGCTGATCCCTCCGGAAACGACGAGATACTCTATCCCTACGATATGGTCTTCATCCGTACAAAGGTCAATTACCGCGAACTCCAGACCGTGACGGTGACCGGTGAGGTCAAGTATCCCGGCACCTATGCGATAGAAAAGAACTCCGTCCGGCTCTCAGATGTCATCAGCCGCGCCTCCGGCTTTACCGACGACGCCTATGTCAAGGGTGCTACCCTCAAGAGGCTCATGACTGACGAGGAGATCGCAAAGCAGGAGCTGGCTATGGACATCGCCCGCAACCAGACAGCCAATCCTATGGATACCACGATACTGGATGTCAAGAAGATAGGAGAGACCTTCACCATCGGTATCGACCTTAACGAGGCTGTCAGGAAGCCCGGTTCCTACGCCGACATCATCCTCCGCAGCGGAGACATAATCGACGTGCCCCAGATGAACAATACCGTCAAGATCTCAGGCGGCGTCTATTTCCCCAATACCGTCGCTTACAATCCTTCCTACTCCTGGAGGGATTATGTCGACAAAGCCGGCGGTTTCGTCAAGGGCGCCAGGAAGACCAAGACCTATGCCATCTATATGGACGGCTCGGCTGCAGTGCGCGGTTCCAGCAAGTTCAAGATGGAGCCAGGTATGGAGATAGTGGTGCCTCAGATTACCGAGACCGAGGGCCGCAAGATTTCCCTCGCAGAGGTCGCCTCCCTCACATCATCGGTCAGCTCCATTGCCTATATGGCCGCAATCCTCATCAATCTCTTAAAGAAATAAATCCGTTATGGAAGAAAGAGACATCAACCTCGTCGATACCCTTTCGATCCTGAAGAAAAGGCGCAAGCTGATAATCATCGTAACGGCCTGCTGCTTCCTCTTCGGCGTCTTCCTGGCCCTTTTCGCACCCAGGGTGTTCCGCTCGCAGTGCATTTTCGTGCCCCAGACAAACCAGAGTTTTGCAGCTTCCCGCTATTCCTCCATCGCTTCTGTGATTGGGGTGGATCTCGACATCTCCGGCACCGACGGGCCTATCAATCCTAAGGTCTATCCTTTTATCCTCCAGAACAACGGCTATCTCAAGGAACTGATGTACACTCCGGTGCACTTTGAGAAGTCCCCGGTTCCCATAACCCTTTACGAGTATTACACCAATCCCGACTATCAGAAATTCAATCTTGTCAGTAGCATCGGGAAATATACCATCGGCCTGCCGTTCATGCTTCTGCGCAGCATTATGCCAAAGCAGAAATATGTCACCGACGTGGAGACCTTCAACTCCACACTCGACAGCACGGTGACTACCCTTACCAAGACGGAGGACGACATAGCGCGGATTCTGGTGAAGCAGGTAACTATCGACGTGGACGTTAAGCAAGGGGTGCTTACTATGACGGCCCTGATGCCGGAAGCCCTCGCTTCCGCCGAGGTGTGCCAGAGGGCATTCGACCTGCTCAAGAAGTACGTCTCCGACTTCAAGCAGGCTAAGGCTAAAATGAATCTCGACTTCATCGAGCAGCAGCACGACGAGGCCAAGGCCGATTACCAGAAGAAACAGCGCAGCCTTGCCTACTATCAGGATACCCACAAGGGCATCATGACCTCTTCCTATCAGGTGGAGCGCGTCAGGCTGGAGAATGAGGTGGAACTCTCGAAGCAACTCTATGCCGAACTGGCCAAGAATCTGCTCTCGTCGAGGGTGAAGTTGGAAGAGAACAACGTGACCTTCACGGAACTCTCACCTGTATCCGTGCCGATGCGCAAGTTCAAGCCGCGCGGAACCCTGCTTACCCTGATCTGGACATTCCTCGGGTTTGCAAGCTCCTGCTGCTATGTCTGGATTAAGGAATCCCGCAAGCGCAGGGAGGTTACTGAAGAATCTTCAGTCTCAGAAGATTAAGCGCATTAGAAGCGAAGCGCTCGATATTGACGGCTCTGTTGGAGGCGAACCTGACGCACTTTGTCACGACCTCGACGGAGCCGTCCTTCTTTCTGGCCGCAGCAGCCAGCCACGCCATACCTACAGGTTTTTCGGCGCTTCCGCCTCCTGGGCCGGCAATACCTGAGGTGGCGACAGAATAATCTGTGCCGAGTTTCCTCAGAACGCCTTCTGCCATTTCGCGGACACACTCTTCACTTACGGCGCCGTGCTGCCGTATCGTATCGGGGTTTACGCCCAGAGTGCCGATTTTGACCGAATTGTCGTACGATGTAACTGAACCGTAATAGTACTCGGAACAACCGGCAACGGCCGTCATAAGCTCTGAAATGCGCCCTCCAGTACAGGATTCGGCGGCAGCCATGGTAGCTCCGCGCTCCTTCAGGAGGCGTCCGATGGCTATGGGAAGGGTATCTTCACCTTCGCCGTATATGGCGTTGCCAAGCCGCCCGCGCAGTTTCGCCACCTCTTCCTCGAAGTCGGTATCAACTCCAAAGGAGGTAAGGCGCAGCCGCACTCCTATGGTAGGGTTCGGCAGATATGCCAGATGGATATGGGAGGGGAGGGAGTCCTCTATGTCGGCTATCTCGCAGGCCAGTTCAGACTCGGGAATGCCGAATGTAACAAGGGTGCGATGCGATATCTTTTCGGTTCTGAAGCGGTCGCAGATGTCGCCCATAAGGGTGGGAAGCAGGCCGATGGCCTCGAAAGGGACACCGGGAAGCGAGTAGAGCGACGAACCGTTCGGACCCAGATCGTGGAAGGCCATTCCCGGAGCGGTCCCGAGGCGGTTGAGCAGCACTTCGCAGGTGTCGGGAACCATAGCCTGGTTCTGGTTGGCCTCAAGCATACGGATTCCCCTGGCGGAGAGGATCTGTTCGATTATGACCAGCTGCCCTTTCGAGAGGCGGTACCCCTGCGCACCTGAGAGTTCGCGCAGCGCATCCTTGGTGATGTCATCCTTGGTGGGACCGAGGCCACCTGTGGTAATCACTATGTCGCACTCCGCGAGACATTCCGTGAGGCTGTTTATGATCTCCCCGCGGTCGTCTCCGATGGATACCATCCTTTTTACCTGAACTCCGATTTTGTTGAGCTCCCGGGCAATAGCCGATGAGTTCGTATCCACTATCTGGCCGATGAGTATCTCATCTCCTATGGTGCAGATTATCGCTGTCGTCATTTCTCTTTCCTGATTCTTTTCTTTTTTGTGTATTTCTCCGGATGGCGTTTCCTGTCGACCGCCACCAGATGCTTGAGTATCTTCTTGATGAGGGACGGCCCTTCGTATGCGAGGGCGGTATGGACTTCGATGAGCGAAGCGCCGCTGTCAAGCATCATCTGGGCCTGTTCGGGAGTGGAGATGCCTCCTGATACAATAATCGGTATGAGACGCTGGCTCTTCTCATAGACGTATTTGAGGGTTTCGAGGGAGTGCTCGAAGACAGGGGCTCCGGTAAGTTCCCCGTGTTCCATGGAGCAGCCGGTGTCATCGAGATTATATGTCGAACCGGAAACCACGAGGCCGTCGATGCCGTATGAGAGCGCGGTATGGATAGCAATGTCTATCTGTTCCCTTGAAATGTCAGGCGGCAGTTTTATCAGGATAGGATTGTTGTTGTCGTTGTATCTCCTGACGGTGGTGATCCTGTCGATGATGGCCGCAAGATACTTCATATCTGTATCAAGCATGTTGACCACCACTATGTCGCTGAAGTCATATATGAGTGTATATGCCCTGTCTATGTCCTCTACGGCCCTTTCTGCGGGGGTGTCGTTGTTCTTGCCTATGTTGGCAATGACCACAAGGTCCTCCCTGGGATGGTTCCCCTGGATGTTCGAGATAGCTTTCCTGACACCCTGATTCGCGTGTCCGTAATTGTTCACGAAGGCCTTCTTCCCCTTGAGACGTAACCAGCGCGGCTTTTCATTGCCTTTCTGAGGAGCAATGGTCAGAGTGCCTACTTCTACGAAGCCGGGGCCGAAATTGCCTAAATCGTTATAAAAAAGGGCGTCGCAGTCGACTCCGGCAGAGATTCCTACCGGATTCTTGAAAGTGACTCCGAAAACATCGCGCCTGAGGGAAGGGTGGGAATAGCAGTAGGTCATCCGCACGAGCGGAATCGCTCCGGGAATGTGGCGGAGGATTTCAAGCCCTTTGAAGGATAATCTGTGCGCTGACTCCGGATTCATAGAAAAGAGCAGCGGCCTCAATAATCTCTTATACATCTTCAGAGTGCGTGTGCTAATGGCACCGCATCACAAAGATAACATTATTTTTCTTCGTAGGTTCCGTCAGAATAGAATATGGTCACGCGCACGATAGAGCGTTTGGGAAATATTGGATTCTCAGAGGGTTGAGGATTGGTTTCATCTGTCTCAAACAATTCACTTTCAGGCACTTCGGGCGTATAGAAGGTCTCATCTGAATTCTCTGCCGAATTGAACAGAGTATCGTTTTCGGGCAGGGAAGGGACAATCTGGGCTGAATTCTTGTAGGGTTTGCCCTTTCCGGTAAGCAACCAGTCGGCATTCAGATCCGGATAGGCGGCGAGCATCTTGGTTATGAAGTCGAAGCTGGGTTTGTTCCTTCCTGCCAGGAGGTGGGAGATACCCGAGCGCTGTATTCCTATTGAGTCTGCAAACTTGGCAGGGGAGAGATCCTCCATCTGCATAAACTGCTTTAATCTGGTCTCGATTGCTTCCATAATTTTGTATCAATAAGCAGGTACAAATGTAAATACTTTTTTGTGAATATGCAAGCGGATTCAAGCGAAATAAGTGTGTTTACAAAATCGAACTACAACATTGAATAGGCCTGAATGGGATGAAATGGGATATTCGTTGAATAATAAGGTTATTTCCTACTTGATATAAACTATGTAAATACTTGGGATTTAGGATATTGTTACTCACCATACGGTGTAA
>JAFZXU010000046.1 GCA_017616655.1 Bacteroidales bacterium
AAACAATTTCCATTATCGCAAGGGCGGTTCCGAGGCGGTCTATTTCAATACCGGCAGGATGCTTGAGGCCCATGGCCACGAGGTGGTATGGTTCAGTTTCGCCGACGAGAAGAATGAGCCCTGCGCCCAGTCGTCCTACTTCCCGTTCCGCTCCACAGGGTTGCGGGGCGCCTGCGAGTATTTCTATAACAGCAAAGTAGAAAAGGCCCTCACAGCGCTTCTGGAGGCCGAGAATCCTGACATCGCCGACGTGCATCTCATCTGGGGCGGAATGACACCCTCCATCTTCAAGCCGCTGCGAAAGGCAGGCATTCCGCTGGTCCACACAGTTCACGACTACAGGATGGTCTGTCCGGCCTACACATTCCGCAACGGGGCGGGGGAGATATGCGAAAAGTGCCGCAGGGGCTGCTGGCTGCCCTGTGTCGCCAACCGATGCTCCAAGGGAAGTCTGGCGAAGAGCGCGATGATGACCGCGGAGATGTATTGGCGCGAATGGTTCCACAATCCGCTGAAGAATATTGACGGATTCGTCTTCGTAAGCCGCTTCTGTGAAGGGAAACATATCCAGCACAATCCCGGCTTCGCCAAGGCGCGCAGGATAGTGCTTTACAATACGGTAGATTTACCTGCCACGGCCTCAAAGGCACGCGGCGACTATTTCCTCTACTACGGCCGCCTCTCATACGAGAAGGGAGTGGAGGACCTGATCAGCGCCTTTTCGGCCGATGGAATGCCTAATCTTATGATAGTGGGGACCGGACCCCTCGAGGAGAAACTCAGGACCCGGGCAGCCGGCTGCAGCAACATCGAGTTCCTTGGTTACCGAAGCGGGGAAGCGCTCTTCGACCTTGTCCGCGACGCCTCCTTCGTTGTGGTGCCGTCGCGCTGGTACGAGAACAACCCGATGACCATAGTCGAAGCATACGCCTGCGGCACCCCTGTTATCGGCTCTGCCATTGGCGGAATACCCGAGATCGTCGAAGGGACCGGGGCTGGCTGGCTCTATGAAGCAGGGAATATCGATGCCCTTAACAGCATTCTCCGGAAGGCGGATTCGCTCGATGAGGAGGGCTATACAAGGATGTGCTCTTCGGCCCGCTCCTTTTATGAGACGCACTTCTCCCCGGAGGCCCATTTCTCTGAACTCATTTCGTTTTTTGAAAGTATAGTATGCGAAAAGAGAAGATAAACTGGCTGTCGATCCTTCAGGGCTGGACTATGCTGTGGGTCGTTATCGGGCACGCGCCTCTGGGCGAACCCGGCGAGGGACCGGTATGGGAGAATTTCCTCTACCATACCGCCTACTCTTTCCATATGGCGCTCTTTATGGTCATTTCCGGTTTCCTCTTCTACCGCACGCGCATCGCCGCCGAGGGGTGGAGCTATCCCAAGATGCTGAAAGACAAGGCTATGCGCCTGCTTCTGCCGATGGCTGTCTTCACCCTTGCCGCCTTTGCGCTGAAGATTCTCTTTCCCGCCGAGGTCTCCCGCGATTCGTCTCTCTCCCTCGGGGCGCTTCTGGAGGCATTCATCTGCCCCTACAACGGCCCTCTTCGCGAAATGTGGTTTATAATGTCATTGATGTGGATGTTCGCCCTGATGCCTCTGTGGCGGACAATCCTTTCCAACAGATATGTTACCGCACTCTCTTTCCTGGTTATTGCGGCGCTTCATTATTTCCATCCCGACACGGAGATCCTGAATATCGGAAGGACCTTGAAATACGCGGTATGGTTCTTCCTCGGGCTCCTTTTGGGCAAATATGACGGAGCCGTCGCGTTTGCCCGCAGATATCCGCTGCCCCTTCTTGCCGCAGGAATCGTCATCTATGTACTGGGACTGAACTTCGACGAGACCTTAGCCGCCCTGGGAGGCATCGTCATCTCCATCTCCCTGGCCTTCCTGCTCGACAGGGTATGGCCGCGCGTTTTCTCCACCTTCCGGGATTATACCTATCAGATTTTCCTGATGGGAATCTTCGCCCAGGTTGCCGTGAGAATCCTCGTCAAACACATACAGGTGCCTTATCCGGCCGCCTGGTTCATCTGCCTGCTGGCGGGGCTTTACATCCCCGTGGCAGTCGCCATCCTGCTGAAAAGGCTTAACTTCGACCCTCTTCTCCGCTGCATCGGAATGAAGGCCGCAAAAAGCGAAAAGTGATGAAGGAGACAAGATTCTATAACCTGCTGTATATGGTATTGGCGATGATTCTCGCCTTTATCAACCTTTTCAACAAGAAGACGCTCGGGATTCCTTCGGTGGATTATCTGGTCTATGGAGCGATATGCCTGTTGGGCGTTATGCTCGCAATCCGCTACGGCCGTTTCCGTGTTCCCCGCAGTTATCTGACAATCATGCTGCTGATGGGAGCCCTGATAGCTGTCAACGCCGTGGTCTCGAAGTATTCCCCCGCCCCCAAATATGTCCTGATGGGAACGGCGATAACATATATGCCCTTCCTGCTGTTTGTCATATCCTACAACTTCAGGATGACCGACGAGGAGATCCACCGCTATGTGAGATGCTTCCTGGCCCTCATGGTGTTCTTCTCCTTCCTGGTCTATGTCGACTCATTCATACTCCATACTGCGGACACTATGTTCCAGGGCGGAGTGCTCTCATCGGGAATAGTCTTCTTCGGCAACTACTCCTCTCTCTGCAACCAGGCCCTGGTGCTCTCCCTGGCAGAGCTGTACCGCACGAAACGGAAACGTTACTTGTGGCTGATAGCCTTCCTGGTGGTTACGATTTTCCTCACCAACCAGCTCAAGGCAATCCTCGGAATGATACTGGTCTTCTCAGGCTACGTCTTCTACCTGATGGATGTGAAGCGTTGGATCAAAATAACGATCTCCTCGCTGGGACTCGTCGTCATTATCGTAGTGCTCTCCATCTCCGCCTCCTTCATGCTCAAATTCGAGAACTACCTCGACACCAACACCGCAGAGGACGCATACGCCAAAATCGCCCGCCCGGCGCTCTACTACCGCGCCTTCGAGATGGCGGCCGACTACTTCCCCTTCGGTACGGGACAGGGCACCTACGGCTCCGTTCCCGTCAACATCGTCGGCAGCCGGGTTTACAGCGACTATGAACTCGACAAGATCTGGGGCCTCGGCGACGACACCGACTTCAGCTTCAAGATGGATGCCCACTGGGCCTCCATCCTCGGCGAGATGGGCTACATCGGCGCCATCCTCTACCTGCTGCTATTCTTCTATCCTGCAAGGAAAATCGGAAAGAAGATGGAAGGGGAGGAGGACCATACCCGCCGCTACTACATATACATAATCCGAATGGGAATCCTGACCCTCTTCGCCGAGGCCATAGTCCTCGCCCTCCCGAAGAGCTTCAGCTTCATGATAGTCTATGCCGGATTAGCCGGTCTTATAATGAATCGTAAATCGTCAACGTCTGATTTCAAGCGCAGTGATGTGCCAGGGCAAACCTGTGGCCGCCCATGGCCACATGAATGGGAGGGGCCCACGAAGTGGGAGGGACGGAGCGAAGCGGAGGGTTTGAACTGACACATCACGGAGCAAAGAATCAGAAATAATCATTCAATATGGACGGATCGATAATCGTCACCTATCGTTGCCCGATGCACTGCAAGATGTGCAACATCTGGGATAACCCTACGAAACCCTCGGAAGAATTCAAGCCCGAACTGCTCCGGAAGCTTCCGAAAATGCGCGCCGTGAACATCACCGGCGGCGAACCCTTCGTGCGCGAAGACATCGCCGAAATAGTCGAAATCCTCGTGCGGCAGCAGACGCGCCAGTTCCTTCAGCACGCTGACGCCGCCCACGCCCGAATCGAATACGAAAACCGGACGGTTCTCGGCTTTCTTTGCTTTCATCCCGGTCT
>JAFZXU010000047.1 GCA_017616655.1 Bacteroidales bacterium
GCGATGCGGTCGCAGAGTTCCTCTACAGATTCCATGTTGTGGGTGGAGAGGATTATGGTCGTTCCCTCCTCCTTGAGGCGGAGTATCTCCTCGCGGATGATCTGGGTGTTGACCGGATCGAAGCCGGAGAAGGGCTCGTCGAGTATGAGCAGCGAGGGTTTGTGGATCACCGTGGTGATGAACTGGACCTTCTGCGCCATACCTTTGGAGAGTTCCTCCACCTTCTTGTTCCACCAGTCCTGGATGCCGAAGCGGATGAACCACTTCTTGAGTTCGGCGGTGGCATCGGCTGTGGACATTCCCTTGAGGCGGGCGAAGTAGAGGGCCTGCTCGCCGACCTTCATCTTCTTATAGAGGCCCCGCTCCTCGGGCAGATAGCCGATGGTGCGCACGAAGCTGTCGTCCACCGGTTTGCCGTCGTAAAACACCTCGCCTGCAGTAGGTATTGTAATGCGGTTTATGATGCGTATGAGGGTGGTCTTGCCGGCGCCGTTAGGGCCAAGCAGACCGAAAATCACGCCCTTGGGCACCTCCAGCGTGAGGTTGTCCAGGGCGGTGTACTCCCCGAATCTCTTGGTAATGGAATTACATTGAAGCATAGTTGATGATATTTGCTTCATCGTTCGCAATTGTCTGTTTCTGCAACGTCGGCTTCGCCGACCCCTCCCACTTCGTGGGCCCCTCCCTCTTATGTTGCCGAGGGTGGCACAGTTGCATAAACAGACTATTGCTTCCGATGAAGCTTCTAATAGTGCAAATTTAGTAATCTTTCACATAATTACGCAGTTTTTCACAGCAGGCGGAGTCAATGGCGTTTTCGCGCAAGAGGTCGGCTAAAGTCCAGGCGGTAGAGTCGCTTATCCGGCGATACCGGACGATGCTTCTGGCGGTGCTGCGGCCGATGTAAGGGTGGGCGGCGAGGGTCTCTTCCGGAAGGTCGCGAAGGTTGAGGCGGCGGACAAGGGAGGCATCAACCCGCACCTGGGAGCGCAGCGGTGCAAGCCGTTCCTCGTCCATCCCGTAAACCTCCAGAAGCTGCTCCACCGACCAGAAGCCGCCAAGCGCCTCACGGTATTCCAATATCTTCCTGGCATACCAGGGGCCGATGCCGCGCAGCTCCACCAGCGCAGCGCTGTCGGCGGCGTTGAGTTCGAGTTTCGGAATGTCGATGTAGGGCTCGAGCCGCTCGTAGAGCGAGTCCGAAACCACATACATCTTCTTGAAATCCCCTTTGCTGCGGAAGCGTCCCCCTTTTTCGCGGTAGTTCAGTATGCTCTGCGCCTGGCGCTCGGAGAGTCCGAGCCGCACAAGTTCCTCCAGCGTCACTGTATTGGGATTGAATGGGAAAGACTCCACCTTCCGGGGAGGTCTGGAATATGGCTTTTCCGGTGCCTCGTACCCGCCGTAGCGACTGCGCTTCGGTTGGGCGTTCTGCGGTCGGCTCCGTGGATAGTTCCGCATGCTGCGGGGAGGCGGAGCCGATGCTGCCGCCGAATCTTCCGATATCTCCGGAACAAGCCCGGCAGCAGCCTCCGCGCCATATTCCGCCTCCTGCCCGGCATCAGACGGCGGGCGCTCCACCACCTTCATGACGAAGACGGCGAGTTGGAATCCCAGAATCAAAAAGATGAGCGCTACGGCGCCTGAGGCCGCGCTTTTAGAGAGTTTCTCCTTCGTCGAAGTCTTCTCCTCCTTCATAATCTACCTTTCCTCCTTTGACGATGATTACTATTTCGCCTTTCGGCGTGTTCTTTGAAAAATAATCGTACAGTTCCTTAAGCGTGCCGCGGTGAGTGGTGTCGTGGAGCTTCGAGATTTCACGCGATACTGAAGCCGGACGGTCGCCGCCGAAATACTCCGCGAACTGCCCTAGCGTCTTCACGAGCCGGTATGGAGACTCGTAGAAAACCATTGTCCGCTCCTCATCCGCAAGCTCTTTCAGACGCGTCTGACGCCCCTTTTTCACCGGCAGGAAGCCTTCGAAGCAGAAGCGGTCGCAGGGGAAGCCCGAATTGACAAGGGCCGGAATAAGGGCCGTCGGACCCGGGAGGGTCTCCACCTCGATGCCCGCCTCCACGCAGGTGCGCACCAGCAGGAAGCCCGGATCGGAGATGCCCGGGGTGCCGGCATCGCTCACCAGGGCCACGTTCAGCCCCGCCAGGATACGGTCGCGCACCGCCTCGACGGTCTTGTGCTCGTTGAATTTGTGATGCGCCTCCATGTGGGTGGAGATGTCGTACTTCCTGAGCAGGACCGAACTGGTACGGGTATCCTCCGCAAGCACGAGGTCCGCCTCCTTGAGCACGCGGATGGCCCTCAAGGTCATATCTTCGAGATTGCCGACCGGCGTAGGAACTATGTACAGTTTGGACATTTTTTGCTAAATTTGTCAGACCAATACTCTCGCAAATTTAGTCAAATGTTTACCGAATCTGCAAAAAATACGGGCCGCATCGAAGTAATATGCGGTTCGATGTTCTCCGGCAAGACGGAGGAGCTTATCCGCAGGATGCGCCGCGCCGTTTTCGCCAATCTCAAGACAGCCATTTTCAAACCCGCGATTGATGTCCGCTACTCCGACTGCGACGTCGTCTCGCACGATGCCAAGGCGCTGCGTTCCACCCCCGTCAAGACGGCCTCCGAGATACTCGAAAAGGCAGGTGACGCCACCGTCATAGGCATCGACGAGGCGCAGTTCTTCGACAGCGGCATCGTGGATGTGGTTCAGGCGCTTGCGGACCGCGGAGTCAGGGTAATCATAGCCGGCCTCGACATGGACTATCTCGGCAAGCCTTTCGGCCCGATGCCGGCGCTGATGGCCGTGGCGGAGGATGTCCTCAAGGTACACGCCATCTGCGTACGCTGCGGCGACCTTGCACAGTATTCCCACAGGCTCTCGAAGAGCGACAAACTGGTGGAGCTCGGCGAGAAGGATATCTACGAGCCCATCTGCCGCGCTTGCTACAACCGCCTGAAGGCTGAAGGGAAACTATAGTCCCTCGCGCGGCGGAATCTTTCCCGCCAGTGTGCCTAAAAAATTTGGTATTTTACAAAAAAGCCGTATCTTTGCGGTCCAATAATACCGCGGAGTAGAGCAGTTGGCAGCTTGTCGGGCTCATAACCCGGAGGTCGGAGGTTCGAGTCCTCCCTCCGCTACTACAAAAGCACTTGCATTTGCAGGTGCTTTTTTGTTAAATAACCATCAATTCTTGCCGATATCGGCAAGAATTATTATATTTGTATCGGCATAAACTCGATAATTGCCGATAGAATATGGATTTCATCACCGTCAGTCAATTTGCAGAGTTGCATAACCTTTCCGAACGCACTGTTCGAAA
>JAFZXU010000048.1 GCA_017616655.1 Bacteroidales bacterium
ATCCTCCTGCTTCGGGTAGCGGGCGTTGATCTTGTCCACCTCCGGCTTGATGACCTTCATCTTGGCCGAAGAAGCGTAGGACTTGAAGGTGAGCGGCGATATGACGATCTTGATCATCAGGGTGAGAATCAGGATGATAAGGCCGTAATTCTTGATGAACTTGCTGAGCCAGTTGAAGGTAGGGATTATGATGTAGCGGGAGATGAAGCCCACCAGTTTTCCGCCGAGCGGGATGATCTTCTCGAAGCCCTTGTCATAGCTCTTCAGAGTCGGGAAGTGATTCGGTGAGAAGAGGAAATGCATCGGGACGGTGAAGTCCGCGCTGCGGGAATCTATCTCGACGGTAAGGTCGGCGCCGCTGCGCATCAGCAGGCGGTCGGGATTGGTCTCGGGATAGAACTTATTGACCAGCGTTCCTCCGGCGAAGTCGTTGTCAGCCACCAGGATGGCGGAGAAGAACTGCTGCTGGAATCCTACCCACTGCAGGCGGGTGGAGAAGTTCTCGTGAATCTCCTCCTTGCGCTGTCCGATAGTCTTGACGGTACCGTTCTCGCCGGCGTTGCGGAAGGCCACGGCGGAGTAGTTGCGCTCGTTCTTGTAGCCCTTCTCGAGGCGCGGCATATCGACCACCCACTTGAGGTCCATACTGGTGGTGCGGCGGTCGAGATGCTCGTCCATACCCACGAAGTGGAGGTTGTAGTCCACCATATAGGTATCCTCCGGCAGGTCATAAACCGCCTCGATGTATGAGTCTTCGTCGAAGTTCAGGCGCATCGCCAGATGGCTGGGGGAAGACTCTGTAACAGCAAAGTTAAGCTCCGAGGTGTTGACCCACTGGTTGGCGTTGAACTCGATCTCCATCGAGCTGCGCTCCTGGCCGATGAGGAAGAGGGCGCTGCTGTCGTAGGTGAAATAGTCCTTGATCAGGACCTCGTAGGGCTGTGCGCCCTTGGTGGTGACGGCTACCCTTATCTTGTCGTTCTCAAGGGTGAGGATCTCCCCTTCTCCGCGGAAAGCGGCCTCAAGGGCGGGGTCCTGGTAATAGGGCGCCTCCTCGGGGGCGACTGCGGTTGCGTCGAGGCTGTCGGCGGTAGCGGCAAGCATCGCCGCCGAGTCGACGACCGGCGGGTTTGCAAGTGCTATGGAATCCTGAATACGCTGATATTCTTCAGACTGCTTCTCAAACTGGGTGGTATTGTACCAACTGAAGAGGACGAGTATGATACCGATGAGGGCGAATCCTATGATGCTGCTCCTATTCTTCATTGTCCTCCGCGTGTTGACGGTCAAACTCCTTGATCTGGTTTTCGAGGTCTGCGAGCTCCTGACGTGCTATGTCGATCTTGCGGTTGAGTTCTTCCAGGAGAGCCTCTGCGTTCTTGGTCTTCGAGAAGAAGCCCATATTGTTGCTCCAGGTTGCGATCTCCTGCTCCTTCTTCTTGAACGCATCTACTAACTTGTCGCGTTCCGAGAGGACGCGCCTTCCGGCCCTTGAAGCGGCATCGGAGAAGCGTCCGCGGTAGCCGCGGCCTTCGGATGCTCCGCCGGCACGGGCGGCGTCGAACTTCTCGTCGAGAGCCTTCTTGAATGCCGACTGCAGCTTTGCCTTTTCCTTGAAGGGGACGAAGCCGATGGCGTTCCAGCGGCTCTGGAACTCCTTGAGAGCGGTGAAGTTCTCATCCCTGTCCTCGCCGAGTTCGAATGCCTGCACCTCCTCGAGAAGGGCGCGTTTTGCAGCGAGATTGGCAGCATACTGGCTGCCCTGGCTGCCGCCTTCCTTGTCGCGGTTGTTGAAGAATTCGTCGCAGGCGGCGCGGAAACGCTTCCATATCTGCTCGCTCTTCTTGCGGGATACGGGGCCTATCTCCTTCCACTGCTTCTGAAGCTCGATGAACTTCTCGGAGGTTTCCTTCCAGTCCTTGCTGTCCTTGAGGGCTTCGGCCTGCTCGCAGAGAGCGATCTTCTTGTCCATATTCTCCTGCATCTGGTCCTTGAACTCGTTGTAGAAGAGCCTCTTCTTGGTGAAGAAGTTGTCGCACGCTGCGCGGAAACGGTCGTATATCTTCTGGTTTTCCTTCTTGGAGGCGAAGCCGATGCTGCGCCACTCCTTCTGGATATCTTCGATCTCCTTGGTCAGCTTGTTCCACTGGTTGGAGTCCTTTATCTCGAGATTGAGCATAGCCTCGACCTTCTCGCAGAGCTTGGTCTTGGCCTCGAGGTTGGCCTGCTGGTCGCCCTTGAGCGACTCGTAGTATGCCTGGTGCTTCTTGTTGACAGCCGATGTAGCGGCGCGGAAGCGGTCCCAGATCTCCTCGCGGTACTCCTTGCTGACGGGGCCGAGTTCCTTCCACTCGTCGTGGAGTTTCTGCAGTTCGCGGAATGCCTCGACCACGTTCTCCTCATCGGCGAGGGCCTCGGCCTTCTCGCAGAGAGCCGTCTTGGCCTCGAGGTTCTTGCGGAAGTCGAGGTCGCGGAATTCGTTGTTGAGGTTCACGTAGTCGTAGAACATTTCGACCTGGTGCTGGTAGGACTCGTAGAGACCCTTGGCCTTGTTCTGGACGACGGGGCCGATGGCGCGCCAGCGGGACTGGATGTCGCGGAATACGGGGAAGGAGTCCTTGAGGGTGTCTTTCTTGTCGAGAAGGGCCTTGAGTTCTTCGATGAGGCCCAGTTTCTTCTCGTAGTTTTCCTCTTTCTGCTTTTCCATCTCGGCCGTATGCTCGGCACGGATGGAGCGGTATCTGTTGTAAAGATCCTTGAAACCGCGCTCGATTTCTGCGAAGGGGTTGACGGAAACAGTTTCGGGAGCGGCCTCGGCGCTCTCTTCAGGCGCAGGGGCTTCAGCCTCCGCGGGAGCCTCGGCGGGCGCATCGGAAGGGGCCGCGTCTGCGGCGGGAGCCTGGAAGCCTGCGGCTATCTTCTCCTTGCGCAAGGTCTTGTAGAATGCGGCCTTGATGCTCTCGGCGTACTTGTGCAGTTTCTGGACATCTTCTCCATCGAGAAGTTCCTGGAAAAAGTCGGCAAGTTCCTTGAGGCCCTTGTTGTTCAAATCGACTGTTTCTTCTTTGACCGGCTGCTCTTCAGCCGTAACTTCGCTAACGTTAGCAGATTGCTCCTCGATAATCTCGGTAGTCTCGGATGCAATAGGTTTAAGATCTTCGCTCATTGTAATAGGCATATTATGTGATTCTGCAAATATAATCTTTTTTGCGGAAATCACCAGCAATATACCTATAAAAAGAGAAGACTAGTCTTTGTCCAGGAGATGGGGACGGAGGCGGGCGGTGCGCTCGAGGGCCTGCTGATCCTGCCACGCCTTGATCTTTTTGGGATCGCCGCTGAGAAGGACGTCGGGCACTTTCCAGCCGTTGAATTCGGCCGGACGGGTATAGACAGGCGGAGCCAGAAGGCCGTCCTGGAAGGAATCCGACAGGGCTGAAGTCTCGTCGCCAAGGGCGCCGGGCAGCAACCGGACAACGGCGTCGCAGATGATTGCGGCGGGGATTTCGCCACCGCTCAGGACATAGTCGCCGACCGAGATCTCACGCGTAACGATATGCTCGCGGATGCGGTGGTCGATGCCCTTGTAATGGCCGCAGAGGATGATGATATTCCCCTTGCAGGAGAGTTCGTTGGCGATGCCCTGATCGAGAATTTCGCCGTCGGGCGAGGTATAGATTATCTCATCGTAATCGCGCTCCGCCTTCAGGTCGCTGATGCAGCGCCAGACTGGCTCCACCATCATAACCATACCGGCGTCGCCGCCATAGCTGTAGTCATCCACCTGGCGGTAAAAACCCTTTCCGTATTCGCGGAGGTTGTGAACGTGAATCTCGACCAGTCCCTTGTCGATGGCGCGCTTGACTATCGAGTGGCCGAGCGGGCTCTCAAGGAGCTCAGGTACGACGGTAAGAATGTCTATCCTCATAATACCGGGATTATAGTGTCTGCTGCCATCTCCAGGCGGAGGCAAGTATCTCTTCCACAGGGGTATCGGCGCTCCAGCCGAGTACCTTGTTAGCCTTGGCGGGGTTGGCCCAGACCTGCTCCGTGTCGCCCTCGCGGCGGGGGCCGATGCGATAATTGAGCTTGACTCCGGTCGCCTTCTCGAAGGCGTGCACGAGTTCGAGAACGGAGAGGCCGCGGCCGGTGCCGAGGTTGAAGATTTCGAAGCGCTCGCGGGAGCCGTCGTTGGGCGAAAGCATCCTGTCGATGGCTTTCACGTGGGCCTTGGCCAGATCCACCACGTAGATATAATCGCGGATGCAGGAGCCGTCGGGAGTATTGTAGTCGTCGCCGAAGACGGTGAGGCACTCGCGGATTCCCGCTGCCGTCTGGGTGATATAGGGCACAAGGTTCTGCGGGACGCCGTTGGGCAGTTCGCCGATAAAGGCGCTGGGATGCGCCCCGATAGGATTGAAGTAGCGCAGCGCCGTGACGGAGAGGTTGCCGTAGGCCTTGACGCAGTCCGTCAGAA
This sequence comes from Bacteroidales bacterium, assembly GCA_017616655.1. GTDB lineage: Bacteria > Bacteroidota > Bacteroidia > Bacteroidales > UBA932 > Cacconaster. The sequence goes on from JAFZXU010000048.1 coordinate 4,478, forward strand.
TGTCCTCACACATCTGTTTCGTGCGGCCGTAAGGCGACGTCGCCGGCTGGATCGGAGCCTGCTCGGTGATAGGCAGATTCTCCGGCGTCGGCTGCCCGTAAACGGTGCAGGATGAGGAGAACACGATACTAGCGCCCTTGCCCTTTTCGACCATCAGTTTCGTCAGGTTGATCAGGCCGCGGATATTGTTGTCGTAATACATCAGCGGTTTCTGGACGCTCTCTCCCACTGCCTTGCTGGCTGCAAAATGGATGACGGCCTCGATATCCGGGAACTTCTCGAACACTTTCGCGAATGCGTCGAAATCTCGGCAGTCGACCTCCATAAAGTCAATCGGCTTCCCGGTAATCTTCTCGATGCCCTCCAGCACCTTCGGATTGGAATTCGAGAAGTTGTCAACTCCGACAACCTCGTAGCCTGCATTCACCAGCTCCACGGCCGTGTGCGACCCGATATAACCTGTCGCCCCGGTAAGTAACACCCTAGTCATACTTTTTTATTTTTCTCCAAATGAATTGCCATAATCTGTAGCCCGGGAACCAAAGGACCTCGGAGGGATACTGCGCCACAAAATGCATCTGACGCCACATCTTGCGCAGGAAGCGCTTCAAGCGCCCCTCTCCTGCTGTCCTTGCATACCGGGGGTCAAACTGCCCGAAATTGCCGGCAGTCATAATCTCCTCGAGCAGGAACTTTCCGGCCTTCTCGTCCGAAGGACAGGCCATAAGCGCCCTCTCAAGGCCGAAAACCTCCTCCTCCACATACATCAGCGCTCCGGCGAAACGGCGCATCCGCAGCGAGCAAAGCGTATCGAAAGCCTCCTTACGGGCCGCTTCATCAAGCTGATGCAGAATGTAATAATAATCCATCACCTGACGCAGCCCCACCCCTTCCTCGAGCAGATGGCGGTAAACGTGAACCATCGAAAAGACGGCGTCGAACTCCGCCGTAGGAGCGGCGAATCCACTCTCCTCCAACATATTGGCGAACTGGGCGGCCTTCCTGTCCTCGAACCACTTCTGCAACCTCCTGTTGATCCGCGGATTGTACATCCAGCTCGGCATAAAGTGGACTTCCACCTCGGTCTTCTCGAACATCCGGACTTCGGCGTGGTGATAGACCACATTCTCCACTTCCCAGCGCTCCCGCAGGAAGGCCAGAATCTTGTCGCGGTCGCCGTCAACCCAGATATCTACGTCGCCGCTCTGGCGCTCCTCGGGCTTGGGATAGAAGCGCGCTACCGCCTGCCCCTTCAGGATGCAGCAGTCGAAGCCCGCCTCGCGGAAGATGCGGTACACTTCGGCCGATCGTTCATCCAGGATATGATTGTCGAGCGCCACTTGCTTCTGCATACACATCCAGGCCATAAATACCTGATGCGAAGGGAACTGCTCAGCAGGCAGACGGTCGTAGAACGCCTCCGCCAGCACTCCGCCCAAGGACTGTTTGAATGCGGTGAGAGTCACCTCCTTCCAGCGCTCCTCACTGAGCGGCTCGGGGAAGGAATCCCTGCGTCCCTGGGCAATGGCTATGAGTTCAAAAAAGGCGTTCATCGTCAAAACTTCGCAAACTTGGAAACGTGGCCCACCTAGCGCTGCGCTACGCGGTTCCAGGTGTATTTGTCGGCTACCTTGCGGTAGTTGTATTCACGGAATTTCTCCAGTTCATCGGGCGAGGCCACGGCGCGGTTGATGGCAATCCTCAGATCTTCGGCGTTCTCCGGGCGCACCCAAAGGGCCTTGTCCTTCTCGAGCACCTCGCGGTTGGCCTCGATGTCAGAGGCAATAACCGGCAACTTGTAGCTCATCGCCTCAAGCAGCACAATGGAGAGTCCCTCTATGGTCGAAGGGATGCAGAAAGCGTAGCCTCCGCGCAGCAGAGCGTCCTTGTCGGCGCCATAGACGGCACCGGTAAAAACGATGTCCGGGCAGCCTTTCGCCATATTGTGGAGCTTGTCCACATACTGCGGCATCGCCGGGTTCGCGCCGGCTATAACAAGCTTGTAACCCTCGTGCGCGGCGGCCTTGAAGCCTCTTATCAGCCAGTCGGGATTCTTGTCGGGGACAAGGCGTCCCATATAAAGGAAGTACTTCCCGGCGGTGAGGCCGAAGCGTTCCAGAATGTCGGATTTGCCGGCGGGCACTTCGGGCGGAAGATCCACCGCGGTGGGCATCGTATAGGCCTGCACCTTGTAGTGTTCAGCAAAATAGCGGGTCTGCGCCTCGCTGCACATCAGCAGATGCTTGTTGGAATGGGCGGTGTAGCGCTCCATCATCTTGAGCACCTTCTGCTGGCCGCGGGAATACTTGCTGCGCTGCCACTCGTGTCCGTGTCCCATCATCAGGGATGGAATGCCCGCCAGGGTGGCCATCCAGCTCCAGAGGGAGGGCGGCCAGGCGTTGTAGTGGATGAGGCTCACGTCTTTCTCGCGGAAAATCGTGCGCAGGGTGGCCTTGAGGCCCACTACCGGCTTGCAGAGCAGGTTGCTCTTCGGCCCCTTCATATAGATGACCTTGACTCCGTTGACCGTCTCCACAGCCTTGCGGTCGCTTTCGCAGAAAACGACGGCCTCGTGCCCCATCTCCACCAGTTTAGTGGAGAGGTTGTACATATAATTCTCGATTCCGCCCAGAAGGTGGATGTCGCGCGAACCTATGAAGACTATCTTCACTTTTCGGCCTCCTCCTCGGGCGCGGGTGCGGGCCTGAGGCCCTGCAGGTCATTGTTTCCCACGTGGTAGAACGGGATGCAGGAGGTATCCACGCGGCCTCCGCGCATCACCTTCAGCTTGTTCTTCACAATCCAGGGGGCGATATCCTTGATATACTTCTTCATCACCGGGGAGACGCTGCCTATCATCCAGCAGTTCTTGGGGCAGTGGGCCACCTTGTCGCGGATCTCGGCGGCCTGCGGGCTGTTCCAGATCTCCTCGAAGGAGGCGGCATCGTTCAGGTTGCCCATCGTGCCGTACCAGCAGCTCTCCTCCATTCCGTTGCAGGGCAGGATGTTGCCGAAGGGATCGAGGAAGAAGTTCTCGCTGCCGGCCTCGCAGGGCAGCATACGGCGTCCGCCGTTGATGTAGTTTATCAGGCCAAGGTTGAAGAAGGCGCGGGCCCAGGATTTGGGATGGTTCTCCTTCATCAGACGCTGTATGAGTTCGTCGAAGTTGCCGCAGACCTCCTCCTTGTTGGTGACCTGGTTGTCGTATTTGTGGAAGTAGAAGGAGTTGTGGAAACTGGCGGTGGCGAACTGCATTCCGAGGTTTTTGCTCAGTTCATAGAGGTCGAGCATGTCCTTGGAGTTGTTGTTGGAGACGGTGATGCCGAAGCCTATGTCCTTGATGCCCATTCGCCTGAGTTCCAGCAGCGTGGCGAGCCCTTTGTCGAAGCCGGTCTGGCGTCCGCGGAGTTCGTCGTTCTTGCAGCTGAGTCCCTCGAGGCTGATGCGGTAGCCGACGTCGGGGAAGCGTTTGGCCATTTCGATTATCCTGTCGCTGAACCAGCCGCTGGTGGAAAAGACGATGCGGTCGGTCTTGGTCAGCAGGATCTCGACTATCTCAGCAATATCCTCACGCACAAAGGGTTCGCCGCCGGTGATGTTCACTGCGCGCATTTTCGGAAGTTTCTTCAGCAGTTCGGGCTTGAATTCTTCCGATGGCTTTGTAGGGTTGTCCCAGATGTTGCACATCTTGCAGTGCATAGGGCAACGGTAGGTTACGATTATCGATCCGTCCATTGTCTCTTTCTATTCATTATCAGGCCGGCAAGTCCGGCGTAAATTATCATAAAGCTGAAGCTCTTCGGCAGGGCGAGCACTATCGACTCGGCGAAGAGGGTCAGGATTCCCATTCGGATTATGAAGATGTAGTAGCGCCGCGTGGTCTCTTCTTCCCCTTTCATTTTCTTCGGGACTTTCATTGCAGGATAGAAGAAGAGCAGCAGGTAAAGAATCGCGCAGATGTAGCCCATCTCACCGAGTATCGAGGCCCAGTGGGCGTCCATCTTGAAGCTAAAGTCGGTGTTGTCGCCAAGACCCCAGATCTTGTCGAGTTCGTAGTCGGAATAGACGCGGCTGCCCACCAGGTTGACAGGCACGGTGCCGTAGGTTCCCTGTCCCGTGCCGAAGGGGAAGAAGTCGGCCGCCATCTCGAAGGCGCGGTAATAAAGCGCCGGACGGGCAATCTTGGCATAGGCATCCTCAGCCGTATTGGAGTCCAGATAGTTCTCGAACTTGAGCATAAAGGAGGCCGAAACCGAGAGTATGACTATGATGGCTGCAAGACCGAGTGAGGAGATGGTTATCTTCACCCAGCGGCGCGCATTCGTAAGATAGAAGACATAACCCGTGAAGATCAGCATCATACCGAGGATGGCCTTAAGCTGGTTCGTGAGCAGTATGGTGAGGACTATCCAGGCTGCAACTGCCAGATAACTCTTGCGTCTCGTACGGTAAAACTCGGCCATCGTAAGGACGAGCGCCTGGTTGCAGAGCGATGAGAAGTCGCCGAAACGCACTATACCCGAGGCGAGTATGCCCGTCTGGAAGTCGCGGTCGCCGGTTCCCAGAATGAAGGAGTCGGCATAGACTACGAGGCTATAGAGGCAGACCAGTGCGATGAAGAGGTTGATGAAATAATGGATCTCGCCGTCGTCCATCCTGAAGTTGTAGGTCATCAGGAAAAGGAAGAACGGCAGGAAGGTAATCAATCCGCCAATGAAAGAATACAGCGGGCCTGGGCTGTATTTGGAAACTACGGCATTTAGAACCATCATCACAGCTACGGCCGCCATCAGCAGCAGATAGTTGCGCGGCACCATAAACTTGCGATTGATTATGGCACAGACAGCTGTCAGGAGCGCAATCGCTCCGTATATTGCATAGTCGAAAGGCGGCAGGCCCAGGGTGGACTTGTTGAGCAGGTTGACGGCCCCGAGCAGGATCATCAGCCATATCAGCAACCTGTTATAGAAGCGGCTCTCTTTCATCTGCGATCCTCCCTGTATGCTGCCAGCACTTCCTCGAAAAAGGCTGACAATCTGTTGTAATGCGCTTCGCCTCCGAAGTTCGCTTCATAGAATGCCCGCGCCGAGGCGGACATCATTTCATACCCCTTGTCGTCGAGAGAATCGGCAGTCCAGAGGGTGTCGGTAAGGGCATCGACGTTTCCGGGTTCATAGAGCCAGCCGGCGCCGGTGCCTTCGACGATTTCGGGGATTCCGCCAATCGCGGAGCCGATTACGGGCTTGCCGAGGGCGTATGCCTCAACTATGGTCATCGGGTTGTTCTCGTACCATCGGGAAGGCACTATCACGAAACTGCAGCCGCGCACCAGGTCGAAAAGGGGCTCGCCGCTGCGGTAGCCGAGAAACTCGATGTTCGCGGCTCCGGCGGCCTGCCGGCGCACCTTCTCCTCGACGGGTCCGGTGCCAACGACTTTGAGGCTTGGCATATCGGGAGCAGAGAAGGCCTTGATAAGATCCTCCACCCCTTTCTCCTGCGAGAGGCGGCCGTAATAGAGGAAATATTCGCCGCGCTGCATCTTCTCCGGAGCAGCCATTTCTACGGTGTTGTAGAGCACCGTGCGGCGAGCATCTGCGAAGTCGTGGTTATGGACGATATGCCTCTTCTCGCAGAATTTGCTCACGAAGATGAAACCGTCGATGTTCTTCAGCGGATTGTGGAACCACTCGCGGGTGTACATCTCGGCCGCCATCATCGCGCTCTGCGCCAGGCTTCCCTTGGAGCAGCGGTGGCTGACACAGGGCAGCCAATGGCCCCTGCGGCACTTTTCACACACCTCCCCCGCCCCATTGCGGAAGGTATAGGCCGGGCAGACCATACGATAGTCGTGGACGGTATGCACCAGGGGAATGCCCGCCTTGCGCAGCGGCCTGAATATGGCGGGAGTCATTCCGCCCCAGATGAGGTGGACATTGGCGATGTCGGGTTTCTCCGCCTCGATAAGGCGTGTCAGGGCCTTCTCAACATTTCTGTTATAGAAATAATCCAGCGCGGCGCGCGCTCCGGAAGAGCGCTC
>JAFZXU010000049.1 GCA_017616655.1 Bacteroidales bacterium
AAAATCCAGGTCTTTTGATGCAAGCATCCTTTCTCCTCTTGTTAAATCAATTCCTTTATACTCTTTGTTATAAACCGTCTTTGTTCGAATTATCTCAATATCATTTTCGCAAGAAGGCGATATGGTCAGAATGACAACGATTGTCAAAAAAGATATAATTCTTTTCATATGTGAATAGATTTAAATTGTTGTTTTCATGTAGATTTCTGATTAATGGTCGTTTACAAGGTTTTCACATTTATAAATGCATGAATTGACCGTAATGACGAAAAAAGCAAAAAAATTTTCGTCATTTTTGCGACACTGACCATTTCTATAATAGAGAGAAATGAAAGAACAGGAGCTGGCGTCGCTTTGTGGAAAGGGAGATACTGCAGCATTGGAAATGCTGTTCAGGGATTATGCGCCCTCGTTGATGGGAATGTGCCGCCGTTATGTCGGCAATGAGAACGATGCGCAGGATGTCTTTCAGGATGGTTTTGTAAGGATTATCGAAAGGATTGGCTCATTTGATTACAGGGGTGAAGGATCTTTGAAGGCCTGGATGATGAAGGTTATGATGAATGAGGCTCTCGGTTTCCTCAGAAAACGGAAGAATGATGTGTTTCTGATTGATTTCCTGAATGATATCTCCAGCGAAGACGATTCCTTAAGGAAGCCGGAAGAAGAACTTGTCGTTGCAATTCCGGATGAGGTGATACTTGAGTTCATAATGCAACTCCCGCCAGGATGCCGGACCGTTCTAAATATGTATGTTTTCGAAGGGATGGGACATGATGCGATTGCTGAAACCCTGAATATCGGGAAACAGGCATCGATTGCACGATTATACAGGGCCAGGAAGATGCTGACCGAAAAAGTAAGTACGTATTTAAAACATAAAAACGATGTCTGACAGTTTTTATTCTGACGTCAAGAAGAAGGTGGAGAGAATCCCGAACGCCGTTCCCGAGGGCTCTTTTGAAGTAATAATAAAGAGAGTCCGCCGGCGCCGCCTTTGGAGGCGGACGGCAACTTATGCATCCGGAGCAGCCGCTGCGGCAATCCTCGCCTTTTTACTGATAGGCACAAAGACTGAAAACGGAGGCATAACGCCAGAGACCTATATAAACACCTATGATGACGTTGCAGAGAACACTCCTATTCTAATCGAAGCAACGGATACTGGAACCAGTGAAAAGGTATCGGTGAAAGAATCTTTCGGTTTTTTTGCATCAATTACGACTGATGTTCCTGAGAAAGAAACTGATAATTACGGAACTACGCCAGAGAAAGAATCGCCCAATGTTGAGAAGCCAATAGAGAAAACAACAGAATACTATGCACAGGTACAGTCATTTGAGCCTGAGCACATGTCCGAACAACAAAGTAAAAGCAGGATAGAGTTTTCCATATCGGGAACTCCCTTTTCACAAACAGATTCCAACCCAGCGCTGATAGCCCAAAGCACTTTCATGCGTTTCTGTCAAACCAATCAACCTAATTTCAATCCTTTTTATTTTGGCCCTGATCATGACAAAGCGAATGTTCTATATAAACATCGGTTTCCTGTCAGTATAAAGTTTTCCGTATCACTTGGCATTACCGATCGCACTGCAATCGAAAGCGGCTTGACATACTCTTACCTTCGTTCCTCAGCCAGGCCAGATTTTGAATCTGTAGATTATGAGTATGACCAAAGGCTTCATTTCCTGGGAATTCCGCTCGGCATCAAATATGACATCATATCTCGCAACAGTTTCTCTATATACTCGAGAGCAGGTATCGCTGTTGAGAAATGTATAAACGGAGTCATTACGGACGGCACGTACACGGACAGACTCGTTCTGAATCCGTTGTTTTGGTCAGCCGAGGCCTCCTTGGGCGCGCAGGTCAAAGTATTCGGCAAATTGAATCTATTTCTCGAAAGCGGAGGCTCTTACCATTTTGACAACGGCATCGGAGACATCACGATCTATGGTGCCAATCCCTTGTTATTCACCCTTCAGGCAGGTGCGAGGATAGGTTTGTAGGTCTATGACCTCGTCGGCCAGGGCCTGAGCCTCGGTCATATCGTGGGTGACGATTATGACAGTGGTATGTTTTTGCTTCCAGACCTCCTTGAGATTACCCATAATCTTCTCCTTGAGGTCCTGGTCGATGCCTGTGAATGGTTCGTCGAGCAGCAGTATGTCGGCCTCGGGGGCAAGGGCACGGGCGAGGGCTGCACGACGCGCCATACCTCCGCTGAGCTGCGAAGGCCACAGATTGGCGGAATCCTCCATATAGACGCATTCCAGCCACCTGCGGACGCGCTCTGTGCGCTCTTCGGCAGGCATTTCACGGCTCAGCACGAAATCCACATTGCCCGCAACCGTCTTCCACGGAAGGAGTCGCGACTCCTGGAATGCAAATGAAACGGTGCGTCCTTCAAGACCGGTCACCTCGCCGGAATCGGGAGTCAGCAGGCCCGCCAGGACATTCAGCAGTGTGGTCTTGCCGCAACCGGAAGGACCCTTGATGCAGCATACGCTCCCCTCCGGAAAATCGAGGGTGAAATTTTTGAAGACCGCTTTTCCGTCGAACCGCACCGATATATTCTTTACGCCCGGATTCATACTATTTCCATTTAAGGATACGTTTCTCCGCAAGGCGGATAATCCACTCGAAGAGGGCGCCGAGCACTATCGCCACGAAGGTCCAGGCTATCAGGATGTCAACCTGAAGGAAGGTCTGCGCGGAGTGCATCACCGTGCCGATTCCGTACCGGGGCTGACTGAGCACCTCGCCTACCACGATAGCCCTCCAGCCTATGCCGACCGCGCTCGAGATGCCGCTCACCACGAAGGGTGCGATGGCGGGCAGATAGACCTCGCGCACCATCCGGGGACGCTCGATGCCGTAGAAACGTGCCATCTCCACTATCTTGCCGTCAACGCTGCGTATGCCGTCAACTATGTTGATGTAAACCATCGGAAACATCGTCAGAATGCCGATAAAAACGGGCACAGAATCGTTCTTGAACCATATCAGCGCCAGAAGTATGAAGGCCACCACGGGTGTGGAACGCATTATCACCACCCAGGGACGCATGAAGGCGTTGACGCCGTCGCTGAGGCCGCCGGCAATGCCGAGCCCAAGGCCGGCCGCCACGGCTATCGCAAAGCCGATCAGGCCGCGAAGCAGGGTGTGCCCCACCACCGCCAGGAAGGACTTTTCGCCGAAAAGTTGCACCGTAGCCACCAGGGTCTGCCAGGGGCCGGGCAGGATATGCTCCGAACCCACCCTGCCGGCCGCAAGCGACCAAAGGGCGAACAGGACCGTCACGGAGACGGCGGCGATCGTGAGATTCCTATTTGACGATGAACTCTTCATCCGGCATTTTCCCGCCTATTGTTTCAGGCTCCATATCATAGAATACGCGAAGATAATCAATTATCGCCTTCCGCACTTCGGATGCCGCCTCGACGCGCATATTGCAGCGCGGAACGGAACCGGCCACCGCAGCGCTGTCGGGGTTTATGCCATACTGCACTGCAAGGGCGGCGGCGCTGTCGGGATTGGCGTTGACCCACTCCACTGATGCGCGATATGCCTCCACAAAGGCGGAAACAGCCTCCGGGGAAGCTTCGGCAAAGGCGGAACGCACCACCAGGGCCGTCTCCGCCACGGGCGCGCTCTCCACCCGGGCCCACTCCTCATTGAGGTCGAGCAGCACGTGAAGGGCCGGGTTGGCGTTCAGAGCCTGCGAGAGATAGGGCTCGGTCAGGACGCACATCGGCGCGCGGCCCGCCATTGCGGCATTCGCAAGGTCGGTATGGGTGGGGAAGCGGTAATCCAGCGCCACGTCGGCGTATGGCTCCAGGCCGTTGCGCCAGAGCAGATGGCGGAACATCACGTCCGGGGTCATCCCCTTTGCCATCAGGAAGACCTTTTTCCCTTTCAGGTCCTCAACGGTGCGGATGGAGGTATCCGTGCCGCATAGGTAAAGCGTGCCCCAGAGAGGCACCGCCGCCATGCGGTAATCCACCCCCTTGTTGTAGAGGAGGGCGGCCATGGTGGTGGGCAGCACGGCGATATCCACGCTGTCGGTGAGCATCAGCTTGCGCACCTGCAGCGGCTCGGTGAAGACCTCGACCCGGAAGGATGGCGCCTCCTCGCGCGAAAGGCTGTCGATGAGCCTTATCATCGCCACCGAAGATGGTCCGCGGAGCGAGGCGACGCTCACCACAGCGGCCTCCGACCTTTTCCCGCCGTTGCAGGAAAACGCCATAAAAACCGCTGTCAGACAGCATATTACCGATAATACTCTGCGCATTGTTCAACAATAATCTTACTCTTTGCAAAAATAGTGGATTTATTCAAAAAAATGTTTCATATTTGTATCGTTATTAACAACCGGGCGCCGCATCCATACTGCGATCGAGACTGACAGTTGAAATCAAGGTACCGTGCGGGCTGTAAATCCAATCCGGAGGATTGACTGATGGAAAAGAGAATAGGTACAGTTATCATCGACATTGAAAACCGGGAGGTCGCTCCCGCAGTAAATGCAGTCCTTTCGCGGCACGCAGACATCATCCTGTGCCGCCAGGGGCTCCCAAGAAATTCCAGAAGTATCATCTCCCTTGTTCTTGAAGGCACAACCGACGAGATTGGATCCCTTACGGGCCAGCTTGGCCGTCTCGAAGGAATCGAAGTGAAGTCGGCGCTCCTCAAATCAAGGGAATATGAAATCTGACCGCATCGCCGCCGTGGCGGCGCTCCTGGCTCTCCTGTCGCCGGGTATCTCTTTCGGACAGGACCTGGCAACCCCTGTTGACACCCTCAAGGAGGCAGTCGTCACCAGTCTGAAGATCGAGAGGCTCATCGAAGAGACTCCCGCAAACCTCAACATCGTCACTTCGCTCGACGTGAAGCAGCACTCATCCTTCACCGTCGCCGACGTACTCAAGTTCGAACCCGGCCTCGCAATCGGCGGAGACGGCGTATGGGCCACCAACATCAACGTGCGCGGCCTCAGCGAGAACCGCCTCGTGACCCTCGTGGACGGCAACCGCATCGAAACCGCCACCGACCTTACCGCATCCCTCTCCATGATAGACGTCAACGACATCGAGCGCGTGGAGGTCATCAAGGGAGCGCAGAGTTCCCTCTACGGCAGCGGTGCGATGGGCGGCATCGTCAACATCATCACAAAGGACGGATACTTTGCCGACGACACCTATTTCCACGGCAACCTCACCGGCAGCTTCTCCAGCGTCAACAAGGGCCACTCGGAGTATCTCTCGGTAAATGCCGGCGGCAGCAGGTGGTATCTCAAGCTGAACGGCACCTACGGCCACGCGAATGACATAATGACGCCGAAGGGGCTCCTGCCCAACAGCGGCTTCACCACCACCAACCTCGGTGCGAGGGCAGGCTTCAAGCCTGCAAAGAACCAGATTCTCAAGTTCGAGTTCCAGCGCAACTGGTCCACCGACGTGGGAATCCCCGGCGGAGCGGCATTCGCAGCCAGCGCTACCGCCACCTATAAGAACATAGGCCGCACCCTCTTCAACGGCAGCTATGAGATTCTCGACCTCAACGAAACCTGGAAGTCCCTCAAATTCACCGGATTCAGCCAGAACATCATCCGCGACGTGGAGATGATTCCCAACACCCCCAAGCCGCAGGCGGGCGCATGGCCGGAGAAGGTTACCCCGCTCGGAAAGCATCACACCTACGGCGGCAACATTCAGGGCACCTGGGAGTTCGGTGACGACAACACCCTCGTGGCAGGCGTGGACGCATGGCGCCGCGACATCTCCAGCGACCGCAACAAGTACATCAAACAGTTCGCCGCAGGCGAGGTCAAGGCCGAGATGATCCGCAACGAGAAGCCCTTCCCGGCGGCATCCTATACCTCCGCAGGCTTCTTCGCGCAGGATGAGAGCCGCTTCCTCGACGACAGGCTGATAGTCCGCCTCGGAGCACGCCTGGACGGCAACTTCGTGAAGAACGAAGAGGGCCACAACGTGGAATACATCGATAATGTTACCACGGGCGCCCATAACGACAACCCTCCGGGAAAGATAGTCACCTTCGAGGCAGGAAAGAAGCGCGAATTCTCCTGGAGCGGCAATCTTGGCGCCATCTACAGACTGGCTCCCGTCGCCGACCTGGTCTTCAACGCAGCCCGTTCCTACCGTTCCCCCTCGCTCGAGGAGTACTTCAAGTTCATCGACCTGAGCGGCAACAAGGTGCGTATCGGAAATGTCGACCTCAAGCCTGAGGACGGCCTCTCGGCAGACCTGGGAATTCGCCTGCACGGCGAAAGGTTCAGCCTCGAGGTTTCGGGCTTCGTCAACAAGATAAACAATATGATTGTGGAGCGCAAGGCCAACACCACCGGCGTAAACGACACCCTGATTCTCGACAACGCCAGCAAGGCGCTCCTCTACGGCGGCGACTTCAACGCTTCGTTCACCATAGTACGCGGACTGAAGGTGTATGCCCTCGGAGCATATACCGTTGGTCTGGAGACCTCCAAGGATAATGCCTGGCTGCCGCTGATTCCGCCGATGAACGGCACCGTGGGAGTGGCATACAACTATCCCAAGGTGGGCGGCATCAACCTCTCGGCATTCTTTGCAGGTGCCAAGAAGGAGGGCAATATGGCTGCCAGCGACACCGCAACAGACAGCTATTACCGCCTCGACCTCTCGCTCAGCACCAGGCCCTTCCACTTCGGCCCCTGCGCGCTGCAGCTGTTCGGCGGCATCGACAACCTGACCAACGCAGAGTACCGCAACTTCCTCTCCACCAACCGCAACGCCATCAGCTGCGAACCCGGCCGCAACTTCTACATCCGCGCCAGCCTGAGCTTCTAGAAGCTCTTCACTCCCCGCCCGAGGCACATTAAAGACTTTGTAATCCGCTAATTTTCAAGCACTTACAAAGTCTTTAATTTTGCTATCCCCCAAATTTGGTCACTTTTGGTCGCGTTATTCAATTTCGTAAAGGCCACTCCAATCCGAACCAAGCGGATCCCAACGGAATATCTTGACATTATTGTCCGGAAAGAATACATATCCGGCCGAACCGAACCCAACAGTTCTGAATATTACAGAAGTGTGGTTGCCATAAATCACACATGAATAAGTGCGAATCCTTTCACATCGTGTTCTTTTGAGAAGAGAAAGGACTTTGTCATATTGATCTTTGGAGATTTGTGAAAGGATTGAATCTGAAGGAAAAGATATGCTTATAGAATCAGATAGGGATTCCGCATATTGAACTAATTCTCTAAAATCACTCTCATGCTGGTGATAATGCCTGGACATGGTTTTGTCGGAAACTGATTTCCAAGGAGCATAATAGCCAATCGTGAGAACGATAGGAATCAACACAAGCAAAATGAACAACCCCTTGGTCCCACGATCATTCCTGTGACGAATAAGATAAACCAGAGCAATTACATCGGCTATCAGTAAGGGTAACCCTACGAAAACTGAGGACATCCACATGATTGTGAAAGACAAATCATTGGGAAGACACAGGCAAAATGCCAGAGCCAGGGTAAGTGAAAAAGCAATATAAGAGAACGCCCTCATAATTCCCACTACAGGTGTCCTTGATAGTCCATCTTCTCGTGAAGAATACGATCTACCCAGATGGAGCCGTTTTTGTGCTTTTTGTAGAAAACAATGTGATGCCCGACCTTGAAACCAAAGAGCCCGGGTTTTATGACATCATATCCCTTTTCAAGGAAGACCGGCAAATTGTCCAACCCTTGAATAGTGGTGTAAATCTGCCGATAATAAATGACAGCCTGGTCTTCTGACCAGGCTTCTACCGTATAGTC
>JAFZXU010000050.1 GCA_017616655.1 Bacteroidales bacterium
CGGGTGACCGTACCGGGGGTTCGAATCCCTCACTCACCGCAAAGCGGAATAAACAATCAGCGCCAAGCTTGCTTGAGCGCTGATTGTTTTATGACGGTTTGCAAAGCCCGCCGCAGGCGGGGCAGGGATGTCGGAGGGCCTTCGGCCCGACGAAATCCCGGTGAGCGAGATAATAATAGCATCGCTCGTGGCTTCCTTCGCCTCTATTTGCAGGGCCCCGCGGCGAGCGTTCAGGGATGTCGGAGCGAAGCGACGAAATCCCTCAGGTGAGTGAGGGAAATCAATGACTGCTCTTTCCCTGCCGTCTTTCCAGATACGCTTGCTTACCCGGGAAAGCTATATCCCCAAATGCCGGACTGCCGTAAACAAAACAGACGTGAGGATTATAAACGATCCTGGTACAGTCACCGACATCTACCGCTTCCATTTCGGTTTCCGTCATAGCTACATTATGGATATCATAGTGATAGGCAGAACCCATATCTCTCCGGAACATCAAAGTAGCTACATCATAAGTACCATCTTGTTTGATAATCCGAATGGAGTGACAGCCAGCCTTTTGAAGCCTCTCGCGAATTCCATTCAGAATCTCCCGATTGAGGCCAATTTCCGCTGCCAATGAATCGACTTTATCTCTTGAAGGATCCCATGCGCCATCCCAGATGCCATCTTTCCCAATGTGAAATATGCTCACTTGCCCATTCTCTTCGAACTCGATGTCCAGCCCCCTTCCGTCCTCCAGGCATGACAGCGTATAATCTATGGCCTGCTCCATCTCAGAAGAGTGCCTGCGATAGTTCTCTTCCAATTCTTCCACATTAGCGCCACCCTTAAGCAACAAAAAACCACACAGAATCAACAAGGCTATTCCCGCTCCGGAGAGCCCCATCAACAGTATTCTTCTTGAATCTTTTGAGAAAAAAGACGTAATGAATCCTGCAAAATCAAGGAGGAAGACAGGAAGTATAATTACGGAGGAGAATGCGCTTATCATAAAAATGACAAACTTGGTACTTTCTCCAAGCATCATTGCCACGCACCAAACAGAATCACAGAGCAAAGCTATGGCAGCTACTGCCAAAGAAAAGGTTACCCAACCACTATGATTTAAATTTCCTTCCATCACCCAAATACTATCTCATTCCATCAACGAGTTTACAAAGGTACGTGAGAATGATTTTCTTTGCAAATATGATGATTGAGAGTCTATGAGCCAGAATGAGATAAGCATCAGTTCCCCTGCGGGTTTGTTCAAGGATGTCTGCCAGATTATAGAAACTGCCCGTCAGCGGGTTGCCATCAGCGTCAACAGCGAGTTGACACTGATGTACTGGCATATCGGAGAGCGCATCAACAAGGAAGTTCTGCACGATAAGAGGGCCGAGTACGGCAAGGCAATTGTGTCAACGCTGTCGACACAATTGCCGTGGTCTGCTTTTCTGGAAGTGCTTCCTGTAGATGATGCCCTTGCTCGGGAGTTCTACGTGACTATGGCTGCTACAGAAAGGTGGAGTGTCCGTAAGCTCCGCGACCAGATGGAAGGGATGCTGTATGAACGTACCCTTATCAGCCGTAAGCCGGAAGAAACCATCCGTGCAGAACTCACTAACGCACGCCAGGGCGGCTCCATTTCTCCGGAACTGGTGTTCAAGAGCCCCTACTTTCTGGACTTCACCGGTCTCAAAGGGTACTACAGCGAAAAAGACCTGGAAGACATGATTATCAGCGGCATGCAGCAGTTCCTGATAGAGCTGGGCAGCGGATTCTCATTTGTCGACAGGCAAAAGCGTATGATTATCGATGGAGAAGATTTCTACCTGGACCTTCTCTTCTATCATCGGAAGCTGCATCGCCTGGTAGCAATCGACCTAAAGAAAACCAAGTTCAAGGCCGCTTACAAGGGCCAAATGGAGTTATATCTGCGATGGCTTGATAAATACGAGCGCCAACCCGGAGAAGATAGTCCGCTGGGGCTTCTGCTATGTGCTGCAGGGAACGATGAGCAAATCCAACTCCTACAATTAGGAGAAGCGGGCATTCAAGTTTCCCAGTACTATACTGAACTACCGGACAAGAGCATCCTCAAGTCTCAGTTGCATAAACAAATTGAACAGGCCAAACTACGGCTTGAGAACAAGAAAGATGAGGGCCTCTAACGATCCGATTAGCTGCCGGCTTCTTAGATTTATACACAATTTTGTACACAAGCTGCTGGTAATTCCATTATACCATGGTCAACTGTTCTATACGATACCAACTGATTATTAGCCAGATACGAAATCCCGGTGAGTGAGATAATAATAGCATCGCTCGTGGCTTCCTTCGCCTCTATTTGCAGGGCCCCGCGGCGAGCGTTCAGGGATGTCGGAGCGAAGCGACGTAGTCCCGCCCCTATTTATTCATCCCACCACCAATCTTCTCTCTCCACGAAGGATCTTATACGGTTGTAGGTATATAATTTTTGGACAATCTGTCCCCATCTAATGAATAATTGTACGTAGCAGCAGTTTTCCACTCAGCATCTTCGCGAACATACAAATGTGGATCACCATCATAATGTCTGGCCCATTGACCTTGCGGCAACTTGAACTCCGTCATTACCCCATCTTCGCCAAACTCAACATAATCGCTCAACATTATGTAATCCCAACCGGATGGTACATCCTGAAGCCGAACCCAATTATCCTGTATGTACTCACCTCCTTCACTCTTTGTACAAGAGCTAACGATATTCACCGCCAGCAAGAACACCACTGTATAAAGGACTTTATACATATAGCCAATTTTCACATTACAAAAATATCCCCACCTTTGAATCACCAATTCGGGTGGGATTCGTTTACAAAGGTAGCTTTTTCTATATGGACGCGCAATAGGATTTCGGAAGGTGTTGATAAGTATTTATGCGTTGAGCTATAAAAAACCTGAAGTGCCGGGACTCCAGGTTGAGATAAGATACGTCGTTCCTCTCAGTCACATGACGGTCACATAAAAGCTATGCCCAGATAGGAATTTCTTAGAATGTAGATAGTAATCCAAAATTCCCCCACCAAAATAATTGAAAAAGGGACCACTTGAAAAGTTGTTAGCAAAGGGGCGGGTAAATAATTATCAACAAATTTGTTTATTATTTTTGTATTGATTATTTTTGCAGGTGATGAATGAGCAAGGACAATATGATGTGCAAGCGGCCGGGGAGATGATCCGGGGACGGTTGGCCAGTATGGGGATGAGCCAGGTGGAGCTGGCGAACCGCTGCAGCGAACACGTTCAGGTCATTTCTGCCATCCTGAACGGACAGCGGGAAATCCCCATCCCCCTCTCCGTGAAGCTCGACTGTGCTTTGGAATTGGAGCAAGGATCCATCGCCGTAGCACAGGCCCGGTATTTGGCATTCCAGGAAGCACAGAACCTGAAGATTCCGGATATGCAAAGTCGGAAAAGGGCTGTCCTGGAGAAGATCAAGGCGGCGGGCGGCTTTTGGTCTTATCAAGGAATTCCGGAGCATTTGGACGATGACGACATCATCGAAGCAGCGCTGGTGCACTTGGAATTGGAAGACTTGCCAATGCTGCAAAAAATTTGGAGCAAGTCGCATCTGAAGCGGGTCTGGAAGGAGCGTCTCGTCAGCCAGGGAAAGAGAATGAATATCCTGAATTATATCTTAGCCGTTAAACTTTTCGGGGTAAGACATCCCGACAAATACCTGATTCGTTATGCCCACTGAAAACAACTTGTCGGAAATTACGGGACTGACGCCTGCCACACAGGAAGTGTTCGAACAGGTCTCCCAACTGGATTGTATCAAGGATCTGTTTCTCTGCGGAGGCACAGGCCAGTCGCTCCAGATGAATCATCGTCTGAGCGAAGATCTTGATTTTGAACTCATCGGCTTGCGGAAGGAAAGGCCGGAGCTGGATTTCGGTGCCATTCTCGGCGAGATCAAGTTGAAGTTTCCCGACGCAAGGGAGGAGATCATGGGAGAAGACCATTTCCTCGTATTCATCAACGAGGGGCGAGTCAAGCTGTCGTTCTTCCGTCCGGAAAACCCGGTGAAAACGATGAAAGTGGGTTGGCAACACAACAATCTGAAAATCCCCACGCTGCAGGAACTGCTGGGAATGAAGGTCTATGCCATCTGTGTGCGGACGGTATTCCGGGACTATTATGACATCTATTGCCTCCTGAAAGCCGGTTGCAACCTGACGGAAGCCGTGAGCTATGCAAGCTATCTTTTCCGCCATACCATCCGTTCTAAAGCGATGTATACGAAGTTGCTCTCCCCTCAGTTATTCCGAAAGGACGAGGACTTCCAGCGTATGTCTCCGGCAGAAGACGTCAGCCCCGAGACTATCCGGGACTATATCAAAACCGTTATGGAGAACGGACTTTAATAATTAGCCCCGCCGCCTAGCACAATCCCTCCGGTGAGCGAAATCGGTCTTTCTGCTCACCGGAGGGATGTTCTGAAGCTGTGCAGGGGCCTTTACTTCAGCTGGAAGATTACGGGGAAAATGTAAGTCACTCGGACAGGTTTGCCGCCTACATAGCCCGGGGTCCACTTGGGTGACTGGGAGACGATCCTCACCGCTTCCTCGTCAAGGACGGAATCAGTACCGCGCAAGACCTTGACATTGGTTACGGAGCCGTCCTTCTCAATGACGAACTGGAGAGTGACCCTGCCCTGGAGTTTATTATCCTTCGCCTCCTTCGGATATGTCAGGTGTTCGTTTACCCAGTATGCGAAATGGCTGGCTTCTTCGCCCTGGAAAAGAGGCTTGATCTCAAGGAGAGAGTATCTGACGGGCTCGTCATCGTCGGTAGCGGTGTTCTCGGCAAAGAGCAGAGAGGTTCCGGCCAGCAGGGGAATCAGGAGCAGCAGGAAAAGCTTCTTCCACGCTGCCCGGGAAGTGTTTTGCATCATCATAATACGGTTTTTGAGTTGAGCGTGATTGAAGCCGTTGGCCAGGAGGAAACGCTTTTCCCCCACGGCTTTTTTCACTAACAAAAGTTGGTATTGTGTTGCATTAATGCCTTGGTAGAGGACGAAGTCGTCGGCTTCGTATTCGTGCAGCAGCTTGAGTTCACTGCGGCATATCCACACCAGCGGATTGAACCACTGGAGGACCGTAAGTGCAGAAGAGAGCAGCAGGTCGTGCGAGTGACCGTAGCGGACATGCGCCTGTTCGTGCAGACAGATGGCCGGATGACGCTCAAAATCCTCTCTGTTTATCACAATGTGCCGCATCCAGCTGAAAGAGGGTGTCTCGTAAGGAACGAGATGGAGGATGAATCCGTCCCGCCGTTCGGAGTGGGTGTGCCGCAGCAGGCGGAACATCCTTCCGTATGAGTAAAGGTAGAACCCCAGTGTTACCAGTGCGCCTGTCAGGAAGAGAAAGAGTATGACCGCCTGCCAGGAAAGCGAGAGGCCGCTTGCGGTTGCAGCCACTTCGGGTGCAGACTCTTCTCCGGTCGCTACGGTTGCAGGCTCCAGGTACTCTGAATAAAGTGTCGGCAGGTTTATCCGCAGATGCAGGAGGGGCAGCAGCAGGCAGAGCGCGCTGCCACCGAGCAGGGTGAATCGGTTGAAGCGGAAATGCTCGCTGCGCCGCATTACCAGCAGGAAGAAGGAGAGGAAGACCGACAGCAGGACGCTGCTCTTCAGAAGATATAATAAGAAGGTATTCATTTTCTTTGGCTTTCAATCCGGGCAATCAGGGCCTTGAGTTCGTCGAGATCCATTTTCTCGTCCTGAACGAAGCGCGAGACCACGCTGCTGTATGAATTCCTGTAAAACCTGTCCACCACGTGGTCGATGACAATGTCGCCGAAATCCTGTTCGCTCACGAGGGCGTGGTAACGGTAGGCGTTGGCGAACTTCTCCCTCGAGATGTAACCTTTCTCTTCGAGGAATCCCAGCTGGGTGGCCAGCGTGTTGTGGTGGGGCTTGGGATCGGGATAATGGTTCACCAGTTCCTGGATGAACATATCTCCGTGCGCCCAGAGAAGACGCATTATTTCTTCTTCCTTTGCTGTCAGTTTTTTCATTATACCTCCCGGTTTAAGTTGTCTGACAGCAAAGGTAGAAAATAATTCTAATATCTACTAAATTTTTTAGGAGATTTATTTCCCTGTGAAAAGTCTGTATCTATGCAGGGCCCCGCGGCGAGCGTTTAGGAATGCGCAACGCCAGAGAGGATCGCTTGCGTCGCTGCAAGAAATCACATCAGTTTCTTCATCTCTTCCTCATCAGGAAGCAGTTCTTTCAATTTCTCCTGGGTCTTGTATGTGGCGACGCCCATCGGCCGGTTATAGTCTTGAAGGACATATTCTACGAAAGTCCTATCTGCATCCTTACAGAGAATGATACCAACTGACGGGTTCTCTCCCTCAAGCCGTTCATCATCGTCAAGGACATGAAGGTAATGGGAAAGCTGGCCCAAATAGCTTGGTTTGAATGAACCTTTCTTCAATTCCACCACTACAAGGGATCTGAGGATTCGGTTAAAGAAGAGCAGGTCCACCCAATGGTCGTGGCCGAACTTGTCGAAGTGGACCTGGTTTCCTCTGTAGGTGAATCCCTTGCCGAAGGTCATGATAAAGTTCTTGATATTGTGGACAATTTCATTTTCAATGACCTTCTCATCAATGTCCTCCTCGCGAATCCCGAGCTGCTCTACATTGAGGTAATCCAACAGATACTCATCCTTGAACATCTGAATGGCCCTGAATGCCTGTTTGTATTCGGGAATTGTGGCGACAAAGTTGTTTGGCATATTCCCTTGATTATGAAATGCATCTTCGGCTATCTTCTTTTGCAGTGCCTCTACTGTTAAACTCTGTTCATGGCAAAGCCGGATGTAGTAGTATCTTTCATCTGGAGATTTCGTGCCCGATAGAATAGCAATATGATGTGTAAAACCTATGCTGAAAAATGCCGCTACCGGGACATCGTTTATAGGCACTACCATCAAATGATTCTCTGAATCCAAATTGGCAGTTAATAACTGCCGAATTACTCATAGCGTCGCTTTTGGCAGTCGCAACTGCCAAATTCGTATCAAGGACTTGCCATTGTTCATAAAAGGTCCTCATGTTTCGCAAGTTACGAGGAGAGAAGCCTCTTAATCCGGGCATCTCGGCCGCCAATTGGCGGCTAATTGTGTCGACTGCATCTTTCCCCCAGAATCCAGCACGAGAATTCTGAGAGATAAAACGCCCAATACCAAAGTAGAGGGCAAGTTGTTCCTGGTTTATCCCAGCGAGCGCCTTGGCCTGACTCCGTAGAATAGCCGTCTTGATTTGCTGTACGGCTTCATTGTATTTAGGGTTGAGCTTTTCTTCCATAGTTTTATCCTATTATCAGTTTTACCACGACGGCAAACAAAGATAAAAATAAAAATAAAAATAAAGACATGCCACCCGCTCGGGTATCCTCTTGATATTAGCCTGAAATAAGAGGAGCAAGACCACATCGACTCCGTTGCGGAGGAGCCGGGAGAGGAGCGTAGACAGGCTCGCATCGTTGATATCTTGAAGATGACGGGGAAAATGTAAGTCACGCGGACAGATTTGCCGCCTACATAGCCCGGGGTCCACTTGGGTGACTGGGAGACGACCTTCACCGCTTCCTCGTCAAGGGGTATACCGTATCGGGCAGTGTGGGCTTGCGTTATTACCATCTATAGTTTCGGTTGTATAGATAGTGATTATTAGTCGTTATACCGATAATTGAGGATATCCCAGAACTCTTTCGGGAGATGGACGTTCCTGAGACAGCTGGCTCCGGCGAAGAGCGGGGCGATCTGCCTTGCGTTGAAGCCGGCAACGCCGCAGCCGATGCGGGTGACCAGGAAGGTCAGTTCCGGATGCATGTCGGCGAAGATGGTGAATTCGTTGACCTCCCGGGCAATCTGCTGCAGCGACAGATTCATTGTCGGGATAGCATAGCTCTGCCCCTGCAGGCCTCTTCCCTGTCCATAGACGGCTCCGAAACGCTCATGAGCAAGTCGTGCTGCACCACCGTCGTGATGTCCGGCCTCGTTGCTGCCGAAGACGAAGATCTGCCCTTCCCGGAGGGATGAGATGCGTTCGGGCGTGATTCGCATATACGACATCTTCTCCGCGTAGAAGTCCTCCTCGTAGTCAACCTGTTCGCCGGCTTTTTCACGGCGTACCTTCTTGTAATACTCACGGTTGCTGTAACGCATCTTGTCGAACATGATGACCGACCCCTCCACCGTGGCCTTGAAGTCCATCGTGCTGCGGATGCCCAGGCCGCTGGCGGTCCGCTCGGAGTCCTGGTTCGCGCCGATATAGGTGAAGACCCAGCCCTGGGCAGTCAACTCATCGACCAGCGACTTGACCATTTCGGCCGAGAAAAATCGGGAACTGTTTTCATAGCCGTCGGTGATGACTGTCACAAGCACATGGTCGCCCTCTTTCACCTTTTTGCGCAGTTCCGTGATGGACTGTCCCATCGCGTCGTAGAGCGGCGTACAGCCACTCGGCCGGTATTGATCCGGCGTGAGGTCAGCCACCTTCTCGACAGGCTCCGCATCAATGAGCGTGCGGACGGCCGGCCGACCACCCCCCGTGTCGAAGGTCACGAATGTAATCATCTGATTGTCGTCGGGATTCTCCTGCTGTGCAGCGCGGATGGTCTGAAGGGTCTCGTTGGCACCGGTAAATGCCTGGTTGCGGATAGAATTCATGGAACCGCTCTCATCGAGGATGATGAGGTTGTAGATGTAGTTAGTCGTCTCTTTCATGGCTATGAATTTTTTTGTTTGTGTAATTTTTACGCAAAGATACGCCATCGTTTTCATATCTCCAAATTTTATGCGTAATTTTTACACAACTTTTTTGCAACTCTGGCAGAATAGTCCTACATTTGCAGAAACAAAGCTCAACAACTATGGCAAAGAAAGGTCAATACACATACGAGTATCCGCATCCGGCCGTGACGGCTGACTGCGTGGTATTTGGTTACGACGGCAAGGAACTGAAGGTGCTTCTTATCAAGCGTGGGCAGGAAAAGGAAGCCAGTGCTACCGCCTACGTGGGCGAATGGGCGCTGCCCGGCGGGTTCCTCGATGTAGAGAAGGACAAGACGGTCGCACATACGGCTGCTCGGGAACTGAAGGAAGAAACCGGCCTCAAATTATCCATCAGGGATTTCGAGGAGGTCGGTACCTTCAGTGATATCAAGCGCGACCCGCGCGAGCGCGTGATTACCATTGCCCATTATGCCCTGGTCAAGCTCGCCGAAGTGGAAGCCAATACCGACGCCGACAAAGCCGAATGGTTCTGCTGGACCGACATCCCGCATCTGGCCTTCGACCACGACAAAATCCTGAGAGTAGCCTTCTCCCGCCTGAAGCAGAACATCCATTTCGAGCCGGTCGGATTCGAACTCCTCCCGGAAGTCTTTACCCTGCCTCAACTGCAGAACCTCTATGAGTCCATTCTTGAGGTGAAATTCGACAGAAGGAACTTCGCCAATAAGATGAAGCATTACGGGATCTTGACCGAGGTTCCGGATGATTCACCCCGCCGCGGCACGCGGACGCCTGTCAAATATCGCTTCGACAAAGAAAATTACGACCGGCTGAAGAGCAACGGGTTCCAGCTGGAGTTCTAGCAAATGCGGACGATTATGAAATACTGTTTTTCTTTTATACCTGCGACGCTGGTTGCGATGGTGCTGCTGGCGGCGTGCGGGAAGGAAGACGAGCATGTCACTCCCGAAGATACTTATACCGACGTGCCCTATCTTGGGGGGGAAGGCGGCGTGCAGCCGATGACAGGCATCGTTTTCTGGAATGACAGTGACTACCTTGAGACCGACGCCATACAGTTGGAATATGCTTACGTGCGCTACAGCGACATCTGCTCGCAGAAGGACAGCTACATTTGGGACGCGGTGGAGCGGATCCTGGCCGGCGCAGCTTCGCGGAAGCATCAGGCCATCGTGCGGTTTTACTATACCTATCCGGGCAAGAAAAGTGCTGTGCCGGACTATATCAAGGCCCTGCCGGACTATAAGGAAACCGTCGGCAAAAGCGAAGGATTGCGGACCTGGTTCCCTGACTGGCGATGCGGCGAACTGCAACGCTTCCACAAAGAGTTCTACCGGTTGTTTGCCGAACGTTATGACAGCGACCCGCGACTGGCCTTCCTGGAGACCGGATTCGGCCTCTGGGCGGAGTACCATATCTATGACGGGCCATTCATCGCCGGGCAGACTTTCCCTTCCGAAGCCTTCCAGGCAGAATGGCTGCAGGCGATGGACGGCTGGTTCCGTCAGACACCCTGGTGCATCTCCATCGATGCTGCGCAATACGGCCCGTTCGAAAAAAAACCGGCTCTGCTGGCCGGCGGTTTCGGTAACTTCGACGATTCGTTCATGTGCGAAGAACACGACCGATACAATGCGGAGGACTGGCTGTTCTTCGGCAAAGACCGCTACCTGCGCGCGCCGCTGGGCGGCGAATTCAGCTACTATACAGACTATGACCAGGAGCACTGTCTGGACGCCGCCGGCATATACGGACGCTCCTTCGAGAGCGAAGCGGCCCGCTTCCACCTGACGTTTATAATCGGCAATGACCAGCCTGACTATCAGCCCATGTCCCGCATCAGGAGTGCGTCGACGGCCACCGGCTACAGGTTCCAGCTCGTCCGTTTTGCCGTCAAAGAAGGGGATTCGGCCGTCCTGACCATCAAAAACATAGGTGTGGCCCCGATTTATCAGGACGCGTTTCCGACAGTAGACGGTGTCCGGGGAGAATTCAACCTGCGCACGCTGATGCCCGGCGACACGGCCACCGTTACCATCGCCACTCCCACAGCCTCGGCCGCCTCCGTCCCAGGCGTCATCTGCGACCGCCTGGTCCAGGGGCAGCACATCGATCTCGTCTCGCATTAGCGCAAATTATGGGCGGAATAAGGGCATTGTTTTCAATTATTACAAAATAACTATCTTTGCAAGATATGATTAAATTAGCAAGAGTAGCCTTTGTTTCGTTATTGTGCCTGGTTTCAGGCATGGCACAGGCCCAGGATTCCTCCCAGAGCAGTATGTTCAAGCTCGGGAAGAACCTTGATATACAATATTCCATATTGAGGAATATAGCTTCGTCGTATGTGGATACCGTCGATTTCGACAAGATGATTCCCGCGGGGATAGAGGCGATGCTGCAGTCGCTCGACCCGTATACCACATATATTGCCGAGGCCGAGGAGGAGGATTTCGCGCTGATGACCACCGGCATCTACGGCGGAGTGGGTTCCACCATCAAGAAGCGTCCCAATGAAGGCGTGCTGATCTTCGAGCCCTACGAGAACTCCCCCATACTCAAGGCGGGCCTCCAGCCGGGCGACACCATCATCGCCATCGACGGCATCCCTGTTTACGGCGAGACTTCGGAGCAGAGTTCATCCCGCATGAAGGGACAGCCGGGCACCGATGTCACTTTCAAGGTGATCAAGGGACGCACCGGAGACACCCTCGACGTGGTGGTGACCCGTGAGCGAATCCACGTTTCCGACATTGCATACTCCGGCATAATCCGCGATTCAATAGGTTATGTCCGGGTTTCGGGCTTCACCGACAAGGTTTCCGACGAGTTCAGGAGCAGTTTCCTCGATCTTCGCAAGCGCGGAATCAGCCGCCTGGTAATCGACCTTCGCGACAACGGCGGCGGCATAATGGACGAAGCCATAAAGATGCTTTCGTTCTTTGTTCCAAAGGGCACCCTCGTGGTCTCTTCGAAGGGGCGCAATGAGCAGATGAACCAGGAGTACCGCACCAAGGACGAGCCCATCGATACGGAGATTCCCCTTCTGGTGATGGTCAACAGCAGTTCGGCATCTGCATCGGAGATCTTCGCAGGGGCGATCCAGGATCTGGACCGCGGAATCATCGCCGGCAGGCGTACCTTCGGCAAGGGACTCATCCAGTCGGTGATCACCACTCCCTACGACGGCAAGGTGAAGATTACGACAGGCAAATATTACACTCCCAGCGGCCGCTGCGTGCAGGCTTTGGATTACAGCCACCGCAACGAGGACGGCAGCGTCGGCTTCATTCCCGATTCCCTGAAGAAGGAGTTCAGGACCGCCGGAGGCCGCAGCGTCTATGACGGCGGCGGAATCACCCCCGACATAGAGGCTGAGGCCCATATCTACAGCCGCCCGGCTTATTCACTGGTTTACAACGACATACTCGGAGAGTACTCCATCCGCTACTTCAAGTCGCATCCCGAAATCGCACCAGCGGAGGATTTCCGCCTCAGCGACGCCGAATACGATGAGTTCGTCAAATTTGCGGAGAAAAAGGAGTTCGACAGCAGGGGAGGCGCTGCAGCCTATCTCGACCAGCTGGTCTCCGCTGCAAAACTCGATGGTCTCTACGATACCTATAAGACTGAGATAGAGGCGCTTAAGAAAAAGATAGAGACCGACAAGCGCACCATGCTCCTGACCAAGAAGGATGAGATCCGTCCCCTTCTGGAGGAGGAGATAGCGGTCAAGTATTACTGCCTCAAGGCGGGCGAGGTGATACGCCTGCGCGACGACGACCAACTTTTCAAGGCCCTCGACAAGTGGCCCGACAGAATAATCGAATGAAACAGATAAAGATGAAATTATTAATTGACTACGAAGCTCCCGTGACCTGGACCGTGGAGCTGGAGCCCTCGTCCATGCTCGCCAATTCCTATATTGACGGCGGAGACGGCTTCTCGACAAGCTGGAAGAAGGATTCCGGCGAGAAATACAACTGGTAGGAGGAACGGATATGAGAAAAAGCATTTTATCAGCACTTCTCCTTACTGCCGTACTCTTCGGCTGCCAGCAGGAAAATGAAAGCGATTTGGGGAACATCAGTTCCAGGCGTTCTTCCAAGATCGAGATAATCGGCAAGATAGTGTCGCCCGAAACCAGGACCACCCTCGACGGTCTTGTGATCAGGTGGGCCGAGAACGATGCCATCGGCGTATTCAGCTCGACGGAGAGGAATGTGAAGGGAACCCTGGTCTCCTCGAGCGCCGGTTCCACCGAGGGCCTCTTCTCCGGAATGTTCTCCGGCGGAACCCCCACCAGCGCCTATTATCCCTATACCGCAGGCGCCACCTGCACCAAGAACAGCGTCACCCTGACCCTCCCTCCGGCCCAGGAGCAGTCAGGCAGCGGTCCCGATATGAATTATGATGTGAAGGCCGGCCGTTTCGTGAGCGGCAATGTTATCGACAAGTACAAATTCGAATTCAAGGAGAAACTCTCGCTTCTGAACTTCGTATTACTTCCGGGCAGCGATCTCGACGGCGACCATCTCCAGAGCATCTCCTTCACCGCGACGGGACGCGCCCTGGCAGGCACCTACACTATGGGCCTGTCGAATATCGATGCGGCCCTCTCGTTCGCTTCGGATTACTCTTCGACCGTGACCCTCAGTTTCACCTCGTCCCCCGCGCTCTCCGCGGCGGTGAATACCGACGGCTGGATGTTCGTGAATCCCGCCGTGGCATCGGGTGACGCGCTCGAAATCAAGGTCAGGACCGACAACCATCTGGTGACGGTCAATGTGGCCGCTTCGAAGGCTTATCTCGCCGGTTACAAGTACAATATGCCGCTCGACATCGCTGCTCTCGTAGCTTCTGGCAAGGCAACGGTCTCTTCGACCCTTCCCGCATACGACATCACGACCCTGACCGATGCCGGCGTCTTCGATATGGCGAACGGTGCATATACCTGCAAGTATGAGGCAGGCGTCAACCAGTACGCCCTCTATACCAAGACCGTCTCCTCCCAGAGCCGGGGATTCTACCGCGTCCAGAGCCTTCCCGGCGGATATGCCGTCGAGATGTCGGCTCCCGCATCCCTTTCCCTCAACGACGAGGTGGCCGTGACGGTTACCGCCTACGGCACCACTCCGGTGGCTGCAGGTTCGTTTACAGCTACCGTGGTCAAGGTCAACGCAGATATGGTATGGCTTTCCGATGCCGAGCACCAGACGGGTTACATAATGATGAGGAGGTAAGGCTATGAAAAGAATCGCAACATTTATCCTTCTTATCGGCTTCGCCTTCCAGGCTTTTGCAGACAATGTCTCCCTGAACAGGGCTGAATACCTTGCCAAGTCTTTCTTCAGCGGCAGTTCCACCCGCGCCTCCTTGGTCAAGGTAGAGATGGTATGGGACGGCACCGACGGGCAGACCCGTGCCGGTGAGGCTCCCGCATTCTATGTCTTCAACCGGGATGGCGGCGGATTCGTCGTCATCGCGGGCGACGATGCCGCAGTTCCCGTGCTCGGTTACTCCGACAACGGCGGTTTCAATTCCGAAAACATCCATCCCAACGTGAAGGGTTGGTTCGATATGTATAAGCGCGAGATAGAATTCCTGCGCAGCAACGGCATCTCTCCCGATGCCGGGATGGAGGCCAAGTGGGATGCTTCGTCGGTCCGCGCAATACGCAAGTCCACCGGCAAGACCCTCAATACCAGGAGCTGGGGCCAGGATGCGCCCTATAACCTCCGCTGCCCCGTCGTCGACGGCCTTCAGTCGGTGACCGGATGCGTCGCCACCGCAGTATGCGAGGTGATGTGCTTCCACCAGTGGCCCCAGACCGTTACCGGCCTCCTGCCTTCCTACTCCTACCGCACCGACAAGAATCATAACAGGACCGAACCCGAACACCGCCTGGATACCACTTACAACTGGAGCCAGATGCCTGTCAGCCGCCTCTCCTACACCTCCGAGCAGGCTCAGAATGTGTCGAAACTCATGTTCGACGTGGCCGTGATGCTCGAGTCCTCCTTCAACGGCGTGGACAACCAGGCTTCCGGAACCGGCGCATACAGCGAAAGCATCGTCGCGGCGATGGTCAAATATATGGATTACGACTCTTCCGCAATCCTCCTCTACAGGGACAACTACAGCACCCTGCGCTGGGCGGAGATACTGAGGAGCGAAATCGACGAAAACCGCCCCATGCCCTATTCGGGCGATGACGGACAGTACGGCCACCAGTTCGTGGTGGACGGCTACGACTCCAACGGCGATTTCCACATCAACTGGGGTTGGGACGGCGAGGACAACGGTTTCTTTGCCATCTCCTCGTTCTATCTCGACAAGGATTACGACTTCCGTTACGACCAGAGTGCCGTGATAGGCCTCAAGCCCGATGAAGGCGGACATCCGATCAGCGACTTCGCATTCTATGCAGAGTCGGGTACTGCCGGCGTCTCACTCGCCAGCGGCACCATAGAGTCGGGCTCTTTCTCGTTGAAAATCGGTGACTTCTACAATTTCGGAGCATTCGACATCACTGCCGATTTTGCAGTCCTTCTGCTCGATTACGACGACAATGCAAAATGCGCCGCTTCGGGTCTTGCATCTGAGACCATTCCTTTCGGCGCCGGTGTTCAGGCATTCTCCTTCCCCTGCAGCCTTTCCCAGGAATACCTGGCTTCCCTCAGCTTCGGCGACAAGCTGGCCTTCTGCTACTGCCCCGTGGGTGAAGGATGGCGGAAGATGGAGGTGGACGGCTACAGCCGCCCCGGCCTCTCGGATTATCCGGTATATGACGTGCCCTGCATCAAGGTCAATGCTACAGCTACCTACTCGGCTTCGGATTACATTCCGCTCGAGATAGTCAATACCCGCACCGTGCCCACCTCGGTTACCTGGTATATAGACGGCAGCCAGTATAACGACACCGAGGTCGTGCTTCCTGCCGGCGTGCACACCATCAAGTGCGTGGCGAAGATCTCGAACGTCAACCAGACGCTCGTACAGCAGATAACGGTAACTCCTTAAGGATTACTGATATAGATAGACTTTGTCGCCTCGGCGGACTTTGTCGGAAAGGGGGATGGATGAGACGTCCCCCTTTTTCGTCTCCTGAACCGACTGCACGGCGGCCCCTTCGCCGAGGCGGATCTCCGTGACGTCGCATTCCACCACGCCCGTCGTGGCGCCGGAGATGAGCAGGTGGTCGCCCACCTTGAAAGAGCCCGTTTCGAGAGTTATTTCGGCTACGCCCAGCCGGGCGAAATAATTGGACACCTTGCCCAGAAAGACCTTTGAGCGGGTGGCTCGGTTGCCGTAAACTTCGCTCCATTCGCCGAGGCGCGCGCCCTGGTAGTAGCCGTCCCAGAAGCCGCGGTTGAAGACAGTTTCAAGGCTCCCCCTGAGGCCTATGGCCATTTCACGGGTGAAGGTGCCGTCGAGGACGGCGTCTGCGGCGCGGCGGTAAGCCTGCGTCACGGTCTTGACATATTCCCCGCTGCGGGCACGCCCCTCTATCTTGAAAACGGTCACTCCCGCCTCCGCCATCTTGTCGAGGAACTCGATGGTGCAGAGGTCCTTGGGCGACATTATATATTTGTTGTCAATCTCCAGCTTCATTCCCGTCTCGAGGTCGGTGACCTCATAGCCGCGGCGGCAGAGCTGGTAGCAGCTGCCCCGGTTTGCGGAGGCGTTGTATTCGTGCAGGGAGAGGTAGCATTTACCGGAAATGGCCATGCAGAGGGCTCCGTGGCAGAACATCTCTATCTGCACCCGCTTCCCGGAGGGGCCCTTTATGTTTTCTTCCTCGATGGCGCGCGAAATCTCCGCCACCTGCTTCAGGTTGAGCTCCCGGGCCAGCACTATGACGTCGGCGAACTGCGCATAGAAGCGCAGGCTCTCGAGGTTCGAGATGCTCAGTTGCGTGGAGATGTGCACTTCCACGCCGATATGCCGGGCATAGGCGATGGCTGCCATGTCGGAGGCTATCACGGCGGTGATTCCTGCCTCCTTAGCCGCCCGCAGGGCCTCCCTCATCGGCTCGAGGTCCTCGTCGTAGAGCACGATGTTGAGGGTGAGGTAGGAACGGATTCCCGCCTCGCGGCAGATGCGGCACACCTCAGCCAGGTCCTCCGGCGCGAAGTTGTTGGCGGAATGGGAACGCATGTTGAGGTTCCCGACTCCGAAATAGACGGAATCGGCCCCTCCCTGAATGGCGGCCCTCAGGCACTCGAAGTTGCCTGCAGGTGCCATTATCTCCAGTTTTCTGCTATCTTTCACGATGTATGAGTGCTTCTGCGAACTCTTTCATGCACTGGACCTGAGCCTCGTCGAGCCCGCCCTTTTCGAGGGCCTCCACAGCCTTTGCATGGCACTCGAGGATGGCATCTTCGGCCGCCTCCTTCACTCCGAGATCGATGTACATTCCGGTGACGGCCTCGATCTTCTCCTGCCTTTTATCCTCTCCGAGGGCCAGAAGGGCTGCAAACTCGGCATAACGGCCGGCAGCCTTGGCGCGGTGGAGCGCTTCCACCAGCAGCCAGCTCTTCTTGTTGAGGGCGATGTCGCCTCCGATGGGCTTGCCGAAGGTGACTGGGTCTCCGAATGTATCGAGGAAGTCGTCGGTAATCTGGAACGCCAGTCCGGTGTTGTATCCGAAGTCGTAGAGGGCCTTGACCTTCTCCTCGTCAGCGCCTGCCAGCAGGGCTCCCATCGCGGCCGAGCAGGCCAGCAGCACGCCGGTCTTCTGCCCCACCATATCGAGGTATTCGTCCATAGTTACGAAGGGCTGTTCTTCGAAATCCATATCCTTGCGCTGCCCCTCGCATACTCCCATAGCCGTGTCCGTAAAGAGTTTGAAGACCTCCTGACGCTTGTCGGCGGGGCAGAGGGCGAGGTACCGGTAGGCGAGGATCGACATGGCGTCTCCGCTGAGTATGGCGGTATTTTCATCCCACTTGACGTGCACAGTGGGCTGGTTGCGGCGGGTGTCGGAACGGTCCATTATGTCGTCGTGTACAAGGGTGAATTCGTGGAAGACCTCGAGGGCAACGGCGGGATAGACTATCTCGTCGGTGACATCATCGCTGAAGAGGCCGAATGCGGTGAGGCAGAGTTTGGGCCTCAGATGCTTTCCTCCAAGCCCCAGGATATAGCCTATCGGTTCGTACAGAGTCTGGGGTTCGCCCTTGAGATCCAGGGCCATCAGCCCCTTGTTCACTATGAAATTTATTTGCTCTGGAGTCAACATTTTTATGTAACTTTACAAGTCAAGCCTGATTTAACGCAAAGATAGGAATCATATCACCAATAACCAAACTATGAAGACCGGGAAACGCTCACAAATCCGCCGTCTGCTGCTATTTCTTCCTGTAGCCGCAGCGGTGGTCTCGTGCGATCTCCAGGTTTTTGAGAATCCCGTTTCCCCGGAGGGCTTTATGGCATATGCCGAGGAGCATTCCGCAGCGGATACCAGAACCTCGCTGGACAAGGCGGGTGCGGTTCTCTGGACCAAAGGAGACGTTATCAGAGTCTATAAGGCTTCGGCCATAACGGCCGGTTATCATGGCCACGACTTCACAATCGATCCTTCCTGCGACGGCAAGGAAAGGGGCATATTCAGCGAAGAGGGTTATGATGATTATTACACGGAACCCTGCTACGCCGTATTTCCGCCCTCCGTGGCGGTCGGAATGGACGGGCAGATGCTTTCCGTCAGCCTTCCCCGGGTACAGAAGGGAATGGAGAACAGTTTCGGCCGCAGCGCCAGCCCCGCGGTAAGCAACTCCCCCGGCAACGGAATGCTGCCCTTCTCCAACCTGTGCGGCCTTGTGGCGATAAGGGTGACGGGGGCGGCGCCGATTTCGGAGATCAAGATAACCACCGCGGCGGACGAAGCCCTCTGGGGTACCGGCAAGGTGGATATGAATTACAAATCCAGGCCTTTCCTGATAATGGACAAGATTACCTCGGAAGATCAGAAGAGCCTGATACTCGAAATAGAGGACCCTGATTCCCCTGACGGGCAGTTTATCTCCTCCGGCGCCTCTTCTTCAGCTTCGGGCGGCGTCCTGACCGGAGATGCGGAGCGCGAAAGGGTCTATTATATGGCAATTCCGGCCGGAACCCTTTCGCAGGGATTTACCGTCACGGTGGTCACTTCCGACAAGAAGTACATGCAGAAATATGCCGTTCCTTCGGAATCGAACCGCATCGAGCGTTCCGTCTGCACGGTGATGCCGGATGTCCGCTTCGAGGATGAATCGAAAGTGAAGATCCGGACCGACGTGCTGAACAAGGCCTTCTACAAGGACCTCTTCATGGATTCCGGCGCAGGTATCGGAAAATTCAGGACTCAGCCCTTCATCAACTATATGGGCCTTGAATACGAGTATTTCTTCGCACCCAGGGAGAACTTCACCGCGGCCGACCTCGCCAAGCAGAAGCTTGCCTTCGCCGGTTCGCCCGAAGACCTGAACGGTGTTCTGCTCTATCCTGACGGCGAACCGAGGTTCAGGATGATCTACGTCAACGGCGGATACTCCACCGAGCACGGCCGCAATCTCTTCGCAGAGGCCCGTGAGAATTTCAACAAGTTCTTCTACAACGGAGGAAGCTACTGCGGCTCCTGTGCGGGAGCTATGGTCTCCGCCAGGGGCTCCGTAGGCAACGCCTTTACCTCTACGGCAGGATATCTCGGTTTCTGGCCCGGATTCCACAACAGCCTCAGCATCACCGATATCTATCCTACCTACATCCTTCCCGACGACAGCCCCGTGCTGCGCTACTATGATTTCGGAGGCGACCATAAGGTGGAGGAAATAAAGCACTGGAACGGCCCTTACTTCAAATTCTGGGAAGACGCCCCCGGAACGGAGGTGCTCTGCGTCAACGACCTTTCCGGCTATGATTTCGACGGATACCCTTCTGTGATCGCCTACAAGCCTTCAATCTGGTCGGGGCGCGTGATTCCGGTAGGAGGCCATCCCGAGCAGTCCGAAGAGAAGGAGCAGCTCGACCTGATGGCGTCGTTCGTCAAGTATTGCTTCGACGGCCAGGGCATCGCCAAAGCCAAGGGAGTGCTCCGTAACGGAGAGGTCAGGCTGATGACCAAATCGACGGAAGAGAACGATCCCGATTTCACGAAAGTGGGCGACAGGCAGTGTCACCATTTCGTCTTCGCCCTTCCCGAGGGGGCCCGCAACATCAGGGTGCGGCTCGAGTCCCTGGAAGGGTTCAACCTCAGCCTGAGGCTCGCAGAGGGCACATTCGCATTCAAGGAGGATGCAAAATATTCCCTTGAGAACGGCGACAAGGTGAAGGAGCTCTCCTTCGACAAACTCCCCGCCGGAACCTGGTATGTGGGAGTCCAGTGCGAGGATGCTCCTGAAGTCTCCTTCGGCGACTACGGATATATCTACAGCGGCAACACCGCGGTGCTTAACGGCGCGCCTTATTCAATCAGCGTAAAATGGGAGTAACGGCTATGAAAAAGAGATTATTGTTCTTTGCTGCGGCTGCCCTTGCCGTCCTCTCCTGCACGGTTGAAGAGCGTGTGGACCGCGATACTATCATTGCTGAAATAGAGAATCTGTCAACCCGTACCGCTCTCGAGGCGACGGAAGGCGGATATATTATAAACTGGATTGCGGGAGACCGCATCACAGTCACCGACGGAGTCTCCGAAGCGGTTTACGAGGCCGCTACCGGCGGTTCCTCCTCATCCGAATTCAACAAGGTGTCGGGTTCCGTGAGCGGAAACAGCCTGAGAGGTTACTACCCCGCCGAACTCATCTCCGGAGTCCTGCCTTCCGTCCAGAAGTGGTATCCCGCCAGGGAGGTCAGGATTCCCATGGCCACCGATGAGGTATCCGACATAAAGCTTCTGAAGTTCAAGCCTATATGCGGCGTGCTTCATTTTACTGTTGTCTCCAGTATCAAAACCCTAAAAATCAGGGAGATACGCGTATCTGCCGACCAGCCGATGAGCGGTCCTTTCGTTATCTCGGACGGCGTTGCGGCCCTTTCCGGCACCGCCGGGGTCAGCCTCGACTGCGGTGAAGATGGTGTGGTAGTAGGGTTGGAAGAGACGCCTTTCTGCGTTTCGGTTCCCGCCGATACCTACACCGGATTGAAAATCACCCTGGTGGATGTGAACGGCAAGGTGGCCGAGGTCAAGCTTCAGGAAAACGCGGTCTTCACCGTCCGCAGGGCGGAGGCGCGCCGGATAGAGATCGAGGCCAATACCTTCTCGGATCCTGCCGGTTCGGGAGAGGCGACCCTGATGTACGGTCCCGATTTCAACGAACTCATCAAGAATCTGGCTAATCCCGGCTGCATGGCCATAGACAACGACTCCACCATCACCCATATCGTCTTCAGGACAGGCGTCTCCGAGGAGGGGCAGGTGCTGGTGAGCGACTATCGCAGCGACAATCCGGTATGGGCTTCGTTTGATTCCAAGACGGGTACCGTAACCATCACCTCGCCGGCTGCAGTGCTCTATGCGAACGCTCAGGCGTCGCATATGTTCCGCGGTTTCTGCCTGGTCAGGGAGATCGAGAACATGAAGGTGATCAATACTTCCAGGGCCCAGAACCTCTCCTACTTCTTCCACCGCTGCTTCAACCTCAAGTCGGTGGACCTCAGCAATTTCGATACATCGAACTGCGACAGCTTCGGCTTTATGTTCAGCTACTGCCAGTCGCTTGAATCGCTGGATGTATCGCATTTCAATACTGCGAAGGCCATCACCATGGCCAATATGTTCCAGCACTGCGAGAAGGTGGAGACGATAGACGTTTCCGGCTTCAAGACCGACAATGTCCGTTCGCTGGACAACACCTTCAGCGACTGCTGGGCCCTCAAAACCCTCGACCTCTCGGGTTGGAACACCGACCAGGTGACCGATACCCGCAGCCTTTTCAACCGCTGCAAGTCCATCAAGGAACTCGACATCCGCAAGATGTCCTTCCCCAACACGACCAGGATGACCTATATGTTCTACCAGATGGAGAGCCTCGAGACCCTGCATTTCGAGGGGATGGACTTCTCGCGGTGGAAAGCCGGAACGGGAACGGCACTTGTCTACATGTTCCAGCGCATCCCGAACCTGAAAGACCTTTATCTGGGAGATAACGGCGTGAGCCCCGACGGCATCACCCCTTCGCCCTTCTTTACCTCCAACAGCGACGCCAACGGCGTGCGCACCGCATCCAAGAGCGGCAAGCTCACCATACACTGCCACAGGGATGCCGTCAACTGGCTGGCGAAGGGCAACCTGCGCTGGATCCACAGCGGCTACAAGAACCAGACTCCGATAGATGTCATATTTCTGGACTACAAGACAGGAGAAGCATATACCCCGACATGGGCAGCAGACTGATAATTATCCAATTATGAAAGCACAATACATCGTTCCCGTCACCGAGTGCGTTTCCACTGAGGCGCAGTCGATTTTCGCCGCTTCCGGCAACAATGAGGATTTCGGCAGCAAGCCCGGAACCTACGACCTTCTTAAACCCGGCGGTCTCTTCCAAGAAAAGTTCTGATCATGAAATCATTACGACTCTTTTTCCTGATTCCCGCGATACTTCTCTGCGCTGCCTCCTGCCAGATCGGCGAGGTATGGCCGGGTGATTCCGGGGATGGCTTCACGGCTTCCCTCGAATCGCAGAGCGGAGCCAGCAGGACCACGCTCTCCGGTTCTTCGGTTCTCTGGACCGAAGGTGATACCATCGTGGTTTACAAGAGCGCTTCCACTGCGGATTCGCACCTTTTCGCACTCGATCCTGCCGACGACGGCAAGGCGAAAGGACACTTCAGCGAAGCTGGATATGAGGAGTATTACAACTCTTCATGCTATGCTTTCTATCCCGCCTCCATGGCGGGAAGCGTATCCGGTTCCATCCTTACCGTGAACCTCCCGCCGGTACAGTATTACAGGGAAGGCTCCTTCGACAGGAACGCCAATCCCGCCGTCGCTCTCTCCGACGGCAATGGCACGCTGGCTTTCAAGAACCTCTGCGGTCTGATTTCCGTGGCGGTAAACACCTCCGAGGCCATCTCCGAAGTGAAGATCACTACTGCTGCCGAAGAGGCTCTCTGGGGCACCGGAACCGTGGATATGAACTTTACTTCGAAGCCTGAACTGGTTATGGACAAGAGTGTCACCGAGGCGCAGAAGAGCCTGGTGCTCAAGGTTTACAAGGCGGGCGACGACGGCCAGTTCGTCACAGTCGGCCCCGGTTCGACGGTGACTGACGGCACTCTGGGCGGCGATACCACTCCCACGCAAACCTTCTTCTTCGTGGTCCCTGCCGGCACCCTCGCCCAGGGATTCACCGTGACGACGACCACCACTACCGGCAAGTTCATGCAGAAATATGCCGTCGCCAAGGCGGCCAATGCCATAGAGCGCTCCGTCTGCACCGTGATGCCGGGCATCGATTTCGAGGACGAGTCCGAAGTGGAAATACGTACCGACGTACCCAACAAGGCCTTC
The DNA here is from genome assembly GCA_017616655.1 of Bacteroidales bacterium. Classification (GTDB taxonomy): domain Bacteria; phylum Bacteroidota; class Bacteroidia; order Bacteroidales; family UBA932; genus Cacconaster. Next base: position 23,299 of record JAFZXU010000050.1, read on the forward strand.
TACAAGGACCTTTTTGCAGATGCCGGCACCAATCTTTCCAAGTACAAGACGATGCCGATAGTTTCGTATCTCAACCTGTCGTATGAGTACTTCTACACCGACAGCTATACCAATTCATATAACGAGACCGAAGAACTGGAACAGGCCAAAGTCTTCATAGGCAGCGACGAGGATCTCAACGGGGTGCTTCTCTATCCCGACGGAGAGCCCCGCTTCAGGGCGCTTTATGAGAACGGCGGCTACTCTACAACCCACGGCCGCGCCCTCTGGGCCGGAGGCCGCCAGAATATCCGCAAGTTCTTCTATAACGGAGGCAGTTATGTCGGCTCATGCGCGGGCGCATTCTTCTCATCCCGGGGGGTCATCGACAATGACTATTCTTCTACGAACGGTTATCTGGGTCTCTGGCCGGGATATGTCAACGATACCAATATTTACGACATTTACCCCGACTATATAATTCCGGACGACAGTCCATTGTTGAAATATTACGACTTCGGCGGAGACCATCGCGTAGCCCAGGTGAAGCATTGGAACGGCCCCTACTTCGCGGAGTACGCCATGGTGCCGGGTACCGAGGTGCTCTGCATCAACGACTATCCCGCATACAAATATCATATGCTGCCCTCTGTCATCGCTTACAAGCCCTCAATCTGGTCCGGACGCGTTATTCCTTCCGGAGGTCACCCGGAGCAGTATCCCGACGGAGAGCGCCGCGACCTGATGGCTTCCTACATCAAGTATGCGTTCGACGGAGTCGGCATTGCAAAAGCCAAGGGAGTGCTCCACAACGGCGAGGTGCGCCGGATGACCAAGTCCACCACGGACGATGACCCCGCATACACCAAGGTGGGCGACAAACAGTGCCACCACTTCGTCTTCGCCCTTCCCGAAGGGGCGCGCAACATCTGCGTGAGAATGGAATCCCTCGAGAATTTCAACATCAGCCTGCACCTTGCAGAAGGCACCTTCGCCTTCAAGGAGGATGCCCAATACAAGGTGGAGAATACCGACAAGGTCAAGGAACTCAAGTTCGACACCCTGCCTTCAGGTACCTGGTATGTGGGCGTGCAGTGCGAGGATACCCCCACCTGCACCCTCGGGGACTACGGCGGCGGCAAATACAGCGGCTATCAGTACAGTGGCAATGTCGCGGTGCTGAACGGCGCGCCTTACACAATCAGCGTAACCTGGGAATAAATGGAGGAGAGAGCTATGAAAAAGATACTGTTTTCACTCGTTGCCATAGCGCTGTTTGCAGCCGCTTCCTGCACCGTGGATGAAATGGTGCAGGACAACGAAACCATCATCGCTTCCATCGAGGCCGTATCTACGCGTACCGCTCTCGCGGATGCGGGAGACCACTATGACGTAAATTGGGTGGCCGGCGACCAGATAACCGTCGACAACGGCACCAAAACGGCTATTTACCAGACCACGACCGGCGGTTCGACCACAGGCGAGTTCCATAAGATTACCTGGGGCGCCTTCACGGGAGACTCCTTTACCGGCTACTATCCTTCCGAGATCGCGAACGGATACCTGCCGTTCACCCAGACCTATGCGGCCGGCAACGTATTCAAGGTCCCCATGGTTTCCGACCCCGCGGTGGACTTGACAAACCTGAGGTTCAAACCCGTTACCGGCATCCTGAAACTCAGCATTACCACGGGAATCAAGACATTGAAGATCAAGAGTATAAGGGTTTCTGCCGATCAGGGTTTGAGCGGTTCGTTCACCCTTGTCGACGGCGCCGCCATAGTAGCTGACGACCGTGCCGGAGTACTTCTCGACTGCGGCGACGGCGTAGAGATCGGAGGCACGGCGACACCGTTCTACATCGCGGTTCCCGCCAATCTATATACCGGAATCAGGATAACCCTCTACAACACCGAGGGCAGGGCCTGCGTGGTCAAGCTCCAGGACAACACTTCATATTCAGTCAGGAATGCCGAGCTCCGCGAAATCAAGATTGCGGCCAACTCCTTCTCCGCTCCAGACAATGGCGGAGAGGCCCTTCTATGCTATGGTACGGCATTCAACGAAGCCTTGAAGCAGCTGGTGGTCCCCCGTAAGCGTTCCCATGTCGAGGATTCCGTTGTCACGAAGATCGTATTCAAGACTAACGACTATACCGCGGGCACCGTCAAGGTGAGCAACTTCGATTCGGAGTTTCCCATCTATGCGAGCCTGGAGGGTACCGTGGTGACGGTCACCACTCCTGCCTCGTCCATCCGTACTGCAGAGAATGCCTGCCACATGTTCGCCGGATTCACCCTTGTCGAAGAGATAGAGAACATCAACGTGCTGAACACCTCCGCGACGCAGGATTTCTCATATATGTTCAGCCACTGCACGAAACTCAAGAGCGTCGACCTGAGCCGTTTTGAGACCTCCGCCTCGATGACCTTCGCCTATATGTTCTCCTACTGCCAGAGCCTGAAGGTGATAGACGTCTCGAAGTTCGACACCTCCAACGCCCTCTCGCTCGGCTTTATGTTCTACCACTGCGAATCGGCTGAAACCCTGCCCGTAGGCAATTTCAATACGGCCAAGTCGAACAATTTCGACAATGTCTTCTCCGACTGCTGGGCGGTCAAGTCCCTCGACCTCTCGAAGTGGAACACCGACAGGGGAAGGGAGACCCGCAGCATGTTCAACCGCTGCCGTGCCCTGAAGGAGCTCGACCTGAGCCATATGTCGTTTGCCAGCGCGGAGCTGCAGACCTATATGTTCTACCAGATGTCGAGCCTCGAGGTGCTGCATCTCGAGAGCATGGACTGCTCGCGCTGGACCGATATGGCCAACAAGATCCATATGTTCCGCCAGATTCCCAACCTCAAGGATCTCTACCTCGGGGAGAAGGGATACAATACCGACAGTTTCAAGCCCTCGTACTTCTTCTCGGCTACCGACGACAAAGCCGGCGCGCGTACCTCTTCGCTGAGCGGTTCGCTGACGATCCACTGCACGCAGAAGGGTGCCGACTGGCTCTCCAAGACCAACCTGCGCTGGATAAACAGCGGTTACAGCGGAATGGCTCCGGTACCTGTCAAATTCGTGGACTACAAGACGGGAGCAGAACTTACAGTCACCTGGCCTGCTAATTAAAGTATGTTGAAAAAGGGCGTCGCAACAGTAGTCAAGCATACCGGAAGCCATTACCTGCTCTCCGAACTGCCGCAGTGGAATCTCTTTCCCGCGGTGATAAGGGGGCGGATAAGGCTGAAGGGCTCCTCCTCCACCAACCCTGTGGCGGTGGGGGATGTGGTAGACTACTCCATAGATGAAGATGCGGAGGAGCCGATGGGAACCATCGAGAAAATCCACCCCCGCCGCAACTACATCATCCGCCGCAGCGCCAACCTCTCCCGCGAATCGCACATCATCGCCGCCAACCTCGACAGGGTCTTCCTGATTGTCACGATGGCCTTCCCGGAGGTCAAGAGGGCCTTCGTGGACCGATTCCTGGTCACCTGCGAGGCCTACCGCATCAAGACCACCATCCTGATAAACAAGACCGACCTAATCTCCGATTTCCTTGAGGACGAGATGCGTGAGTTCGAAGGGGTTTACCGCGGCGCGGGTTACGAAGTCATAGAGGTATCGGCCCGCACCGGGGAGAACGTGGATCTGGTTAGGGAGATGTGCAGGGATTCGGTTTCCCTCTTCTCCGGTGTTTCCGGAGTGGGCAAATCGACCCTCATCAAGGCGATAGACCCCACCCTTACGGGTATCAAGACCGGCGAGATCTCCCTTTCCCACCTGCAGGGCAAGCATACCACCACCTTCTACGAGATGCATCCGCTCTCCGGCGGAGGGTTTATGATAGACACCCCCGGTATCCGCGGCTTCGGCCTGGTGGATATGGAAAAGGAGGAGCTGAGCACCTATTTCCCCGAGATGTTCAGGGTTATGGACAATTGCCGCTACAAGCCCTGCACCCATACCCACGAACCCGGATGCGCCGTCAAGGCGGCGGTGGAATCGGGCGAAATCGCCGCCCAGCGCTACGAATCCTACCTCGGAATGCTGGAGGAGGAGAACAAATACAGATGATCAAGTTAACAAATACCACACCTTATGAAAACCACTTACATCAATCCGAAAATCGAAGTTTCGGACATTGAAAGCAAGAAAGTCTTCTGCGCTTCGGGCAATGAGGATTTCGGAAAGGGTTCCGATTACGGAATGGGCATTTTTGAAATGGCTTCGCCGGCCAAATGGTTCTCGATAGCCTTTCTGGCCATGCTGCTGCTCGGCTCCTGCAGCCTCGACAATCTGGTTCCGAAAGAGTCCAAGACCTACAGGGGAACCATCGAACCGTGCGAAACCCGTACCTATGTCACCGCCGACGGTGACGTGCTGCATGTCAACTGGCGGAGCGGCGATCAGATCGCCATCACCGACGGTACCGACACCGCCGTCTACGCTGCCGAATATGGCGGATCCAATACAACCTCTTTCTCCAAGGTGAGCGGAACCGATCCTACCGGCGTGCCGACGGCATATTACCCCGCGACCATTGCGGCCGGAACTCTGCCTGCCGTCCAGAAGTATGCAGCCAACAACATCAAGGAGTCCCCGATGGTAGGAACCATCGTCGACGATGATATCGCCTTCAAGAATCTCTGCGGCCTGGCAATATTCAAGATATCGACAACTATGAGCGAAGTCAATGTCAAGAGTATTACCGTCACTGCCGACAAGGGACTCAGCGGTGCCTTCACCGTGGTCGACAATGCTGCAGTCGTCTCCGGCTCTGCCGGCGTCACCCTGGCATGCGACGAGCCGGTGGCTATCGGAGATGTGTCCACCAACTTCCATATGGCCATTCCTGCGGGTGAATACTCCACTTTCGAGGTGAAGGTCTCCACCTGGGACGGCAGGAGCCAGACCCTCAAGGCAAAATCCGCCATAAAGATAGAACGCTCCAAGTACAGCAACATCTCATTGGAGTGCAACAACTTCGTTGAAGAGAAGGCCGGGGTGGCCCTGCTTCCTTCGGGCCCTGATTTCGCAACCGCCCTCAAGATGCTGAACAACCCTTCGGCAGACGCCAATACGGTGGATGACTTCATCAAAAAGATCGTCTTCCAGACCGGAAGCAGCCTGATTGCAGGCACCGACATAGCCGATCTCTCCTCGGAGGAAAAGGCGTATCTGATATGGGATGCCGGTACCGGAACCGTAACCGTCAGCACCAGGGGAACCGGATTCGTGCTGCCTGAGAATGCCTCCAGGATGTTCGGTGATTTCGCGGTCCTTGAATCCATCGAGAACATCGCCGCCCTCAATACGGAGAACGTCACCGACATGAGCTATATGTTCACCGGCGTCTCCTGCGATACCACTGCCCTTACCTCCCTCGACCTCTCGACCTTCAAGACCGGGAATGTCACTACGATGGAGAGGATGTTCGCGCACAGCTGCGCCCTCACCTCCCTCAATGTGACCGGATGGGACACCGGGAATGTGGAGAGCATGAAATATATGTTCAGCAGGGTCACCGTGCTTGAGAACCTGGATCTTTCCAACTGGGACAACAAATCCTGCGAGGACTTCACCTATATGTTCGATCATGCGGTTTCGCTCAGGACTCTCAATCTGGCGAACTTCAATACGGAGATGGCTTCCTCGATAGCCTATATGTTCTATTTCTGCGAGAGCCTTGAAAGCCTTGACGTCTCTTCGTTCGATACCGAGAATGTGACGAACATGGATAATGTGTTCAGGAGCTGCTATAAACTCCAATCCCTTACCGGCCTCAAGAATTTCGACACCAGCAACTGCACCTATTTCCGCAGCATGTTCAACCGTTGCGACTCGCTGACGGAACTTGACTGTTCGTCGTTCGACGTCTCGTCTTCGACCAACTGCCAGTACATGTTCTACAAGTGTATGAGCCTGCAGAAACTCAATGTCTCATCGTTCGACATAAGCGGCATGAAGGCCAGCACCGTTGCTTACAGCATGCCCAAGCTGCAGTCCATCCGGGAGATAAACTTCGGCGACAGCTTCATTCCTGCCAACGTTCCTTCGGTTCCCGACGGCTTCACGATGTATTATGCCGACCTCGAGGACGAGAGCATGGCCTGCCAGAACCCTACCAGGACGGTTACCGTATACTGCTCTTCGGATGTGGCCAACTATCTGGTCACCACCGATATGCATTATCCTCACAACGGATGGCACTATATCTACAATGGTATCGACCGCATCCACCAGCCGATTACCATCAACCTCGTCGACTGGAAGACCAACCAGCCCATCAATCTGGTATGGCCGGCTAACGAAAAATATCCGTTGTAATGTAACGACTTTAAAAAATAAAATGTACATTTGCAGCAAATGAGGACAATCAGCGCATATCACCTTCACCACCGAATCCTTCCGGTCCGGTAGTTCGGGGTGTGTTTGCGTGACGCATCGAGGCTTGCCGGATGTTTCGGCAAGCCTCATTTTTTATTTGAAAAGATGAACAGGTTAAGATTAGCAATCCAGTCCAAAGGGCGTCTGAGCGAAGAGAGCGTCGCCCTGCTCCGCGAGATCGGCATCGATATCGACGAGGCCTCCCGCAAGTTCCTTTCGCAGGCCCCCAATTTCCCGCTCGAGCTGCTCTATATGCGGGATGACGACATTCCACAGGTGGTCTCCGGCGGTACGGCCGCCCTCGGCATCGTGGGGCTCAACGAGGTGGAGGAGAGGGGTTTCGACGTGAAGGTCGCGGCCCGTCTGGGATTCGGCAGGTGCCGCATCTCCCTTGCCATTCCCCGGAACGAGGAGTACACGGGGCCGCAGTGGTTCTCCGGCAGGCGCATCGCCACCTCCTATCCCAATATCCTGCGCCGCTGGCTTTCCGACAAGGGGGTCGATGCCAGGATAGAGGTTATCACCGGTTCGGTGGAGGTCGCTCCCGCAGCCGACATAGCGGATGCCATATTCGACATCGTATCTTCAGGAGGGACTCTGGTTTCCAACGGGTTGAAGGAGGTGGAGCAGGTGTTTCAGTCCGAAGCGGTCCTCATCGCCAACGGCAATCTGGATTCAGGCCAGCAGGAGGTGCTCGACGAGATGCTCTTCCGCATCGAATCGGCCGGCATCAGCCGCCGCAAGAAGTATATCCTGATGAATCTGCCCGAATCGGCGATGGAGGAGGCGAAGAGGATTCTCCCCGCGATGCGCAGCCCTACGGTGATGCCGCTTGCTGCAAAGGGGTGGTGCTCCATGCACTCCGTCGTGGAGGAGCCGGTGCTCTGGGAGAAGATACACCAGCTCAAGGCCATAGGTGCCGAGGGAATACTTGTTCTGAACATCGACAAAATAGTTCCGTAATATGAAAAGCTATTTCAATCCGCCGAAGTCGCAGTGGGAGAGCCTCTGCCGCCGTCCTTCCGATGAGAATGCGGAGGTCCGCAGCCGCGTAGGGGCCATCCTGAAGAGGGTGCGCGAAGATGGCGACAAGGCCCTGCGCGAGCTTTCCCTTGAGATAGAGGGGAGGTCGCTGGAGGCTCCGAAGGTATCCAGGGAGGAGATTCTTGAGGCCTCGAAGAGGGTCGCGCCCGAGGTAAAAAAGGCAATCGCGGCCGCTGAACGCAATATCCGCGCCTTCCACGAGGCCCAGCGTCCCCGCGAGATAACCGTCGGGACTGCCCCGGGAGTGCGTTGCATCCAGCGTCCCGTGCCTATCGGCAGGGTAGGGCTCTATATCCCCGGAGGAAGCGCCCCCCTGTTTTCCACCGTGCTGATGCTGGCAGTTCCCGCCTCCATCGCGGGATGCCCGGAAGTGGTGCTCTGCACTCCTGCGGGCCGCGACGGAAAGGTCTCGCCCGAGGTGCTCTATGCTGCCTCTTATTGCGGGGTTAAGCGCATCTTCAAGCTGGGCGGGGCGCAGGCAATCGCCGCCATGGCATATGGGACGGCCATCGTTCCCCGCGTGGACAAGATTTTCGGCCCGGGCAACCAGTATGTCACCGCCGCGAAGCAGATCCTCTCCGCAGGAACGGTGGCCATCGACATGCCGGCAGGCCCTTCGGAGGTGATGGTGATAGCCGATGATGCCACCCCGCCCGCCTTTGCCGCCGCCGACCTTCTCTCCCAGGCAGAGCACGGCCCCGACAGCCAGGTGGTGCTGGTCTGCGTCTGCAATGAGACCGCAAACCGGATCCTGGCTGAGGTGGAGCGGCAGAGGACTCTTCTCGAACGCGGAGCGATAGCCTCCAGGGCGCTGGAAAACAGTATCGCGGTGGTCTTCTCCGACGAAGACGACATAGTGGATTTCGCCAACACATACGCTCCGGAGCACCTGATTGTCGCCACCCGGGAGCCCTGGCGCATAGCCGACAGGATTACCGCCGCTGGCAGCCTCTTCGTCGGCCTCTGGACTCCGGAAAGCGCCGGCGACTATGCCTCCGGTACCAACCACACCCTTCCAACAAGCGGCTGGGCCCGCTCCTTCAGCGGAGTGAATCTGGACAGTTTCTGCCGGAAGATGACCATCCAGGAGATTTCCCGGGAGGGGTTGAAGGGGCTCTCCGATACGATAGTGACAATGGCGGATGCCGAAGGGCTTCAGGCGCACGCCGCCGCAGTAACCGTAAGGACAGGATATGAAAACTGACATCGAAGCGCTGGTGCGCCCCAACATCCGCACCCTGTGCCCCTACAGTACCGCCAGGGATGAATACAAAGGCTCGGTCGGCATCTTCCTGGATGCCAACGAGAGCCCCTATCCCACGGGGTACAACCGCTATCCCGACCCGCGCCAGCAGGCCCTCAAGGAGCAGATTTCCGCCATTAAAGGGATGCCTGCGGCCAACATCTTCCTCGGCAACGGCAGCGACGAGGCCATCGACCTGATGTTCCGCATCTTCTGCTCGCCGGGAGAGAACGCCGTGGCCATATCGCCGAGCTACGGGATGTACTCCGTCGCGGCTGCGATAAACGACGTGGAGATGCGTCCCGTACAGCTGGGAGAGGATTTCTCCCTCCCGGTTGAGGAACTTCTTGCGGCCTGCGACGCGAAAACCAAACTGCTCTTCCTCTGCAGTCCCAACAACCCTTCGGGAAACGCCTTCGCCCAGGAGGATCTGGAGTTCCTGATCAGGGAATTCCGGGGCATCGTGGTTCTGGACGAGGCCTACGCCGACTTTAGCTCCAGAGAAAGCTTGCGCTCCAAAGTGCAGGAATATCCCAACCTGGTGGTGCTGCAGACCCTTTCGAAGGCGTGGGGTCTTGCCGGGCTGAGGCTCGGGATGGCCTTTGCCGACGAATATATAATACGGCTTATGTCGGCGGTGAAATACCCCTACAATATCAGCCAGGCGGCCCTGCAGCTGGCATCCAAAGCCCTTTCGCAGCCGGTCGGGGAGAGGCTTGAGGAGATAAAGGCCCAGCGCAGCCGCCTCTTCGACGCGCTGCCCTCTTTCGGCTTCGTCCGCCGCGTCTATCCGAGCGAGGCCAATTTCCTGCTGGTGAAGGTGGACGATGCCGACGCCCTCTACAATCACCTCCTTTCGGATGGAATCATAGTGCGCAACCGTTCCCGCGTGAAGGGCTGCGAAGGGTGCCTGCGCATCACGGTGGGGCTCCCCGAAGAAAACGACAAACTCCTGCAATCCCTTGACAATTATGAAAAAGGCAATATTCGTTGACAGGGACGGAACCCTGCTGAAGGAACCTTCCGACGAACAAATAGATTCGCTGGAAAAGACGGAATTCGTGCCGGGTGCCATCTCCGGAATGAAAGCCCTTGCGGCCCTGGATTATGAGCTGGTGATGGCCTCCAACCAGGACGGGCTCGGGACTTCCGCCTTCCCCGAAGAGGCGTTCCTGCCTCCGCAGAACCTGCTTCTGCGCACCCTGGAAGGGGAGGGCGTGGTCTTCGACGACATCCTGATAGACCCCTCTTTCCCGGAGGAGGATTCCCCCAACCGTAAGCCCCGTACAGGGATGTTCGGCAAATACCTTGACGGCAGCTATGATATGGCTTCGAGCTGGGTGATAGGCGACCGTGAGACCGACCGCCTGCTGGCGCAGAATCTCGGCGCCAAGGCGCTCCTGGTGGGAGAAAAGAGCTGGGATGAGATAGTCGCGATAATCAGCCGGGGCTCCCGCAGCGCCCTTGTGGAGCGCCGCACGGCCGAGACGGACATCCGCATCAAGGTGGACCTCGACTGCGGCGGTCCATCATTCTCGGATACGGGGCTCAGGTTCTTCGACCACATGCTCGACCAGATTGCGCGCCACGGCGGCATCTCCCTTGAAATCTCCTGCAAGGGCGACCTGGAGGTGGACGAGCACCACACCATCGAAGATGTCGGAATCGCCCTCGGAACGGCGCTGCGCCAGGCTCTCGGTGACAAACGCGGAATAGGCCGCTACGGCTTCGCCCTCCCCATGGACGAAAGCCGCGCACTGGTGCTGCTCGATTTCGGAGGCAGGAGCTCCCTGGTGTGGGATGCCGTTTTCACGAGGGAATATGTCGGCGACACCCCTACCGAGATGCTGCGCCACTTCTTCAAATCCCTCTCCGATGCGATGGGAGCCAACATCTACGTGCAGGCCCGGGGTGAGAACAACCACCACCTGGCCGAGAGCATATTCAAGGCCTTCGCCCGTTCTCTGCGTCAGGCGGTGAGGCGCGAACCCTTCAATTACGAATTACCCTCCAGCAAAGGCCTCCTATGATAACGATAATCGATTACGGCTCCGGCAATATCTGCTCGGTGGAGAACGCCCTCTCGCGCCTGGGTGCGGAGTATGAGTTGACTGCAGACCCCGCAAGGATACTTCAGGCCGACAAGGTGATTCTGCCCGGAGTGGGCAATGCCGCCGCCGCTATGGAAAACCTGCGCGAAAAGGGGCTCTGCGAGGTTGTCAGGAGCATCCGCCGCCCGGTTCTGGGCATCTGCGTAGGGATGCAGCTGATGTGCCGCTCTTCGGAGGAGGGGCCGGTCAGCTGCCTCGGAATCTTCGACACCGAAGTGAAGCGCTTCGTCGAGACGCCCGACGCCAAGGTGCCCCATATGGGGTGGAACTCCCTCGGGAATACCGAAGGTAAACTCTTCAAAGGGCTTCCGAAAGAGAGCTTCGTCTATTTCGTCCACTCCTATTATGCCGGGCTCTGCCCCGACACGATAGCCGTCTGCAGCCACGGCGGGGTGATGTTCAGCGCCGCACTGCGATATGAGAATTTCTACGGCACACAGTTCCACCCGGAGAAGAGCGGTACCGCCGGTGAGCTGATACTCAGTAACTTCCTTGCCTTATGATAAAGATTATTCCCGCCATTGACCTGATTGGAGGGCGCTGCGTGCGCCTCTCGCAGGGGGATTACAGCCAGAAAAAGGTTTATTCCGGCGACCCTGCCGAAATAGCCCGCCGATATGCCGGCTGCGGGGTGAAGCGCATCCACCTGGTGGACCTGGACGGGGCGAAGGCCGGCAGTCCGGTCAACCTGCGCACCCTGGAAAAGATAGCCTCAGCAGTCTCCTGCGAATTGGAATGGGGCGGCGGAATCTCCACTTCCGAGGCTCTGGAGGCCGTTTTTGATGCCGGTGCTACGCACTCCATAGCGGGCAGCATTGCTGCCCTTCAGCCCGACCTCTTCGGAGAGTGGCTTTCAAAATATGGCCCCCGGATGATTCTGGGAGCCGATGTGCGCGACGGACGGGTGGCGGTGCGCGGCTGGCAGGAGACAGCCCCCCTGGGCGTAGAGGATCTCGTGGAGCGCTTCCTTCCCTTCGGCCTGAATGAGTGCATCGTGACCGACATCTCCCGCGACGGTATGCTTCAGGGGGCCGCTTCGGAGCTCTACGTGCGCCTGCAGGAATCCTTCCCGAATCTCTCCTTCACCGTGAGCGGCGGCATTTCCTCGATGGAGGATATCCGCCTGCTGGACTCTCTTGGCCTTCGCAGCGTCATCGTAGGCAAGGCAATCTATGAAAACCGAATAACCCTCGAGGAGATAAGTCAATGGTCGCAAAACGCATAATCCCCTGCCTCGACGTCAAGGACGGACAGGTGGTCAAGGGCATCAATTTCGAAGGGCTGCGCGAAGTGGGCGACGCCGTCGGAATGGGGGTCCAGTATGCCGCCGACGGGGCTGACGAACTGGTCTATCTCGACATAAGCGCCACCCGCGAAGGGCGCAACACATTTACGCAGCTGGTCAGGAGGATTGCAGCAGGCATAAATATCCCCTTTACGGTGGGCGGCGGAATCGCCGCCGTCGAGGATGCAGCCCGCCTGCTCGAGGCCGGAGCCGACAAGATCTCCGTAAACAGCGCAGCGATCGCGGACCCCTCGCTGATAAGCCGAATCGCGGAAAAATATGGCAGCCAGTTCGTCGTGGTGGCCATTGACGCCAAGTGCATCGACGGCCAGTGGCGCTGCACCACCCACGGCGGCTCGCGTCTCACCGGCCTCGAACTCTTCTCCTGGGCCCTGGAGGCGCAGGAGCGCGGAGCCGGGGAGATACTCTTTACCTCGATGGACCACGACGGCACCTGCGCCGGCTATGCCGACGAGGTCTATGCCCGCCTCTCCGATATGCTCTCCATCCCGATTATAGCCTCCGGCGGGGCGGGATGCGTCGAAGATATCCGCCGTGTACTCACCGAAGGACGCGCCGACGCCGCCCTGGCGGCCAGCATATTCCACTACGGCCAGATACCGATTCCCGGACTCAAAAGGGCTCTCAAAGCCGCAAATGTCAATGTAAGATTATGAAATTCAGTGATTTCGATTTGAAAAAGACGGGGGACGGCCTTCTCCCCGCAATAGTGCAGGACGCCCGCACCCTCAAGGTGCTGATGCTGGGCTATATGAACGAAGAGGCCTTCGAGAAGACTCTCTCCGGCGGCCTTGTGACCTTCTTCTCGCGCAGCCGAAACCGTCTCTGGACCAAGGGCGAGACAAGCGGCAACTACCTCCGCGTGGTGGAGATGCTGCCCGACTGCGACGGCGATACTCTGCTGGTGAAGGCCATTCCCGACGGTCCCGTATGCCACCGCGGTACGACAGCCTGCTTCGATACTCCTGAAGACGAGGGCTTCATAAGGTCGCTTTCCGCGCTGGTGAAGGAGCGCCGCGAAAAGATGCCGGATGGCTCCTATACCACAAGCCTCTTCATAAAGGGGCCGAAAGTCATAGGCAAAAAGGTTTGCGAGGAGGCTGCCGAGGCGGTCATCGAGGCGGTGGACGGTAACCGCGAGCGGTTCATCTACGAGGCCTCCGACCTGGTTTACCACCTGCTTGTGCTGATGGAGCAGCAGGGTGTTTCCATTTCGGATCTTGAGCGGGAACTTGCCCTACGCCACAGATGATTATGGACGGTGCGGCAAGAGGCATAAACCGCGGAGTCCTGAAACTTGCGGTACCCAGCATCCTGGCCAATATCACGGTGCCCCTCGTGGGCATCGTGGACCTCGCCATCGCCGGTCACATAGGCGACGCCGCCTCCATAGGCGGCCTTGCCGTCGCCTCCATGCTCTTCGACCTGCTCTACTGGAACATGGGCTTCCTGCGGGTAGGAACTGGGGGCATCACGGCGCAGGCATTCGGCCGCAGGGACAACCGCAGCATTGTCGATACCCTTACCCAGGGGCTTGCCACAGCATGGGGCGCGGCCTTCGTTTTCCTGGCCATACAGTGGCTCTTCGTCGAGGTCGCATTCAAGTTGATTGTCTGCTCCCCCGAGGTTGAGGCCGTGGCAAGACAGTACTTCTTCATCCGCATCTGGGCGGCCCCGGCCACGCTCTCCCTCTTCGCCTTCAAAGGGTGGTTCATCGGGATGCAGAACACGGTATTCTCGATGATTGTCGACCTCTGGGTGAACATCGTCAATATGGCGGTCTCCTGGCTGCTGGCCTTCCACACCCCGCTGGGAATGGCCGGAATCGCATACGGCACCCTCATAGCCCAGTGGACCGGATTCCTGCTGGCGGTGGCTCTCGCGCTGGTCAGGTACCGCTCCCTGCTGCCGGAGATCTCCCTCTCGCGCAGCGTCAAGTGGAAGTATATCCGCCACTTCTTCAAGATAAACACCGACCTCTTCGTGCGCTCCCTCGCCTTTATGGTCATATATGTGGGATTCACCTCGCTTGCGGCCACATACGGCGACGTGGACCTTGCGGTGAGTTCGGTGATGATGAAGCTCTTCATGCTATTCTCCTATTTCATAGACGGCTTCGCCTATGCCGGAGAGGCGCTTACGGGGCGCTTCATAGGGGAGGACGACCGCCCTTCGGTACGCGTCACTGTGCGGGTCCTCTTTATGTGGGGGCTGATTATCAGCGCCCTCTTCACCCTGGCCTACATAATCTTCCCGATGCCGATAATCCGCCTTCTTACAGACGATTCACAGGTGCTGGAGGGGTGCGGACCCTTCCTTTTCTGGCTCGCCCTGATGCCGGTGGCAAGCTGCATCGCCTTTCTCTGGGACGGCGTATATATCGGCGCCACCGCCTCCGCTCAGATGCGCAACTGCATGCTCCTTTCGGCCGCCCTCTTCGTGCTGACCTATCTGCTGCTCCGCCGCCCGCTGGGCGTGCAGTCGCTCTACGCGGCCTATTTCGCCCACCTCCTGTGCCGTTCGGCGTATCTTTCTGCAGGTTACCGTAAAAATATTATCCTGAAAGGATGCAATTTTCAGGAATAGTCGCATTTGTTAAGATGGAGCTTCTGTAATTATTCATATCTTTGCACATCCATGCTCACCTTATTATGAGATTCCGTTTTGTTGCCACGTTGCTTATTCTGTTCCTTGTCCTCGGCTCTTCCCGGGCGCAGGGCAGGCAGGATTATGGCGTATCCAACGTGTCGGCCGACTCCCTGGTGAGTTTCCTGAGGAACAGATGCGGGGTACCTGTCTATGCGCCCAGGGACACCTCTGACAAGGGGCTGTTTTCGATTCCTTCCAGGGAGCCTCTCGAAGGGGCTCGTCTCAAGGCGTTTGTCGAGGAGGCTTTCAGCAAGATAAAGGCCGGCGGTTATTCGGTTTCAGAGTATGACGGAAGGTACTTCGTGATGCCCGGTCTCGGCCTCAATACCGGCCTTCCGGCAGGTTATTTCCTGGCAGAAGAGGTGGCTGACGACGGCTCGATGCTGAAGTATGCGGGCCAGCAGAACGTGGAGACCACCTTCCAGAACAAGATTTACGAGATAGGAGACAGGAATTCCGGCCGCAAGGGCAGGGTTCTCGTCTCGGGTTATGTCCGCGATGCGGTATCAGGCGAACCCCTGGCTGGAGTTTCGGTCTATGACGACAAGGGCGCCTATGCCATCACCGACAGCTACGGGGCATACAAGATAATGTTGCCGGTCGGCTCAAATACGGTCAATTTCAGCGGTTATTCGCTCGATGACATGAAGTTCTCCCTCCAGGTTTTCGGTGAAGGAGGCTTCGACGTGACAATGAAGGAGAAGGTCTTCGCCCTCACTGGCGCAGTGGTCACATCCGAGAGCCAGAACCGCCACAAGGTGTCGCAGATGGGCATCGAGAGGGTCCGCATCAACGCCATAAAGAATGTCCCCGTGGCATTCGGTGAGGCGGACGTGCTCAAGGTGGTGATGACCCTTCCGGGTGTCAAGACGGTGGGCGAGGCCTCCAACGGATTCAACGTCCGCGGTGGTTCCGCCGACCAGAACCTGATCCTTTTCAACGGCGCCACTGTTTACAATCCCAGCCACATGTTCGGAATCCTCTCTTCGTTCAACTCCGACGTGATAAACGACGTGGAGCTCTACAAGAGTTCGATTCCCGTGGAATATGGCGGCCATATCTCTTCGGTACTCGAAGTGCGCAGCCGCGACGGAAACAGCAAGAAGGTATCCGGCACCCTGGGACTCGGCCTCCTTACCTCCCGTGCCCATATAGAAGGCCCCCTTGGAAGCAAGACCACCTTCAATGCAGGCGTGAGGACCACCTATTCCGACTACCTGCTCCGCTTCATCCCCAAGGAATCGGGCTATTCCGACGGCGCCGCAACCTTCCAGGATGCCAATATCGGCATCAGCCACAGGTTCAACGCCTCGAATTCCCTTCACGTCTACGGCTATCTCTCCGGCGACCGCTTCCGCTTCTCGGGAGATACTGCATACCAGTATACCAATGCTGCCGCCTCCCTCAAGTGGCGCAGCAATTTCAGCGACAAGCACTCGGTGAACTTTACCGCGGGCTGGAGCAAATTCGCCTATGCGGTATCGGATTTCTTCAATCCGGCAACCGCATACTCCCTCTCGAGCGGGGTCGGCCAGTATTTCTTCCGGAGCACCTTCTCCTCGGTTCTCGGGGCGGGCAATACCCTCACCTACGGTTTGGGATCGAGCTATTACGACCTTGACAGGGGAACGGTTTCTCCCCTCAGCCCGGAGTCGATAGTGGAGCAGCGCGCCCTTACCCACGACAAGGGGGTGGAGAGCGCCCTGTATCTGAACGATACCTGGAATATAACCCCTGCAATAGCCCTGGATGCCGGAATAAGGCTCTCCCACTACTATTCTCTCAACGACGGCAGCAACTTCCTCGACCCGGAGTACAGGGTGTCGGGAAAGGTTTCCATTACGCCGAATTTCTCCTGGAAAGCCGGTTTCAACACGATGCACCAGTATATCCACAAGATATCCAACAGCATCAACATATCGCCTACCGATACCTGGAAGATGAGCGATTCCAGGCTGAAACCCCAGTCGGGCTGGCAGGCGGCAACCGGCCTCTATGCCACCCTCGCAGGCAATACGGTG
The DNA here is from genome assembly GCA_017616655.1 of Bacteroidales bacterium. GTDB lineage: Bacteria > Bacteroidota > Bacteroidia > Bacteroidales > UBA932 > Cacconaster. Next base: position 40,045 of record JAFZXU010000050.1, read on the forward strand.
GAGTTCTCGGTGGAGGGATACTACAAGTACGTGGACAACTTCGTGGATTACAAGAGCGGGGCGATCCTGGAGATGAACGAAAACCTCTCCGACGAGCTGGTGCCTACGGAGTGCCGCGCCTACGGTGTAGAGGTGATGCTCCGCAAGAATGTAGGAAAGCTCAACGGCTGGGTCTCCTATACCTATTCCAGCTCGATGCAGAAGGAGATGCTCGACAGGGGCTTCGAGACCATCAATGCCGGCGACTGGTATCCCACCTCGTATGACAAGCCCCACGACGTGAAACTTGTGGGAAACTACAAGTTCACCCACCGCTTCAGCCTCTCCGCAAATCTGGACTACTCCACCGGACGCCCGGTCACCATCCCCGTGGGGGTCTATCAGCTGGCAGGTGTCCCGAGGCTGCTCTATTCCAACCGCAACGGCTACCGCATTCCGGATTATTTCCGCCTCGACATGGCCATGATAATCGAAGGCGGCCACTATTTGAAGCAGGTCGCCCACCTCTCGTGGACTTTCGGAGTATATAACGTAACGGGAAGGCACAATCCTTATTCCGTATTCTATACTCCCGGAGGCCCTATGGGAATCCAGGGCAAGATGCTGAGCGTGCTGGGAACGCAGATACCCTATGTCAATTTTAACCTGAAGTTCTGATGCGCGGATTCAAACATATGCTCACGGTTGCGGCGGCGGTAATCCTTACCTCCGTCTCCTGCATTTATGATTTCAATCCGCTGCAGTCGCTCGACAGCTCTTTCTGGGTGGATGTTTATGTATTCGAAGGGGATATCCTGGCCGGCGATATTACTGAAATCTCAATCAGAAGCGCCTCGCCCATATATGATAATATGTCCGGGCACTCAGGCTTGATGCTCGGAGGCACTTCGTACGATTACGCCCCCTACACTGTATACTTTGATGTTTCCGTCGAGTGCAGCGACGGTACTGTCATCCCTGCGGTGTTTAATGGCAGCCGTTACAGGATCGACACCCGCAATATCGATCTTGACAAAGAGTACCGGCTTGTGGCAAAACGCTCAGGGAGCGAATACGGGGTTGCCCTCGAGCCCAGGGAGTATGTCTCCGCCTGGCTCCCGGTAATGAAGGCATCGGCCATAGATTCCGTTTCCTTCGAGATACTCGACGAAGAGCGTCTGGCCGTGGAGGTCAGTGCCGGCGGCGCCGAGCCGCTGGGCGGAAAATACTTCCGCTGGACGGGAAAGGAGACGTGGGAGTACACGGCTCCGCTCTATGCTTCTGCATATTACGACTGGAATACGAACACCATCAAGTACTATAAGTGGGACGAGAACAACAACTTCTACTGCTGGAAGTCGGCCGTCGCTCCCTTCGTGAAGGTGGGCAAGGTTGAGGATTATGACGGAGGCCGAATCATAGGCAGGAAGCTTTTCGAATATGACAATATGAATTCCAAGCTTCAGTATGTCTATTCGGTGGAAATTCTGCAGGAGACCATTTCCGAAGAGGCCTACCGGTTCTGGACCGCCTTGGAGAAGAATACCTTCGACGTCGGCGGCCTCTTCTCCCCGCAGCCTTCCGAAATCAGGGGAAATATCGTCAATCCGGCAGACTCTTCGGAGCTGGTTATCGGCTATATAAGCGCATCGCAGGTGAGCCGGGCGAAGGTTTATATCGATCAGAGACTGACTCGTTTCTACAAAGGAAAGACGTTACTTCCCGACCCTGAGGTTCTTTGGCCCGACAACTGGCTCTATTGGTATTGGAACGGATATTGCCCGTTCGCCATCCATGAGGAGCCGAACGCCTCCTTTGTCGATGACAGGATATGGGACTGGTATCCGCGCCGTTGCCTCGACTGCACGCTGCAGGGCGGTACGACCCAAAAGCCGGAGGGATGGGATTATTCGTATCAGGAGTCATTATTATGAGGATGCTTACGAAGATAAATGCCAAATGGCTTCCGGTCGCGCTGCTTCTGTGCCTCCGCTTCCTGCCCGCTTCGGGGCAGCCCGGTGAGGATTATGCAGTGTACCGCGAAGCGGCTGGCCTGGAATCCCTGATCTACCGCGGCAGGCAGGCCCCTTCCTACAATTTCGTCCATAACGGCACCTGTTTTTGGAACTCTCCCCGGTTCCTTCCGGGCAAGGTCGTTTATGACGGAAGGGTCTATGAAGGGCTGGATTTCAATATCGATGCCGCCGCCCAGAAGCTGGAGTGCCGCTATTCCCACTTTGCGGCCACCGGCCTTCTCGACGGGGATTTCGTCACCCGCCTCGAGATGGGCGGCAGGAACTACATAAGCAGCCGCGGATGCGGCTATGACGAGCTGCCGGAGGGCTATTTCGAAGTGCTCTACGAAGGTTCCGCGATGATACTCAAGCAGGTGGTCAAGACTCTCAAGCATGACAGGGACGGCTCCCTCAAGGTGCAGACGGGCTATGACGGGCCTTTCAGGCCGAATGTCACCGATGTCTTCGTGCAGACGATCCGGTATTATCATCTGTCCGGGACCGGAGAGGTGACCCAGCTCAAGCGCGGCCGCGACATCAAGCGGCTCTACCCTGAAAAGAAGAAGGCTCTCAACAGGCACATGCGGTTGCTCCAGAGGGAGGGCCTTCTTGACATCGACTCCTATCTTGTGGCGGCTATGTACTTAATCGATGCGGAATGAAAAGGTATCTTTTATTATTGATATGCTTCGCAGGCCTCGGCCTGGCCGCTGAAGGGCGGGTGGCCGAGCGTACATACCTTACCACCGACAGGGATGTCTATGTCGCCGGCGACAGGGTCTGGTGCTCCGCATTCTGTATGGATGCCGCTACCGGCCGCTACTCGGGTGTCAGCGCAGTCCTCTACCTGGAACTCCACTCCGCAGAGGGTATGGTCCAGACTGCCAAGATCGCGCTTCGCGACGGCCGTGGCGCCGGATGCTTCACCCTTCTCGCGGGACTCCCCACCGGCAACTACCGGATAGTGGCATATACCGCCCAGAACCGCAACGAGACGGGCTACGACTACGAAGGGCTGGCATCCAGGACCATTTCCGTCTTCAACGTCCTCTCAAAGAGCCGCGTAAAGGGCGGCGTAAAGGTGGTCGTCGCCGATGAGTACGGTGCAGCCGAAACCGCTTCTCCGCAGGCAGGGGAGGGCATCTCCGTGTTCTTCAGCAGGGAGGACGGCCTTCTGAGGGTGGCCTCCACCAGGGATGACAGGGCGCGGCTGAGCGTATCGGTATATCACGAAGACGGTATCCGCCATCCCGGCAACGTTTCCGCGCCCGGTTTCGCATCCCGTCTCAAGGGCGCAGGCAGCGTCTCCTTTGTCCCCGGCTTCGTTCCGGAGTATGAGGGAGAGCTCATCAAGGGCCGCATCGCGGGCGCCAGCCCTGAGGTTCTTGCCGGCCTGAAGGGCAAATATGCCTTTATCTCGGCACCCGGCGACGGGTTTGACATCTATTGTTCACCCATAGGTGCGGACGGGAGCGTCTCGTTCCGCACCGGCAATATATACGGCGACAGGGATCTCGTCTGCGAAATAGAGGGACTTGATTCCACCGCAGCATGCCACCTGGAGTTCGAAGACCCCTTCGTGGGGGCAAAGGTCTCCGATCCCGCGCCGCTTCTCCTTTCGGAGTGCCTGGCGCCGGCTCTCGAAAAACGCGGCACCGCGATGCAGATAGAGCGCCGCTTCATGTCCGACACCCTCATGTCGTGGTTCAGGGTGAGGCACAACACCTTCCTGGGTTCGGAGCGTACCAGTTTCATCCTGGATGATTATACCCGCTTCCCCCTGATGAAGGAGGTCTTCACGGAATTCATCCATCAGATAAAGGTCTCCGGCAACGCGAGGCGGGGCAGGACTATCTCCATCGCCCTCGAGGATACCTACGGCCGTTCGATTCCCTCGACCAACCCGACCCTCGTGCTGCTCGACGGAGTGCCGGTATTCAACCACGACAAGATATACGACTACGATCCGCTGCTGGTGAAGCGTATCGACCTCTATCCGTATCCCCACCTCGTGGGAACCCGTTTCTTCGACGGGGTCATCAATTTCGTCACCTATAAGGGTAATATGCCGTCATACACCTTCGACGGCAACGTAAGGATCGTCAATTTCAATGGAGTCTCCTTCCCGCAGGCATATACCTGCAGTTCCGTCGGCCCCGACAGCGGCTATCCCGACTACCGCCAGACAATCTACTGGGACCCCCTCGTGGAGATATCCGCAGGAGGTTCCTATGAGGCGCAGGTGAAGCTGCCCGACTATAAGGGAGAGTTTACGGTCGTAGTGGAAGGCTTCTGCTCCGACGGCACGCCCGTTTACCAAAAAAACACCTTCTGCATCGATTAGGGTGCGATTTTGTCAAAATCTTGTTTGTAAATCGGAATATTTATTCTATCTTTGCAACCCGCAAAAAATGCGGCAGAAAACATAAATATAAGATTTACAAGCATTTATGCCTACAATTCAGCAATTAGTTCGCAAAGGACGCGAGGTTATCGTCGAGAAGAGCAAATCTCGCGCGTTGGATGCTTGTCCTCAGAGGCGCGGTGTCTGTGTGCGTGTTTACACGACCACACCCAAAAAGCCTAACTCCGCCATGCGTAAAGTGGCGCGTGTAAGGCTCACCAACCAGAAAGAGGTCAATGCATACATACCTGGCGAGGGCCACAACCTTCAGGAACACAGCATCGTGCTGGTTCGTGGCGGTCGTGTCAAGGACCTTCCGGGTGTTCGCTACCACATCCTTAGAGGAGCTTTGGATACCGCTGGCGTTGAGGGCAGGACCCAGTCCCGTTCCCTTTATGGCGCAAAGAGGCCGAAGAAATCTAAGAAGTAACCGTTTCATTAACTTTTAATTCCTTTAACAATGAGAAAATCGAAGCCTAAAAAGAGGATTCTACTTCCTGATCCTAAGTTTCACGATATCGAGGTTACCCGCTTCGTGAACAATCTTATGTTGCAGGGGAAGAAGAGTATCGCTTATTCTATTTTCTACGATGCCATCGACATCGTCGGCGAGAAGATGAAAGATTCTGACCAGGCTCCTCTCGATATTTGGAAAAAAGCATTGGAAAACGTCACTCCGCAGGTCGAAGTAAAGTCCCGCAGGGTGGGTGGTGCGAACTTCCAGGTCCCGACTGAGGTGCGTCCGGAGCGTAAAGTCTCTCTCTCCATGAAGAATATGATACTTTACTCCCGCAAGCGTGCCGGCCACTCTATGGCAGAAAAGTTGGCAGCTGAAATAATGGCCGCATACAACAACGAAGGTGCGGCATTCAAGAGGAAAGAGGAAATGCACCGTATGGCCGAGGCCAACAAGGCGTTTGCTCATTTCCGCTTCTAAGAATCTATTGAGAGATAGATGGCAAGAGATCTTACATACACCAGGAACATCGGTATCATGGCCCACATCGATGCGGGCAAGACCACCACGTCCGAGCGTATCCTTTACTACACCGGCAAGACCCACAAGATCGGTGAGGTCCACGACGGTGCGGCTACGATGGACTGGATGGTGCAGGAGCAGGAGCGTGGCATCACCATCACTTCCGCCGCTACCACCGCTTTCTGGCGTTATGCAAACCAGCAGTATCAGATCAACCTCATCGACACTCCCGGTCACGTGGATTTCACCGTGGAGGTGGAGCGTTCCCTTCGAGTCCTCGACGGAACCGTCGCCACTTTCTGCGCGGTAGGACGCGTACAGCCTCAGAGCGAGACGGTATGGCGCCAGGCCGACAAGTACCACGTGCCCAAGATTGCCTATGTGAACAAGATGGACCGCACCGGTGCCGACTTCCTCGCAGTGGTCGAAGAGATCCGCGAGAAGCTCGGGGCCAAGAGCGTTCCCATCTGCCTCCCCATCGGAGCGGAGGACAAGTTCGAAGGCATCGTGGACCTTATCTCCAAGAAGGCCTATGTCTATGACTCGGCCAGCAAGGAGCTGGTCAACTACAAGGAGGTCGAAGTTCCCGCCGAAATGGCGTCGGAGGTGGAGGAGTGGCGAGGCAACCTCATCGAGTCCGTGGCCGAATATGACGACAACATTCTCGAGAAGTTCTTCGACAATCCCGACTCCATCACCGAGGAGGAGATCATCGCCGCGCTCCGCAAGGCTACCATCGACATGGCGGTAGTCCCCACCTGCTGCGGTTCCTCCTTCAAGAACAAGGGCGTCCAGTATCTGCTTGACGCGGTTGTCCGTTATCTTCCCTCGCCGCTCGACAAGGGCAGCGTGAAGGGGACGGATCTCCGCACCAATGCGGAGGTGGAGCGCAAGCCTGAGGCTTCGCAGCCCTTCTGCGCGCTGGTGTTCAAGATCGCGACCGATCCTTTTGTCGGACGTTTGGCATTCCTCAGGGCATATTCGGGCCGCCTCGATGCTGGCTCCTATGTGCTGAATGCACGTACCGGCAAGAAGGAGCGCGTAGCCCGGCTTTACCAGATGCACTCCAACAAGCAGAACCCCATCGACTTTGTCGAGGCCGGCGATATTTGCGCCGCAGTGGGATTCAAGGAGCTGCGCACGGGTGATACCATTTGCGACGAGAATCATCCCGTCGTGCTCGAGGCGATTTCGTTCCCCGATCCGGTGATCGGACTCGCAGTCGAGCCCAAGACGCAGGCTGACCTCGACAAGCTTGGCATCGCCCTGGGAAAGCTGTCGGAAGAAGACCCGACCTTTACCGTCAAATCCGATACCGAGACCGGTCAGACGGTCATCAGCGGTATGGGAGAGCTTCATTTGGATATCATCGTGGACCGTCTCCGCCGTGAATTCGGAGTGGAGATCAACCAGGGTGCTCCCCAGGTCAACTACAAGGAGGCCATCACGAAGAGCTACCAGCACCGCGAGGTATTCAAGAAGCAGACGGGCGGCCGCGGTAAATTCGCAGACATCATTGTCGAAATCGGTCCTGCGGACGAGGGTGTCACCGGCCTCCAGTTCATCGACGAGGTCAAGGGCGGAAATATTCCGCGCGAGTACATCCCCGCAGTCGAGAAGGGCTTCAAGTCCGCGATGGCCAACGGCGTCCTCGCAGGATACGAGGTTACCTCCATGAAGGTCCGCCTTCTGGACGGCAGCTTCCATCCCGTGGATTCCGACCAGCTGTCGTTCGAGATTTGCGCCCGCATGGCATTCCGTCACGCCCTGCCGAAGTGCGGTCCCGTCCTGATGGAGCCTATCATGTCCCTCGAGGTGGTTACCCCGGAGGATTATATGGGCGACGTCGTGGGCGATTTGAACCGCCGCCGCGGCCAGATCGTGAATATGGACTCGAAGGGCAATGCAAGAATCGTCAAGGCCAACGTGCCTCTGTCCGAGCAGTTCGGTTATGTTACCGTACTGAGGACGCTCTCCTCCGGCCGCGCGACGAGTTCGATGGAGTTCTCCCACTATGCGGAGGTTCCCGCGAACATCGCGCAGGAGGTGATCAGCAAGTCGGGCCACCGCCACAGTCTTGACGATGACGAGTAAAATAGTAAAAACAATATACAATGAGCCAGAAAATCAGAATTAAACTCAAATCTTACGATCACGCGCTGGTGGACAAGTCCGCCGACAAGATCGTGAAGACTGTAAAGGCTACCGGTGCGGTTGTCAGCGGACCAGTTCCCCTTCCGACCGACAAGAAGATCTTTACCGTCAACCGCTCGACCTTCGTCAACAAGAAGGCGCGCGAGCAGTTTGAACTCAATTCTTTCCGCCGCCTGCTCGACATCTACAGCTCGACTCCCAAGACTGTCGACGCTCTGATGAAGCTCGAGCTCCCCAGCGGTGTCGAGGTTGAGATCAAGGTCTGACGATGAATCGGGGTTAGGCCCCGATGGATTCGGTCCCATAGCTCAGTTGGTTAGAGCATCTGACTCATAATCAGGGGGTCGCAGGATCATGCCCTGCTGGGACCACAAAAATAGCCGCATTTTTGCGGCTATTTTTGTTGGTCCCTCCGTGAGGGGGCTCTGCCCCCTAGATCCTCCGCCGCTCCCGCATGGCCGGGACGCCATGCTCCGCCGGGCGCCTGAGGGTGCCTTTTATTCACTGCTCGGGGATGGGGTGTAAGTTGCTGTATATCAACGTTTTGCTTACATTTGGGTGCTAAAAATCCAGCACCCAAATGTAATCTATCGGCTGATAGTCATATAGTTATGCTCCAGCGTTGATTTGGCCGCTCCGCCTCCCAGTCGGGCCTTTGCTATTACGCCACTCTAAATCACAAGCCTGACGCCTCGACAGATGTGTTTACACACCGACAATACACTTCTGACAAGGCAAATTAGGAAAAGCGCTCTTTTTACGCCTTGAAATCTTTGGAAAAGCGTCGTTTTTATGTTTGTTTTTTTATAGAAAAGCGTACCTTTGTCTTGTAAACGATGTGATTCCATGCTAAAAAGAAAGATACGATCTTATATCTTTGACCATCTGGCCAGCAGGAACGGCAAGATTCTGGTTATCGATGGCGCCCGTCAAATCGGGAAATCATACATCATCCGTGACGTTGCGAAGTCTCTCTTCCGGAACTATGTCGAGATCAACTTTGCAGAGGACAAGAATGGTCCCAGGTTATTTGAGGCAGCAACGACCAGGGACGAATTCTATTTCCGGCTGAGCACGGTCGCCGGTGACCGGTTAAAGGGAACAAAGGAAGATACGATCATCTTCCTTGATGAGATCCAGGCCTATCCTCATCTTCTGACCTTGCTGAAGTTCTTGAAGGAAGATGGACGTTATACTTATATTGCCAGCGGTTCCCTTCTTGGAGTAACTCTTCGACGGACGACATCCGTACCTGCCGGAAGTGTTATCATCAAGCAAATGTTCCAGCTTGACTTCGAGGAGTTTCTTTGGGCTAACGGGTTTTCCGAAGAGGCTGTCTCTGCTTTGGAGGAAAAGTTCAGGCAGAGGGCTTCCCTTGACGAGGCTATGCATGAAAAGATGATGGATCTCTTCAAGAAGTACCTGCTTGTGGGAGGACTGCCTGATGCCGTGAACGAGTTCTTGACTTCCAGGAACCTCATGGCTGTCAGGGACATCCACGAGGCAATCCATACCTTGTATGGGATTGATGCAGCCCAGTACGACGAAGAGCATAAACTCAAGATAACCCGGATATACAATATGATTCCGTCCTTGATGGGCAATAAAAAGAAACGCATTGTCTATCGTGACGTAGAGAATAAAAAGAGTAAACGGAACGAAGACTATCAGGATGAGTTCGACTATGTTTCCGGGGCAGGAATTGCCATCGAGGTGAAAGCCGTCTC
>JAFZXU010000051.1 GCA_017616655.1 Bacteroidales bacterium
CGTGCTGGTAATGGAAGAATACAGATTCCCTTCGGAAGAGGCCAAGATCGGCGATGTCGTCTATGAGACCATCGGCGATGCATTCGCCGCTGCAAACGCATCCAACGAGAATTGCACCATCACCCTTCTCCGCAGCTGCGCAGCGGCTGCAAGGCTCCCGCTCAACGATGCGGGAACCGGTGAAATCACCCTCGACCTCAGGGGCAAGACCCTTACGATGACCAACCAGATCCGCGTCACCGGCCGTAAACTGACCATTACCGACTCCTTCTCGGACGATCCCGCCCAGCAGGGAGGTATCATTTCCACTTACAACGAAGGCCGTGTCATCTATCTTGAAGGTGCCGAATCGGAGTGCGTAATCAACGCCGGCAAGATTGTGTCGAAGAATTACGGAGCCATCTGGCTTGCAGGATTCCTCACCCTTGAAGGCACGGCAAGCGTAACGTGCGAAACCGGAATCGCTGTCTATCTGAACGGTCCCGAGGCCAGGATGATATTCAGAGGCGATGCCTCCATCACAGCCAAGAGCAACGCCATCGCTCTCTATGGCGGTAAAACCGTCGATGTCAGCGGAAATGTCAAGGCATACTCAGCCGACGGCGCGACATTCTATCCCGAGGTGGGTACCATAAACATTTCCGGAGGTAACTTCCGCCGCGGCGGCACCGGCAACGGATATGTCGTCTACACTGCCGGCCCCTCTTCGGTGGTCAATATCTCAGGCGGAACGTTCGAGAACTTCTCGGCAGCCAATGCAAATCCTACCGTCAGTGCAACTTCCAACGGCGGCAGCGTCTATGTGACCGGCGGTTACTTCAACAGTTACGGTGTCAACCCCGTTTATTGTGCCGGCAGCGATGCGGCAGGCGGTTTCTGCGAAGTGAAGGGCGGATGCTTCAACAAGGGTATCCAGCCGAGGTTCGCCGCCTCCGGCTATGTCAACGTACTGAACGAGGATCCCGCAACCAAAGACACATATCCCTTCACCGTGGCTCCCGGCGAGACCGCGGCAGTTTTGACCCAGGGTTCCTACATTTATAATTATGGCTCTCTCGAGAGCGGATTTACAGGAGCCAACCAGAGGGCACTCGCAAACGGCAACTCCCTGTTGACCCTTCAGAAGGATATTACGGCGGCTTCGACGGTGAATGTCAATTCCGACAACGGATACTCCGTAACCCTCGATCTTAACGGACACAAGGTCTCTTCTTCTGCAAACCCGGCCATCTCTTCGGCAAACACCTTCATCATTACCGATACCGGTTCTGAAGGAGATTTCGCTACATCGGGAGCTGTTGCCGTCGAGATTACCGCGGGAAGCACTACGGTCAACAGCGCCTCCCTGTTCGGCGCAAACAACGCCTTTGAAGTCAAGGGCGGCTCGCTCAAGATAAACAACGGTTATATCAATGGCGGAGGAACCTCCGACATCGCAGTCAGCGGCGGCACCGTGACGATAGGAGGCGGATGGTACGCACACGAACCCAATGCAAGCTACATTGTCGACGGATGCGGCTCCAAACCTGAATATCTGTCATATAACGGCAGGTCGTTCGGTTATCATATAATCGCCACCAAGTTTGCGGCAACGGTCAATGATGAAGGTTATGCTACGCTTGAGGCGGCAGTAAACGCAGCCAAGACCTATAACGGATCGGCAAGCACCGTCGTGATCAAACTGATGGAATCCACCGAATGCAATGTCGCCCTCGATATGACGAACGCATCCGGCAAGCCTGTCACGTTCGACCTTAACGGCCAGACCCTGACGACTACTGTCTCCCAGTTCATTTCGGCTGCGAACGAATTCCTGCTGACAGACTCCTCCGCCAACCCCGGCACGATCGAGAGCAACAATACAAGGGTCATTTATCTCCATGCTGCAGGCGGAGCCGGTACCGCAACCGTTGAAAAGGTTACCATCAAGAGTACGTTTGACAAATCGACGAACTCCGATGCCACTGCATCGGCAAACAGTGCGGTTTATATCTATTCAAATTCTTCCGCCACCAAGACCCTCAATCTTAAGAACGGAGCAAAAATTATTACGCCGAAATGCCACGGTATCTATGCCGGCGGTAACGGGAACAGCACTCCTTCCTTCCTCAACGTAGAGAATGCTGAAATCACTTCCGGTATGTACTGCCTCTATTTTGCGACCGCTACTATAGAGATTTCCGGTGATGAGACCAGTCTGGTCAGTTCCGACCTCGAAGGAAAGAGGGCTATCTATTGCGGATCAAGCAATGCCAACGCCAAGTGCCACATCACGGGCGGTTATTTCTATAACGGAGACGGAACCACTTCGGCTATCAATACCAACTATGCAAGCCATATAACCATCGGAGGAGGTTATTACTGCGCGGCATTGGACGGCAAATATAAGCTTGACAGCGGATTCACCCTGCAGGATTGCAACGTGACCCACACCCATAAGACTACGGGCACTTCCCTGACCTACAAGAAGAAGATTGCGAAGTAACCGCTTCGTCCTGTACTTGATAATAAAGAGAGGGTGACAGCTTTGTCACCCTCTCTTTTTATACGCTCCGTTCCACGTTCCAGACGAAGGCCCGGACCCCGACCTCCTTGCTCCGGAGGTCGAGCCTCTTGACGCAGTCCAGCAGTTCGTCCACGCGTTCATCCTCGACGACCGTGATGACCACGGAGTTCATCTCCGGCCAGGTATGGGTGCCGCGGTGCGGCTGTCCGTCGACGCTTCCGCATCCCTGCACCTGCTCGAAGAAGGTGAATCCCCTGATTCCGAGCTGTTCCAGCATATACTCCACCCTTGAGGTGAAGGCCTGGTTGAATACAATCATTACGCTTTTCATTGCTCCTGGTCGGTTGAAATGTTCATGAATACATACTCCTTCCGGAGTTTCTCCTGTTTGTCGCGCTCGCCGTGGCGGGAGATGAGGGAATAGACCACGGGAACAATTATGAGGGTCACCACGGTGGAGACGAAGAGGCCTCCGATGACCACTATTCCGAGGGGATGCCACATCTCGGAGCCTTCGCCGCGGCTAAGCGCCATAGGCAGCATGCCGAGCAGCGTAGTGAGAGCCGTCATCAGCACGGGGCGCAGACGGGACGCTCCCGAAAGGGCGATGGCCTCGTTGAGCTCATATCCCCGGTCGCGCATCAGGTTGATGTAGTCCACCAGCACGATACCGTTCTTGACCGCGATACCCACCAGCATTATGGTTCCGAGGGCGCCGATCATATCGAGCGAAGTACCTGTAATCCAGAGTGCCAGGATGACGCCCGAGAGGGCGAAGGGCACCGAGAGCATGATGATCGCCGGTTTCTTGAGCGACTCGAACTGCGATGCCATCACGATATAGACCAGCATCAGGATGAGCAGCAGCAGTATTATCATATCGCCGAACATCTCCTGCTGATCCTCGTAGTCGCCAGCCAGCACCACGCTGATGCCGCTGGGGATGGAGGTATTGTCCACCAGATTCTGAATCTGCGCGGCAAGCTCGCCGAGAGAGGTCTGGTAGGGCGAAACGGAGACCTTCAGATATCTTTGGCGGCTCTTGCGCTCGATGGTTTGCGGAGCCCAGTACTCCTCTATCTGGGCAATCTCGCCCAGTTTCACGCGGCCACCGGTGGCTGTGGGGATGGAGAAGTCCTGGATGTCGGTGATGGAGTTGCGGTCCTCCTCCTTGAGACGCACCACGATATTGTACTCGTCGCCGTCCTCCTTGAGGAAACCCGCCGTATAGCCGGCCACGCGGTTGCGGATATAGTTGGAGACGGTCATGGAATTGAGGCCGTGATATGCAATCTTCTCCTTGTCGAGGGTCACCTTCAATTCGGGACGGTCCTTGTCGCGGCTGATGGTGACATTGCGGGCACCCTTGATGTTCCGGGTTATGGCACTCTTGAGTTCTTCCGCCAGCAGGCTGGTCTCGTCGAAATCGAAGCCGTAGATCTCCACATCCACGGTGGAGCCTCCTCCGCCACCCATTCCGCCGGCAACCATGCTGTAGGAGGTAACGATTTCGGGATAGCGCGCCATTTCCTGTCGGAGCACCTCGGATATCTCCTCGATGCTGCGGGAACGTTCGTTCTTCTTGTTGCAGACCACCGTCATCGATATCTTATAGTTAGTGGTCGAAGAGAAGAGGGTGCTGATGCCGCTGTCGTCCGAAGAACCGGCTGAGGTTGAAATTTTCTCAATCTCAGGCACCAGTTCCACGAAACGCGCCTCGAGGGTGCGGGCGGTCTTGAGGGTCTCCTCGATGCGGGTACCGCGCTGCAGTTCCACAGTCACGCTGAGGCGGCCGTTGTCGCTCGACTGCATGAAGTCGCTTCCGATCTTCCCCATGAAGACGGGAATCAGGGTCAGGACGAAGAAGACTATGGCCGCGATGACTGTCAGCGCCTTGTGGCCCAGGCACCAGCGGAGCGCGCCGGCATAGAACCTGTCCAGTTTGTCGAGAAGCGCCACCACGTTGCGGTTGTACCAGCTCTTGCTCCTGTCCTCCTCCACGAGGCGTCCCTTTTCGTCCACATAGACCTTCCTGCCCTTGAGGATCTGCGAGCAGAGCATCGGGATGAGAGAGATCGCCACTATGGTGGAGGTGGTGACCACTATCGTCACGATCCAGCCGAGTTCCTTGAAGAGGATGCCGGCCAGGCCGGTGAGCATCGTCAGGGGGATGAATACCGCCGCGATGACCAGCGTAGTGGCGATGACCGAGGTCCAGACCTCGTTCGTGGCGTAGATCGAGGCCTCGTGCGGCGAGGAGCCGCGGTCGATATGCTTCGTGATATTCTCCAGCACCACTATGGCGTCGTCCACCACCATGCCTATGGCCACCGTCAGCGCGGAGAGCGAGATGATGTTCAGCGAACTGTTGGTCACCATCAGGTAGATGAACGACACTATCAGTGATATGGGTATGGTGAGGCTGATGATGAGGGTGGAGCGCCAGTTGCCCAGGAAGAAGAGGACCACCAGCACCACGAACAGGAGCGCGTAGAGAATCGATTCCCTGAGGGAGTTGATGGAGCCCTCGATATCCTCCGAAGAGTCGTAAATCAGGCCTATCTTGATGTCGGAAGGAAGTCTCTTCTCTATCTTCGCAAGCTCCTTGCGGACGTCGCGGCAGACCTGCACCGTGTTGGATCCCGATTTCTTGGCAACGATCATACGGACCGCCTCGCGGCTGTTGACCTTCTCGTCGATGGAGATATCCTTTATGGTATCCCTCACCGAGGCGAGGTCGCGGACGAAGACCTGCTGGCCCGTCAACGAGGTGGAGACCACGATATCGGCGATTTCGGAACTCTGGAGATACTCGCTGCGCACCTGCATCTGGTACTGCTCCTTCTCCATCTTGACGGTTCCGCTGGAGAGATTCAGGTTGTTGGAGCTGATGGCGGAGGCCACCTGTTCAAGGCTGATGTTGTAGGCGTCCAGCTTCGCCTGGTCGAGATCGATATAGACATAGCGGTCGGGGGCTCCGGAGACCGACACGGTACCGATGCCCTTGATGCGGTTCAATTGCGGTATGACCTCGTCGTTGAGTATCTTCTCGAGTCCGGGATAACTCTCTTCCGCCGTCACATAGTACTGTATGATAGGCATCAGGGAGGTGTTGAGCTTGAAGATGACCGGGCTCGAGCAGTTGTCGGGCAGGCTGCTCTTTATCATATCGATATAGGAGCGTATGTCGTTGGCCGCCTCGTCGCGGTCCGACCCCCACTCCATCTCGAGGTTCACCACCGAGATGTTGTCCCTCGAGGAGGAGGTCATCTCCTTGAGTCCGTCCACGGAGGTGAGGGCGTTCTCGATGATCTTGGTGACGTTGGTCTCTATCTCGCTTGCGCTGGCTCCCGCATATGTGGTCATCACCGTGATGTACGGCGGATCCATCTCCGGGAACTGGTCGATCGGCAGCCTTGTCGCCGCGAAAATGCCGATTATTATCACGGCCACGAAAATGAGGGCCGTGGTAACCGGCTTGCCGATGGCGGTTTTATAGATGCTCATCGCCTCAGTTCTCCTTTACCACGTTGAGTTTGGAGCCGTCCACCAGCTTGGCCTGGCCCACCGTAACTATGCGGTCGCCTTCGGCAATTTCGTCGCTGATGATTTCGATATCCTGGTCGAAACGCTGTCCGAGCTGCACGAAGATGCGTTTCGCAACACCGTCCTTGTCGAGGAAGATATACCTGTCGTTGGAGCCCGTTAGCTTCTGGACCGCCTGGTAGGGCACCACGATGGCCTCGGCCTGCCCCATCGCCAGCTTGGTATGCACATACATGCCGGGACGGAGCTTGCGGGTCGGGTTGGGGATGCGGACCTTCACCTGGAAGGTGTGGGAGGTGGCATCGACCGTGGGATAGACCGTTTCGATGCTGCCGGGGAAGGTCTCGCCGGGATAGACGTCCGAAGCGATATCCACCTTCATTCCGGGCTTCACGTCGGGATAATAGCTCTCCGGGATGCTCATCAGCGCCTTCAGGGTTGCGATTTGTGTCAGCACGAGGATGGGCTGGCCGCTGTAGAGCTCGCCGTCCTCATAGTTCTTTGCGGAGATCACGCCTCCGAAGGGAGCGCGGACGAAGGTGTTTTTCTCGAGGAAAGCGAGGCTCTCCTTAGTCTGCTCGTAGCTCAGCTTCGTCTGGTCGTAGGTCTGGTCGGAGACGGCGCCCGTCTCCTTCAGGGCCTCCATCCTCTGGAGTTCCACACCCAGGTTGGTGAAGGTGAGCTTGGTGGTGTTGTACTGGTTCTGGTCCATCCTCACCAGCAGCGCGCCCTGGTTGACACCGGTTCCCACCTCGGCGTAGATGTGCTCTATCTTGCCGGTGACGGAGGGGGAGATGTTCACGGTCTTGTATCCCTGGAGGGTTGTGGAGAATTCCAGGACACGGGAGATGGTGTTCCTTGTTATGGTGGAGGTTTCCACGATTTCAGTGCGGGCCTCGGGTGCGGTCTGGGTCTGTTTCTGGCCGCAGGAGGCGAGCAGCGCGACTATCGAAAGCAGGGCGGTGAAAGTCTTTATCTTCATTTGTATCTGTTATTATCTGTTGAGAAGCTGTTCGAGAGAAATCTGGGCGTTGACCATCTCCATAAGGGCCTGGACATAGGAACTCTGGGCCGATATGAGGCTGGTGCCGGAATTGGTGACATCCATCGCGGAAGCCACCCCGTGCTCGAATTTGCGGGCTATGTTGTCGAATACCCGCTGCGCCACCTCCACGCTCTGACGCTGCGTCTGGCAGCGCTCAAGGGCGGATTTGAGGTTGTAGACCAGCTGGCGGTGCTGTACCCTGAGGGAGAGTGCCGTGGTCTCGAGGGTGTTTAGCTGCTTGCGGTATGCGAGCCGCGCGTCCCTTATGGTGAAATAGGTCTTTCCGGAGGTGAAAAGCGGGATGTTGAGCTGCGCGCCGAGCATGTTCGGCGGGGTCATGTCCATCCTCATCTCGTCGCTGAAATAGTGCTTCGCGTTGTGCTGGTGATATACCCGGAGGGTCGGACCGTTGCTCCAGCCGGTGAGGGCTATCTGCTTGCGGGCCAGCTCGGTGCTCTCCTTGAGCAGGCGGAAGTCGTAGTTCCGCTCGAGGTCGAATTCCTCGTTCGCCAATTCGGCCGCGCTCTCGGCGTTGACCAGGTTGTCGAGGTCCTGAAGGAGGGTTATCTCGGTGCCGGGGTCGATATTGAGCAGCAGGCGCATCGAGTTATAGACCATCTCCAGCGAACGGCGGGTGGAGGCGATGCTGTTGCGCATCGCATCGGCCTGCACGAGTATCTGGTCTGCAGAGGTTTGCTCCGCGACTCCCACGTCCACAGACTTCTGGGACATCCCGTGGAGCCTGTCGAGGCTCTCGAGGTTCTTCTCCAGAAGGGAGATCGACTCTTCCGTCACGAGGGCCGAGTAGTAGAGCACCCGCACCTGGTCGCAGATCTCCTGCTCGGTCTTGTGCAGGGAGATGTCGGCCATCTTTTTGGATATTTCCGCCACCTGGAGACCCACTATCGACGCTCCGGAGAAGCCGACCGCGGTGGTGAGACCCATCGAGGCGTAGGGTGGCATCGAGATGGAGAAGGTGCCGAGGTCCATCTTGTAGCCGAAATAGTTGGAATAATCCACGCTGGCGCTCACCTGGGGCAGCATCGAAGTGATGGACTGCCACTTGGCGGCCTGCGCCTTGAGTATGTCGATGGAGGCGTTTTCTATGGTCTTGTTGTGCTGCAGGGCATATTCCTGTGCCTGCTGGAGGGTAAGCGCCAGACGTTCCTGTGACGGGCGGGACGGCTGGGCCAGCGACACAGGCGGAATAAGGAACGAGAATATCGCCAGAGCCGTTACGACGGCTGCTTTTTTCAATGTGTATTTAATCATCTGAGTGTGACGCCTGCAAGTGCGGCGACGGCGCAAATTTACTGCAAAAATCACTCCAATGTACCCCTCTTCCTCGGACTGTTGCCCGCACCGTCCCATTATTTGGACCGGTACGAGCAAAAATGGGCAAAAACGCTCGTAAGGGTCCATCTGCGGGGACGGTACGAGCAGTTGACTGAGCTCGTTCCGGGAAGTTCACGGGGCTTATCCCCGGAAGGAATCCAGTATTTTTGCAGCCTCCCCGTAGGTTAATCCGAAGATCCTCGCGATTTGATTCACGTTGCTGCTGAACCGGTATCGGATTTGACGCAGATACTCGGACTTCTCCTGGTCGGAGAGTTCTTCGAAGCGTTCCTTTTGGAAAAGGCTGCGGCAAAGATCCGGAAGGGCATGGACGATCACCTGGTCCCTGAAAGCAGGAAGATGATGTTCTGCCATTTCCAGCGTTTTCCTGGCTTTTGAAGAATTCCGGAGGAAAAACTCCATTCTGTTTGGAGTGCGGAACAAAGATTCCACATACGTTCTGTTTACATAAGAATCCGGTAGGATATATCCCTCTTTTCCAATCTTCCAGTCGGAAGGTATATTGTTGGTACAAGAGTGCAGAAGTCTGATTCTCTTTCGTTTAGACAAATCCTTAATGCTTATGCCGGACTGATGTGTCGGATTGAAGAACAGATTTCCCGTTCCCCATTGATACTGAGTCGGATGAGAACAGATATTTGCCGCCACACAGTTCATCTGGACATAAGCGACAGCTCTCTCTATCGATTCATTCTTGTTTTCGACCTCCTGAACATCTACGCCTGAGCGGCGGAGATACTCCTTGAAACCATACTTATTATGCAAATATCTGGAATGGCAGCCCTTGAGCCTTTCCATAAAGAGAACAACATCGTCGTAATCACCCTGCACTATGATGTGAAGATGATTTGACATCAGGATAAAAGCCAGTACCGTTACTTTGGATTGAAAGGCGATGATGGCCAGAAAGTTCATTCCTGCGACAAAATCCACCTCGTCCAGAAACCACAAACCTTTCTCGAGGTGTTCGGTTGTTATCATATACATTCTACACATATCTTTTCTGCCAGGCATAACGACCGACACACAAAAATAGTCAAATATGGTTTCCAGGCAAGGCTGAATAGATATTTTTTCCCTCTAAAGTTTATTCGGCTGCCCGTACCGTCCCATCTGGTGGACCGGTACAAGCAAAAATGGGCAAAAACGCCCGTAAGGGTCCATTCTCTGGGACGGTACGGGCAGTAGGTGATACAATCTCTAAAAAAACGGTATATTTGCGATGATATACCGAACTCAAACCGTTATTCAATATGTACACAGATTTCAAAAAGTTTCTCGAAGACGAGCTGCAGTCGATAAAGGATGCAGGGCTCTACAAGGATGAAAGAGTGATCACCTCCCCCCAGAAGGCCGACATTACCGTCGGAAAGGGCGACAAGGTGCTCAATTTCTGCGCAAACAACTATCTCGGCCTGGCCAACAGCCCCGAACTGATCAAGGCTGCCAAAGAGGCCCTCGACACCCACGGCTACGGAATGGCTTCCGTCCGCTTCATCTGCGGAACGGGCGACCTCCAAAAGAAGCTCGAAGAGAAGATATCCGAATTCTTCGGCACCGAGGACACCATCCTCTACACCTCCTGCTTCGACGCCAACGGCGGCGTGTTCGAACCGCTCCTCAACGAGCAGGACGCCATCATCTCCGACTCCCTGAACCACGCCTCCATCATCGACGGCGTTCGTCTCTGCAAGGCACAGCGCTACCGCTACGCCAACGCAAACATGGAGGAACTTGAGAACTGCCTCAAGACCGCACAGGCACAGCGCCACCGCCTGATCGTCACCGACGGCGTCTTTTCGATGGACGGCAACGTCTGTCCTCTCGATAAGATCTATGAGCTGGCCACCAAGTACAACGCGATGGTGATGGTCGACGAATCGCACTCTGCAGGCGTGGTCGGCAAGACCGGCCGCGGAACCACCGAGCAGTTCAACCTGCGCGGCAAGATCGAAATCCTCACCGGAACCCTCGGAAAGGCATTCGGAGGCGCAGTCGGCGGCTTCACCACCGGCAAGAAGGAGATCATAGCGATGCTCCGCCAGCGCTCCCGCCCGTACCTCTTCTCCAACTCCATCCCTCCGATGGTGGCCGCAGCAGGTATCCGCATGTTCGAGATGATGAGCGAGACCAACAAACTCCAGGACAAACTCCACTCCAACACCGAATACTTCGTGGCGAAGATGAAGGCAGCCGGCTTCGACATCAAGCCCACCCAGAGCGCTATCTGCGCCGTGATGCTTTACGATGCTCCGCTCAGCCAGAAGTTCGCGGCACGCCTGCAGGACGAAGGCATCTACGTCACCGGTTTCTACTATCCCGTGGTTCCGAAGGGACAGGCCCGCATCCGCGTGCAGGTCTCCGCAGGCCACGAGGTGGAGCACCTCGACAAGTGCGTCGCAGCATTCACCAAGATCGGCAAGGAACTGGGAGTGCTGAAATAGACATCCTCAGGCCCACGCACTCATTGGTTCCTAAACTAAAAAACCGCAGACTTTCGAAGCCTGCGGTTTTTTTATTGCTACACTCCAGCCGTTATTCGGTAGGAGCGATGATTTTAGCCACAACTGGTCCGCCTGTAGCCGTTGCGGGATCATAAGAAGGATCAAATGTCCAGGGATTGTTGTAGCCGGGATAGCGGAAAACGAGTTTACCGGCTGCAACCAACTTCCTCATCCTGTCACCATAGAAGTACGAAGAGCCTCCGCCTGTCCAGTTGACTCCCTTCTTGGTAAGGAATCGGCTGATGAAACTGGGCTCTGTACACCATATCTGGCAGGGGCTTTCCGGGGTAGCGTCATATGCGAATCCTGTAGCGGCTTCATCGGCACTGCCGACGGCATCAACAATATACTGGGTAGAGGTAGGATTAGTCCAGGGATTGCTTCCGACATAAAGATTCTTCATGTTCTTGCAGCCATACCACAGGTAACGCATCTGTGTATTGGCAGCACCGAAGGTGAAATTCTCCATATGGAGCGTTTCAAGGGCATAGCAACGGTCAAACATCGCATAGAAGGTGGTAACTTTCGAAGTACGGAAGCCGGAAAGGTCAAGCTCCTTTATCGACTGGCAGTCAATGAATGCACGATAGCAGGAGGTCAGGGCATCGGTCGTTACGAAATGGCTCATGTCGAGAGTCTTGAGCTTGTAGCAGTTCCTGCAGAAATCGTAAAGGGTTGTTGCGCTGTTGCCGCTGAAGTTGTCGCCGACTAGAATGGTTTCCAGTTCGTTGCAATCATTGAACATGTAACTGAAGAGGGTGACTTTCTTGGTGTTGAAGTTGGACATGTCGATCGTCTTCAGCTTGTAGCATTGGTAGCAGAAGCTTCTCAGGTTGGTGACGTTTGCGGTAGAGAAGTTCTTGAGATCCAAATTCACCAAATTCTGGCAATTCCTGAACATGTTGTCCATGTTTTTGACATTGGACGTGTTGAATGACGAGAGTTTGACCTCTTCGAGATTGTAGCAGTTCGCGAACATGTAGTTCATCGTCGTATCATTGGACGTATCGAACGAGGTAAGGTCGAGGATCCTGGCTCCCGTGCTGTCGAACATGTAGGCCATATCTGCAGCGCTTGAAGTATCCCATCCGGAAAAATCGTATACCTCCTGCTTCAATGACGGAGTGCCGAAGAAGAGGCTCCTCATCTTGGCAATCTTGCCGGTCTTCATCTTGGAGATGTTGACGGTTTCAAGCATCATCGAGCGGTAGAACATCTGGTTGGCCTCGGTTGCTTCGCGGGTATCGACGAGTTCGAAGCCCTCGATTTCCGTACAGGAACGCAAATCCCTGAACATGCTTGCGAGGCTCTCGCCGGAACGCAGGCTGGGATAGTTGGTGCTGACCGTCACCACGCCGCCGTCGAAGGAGGCGATGATACTGCCGTCCTGCAGTGCGCTGACATCGGCACCCGTTACGGAGGTGAGATCCTGATTGACCTTGAATACAATCTTGGTGATGGCGTTATCCAGGGATGTAGCGGCAGTTACTGTCGTGCCGTTTGCCAAAGACTTGATTGCCATGTTGAAATTGGCACCGGCATCCAGGACTGTATATCCGCGCTTGATCAGCCAGTTGTAGTCGCGGCCGTTGTGGCTCTCGGCGGGCGAGAGCGGCATTGCGGCGTTGCCCTCCTCGATCGTCGCAGCGTCGGGCTTGTTCTTGAACTTACCGCTGGAGAGCTTGATGTCGCCGGTTCCGCCGATGTCTGATGTTCCGCCGTAGAACCAGCCGTCAAGTACGGTAAGGTTGCCGCCGTTAACGGTAATCGCCTTGTCGGAAGCTGTAAGCGATCCGCCGTTGAAGTTGACGGTTCCTGCAACTTCGAGCGCGGTTGCACCGGTTGTGGCGACCTCACCGGTACCCTCTGTCGAAGAGTCCAGAATGGTGAGTTTTGAATTGTTGCCGACACTGATTGCAGGAGATGCCGTCGAGGTTATCTTGTGGCCGTTGAGGTCAAGGGTCATCGCATAGGAAGGATTGCTGAATTCGAGCACGGAACCCGTTGTCGCATCGTTAAGAAGCTGAACTGTGTTGGCACCTGCGGTAAGGGTTGCATTCTTTGCCGCAGCCTCGACGGTGGCATAATCCCATGAATAGGTGCCGCGCACGCCGTGGGCTGCAAAATCAGATGCTGCCGCAGGGACGACCTTGAAGGGGAAATCCTCTGCAGTCTCGGGATCGTCGTTCAGGGCATTGGCGTAGGTGCCGCCATTTTCATCCAAAGCGTAGTAGGGCTGGACGGCCTTGTTGTGGCAGCCGCCATACACATACGCGGTTCCTTCACCCCTTGCTATAGTATTGATGTTCGGGCTGGAGAAATATCCTCCGGAAACATAGATCACGCCCTCGGCCGGCGAATTGTATATGCTCGCGCCGCTGGTATTGTAGAATTTTCCTGCTGAAATCCTCAGCTTTCCGCCCCAGAGATAAATGGTGTTGTTGGCGCCGGCATTCATCGTAACGTCGCCGTCGACGACAAGTTCCTTTCCGGTGCCGCTGACACCTGCACAAATGTATCCGCGGGTAGTGATAGTTCCTCCTGAAATGGTTCCGAAGGCGCCGCTGGTGTAATAGATACCGCGGCAGCCGGTGACGTCGAGGTTGCCCTTGAGCCAGTGCGTTTCGGCGGAATTCTTTGTGTAGATGGCATAATGTGCCTTGGAAGATCCTGTGTACTTGAACTTTATGGTTCCCTGCTCCGCAGGGTTGTCGGAGAAGTTGTCGGTAACCGTAAACTTGCGGCCGTCAACCACGAGGGTGTCTTTCAAAGTAAGCGTCTTGCCGTTTAGGTCGAGCGTAACGGCTCCCGTTCCCTTGTTGTTGAGAGGGAGTTTGGAGGCTGCCGTACAACTGCGGAGCAGTTTGACGGTTACATCTTCGTCCGATGCGTTCGCCGCCGTAAACGCTTCCTTTACGGTCTCATAGACTACGTCTCCGATCTGCGCCTCCTCGGAACGGAGCCTGTACTCTTCCATTACGAGGACGGTGTTGCGCTCCAGGGTTGCGGTCGAACTGGTAAGGTTGACCGTGGGGTCGCCTGCGAAATCACCCTTCAGAACGAATGCGAGTCCGGCGCTGAGTTTCACTGCCGGAAGGGGAATATAGAAATAGGAACGCCTTGCGTCGATATGCTTCGTTGCGGGGAACTTGACGCTCACCCTGTCGCTGCCTCCTCTGCCGGAGTACTCAGTGAAGGGAACGCCCTGCGGGGTGATGCCCACCAGGTGGGGACCCGCGATGTTCTCTCCGCCGCGGGCGATGATCTCGATCTCGTCGAGGTATGCCAGGAACGGCGAGGAGATGGCCACGCGCACGTAGCTGCAGGCGTTC
>JAFZXU010000052.1 GCA_017616655.1 Bacteroidales bacterium
ATCTGACAGATACTTGCCTTACGGCTCAGGACAACTACAAGGCCCTGCTGGACTATTTCAAGATAAAGTACTGATGAATGACTGAATCTGAAGTAAACCTTCGATGAACGAGAGGTTCGAGATTCGGAGTGTTTGGTCTACTAAAGCCGGAAAGTCGAAAGTTTTTCCGGTTTTTTCTTTGGGACGTCAAGTGCACTTGTGAATAATTACCGATTCCGCAAAAAGTCGTACATTTATGGCCATAAACAATACTATGCTCAGACAGTACAAAGTAGGATTTGACATTTGGGGGCTCATCGTTTTTGTGGCGGTGATGGTTCCTGCCATCATCTGGGCATTCGTGCTGTATTACACCGGCTGCCATCTGATTTACGCAATCGTTAACTACATATAATCATGAAACGTTTTATTGCCATCTGTGGGTTGGACTGCGAGAAGTGTGACGCATTCATTGCCACGAAGAACGACGACCAGGCGCTGCGGGAGAAGACGGCGAAACTTTGGGCTGAATTGAACAATGCCCCCATTCTGCCGGAGCACATCAACTGCAACGGCTGCCGTACGGATGGACGGAAAACGGTATTCTGTGACCGCCTGTGCCAAATTCGTCAATGCGCAATCAGCAAAGGTCTCGAGACTTGCGGCGCTTGCCCGGAAAAGGAGACTTGCCCGAAGGTTGGAGCCATTTGGCAGCACAATCCGCAGGCTAAGGAGAACCTTGAAGGGTGAAGCACATTCCCAACATAATAACTGTCCTCAGATTTCTTGGGGCAGCATGTCTGTTGATCTGCAATCCATCAGGTGCGGTTTTCTGGGCAATCTATGGCCTGTGCGGCATCAGCGACATGCTGGATGGGTACCTGGCGCGGAGACTGCACGCCGAAAGCAAGACCGGCGCCGTCCTGGACAGCGTGGCGGACATCTGCTTCGTGGCGTGTTGCGCAATACGGCTGTTGCCCGTCCTTCAGATTCCGACGTGGCTGTGGATTTGGGCGGGATTGATTGTCATTATCAAGATTGTCAATCAGATATCTGCACTGGTAGTCCACAGGCGCCCGTGCTTTCCCACACCAAGGCCAACAAATTGACAGGCCTTCTGCTCTTCATCGCAATTCCTATGGTGTTCTGGTCCATTGTCCCGATCGCATTCGTGGCCGGCGTCGCCACCTTTGCTGCCATTCAGGAAGGCCACTTCATCAGGAACGGGGGAAAGGATTAAGCTGTCTTTGTTTTTCGCAATAAATAATGTATTTTCGCTAAGCCAAAGAACAACTGCTATTCTATGAAACTTAGAGCTTTCCATAAAATCGTCATCTTTTCAGGACTCCTGGCGGCAGCCGTCATATCCTTGACAAACTGCCGGCCGGAGATAGTTCCAGGAAGTCTTACCGAGTCCGGAATTGCCAGGATAACGGTATCGGCAGAGGATACCCGCACCGCCAACAGTGGTATGTCGACCGTCTGGTCTGAAGACGACACACTTAGTATTTTCACCGCGACTCCCGATTCGGGATTCTTCAGTCAGGGCAAGGCATCCATAGAGGATGGCATAGGCAGCAGCACAGCGGTTTTCTCTTTCAATTATACGGATGCCGCCACCGCTCCCGTGGACTGGTTTGTCCTCTATCCTTACAACCCGGACAACACAACGCCCACCAGTCTTGCTGTTGATTTGGGTGCGACAAGCGTTACCCAGAATGGCTACGACGACAAGGCGCACCTTGCCGGCAGTATCTGCCCGCTTTACGGAATAGCCGAGGGCAAGACCGTCAACGATGCTGTCGTTCCTGTTCACCATCTTTGCTCGTTCATCGAATTCGATGTCACCAACGACACAGGTGTTTCATTGATAATCAAGAGTGTAAAGCTTGATGCAACCGAAGAGGTCGCGGGCAGTTTCATAGTAGACCTCCATGGCAGTGAGACTGTGTTCACCACATCCTCGGCAAGCAAGACCGCTACCGTAAACATATCCGACCCTGCGTCACTTGACAACGACTCCGTAGCCAAGGCATATCTCCCCATCAAGCCGTACAAACATAACATTTCCGACGAATTTAATGTCACCGTTACGCTGGAGGCAGACAGTACGACCGTCGAGGTTCCATTCAACTTGACCTTAAGCACCGCCGAAAATGGAACGTTCTCTGCCGGACTCATCAAGCCTGTTGGCCTGAGCCTCACTTCCGATATGCTTTATGGCCCGATGAAGATAACCGGCATAACGCCCAGATACCACAGCGCAACAGTCACAGGAGAGGCTGCGTTTGTCGGCACTTCGATCATCCAATACCGCAAGAGTGGCGCAAGTTCCTGGCAGTCCGCATCTTCCTCAACCAGTGGCGGCACTGTTTCCGCAGATATTACCGGCCTTGCAGAAAACACGACCTACGAAGTTCGCATAAGCGCCGGTTCGGTCGACGGCCCGTCCGAGACATTTACGACCAAGAAAGAAATCCAGTTGTACAATATGAGTTTTGAAAACTGGTGTAAAGAGGGTATGAAATGGTGCTGCTACGGCGATGCAAGTCATTCAGAAAAGATTTGGGCGAATACCGACGAGGCTACAGCCGATTATGGCAAAGATGTAGTATCGCCGGAAGAAAGTGATGTGGTCAGCGGAAAAGCAGTAAAACTTATAAGCCAGGTGCTAATGGGACAATTAGTTACAGGCTGTTTGTTTACAGGGTTGCCAGGCTGTATCAATGTTCACGGAATAACTGCCACACTCAATATGGGAATACCTTTTACTGACCGTCCGACAGCTTTGCAAGGTTGGGCAAAGTATATTTCAGAGACTATTAATTATGCAAAGGCTCCGAATATGGACAAAATAGGTACGCCTGACTCAGGTCGTTTATTTGTCCTGCTTACTGATTGGGATTCACCCTTTTCTGTTACCCCCTCAAACACCCGTATTGATTTTAACCATAATACTAACGACAGTATTATTGGCTTTGGGGAAATGCTTTTCGAAGATACTGAAGGGATATATAAATTATTCACAATTCCTATTGAGTACTATAGTGACAGAACCCCTAAATATGTCGTAATCTGTGGTACCTCCAGTGCCCTCGGCGTATTTTTCACCGGAGGAGAGGGCTCAACCCTCTACCTCGATGAATTCAGATTCATCTATGATTAATAAAAATGTGAATTCTAATCAGGGGTAAATCACCTTTCCCGTATAGAAAATAAAGAATTTCTATGTTTTCTGTACGAAAATTCTTATATTTGCGCCTGTTATGACGCAACAAGTACCTTATAGGGAGTTGAAGGCTTTAGGCAACGTGCCTATAAGCACGGAGGTCCTGCAAAGTCTGTACAAGGATTATCAGTCGCCCAATATGCATATCTCTATGTTGGAGAAAAAGGGACTGCTGATCCGTTTGAAGCGTGGACTGTTTGTGGTCTCTCCGGAAATCAGCGGCAAGGAACTGTCCGTAGGTTTGATTGCCAACCACCTTTATGGTCCATCTTATGTTTCCCTTCACTGGGCATTGAGCTGGTATGGGCTCATCCCGGAGCGGGTTGAAACAGTGACCTCTGTTACCACCCGTCATACTCGTGAGTTCAAGAACTCGCTGGGGCGCTTCACTTTCCGGGGCGTGTCTCAGGAGTATTTCCCCATCGGCATCAAGAGTCAGGAGGATGCCGGCCTTCGCTTCCTGCTGGCCAGCCCGGAGAAGGCTCTCTGCGATATGCTGATGCAGGAAAAGCACGTGCCGGACCAGTCCCTTTCCCGGTTGGAAATCTTCTTTGAGGAAGATATGCGGATGGACATGGAGGACCTTCGGCAAATGGATGGCGGCATTATCCGCCAGTGCATGGAAGCGGGTAACAAGAAGCAGGTTTTGGCGAATTTAGTGAAACTGATAGAGCGATGACGATATTTGACGAAATGGTGGCGGAACTTGGAGCGTTTGGTTGACTCCGCCAGACGGTCGGTGAAATCGTCGTCGGCAACAATTTTTCCATATACGGAAAGGAATCTCCATAATCTCCTTTTTTCGCATAACTAATAATTTATATGATATAAACTAATATCATATTAAAATATATGCTCCGCTATTACCATTCCTTTATGATGTTCTGGACAAAGGAGACTGCGGCGCTCGTATGCCCTCCGTCGTTTCCGTCATACAGGGTATAGCTGCCGGGGGCAGTCCGATCGAGGAAGCTCTTCATTGCCGTAAGATTGGCGTAGGGAACGGTATCGTCATCTTTTGAATGGTATATGAAGATGTATTTCCTTCCGGAAGGAGGAGTCCATCCGGAGATAAGCGAATAACTCTCGCAGACCGACCTGATGGAATTGAACGCAGCTCCGGTCCCGGCAACCATATCGTCGGTCAAGATGCCGGAAATGGTGCTCTGGCCGTTGGAAATGAGCAGGTTGCTGATTTCCGTGGTGGTATAGTTCTTCGAAAGGATCCAGTTCTGCCAATTATTGAGCAGCGCACCCTTGAAGAGATCCGAATAAGAGAGTCCAAGTTTATGCGTCTCGTTGATGCTCACCAGCGTCATGGGAACGAAGGCGAGGGAGTTGTTGAAGCTGCCGTTCGTGTATTCATTCCAGGTCCCCATCACATCGAAGGGGCTGCCGCCGCAGAACACCTTGTCGAAGCTTATGCCGAGTTCCGGATGCTGTGCGACATACCTGAGGTTGGCCATCGAATTGAATCCGCCCTGCGAGTAGCCGAAGCTGTAAAGCTTTTGCGGGATGGTGACTCCGCGGTCTTCCAGCAGTTGGACGGCGGCAAGGTAGGCGTCTATGCTGTTGTGAGCAGTATTTTCGGCATCCAGGTAGCCCTGCGGACGGTCTGCGCTCGCACCGAAACCATAGTAGTCGGGCATCACGACTGCGTGGTTCTTCCAGGCAATCACTCCCTCGAACTGGGCCGTCATCGTGGGGCACTGGGTTTTCTTGGCGATAGTGCCGTGGCAGGCCAGGGTAATACCGGTCAGTTTTGTGCCGCTCAAAGCCGCATTGGGGACATAGAGCAGCGCCGACAGCTCCACGGGATCACCCTGGGGATCCGTAGAACGATAAGTATAGCTGATGGCCGAGACGGGTACTCCGTTGTCAGGAAAATATACGGCCATCATCATCTGGACGACCATGGGGCTGACTGCGCCCAGAAGCCCGGTTTCATTCAACAATACCTGCAGATTCGAATAGGACTTCTGAGAGACGTAGTGATAGTAGAGAGACATTGCGGCCTCGCTGCCGGAAAACGCGACCATATAGTTGCCGCCGTCGGCGCTGAACACTGCAGAAGGATCCGCAGAGCCGTTACAGGTGGAATACCCTGAGGTGAAGACTCCCCTTCCGCCGGCCATTGTCACGCCGATGCTGGCACCGGAGCTGAAGGCGCCGTCCACATTGATGACCGTCCCCTCCTCAAGATAAAGATTACCGTTGCCGTTGCCGGAAATGACAGTACTGCCGCTGAGATTCAGGACGGCGGGGTTGCCGCTCCTGTATGCGTTATAGATTCCGCCGCCTTTGCCGCCGGCTGTATTGCCGGTAATGGTGCCGCCGTGGATGGTAAGGGTTCCCATATTATATATTGCACCGCCGTTGCCATCGGAGGCGTTGCCTCCGGTAAGGGTACCTTCTCCCGTTATGGTAAGCGACTTTCCGGACGGGACATTGAAGATACGGCTCCTGTTGCCGCCGCTGAGGGTGTGACCGTTCAGGTCAAGGGTCATTGCGTCGCTGACAGACACCTCTCCTTCCGCGAGCGTGATATCGGCACCAAGCGCAATCTTTGCGTATTTTGCCGCATTGGCACTCCTCAGTTCGATTTCGGTCGTTACGAGGAAAGCCATCTTTACCCCGATCCTGTAATACCGCCCTTTAGCAAACTCCGCTCCCGACCTGCTGAAGAAGCGTCTGGTCCCGTCATTGACCGTGGCTTCCATCTTGATGCTTCCGTTGTCGACGGCAGGAACGGCCACATAAAGCACATCCGTCGGCGAACCCGGAGTCACAGTAATGGTCGTTGCCGCTTCGGTGAGAGTGACAATCAGGCTGCTGACTCCACCTGCTATCGCTGCTCCGTCGCCTTCCTTCAAGGTGAACTCCACGATGGACTGCTGATTGACGAAAGTGGCGTTGTCGGTGCTGAGGTTGCCATCGCTTATGCCCTTAACCTCGACATCGGCCGTCGCATAGTCGCAGTGCCCGGCAATATATTCGAGGGTACCCGGCTGGTTCCCGTAATCGGGGGTCAGGAACTTGAGGGTAAGAACGTCGCCGGCCTCGACGGTTCCGGTAATCTGGCCAGCCAAAGTAGTGCTGGCGCCGTCTCCCTGAGCCACGAGGGAGCCTTCAAGGTCGGCATCTTTGGTTTTGTTGTACACTTTTACAACCTCGCCCCGAGCCCATGCAGCGTTCAGCACATTCCCGTCCAGGGAGAGCGCCCTGGTATCCGGCTCGCCCTTCTCGGCGAGAATCGACACGGTGTAGGTATTTTGGAGCACATCCAGATCCATCTCCCTGGAGCAGGAGACTACGGTCAGCAAAGAGACCGCCGCAATAACCCTGAGTAAGATGTTCGTCTTCATCTCTTCACTTTTTTATCCCCATATATCATCCCGGGCTACGCCGTAGTTGTCTCTGGAGCCTTGCACTCCGCTTGTGGCAAGCAGGGCATCCTCCGTCTTTAGCGCCATGACATCAGTCACAGGGGTCTCATAGGAAAGTTTAGTCTGAATGTGTCTCATCGCATTGAAGGGCCTGTACCTAAAGGAGGCGGGAGATATCTTTTTCTTCTATGGCGTTGAGGCCGTTGGAGACGATGATCTCTGCGGCCATCTCGGCATTGTCGGTACGGAAGAGAAGGATTCCCTTTCCCTTCAGCAGAAAAGAGTAGAGGTAGGAGATGCTGATGCCTTCGTTGGCGAAGATCTCGATGGCGTCGGCAGCCTTGCCGGGAGTGTCGTCCAGTTCGATGGCGAACACCTCGCAAAGCGAGACGGTGACGCCCGCTTCCCTTAGTACGTTGTAAGCCTTTTCAGGCTCCGAGCAGATGATACGGCAGATACCGTAATCGACGGTGTCTGCCACGGTGGAGGCAATCAGCTGTATATTCTCCTTCTTGAGAAGCTTGAGTACCCTGACGAGAGCGCCGGATTTATTCTCGATGAAGACTGAAAGTTGATGGACAGTCATATTATGATGGTTTTTAGTATTTCTTTCTGGTATCAACGACCCGAACGGCCTTGCCCTCGCTCTTGGGCAGGGTATTCTTGGGCACGAAGCGGACCTTGGGAGTGATGAGGATTTCGTCGCGGAGCTGGCGGGTAATCTCGCGGTTGAGGGTCTGGAGCTTGCCGTAGTCGTCGATGAAGAGGTCTTTCATCTCGACATCGACCGTCATGTCGTCGTTGCCGTCGACGGTCTCGAGCGTGATAAGGTAGTCGGAAGCGAGCTCCTCGAACTGCATCAGGATGGTCTCGATCTGGATCGGGAAGATATTGACGCCCTTGAGGATTATCATATCGTCGCTGCGGCCCTTCATGCGGTCGAGACGGATGTGATGGCGTCCGCAGGGGCACTCGCCCGGGAGGATGCGGGTAAGGTCGCGCGTACGGTAACGGAGCAGGGGCATCGCCTCGCGCCTGAGCGTCGTGAGCACGAGTTCGCCGACCTCTCCGTCCGGAACGGGCTCCAGGGTGTCAGGATCGACTATCTCGACTATGTAGTAGTCCTCCCAGATGTGCATGCCGTTCTGCTCGGGGCACTCGAAAGCAACGCCGGGGCCGCACATCTCCGACATTCCGAAGGAGTTGTATGCCTTGACGCCGAGCATGTTCTCGATGCGCTTGCGGGTATCCTCGGAGTGCGGCTCAGCACCGATTACGAGGGTGCGGAGCTTGGTATCCCTGCGGGGATCGATCCCCTTTTCGCACATTACTTCATACAGACGGGATGCATACGAGGGTATGGCGTGCACTACCGTCGTTCCGAAATCGGTAAAGAACTTGATCTGGCGCAGGGTGTTGCCCGCGGCGGCGGGAACGGTCAGCATGCCGACCTTTTCAGCTCCGTACTGGAAGCCGAGGCCGCCGGTGAACATGCCGTAGCCGGATGAGTTCTGGAACACATCCTCGGGACGGCAGCCCACCATCCAGAGGCAGCGGGCCACGGCATTGGCCCACGCGTCCAGGTCTTTCTGAGTATGCAGGATGACTGTGGGATTGCCGGTGGTGCCGCTGGAAGAGTGCAGGCGCACGCATTTGTCAAGCGGAACCGAAGCCAGGCCGAAAGGATATGTGTCGCGAAGGTCCTGTTTGGTGGTGAATGGTATCTTCTTGAGGTCGTCAAGTGTTCGGATATCCGACGGCGACAGCCCGGCTTTGCGGAAACGCTCCTTGTAGAAAGGGGAATCCATGCAATGCTTGACCGTGGCCTGCAGCCGCTCAAGCTGCAAAGCCTCTATCTCTGAACGGGAGTACGACTCCTCCGGATTGAAGAATTTCTGGTAAGACATAACGGTGATAAACAGGTATTATCAAGACAATACGAAAAACAAAACACAAATATAATAAAACTACCCTATCGTCGATCATTCCGGAATCTGTTTGGATAACTGCGCCCAAACCCTTATCTTTATACTGAAATTGTATTAACCATGAATTGGATTGTAATACTGATTGCGGCCCTTATGGCCATTATGGGCATTGTTATCCTCATCGGCAAGGGGGACAACCTGATAGCCGGATATAACACCGCATCCCAAAAAGAAAAGTCAAAGTACAATATCAAGCGTCTCAGACTCTTAATTGGCGGTTTTTTGATCCTTTTAGCTCCTGTGATACTCATTTCGCTGGGAAAAGAGACGATGGAGGCTACCGGTATATTCATGGCCGGCACCGTCATCTTGTGCTTCGTTCTGATCTTTCTGGCAAATACCTGGGCGAAAAGGAAGTAAGGTTTATGAAAAAAGAATACATCATCCGCAATGAGCGGGAATCGGAGTATCGTCAAGTAGAAGAGCTAGTCCGCGAGTCCTTCTGGAATGTCTACCGTCCCGGCTGTCTGGAACATTATGTCCTGCACTGTCTGAGGGATGACCCCGCTTTCATCCCGCAGCTGGACTTCGTGATGGAAGCCGACGGAAAACTTATCGGCCAATGCATCTATATGCACGCGGCCATAAAGGCCGATGACGGAAAGATGATTCCCATCGTCACGATGGGTCCGATAGGGATTCTCCCGGAATTCAAGCGCCGGGGATACGGCAAGGCGCTGCTCGATTACAGCCTCCAGAAAGCGGTTGAGATGGGCTTCGGCGCCGTCTGTTTCGAAGGAAACATCGACTTCTACGGCAAGAGCGGCTTTACCTATGCCTCCGATTTCGGAATCCGTTATCACGGACTCCCGGAGGGCGAGGATGCCTCTTTCTTTCTCTGCAAAGAGCTGATTCCCGGCTATCTGAAGGGCATTACCGGAGAATATGCTACTCCGTCGGGATACTTTGTAGATGAGCAGGCTTGCGAGGAATTCGACAAGTCATTCCCGCCGAAAAAGAAATTGAAACTGCCAGGCCAGCTCTGGTAACTGTATGATTATGGAGACTGATCGCATCATACTGCGTCCCTGGCGTGAAGAGGACGCCCCGACGCTGTTCAAATATGCTTCCGATCCGGAGGTGGGCACGCGTGCCGGGTGGCCGCCGCATAAAAGCGTAGAAGAGAGCCTGGAGGTTATCCGGACCGTCTTCAACGATGCCACGAACACCTGGGCCATCGAGCTCAAGGAGACGGGCGAAGCTATCGGAGCCATGGGCTACGGCCCCTCCTGCAACTGCAACCTGCCCGCCAGGGAAGGCGAACCCCTCACCGGCTACTGGGTGGCAAGGCACTACTGGAACCAGGGCATCTGCACTGAGGCCCTGAGGCTGATGATAGACCACATCCGCCGGGCCACGGATATACCGTCGCTCATCAGCGGCCATTTCATCGACAACCCGGCATCGGGCCGCGTAATGGAAAAGTGCGGCTTTGTTCCTACAGGAGAGACTGTCGTGGACCCGGAGCAGGGCAAAGAGACGCCGATCAGAGTATTAAGATTGATATTACGGCCTGTTATTACTTAGCCACCACCGGGAAGCCGGGGTTGTTTTTTGTCCTTGCAGATAGCCAATTTATCAGACAAATGCTATCTTTGCGGCCGCAAACTGACGGAAAATGAAAAAAATCGTTTTATACTGCCTGTCGCTCTGCCTTCTGGCATCTGCGACTGCAACTGCACAGAGTATCAGCTTCAGGGGCGGCGCAAGCCGTCTTCTCTACGACGGCCGCTACTTTCCCGACCTTTACGGGACGAACGTATCGCCCATCGTCCCCTCCTTCGACCTCAAGATAGGCTGGACGGGCGATAAGGATTCACCCTACGACAGGGCCTGCAAGCAGCCCGAATACGGCATCGCGATGCATATCCTCGGCCTGGCAGACGCTCCGGCCGTCAACGGCCCCGGAATGGGCAACGTCTACAGCCTCTACGGCTATTTCGACCGCCCTCTTCTGCGTGCCGGCGGTTTTTCCTTCGGCTATTCCGCCGGGCTCGGCTTCGGATTCTGCTTCAGCAAACTCTACGATCCGGTGACGAACCCCTGGAACATAATCCTCTCCACCCCGGTAAACGGCCATTTCAGCCTCGGACTGTTCAGCGAATATGACATCAGCAACCGCTATGAGGCGGGCCTCGGATTCTATTTCAACCACAACTCAAACGGCGCCTTCACCTTCCCCAACAAGGGGCTGAACGCCTTCGAACTCGCCCTCACGCTGGGCATGAAGAACGGGCAGGCGGACCGTCCGGAGAAGGCCATCAGAAGGTATGACGACTTCAGGAGGCATTTCGAATTCAATGTCCAGGCCTCGACGGGCGTGATGAGCAACGAGGCACGGTTCGACCGCACCCTCGAGGAGACCGGCCGCGGTGAGAACGAGAGACATTTCAAATATTCGCTTGATGTCTCCGCCCTCTACAGGTACTGCCGGACCCATGCCACCGGCCTTGCCCTGGACCTCTTCTTCACCCCCTTCTGCGACCGGATTGCGGCCAACGACGGGCGCGGAGAGACCTACGAACCCGTTTCGGTGGGCGTTTCCATAATCCACGACATGCGCTACCGCAACTTCTCGACCACCCTGAACCTCGGCCGCTACCTCTACGACAACGACGGCCTTGCGCGCAACAAGATCCTCTACCAGATGGTCACGGTCAAGTACCATTTCCCGGCCCTGGCCGACACATACGTAGGTTTTATCCTGAAGGCGCACAAGTTCAAGGCCGCAGAAAGCTTCCAGTTCTGCATAGGCAAGAGTTTCTAAACGTTTAAAAACGGCTATTCAGCCAGGACTCCCTGGCTTTTCCAGGTCTCGGCTATGGCAGCCGCATCCTCAAGGGCGCGGTTGCGGTCAATGCAGTATTGCCCGACAAGAAGGTCGGCCAAATCCCCGACCGTGAACTCCTTACCCAGAATCTGCTGCCAGAGATAGGCCGCAGAGGCGTTCAGATTGAGAATCTTCTTGAATTTCATCTGCTCGGCCCCCTCGGCGACCACGATATACTCGCCGAGAACGGTACGAAGTTTGAATCCCTCTTTAATAATCATTGTCCGACCTGTTAGAAGTGACTGCAAATGTAGTCATTTTTAAGACACTATTGATTATAACGAGTTTTGATGCCATATTTGTAGTATGAAACGTTGGGCCTTTCTATCCATCCTGATATCTCTGTCGCTTGCCGGCTGTTCCGGGGACGACATCACGATAATCGAGCGGACCGACCCGGATGTCAATCCGGATCCGGATCCGACTCCCGTCGTAATCGACGAGAGCGAGGACAATATCGACAACACGACCTTCGACCGCTCTGTATATGTCACCTTCTCCACCTCCGGGGAAGCGACCGTGACAGGCCTGACGGACAGTCTTACAGCCAAAGTGTCCGGCAACGGGGTCACAATTACCAATATCGGTTCAGAAAAGGTGGAGTACCACCTCTCGGGCACGACAACCGACGGCTATTTCAAGATTTACAGCGCAAGGAAGCAGGCCATCGTCCTGGACACCGTCAGCATCACCAACAAGAAAGGAGCGGCCATAAACAACCAGGGCAAAAAGCGCTGCTTCATAGTTGTCAACGGCGCCAACACACTTTCTGACGCGGCATCCTACTCCGCTACACCCGACGAAGAGGATGAAAAGGCCGCCTTGTTCTCTGAAGGACAGCTCATCTTCAGCGGCAAGGGTTCCCTCGAGGTCAACGCCAAAGGCAAGGCGGGGATCACCTCCGACGACTATGTCCGGGTGATGTCGAGTCCCTCGATAACGGTCACTTCGTCGGCCGGTCACGGCATCAGGGGCAAGAAGGCGGTCATCATCTCCGACGGAACCGTGAACGTCACCGCCACCGCCAACATGAAGAAGGGATTCAGTTCCGACTCTCTGGTGCAGGTCACCGGCGGCAATACCACCATCAAGGTCACCGGCAGCGCGGCCTACGACAGCGAGGAAAGGGATTATAACGGCACCGCCGGCATCAAGGCCGACCAGCAGTTCCTGATGTCGGGAGGCAAGGTTTCCATTACCAACAGCGGTACCGGAGGCAAGGGAATCCACGTAGGCAGCGGCGAGAAGATCGAGCTTCCCGTCAGTGAAATAACGGGAGGAGAGCTGACGATCTCAGCCACAGGGGCCAACTACACCAAGGGCGACATCTCATCCAAGGGCATCAAGATAGGATGGGCCGTCAAGAAAAACAACCAGTATACATCCTTCTCGGGCGACCTCAAGATAAGCGGAGGCAAGGTCAATGTAACGAGCAGCAACAGTGAAGCAATCGAGGTGAAGCGGGAGATCGGGATAAGCGGAGGCGAAGTTTACGCCTTCAGCCCGGCCGAAGATGCCGTAAACTGCGGCAGCACATTCACTATTTCGGGAGGATATGTCTGCGGCATCTCCTACGGCAACGACGGCCTCGATGCGAACGGCAACTTCTACATCAAGGGCGGGGTGGTCTATGCGGTGGGCAAGAACGACCCCGAGATGGCAATCGACGCCAATACCGAAGGTGGTTTCAAACTCTACGTTGAGGGCGGAACCCTCTTCACGATAGGCGGCCTGGAGCGCGGCGCCAGCCTCAGCCAGAGCTGTTACTCAGCCTCTTCCTGGAGCAGGGACACCTGGTATTCGATGACTGTCGGAGATAAGACTTTCGCATTCAAGACCCCCACTTCCGGCGGCTCCAACCTGGTGGTCTCCGGCTCGGCGAAGCCCACCCTCAAATCGGGAGCCAAGGTTGAAGGGGGCACATCCCGCTGCGGCGGAGTGATAAGCGAAGCGCCCACAGTCAGCGGAGGCAGTTCCGTCTCCCTCTCGACATATACCGGAAACAGCGGCGGCCCAGGCCCCGGATGGCATTGATCATTATTCAGTTATGACTAAGAAAATATACCTCACCATCTCTCTGATCCTGCTTGCGCTGCTCCTCCCCGCAGGAATTGCGGCACAGCAGAAGATCAACAAGAAGAACCTTGTCATCAAGGAGTGGAACACCAACGCCAAGGGGGTGGTCAAGTGCCTCGACCACCTTACCACCTATTCTCCCGACGGACGGAAACTGGAGGAGATCGAGTACGACTCCTACGGCAAGCAGAAGTGGCGCAAGAGATTTGAATACGGCGGGAACGGCAAGGTGACGCGGGAGCTGCTCTACGACGAGCACAACCGCCTGGTCAACTACAAGAAGTTCGATTACAACGAGTTCGGACGCAAGAAGATGCAGTACACCTACGACGCCAAAGGGCGGCTGCAGGGCACCAAGATATTCGAGTATATCACGGAGGATGTCTGACGCGGGCCACATATCCCTTGAAGTTCCGCTCGAACGGATGGAGCCCATCTCCCTTGACGAGATGGATTCCATCAAGCTGATGAACCGCATCGACACCAAGTACCTCACAGCCGAGGAGACACTCGTCAATGTGCTCTCCGACGCCGCCGGGGCAGGATACAGGGTGCTCGAGGCCGACGGCTCAAGGATAAGCCCCTACGACTCCCTCTACTTCGACACCCCTTCCCTGAAGATGTTTTTCGACCACCACAACAGGAAACTCACCCGACAGAAGGTCCGCACCCGGATCTACCTCAACTCGGGCCTTGCCTTCCTGGAAATCAAGCGGAAAAACAACAAGGGAAGGACAAAGAAGAAGCGCGTCGGCATTCCCGCGGAGGAGTTCGGCGGCTTCGCATCCGACGGAAATGCCTGCCGGTATCTCGAAGAACACTCCGCATTCACGTCCGGGGAACTCACCCCTGCCGCAGAAACGGCATTCAGGCGCATCACCCTTGTCAATCCCGAGAAAACCGAGCGCATCACAATAGATACCTGCCTGACATTCAAAAACTTCCGTACCGGCCTCGGGACTTCGCTCCAGGATGCCGTCGTGATAGAGATCAAGCAGGACGGAAGGGCCCCAAGCCCGATGAAACGGATTCTTCTCGACCATAGGGTCAAACCGGTGAGGATCAGCAAATACTGCATCGCCACGACGGTCACCTCCCCAGGTCTGAAGACGGGAAGGTTCAAGGAGAAAGTCCGCACGATAGAGAAAACGATAAATAAAAAGATAACCGCACAATGATTCCCCTTCAAGAAATAGGCGAATATACGCTCGCCGACGAGGATATCCTCGACGTCCAGACGATAACCGACGCCATGATGACCACCGGCCAGAGCCTGACGGAACTCTTCATCCGTTTCTTCCTCAACCTCGTGGTATGCTGGATCCTGGTCCAGTTCTTCTACTACCGCAAGAGCCGCAGGCGCGACTACTATTTCACCTTTATGGTATTCTCCTCGGCGATGCTGATGCTGCTCTACATTATGGGCAACGTGGAGGTGGGCGTGGGGCTCACCCTGGGCCTCTTCGCCATCTTCGGAGTGATACGCTACCGCACGGAGACGGTGCCGGTGCGGGAGATGACCTACCTCTTCATCATAATCGCCCTTGCCGCGGTGAACGGCCTGGCGCCTATCTACAGGCTTGCAGGAGCGGCCACCTCCACCCCGCACTATGAACTCTCCTTCGGAACGACGCTAGTGACAGTCATCTCCAACCTTCTGATAGTGGGGCTGGTATGGATCCTCGAGAGCGAGAAGCTCCTCAGGCATACCTCCACCAAACTGGTGCTCTACGACCGCATCGACCTGATAGTGCCCGAGAAGCGCGAGGAACTGATCGCCGACCTTGAGAAGCGCATAGGCATAAAGGTGGACAACCTGGAGATCGGGCACGTGGACTTCCTCAAGGATACCGCATTCATCAAGGTTTTCTACACCCTCGACAAGGGGCAGTCTGGCAGCATCGACACCCTCACCCGCGCCAAGGACTTCGTAGCATAAATCCCTGAAATGAAGCCAAATAGAATCATATTCTGCTTTGCCCTGATGCTGATCTCCCTCTCCCTTCGGGGGCAGGGAACCGTGAACGCGCCCGAGCGTGACCTGGGCGGAAGGATAGGCATCGAGGCGGACAAGAAGCTGATGAAGGGACTGCACCTTACGGTGGAGGGCGAAGCCCGCTTCAGCGACAACTTCGCCACCTTCGGACGCTACCAGGCGGGAGCCGGGCTGACCTACAAGATAAACTCCCACTTCAAGGCGGGAGCCGGATTCCTGCTGATCGAGCGCAAGAACTCCTCCGATGAATGGAAGAACCGGCAGCGGTTCTATGCCGACCTCACCGGCTCCTTCAATGCGGGCGACTGGCGCTTCTCCCTTAAGGAGCGGCTCCAGCTGACCCACCGTGAGGTGAACAACGCCTTCCAGAACAATCCCAACTCGCTTTCACTCAAGAG
Source organism: Bacteroidales bacterium (assembly GCA_017616655.1). Lineage (GTDB taxonomy): Bacteria > Bacteroidota > Bacteroidia > Bacteroidales > UBA932 > Cacconaster. Next base: position 15,883 of record JAFZXU010000052.1, read on the forward strand.
CCGGTTCAAAATCTCCTACAAGGGATTCTCGAAGAACCTGACGCCATACGTTTTCGCCGAGGCCCGCAACGTATTCAACGACCCCGCATGCAAGGCAAATTGGGACGGCGTGGAATACAGTGACTATCAGTTCAAAGGATATACCCACGCCTATTTCAACCGCCTCCGCGGCTGCATTGGAACCGAATACAAGATCGACAGACACAACGCCTTCGACCTCTTCGTGCTGACGGATTACTGCTACGACAAGAACATCGACACCAACGCGGAGGGGACGAAACTGAAATCCCTGACCTACGATCAGGGATTGAATATCTCACTGGGAATCAGCTATAAATACAGTTTCTGAGCGAAGAAATCCAGCAGGAGCCTGCCCATCCGGGGATTCTTCTTGATATAGCTGCCGTGGTCGGCATCGGGGACTATGACCAGTTCCGAGCCGGGGATGGAGTCGGCTATAAGGCGGGTGTGCTCCTCGCTGATGAGGTCGTTTTCGCCTGCCACGACAAGTGTCGGGCACTTGATGGCAGCCAGGGAAGCCGGGTCGATATCCGGTTCGGAAAGCATCATCAGTGCGACGGGGGTATTCTCCGAGAGTATCCACGCCTTGAACTCCTCGAATCCCGGTCCGCAGTCGGGGAAGAGGTTCGCGCCGCTGACGGCAATCAGGCCGCAGGTGCCGGGATGCTCCGATTCGAGCATCAGCGCTATGATGCCGCCGTCGCTCCATCCATAAACCGCAGGTTTGTCCAGCCCAAGAAGTTTGATGAACTGGAAGGTATCCTCCGCCATATCGGCGTAATGATACTCGTCGAGGGGAGGATTCGCCCCCTGCCCGCGGGAATCGGGGCTGTAGACGCGGTAGCCCGCCAGGGCGAGTTCCATAGCCTGGGTGGCCAGGCTGCGGTGCGAACCTCCGTTTCCGTGCAGGAGCACCACCGGGCGCCCGTTTTCAGGACCGCGAACGGCATACAGCAAATGCTGCCCGTTGACATCGGCATACTTTATAGTTTCAGGAAAATGCCTGCATTTGAAACGCAGCGGCGTGAAGTAAAAGAAGCGTTTGACCTTTCGTATTATTTTCATTATATTTGTATTTCGTGGTAAAAGTACGAAAAAAAATGAAGCAACTTATAAATCATTTTACCGACAACGACCTCTATACCTTCACCTGCCAGTACTACATTCTCAAGCAGTATCCCAGGGCCGAAGTCGAGTACTCCTTCTTCGACCGCAACAGGGAAAAGTATCCCGAAGGCTTCGCGGCGCTTCTGCAGGAGCAGGTCAACTATATGAAGGAGGTCGTCATCACCGACGAAGAGGTGAAATTCATGGCCGGCAAGTGCATCTGGCTGCCGCTGTGGTATTTCACCTTCCTGCGCGGCTACCGCTTCAACCCGAAGGAGGTGACCATCTCGCAGGATGCCGAGGGATACCTCGACATCAAGGTGAAGGGAAAGTGGTTTTCTACCATAATGTGGGAGATGCCCCTGCTCTCCTCCATCTCCGAACTGATGCATATCCTCCGAGGCGACATCGACCGATACGACGCCGCCCTCGAGGAGAAGCGGGCCCGCGACAAGATGGTCCAGATTCTGGAGAACGGACTCGTCCTGGGCGATATGGGTACCCGCAGGCGCCTGAGCTTCGACCATCAGGAGATGGTGATAAGGGTGATGAAGGAGGTTGCCGATTCGAAGGCCTGGCCCGGTAAGTTCACCGGCACGAGCAACGTTTGGCTGGCAATGAAATACGGTTGCAGTCCCCTGGGTACGATGTCGCACCAGCTCATCTCCTTCGAGGAGAACGTGAGCGGCCTTTTCGAGTGTAACTTCAACGTGATGAAGAAGTTCAGCGACGTTTATGACGGCGACAACGGCATCTATCTCTACGACTGCTTCGGCGACAAGGTCTTCTTCTCCAACCTCTCGAAGCGTATGGCTATGATGTATAAGGGCCTGCGCGTGGACAGCGGCAGCGAGGAGGAGCAGACCGAAAAGATAATAGAGAAATACAGGTCCCTCGGCATAGACCCCGCAACCAAGCAGGTGGTCTTCAGCAACGGCCTGAACATAGACCGCGCCGTCGAGATCCACAGGTACTGCGCGGGCAGGGTGCTGGATTCCTACGGAGTAGGCACCTTCCTCACCTGCGACGTCACCGGCTGCAAGCCGATGAACATAGTCATCAAACTGACCCGCGGACGCATCACCGAGCAGCGCGAATGGCACGACTGCGTCAAGCTCTCCTGCAACACCAGCAAGACTCTCGGCAACGAGGACAAGTGCCGTTACCTGATAAGCCAACTCCCTAAATAACAGGAATATAATCAAATCATTCAAGATATGAAACACTTTTCAATCACTGCATTTGCCCTTGCCGGACTGCTGATGTCCGTATCGGGATGCGGCGTACTCCAGAAGGTAAACTGGGACGCTGCGGAGCTTCAGTCCGCCGCCAACAACGCCATGACCGCCCTCTCCATTTCTGACGATCAGATCGTACAGCTCAGCAAGGAGGCGGTCAAGCAGTACGACGCCCAGAATACCGTGGACGCCGGAGTCTATCACAACAGGCTCAAGAAACTCCTTGCAAACATAAAGGAAGTGGAGGGAATCCCTGTCAACTTCAAGGTTTACAAATCGAATGAAATCAACGCCTTCGCCTGCGGAGACGGCTCCATCAGGGTTTACAGCGGTCTTATGGATATAATGGATGACGGCGAGCTTATGGCAGTCATCGGCCACGAGCTCGGCCACGTAGTTCACAAAGACACCCGCAATGCCATGCGCAAGGCTTATCTTACCGCTGCCGCACGCGACGTAGTGGACGCAGCAGGTTCGGTCGGCGCTCTCAGCAAGAGCCAGCTCGGCGACCTCGCAGAGGCTTATGTAGGTTCGCAGTTCAGCCAGAAGCAGGAGTTCGCTGCAGATGACTACGGATTCCAGTTCTCCACAGGCCTTGGATACAACAAATACAGCATGGCCACCTCCCTCGAGAAACTCGTCAAGATCTCAGGCAGCAGCAAGGCATCCTTAGTCCAGAAGATGTTCTCGTCCCACCCCGACAGCGAGACCAGGGCAGCCAGGATCCGCGAAAAAGCCGACGCGCTGGGAAAATAATTGCTTAACTGTTTAATTTTTATATATTTGTGGAAAATTCAATTCATTAACATTACTACAATGGGAAAATTTGAAATTACTGTCAGGAAGAACGGTGAATTCCAGTTCAACCTCAAGGCCACCAACGGCCAGGTCATCCTCACCAGCGAGGGTTACACCACCAAATCAGCTTGCCTCAACGGCGTAGACTCCGTCAAGAAGAACGCTGTCGACATCAACCGCTTCGAGAAGAAGGTTGCAAAGAACGGCAAGCCTTTCTTCAACCTCAAGGCTTCCAACGGCCAGGTTATCGGCGCAAGCCAGATGTATGCAAACGAGAAGAATTGCGACAACGGCATCGCTTCCGTCATGAAGAACGCTCCGGACGCAGAGGTCGTAGAACTCTAATTTCTCGTCAACATGAAGAAAGTCCTTTCCTTCGCAGTTGCAGCACTCTGCATTTTCGCAGTCTGCTCCTGCAAGAATTCAAAGAAGGAAGCAGCTGAAAACGAGCCTCTTGCAGAAGAGGTGGCATCAGCTGCAGACGATGCGGCAGCAGCAGCCGCTGCAGGTGTCGATGAGGCTACTCTGGAACGCGCTTTCGAAGGCATCGTTCCCGTTGACGCTCCCGATATGGCAGATGCAGTCAACTATACTGCAGTCGAGGTTAAGCCTACCTTCCAGGGCGGCGATGAGACCGATTTCTTCAAGTGGATAGGCGAGAATGTCCAGTATCCCGAAGCAGCCAAGGAGAATGGCGAGCAGGGTACCGTCCTCGCAAAGTTCACCGTCGACAAAGAGGGCAAGATCTCCGATGTCCAGGTCATCCGCGGCGTTTCACCCGCTCTTGACGCTGAGGCTGTAAGGGTTCTCGAGTCCGCTCCCGCATGGACCGCAGGAACACATGGTGGCCAGCCCGTCAATGTCAGCTATGTACTTCCCGTGAAGTTCATTCTGAAATAACTTGACACTGACAGATTTGCAAAGCGCTGCAGAGCTTTCTCTGCGGCGCTTTTTTATCTCATCATAACTTTTTTAGAAGTTTTTTGCAAAAAAAGTATCATGAATTCCAAATTGTTGCTACATTTGCGCCAAATATCCCTTGGAGGGACGCAAATTGTTGAAAGACAATTATAGAAGACCATATATTATTTAACCTAAAAATCACTGAAAAATGAAAAAAGTTTCCGTACTCGCAATCATTGCAGTCGTAGCTATGCTCGCTGTTTCTTGCAAGAACCAGCCTAAGGAAGAGGCTGTCGAGGAAGTTCCCGTAGAGGAAGTTGCTCCTTGCGATGCAGTTGAAAACGCTGTCGAGAATGCAGCTGAGGCTGTTGAGAACGCAGCTGAGGCAGTTGAGAACGCAGCTACCGAGATCGCTAAATAATTATTGCTTAGCGTTTCGAAAGAAAAGCGGTCTGACCTACCAGGTCAGGCCGCTTATCTTTTCGGCATCCTCTTTCCGCTGCTCTCCGGTGGAAAGATTCTTTATGCTCACCGTGCCTTCGGCAACCTCGTCCTCCCCCACTATGGCAAGATAACGGATGCCCTTGCGGTCGGCATACTCGAACTGCTTCTTGAGTTTTGCCTGGTCGGGATAGATTTCGCAGCGCACGCCGCGCTCCCGGAGCGAAGCCACTATAGGGATGAGGTAAGCCACCTCCTTCTCTCCCATATTGGTAAAGAGGATGTCGGCCGTTCCGATGATGTCGTCCGGGAAGAGGTCGAGCCCCTTCAGGACGTCGTAGATTCGGTCAGCGCCGAATGAAATGCCCACTCCGGACATGTCGGGAAGGCCGAAGATACCGGTCAGGTCGTCGTAGCGTCCTCCTCCGCAGATGCTTCCAATCTCGAAATCCTTCGCCTTGACTTCGAAAATGGCGCCCGTATAATAGTTGAGTCCGCGGGCAAGCGAGAGGTCGAGCTGGACCTCGGTCGAAATGCCGGCGCAGGAAATCAGGCCGAAAAGTGTGGTAAGCTCCTCGAGGCCCTTCATTCCCACCTCCGAAGCGGCGAGAAGGCCTCGCATCTTGGCAAGTTTCTCTTCGGTCGTGCCCTGCAGCAGCAGCACGGGCTCGATCACGGCGATGGCAGTCTCTTCAAGTCCCTTCTCGCGAAGCTCCTCCTTCACGGCATCGAGACCGATCTTGTCGATCTTGTCGATGGCCACCGTGATGTCGATCAGCTTGTCGGGGGCTCCGCAGACCTCGGCGATTCCCGCCAGCACCTTGCGGTTGTTGATCTTGACGCAGACCCTCACTCCCATCTTCGAGAAGACCTCGTCCACAATCTGGACCAGCTCGAGCTCGTTGATAAGCGACTTGCTGCCGATGACATCCACGTCGCACTGGTAGAACTCGCGGTAGCGTCCCTTCTGGGGACGGTCGGCACGCCATACAGGCTGGATCTGATAGCGCTTGAAGGGGAATGAAATCTCGTTCTGGTGCTGCACCACGAAGCGGGCGAAGGGCACCGTGAGGTCATACCGCAGCCCCTTCTCGCACACCTTCAGGGAGAGGGCGTTGGAGTTGATGCCGGTCTCGCCCCGGAACGACTCGAAGTCGATGCCGGAGAAGGCGTCGCCGGAGTTGAGCACCTTGAAGAGGAGCTTGTCCCCCTCCTCGCCGTACTTGCCCAGCAGGGTAGAGAGATTCTCCATCGATGGGGTCTCGATGCACTGATACCCGTACTTTGAGAAGACGCTCCTGACGGTATTGAAAATATAGTTGCGCCCCACCATTTCGACTGGGCCGAAATCGCGCGTACCTTTCGGAATTGAAGGTTTCTGTGCCATTTATTTCCTGTTTTTCAAATATTCATCTATTGCGGCTGCAGCCTTGCGGCCCGCTCCCATTGCGAGGATCACGGTTGCAGCACCGGTGACCGCATCGCCTCCGGCAAAGACGCCGGGACGGCTGGTAGCGCCCTCCGGGGTGGCCACCAGGCAGCCTCTGCGGTCGGTCTCAAGCCCCTTTGTAGTGGAGGAAATAAGCGGGTTCGGAGAGGTTCCGAGGGCCATTATCACCAGGTCGGACTCGATGTCGAACTCAGAGCCGGGCACCGGAACGGGACTGCGGCGGCCGCTCGCATCCGGGTCACCGAGGGTCATACGCAGGCAGCGAAGGGCCCTCACATTACCCTTCTCGTCGCCGAGCACCTCGACAGGGTTGGTGAGCATGCAGAAGTGGATTCCCTCCTGGAGGGCGTGGTGCACCTCCTCTGCGCGGGCGGGAAGCTCCTTTTCGGTGCGGCGATAGACAATAGTCACCTCCGAACCGAGCCTCAGCGCGGTGCGGGCCGCATCCATAGCCACGTTGCCGCCACCCACAACGGCCACCTTGCGGCCTATGCGGATCGGGGTGTCGCTGTCGGGCGAATAAGCCTGCATCAGGTTGCTTCTGGTAAGGTATTCATTGGCCGAGAAAACGCCGTTCAGGTTCTCTCCGGGGATGCCCATAAACTTGGGAAGGCCCGCTCCGGAGCCCACGAAAACGGCCTCGAACCCTTCGCGGTCGAATAAATCGTCGATAGTCAGGGTCCTGCCTATCACCACGTTGGTCTCGATCTTCACGCCGAGTGCCCGAACATTGTCAATCTCGGGCTCCACTACTCGTTCCTTGGGGAGACGGAACTCCGGAATGCCGTACTGCAGCACTCCGCCCGCCTTGTGAAGCATCTCGAATACGGTCACTTCATAACCGAGCCTTGCCAGGTCGCTGGCACATGCCAGGCCGGAAGGGCCGCTGCCCACAACTGCCACTTTCCTGCCGTTACGGGAGGGAACGGCTGCGGTCGAAACGCCGTTTTCACGGCCCCAGTCGGCCACGAAGCGCTCCAGGCGGCCGATAGAAACGGCCTCGCCCTTGACACCGAGAATGCATCCGCTCTCGCACTGGGTCTCCTGCGGGCAGACGCGTCCGCAGATTGCGGGCAGGGAGCTGTCCTCCGCTATGGTTGCGGCAGCGGCTGCGAATTCGCCCTCCTTGACCTGCTTTATGAAAAGGGGGATCTTTATGCTGACCGGGCAGTGCTCCACACAGCCGGGTTTCTTGCAATTAAGGCAGCGGGAGGCCTCGGCGCGGGCTTCGAATTCGTCGTAGCCATAGCATACCTCATCGAAATTGCGTGCCCTGACTTCGGGTTCCTGCTCCCGGACGGGTATCTTTTTCATTCTGTCCATCATGCGTCCCTCCCTATCCTGCATTTATGATCGGCTTCGATTTCGAGGTCGCGATAGAGCGTCTGGCGACGCATAGCCTCGTCGAAATCCACCTCATAGCCGTCGAATTCCGGCCCGTCCACGCAGGCGAATCGGGTCTTGCCGCCTACGCTTACGCGGCAGGCGCCGCACATACCGGTACCGTCCACCATCAGCGTATTCAGGCTCACGGTCAGTGGAATGGCTGAAGGCTTGAGGGTCAGGGCGGCGAATTTCATCATTATCATCGGACCGATGGCAACCGCCCGGGTATATTCGTGCCCTTCTGCCAGAAGGCGGGTCACCACTCCGGTAACCAGCCCCTTCTCCCCCAGAGAACCGTCGTCGGTGCAGAGGTAGAGGTTGTCGCAGACGGAGGCCATCTCATCGGCGAAGATGAGAAGGTCGGCACACTTGGCGCCGATAATCACATCTACCGGCACCCCCTTGGAGTGGAGATATTTGACTTGCGGATAGACCGGCGCGGCGCCGAGTCCGCCTGCAATGAAGAGAAATCGTTCTCCGGCAAGGCGCGCTTCGTCCCATTCCGTGAATTCAGAGGGAAGGCCGAGCGGACCTACGCAGTCGGTAAAGCACTCCCCCTCCTCCATCGCATTGATGATGCGGGTGGAGGCGCCCACGGCCTGGGTACATATTGTCACAGTCCCCTTTTCGCGGTCGAAATCACATATGGTGAGAGGAATCCTTTCACCCCGTTCACGCGCGCGCACAATGAGGAACTGGCCGCACTTTGCAGCAGCAGCCAGCCTCGGAGCCTCAACCTCCATCAGCGTCACCGAAGGGTTGAGTACCTTTTTGGAAACTATCTTGTACATCAGTTCCCGCTATTTGGCGGGAGCCGCCTCAGGTGTCACCACTTCGGCCTCGTAACCCATCTTGTTGATTGCCTTTGCCAGCTTTTCGGTATCGGTCTTGCGGGTATCGTACTTCACCCAGACGGTCTTGTCCTCGAGGGTCACTTTCATATCTTTGACGCCCGCCACGAAGGGCAGCTGGGCCTCCACCTTCTTGACGCAGTTCTTGCAGTCGATGGTGGTTACGAAGGTTACCTCTGCGGTATTCTTGTCATTCTTTTTCTCAGCATACGCATTGAAGGAGAAAAGCGCCACGAAAAGGGCGACGAGCGAAAGTGCCAGAAACTTTTTCATCTTGATATTTGTAATAGTTACGCGAAAATACTAAAAAGCAATTCTGATACCAAATCTTATTTCCATAATGTATATCTGAGGCCGGCGTAGAATTTCGTTCCCATCAGGGGACCCCAGACACAGCTGGCGTTGAAGGCGGGGCTGTAGGGATTGGCGGCGGAAAGTATGGCCTCCATCTGGTGGAAACCGGTCAGGTTCTCGCCGCCGGCATAGATGTCGATGCCGCGGAACTTGCGGGTAATCTGCGCATAGAGCATCGGATAGACGGGCGAGTAGTCCATCTCCATGAAGTAGGGAAGTTTCATCGGGCCGTTTATCTGCGCCGTGAAGTCGAAGATCCACTTGCTCATCGGAGTGCTGTACTGGAGGTTCAGGACCCCCTTGTATCGGCTCGTCATCGGCCTCTCCACAAGTCCCTGGCCGCGCAGGGTCACGCGTGCGTCGGTGTAGCGGAAGGTGGCTGTGACGGTGAAGCGCTCGAAAGGCTCGGTATTGAAATCGGCCTGGTAGGTATTGGTAAAGGAGCGGCCGTCGGCAGAGAGGTTGTAGATATCCACGAATCCCGCCTCCGCCTCCTGGTCGACTATGACCTGACGGGCGAAACTGTTGTGGAAATAGTCGAAGCTGAGATAAGTGTTTTCCTCATCATAACCGAATGGCAGATAGAAGGTTATATTGCCTCCCCAGGTCCATGCATCCTCCATCGTGTCGAGGCCTTCGTCTATCTTGATTATACGGCCGGTGGAGAACATTCCCAGATTGTCGGTGAAGATATTGGAGCAGCGGAAGCCGCGGCCGCCCAGAAGGCGGAAGATGATCTCGTCGGTGAAGGAGTACTTCAGGTTGGCGCGGGGAGCCAGCATCCAGCCGTGGAGCCAGTTGTGCTCAAGGTTGAGACCGGCCACCGCGGTAATCTTCTCGTCCAGGGTATATGTGTATTCGCCGAAGGCTGCCAGGGAGTTCTCGATATAGCTCATATCGGTCGAAGGAGACCATAGCTGGGGATTCATCTGGGCCACACGGTTGTCGGTGAAGATCTGGCTGAAGTTGTCACGCTTTGCGGTGATGCCGAACTCCACCTTGTGGAAGTCGTTTATCTGGTTCTGGTAGAGGAGATTGAGAAACCAGGAGTTCTGACTGCCCTTGAAATCCTTCATTCCGAAGTAGGAATCCATCTCGTGGTGGTTGAAGTCGAGCACTGCCGCGATGCTTCCCGTCTGCTCCTCATTGATGGGAACGCCTATTTTCAGATAACCGTTTATGCCGCGGTTCAGGATGTCCGAGCCCCAGATACGGTTGGCAATATTGTATTCGTTATCCTTGTGCGAGCCCATCTGGCCGCCAAGACGGTTTTCGTTGATAAATCGGGCTCCGAAGCGGATCTGCAGGCCACTTGCCTGGTGATAGTAGAGCCAGCGGTTGGCCACGTTTATCTGGAGGTTCTCAGGCTCGTCGCGGAAACCGTCGCCGTTATGGTCCATCGACATAGCTGTACTGCCCACATGGGTCAGCAGGATTGTGCTCCATGCGGGGCTGAACTGCAGGGCGGAGACCACGTTGGCCTCCAGCATCGCGTCGCTGCTGCCGTAGAGCTGCACGAAGAGCGGAGTCTCGTCGGTAGGCTTGCGGTGCTCCATATTTATCTGGCCCGTAATGGCCTCCAGGCCGTTAATGACCGAAGAAGGGCCCTTTGCGATCTGGATGCTCTCCAGCCACTGACCGGGCACGTAGGAGAGGCCGAAGGGGCTTGCGAGTCCGCGCATCACGGGGCGGTTCTCATCCAGCATCTGGGTATAGGTGCCTGAAAGGCCCAGCAGCTTGATCTGGCGCGCTCCCGTCACGGCATCGGAGTAGCCCACGGTGACGCTGGCGGAGTTCTCGAAACTCTCCGCAAGGGCGCAGCAGGCCATCTTGCAGAGTCCGGCGGCGGAAATAACTTCGGTCTTGACCGGCTTGAGTTTGGAGATTCCCGCCTGGCGAGCGGTAATCACCGACTGCTCAACCTCATTCTCGCCCGAAAGATAGAAATCGGCCGAGGCTATCTCGGGAGTCACCACCACGGTATCCCTGGTATAGCCGACATAAGTCGCCACTAGGGTGGCCCTGGCGCCATAATTCGAAATCGTGAAGGAGCCTTCGGCGTCGGTGTCGAGAAGTTTCGACTTCTCGAGGAAATAGACCTGTGCGTAGGGCAGCGGCTCCGTTCCGCCTCCGGGCCTGCGGTAATAGACCTTGCCAGTGAAGGTCTGCCCGTGAAGTTGGAAGACTGAAAGAAGGATAAACAGTGATATGGCGAGTCGTTTCATTACTAAAGTGTTATTGGAGGCGAAATTAGAGAGAAATGGCTATATTTGCAACCTGACGGCTCCGCGCGGAGCCCAAAATCATCATTTATTATTACTGATTATGAAAACATTCTGGAAAATAGTATTCGGTTCCACGCTGGGTTGCATACTGGCTTCAGTGGTGGGTTTCCTCCTCTTCTTCTCGCTCATCGGCGCCATCGCAGGAATGGCGGGTGCAGGCAAGAACGCACCCCTTCCCTCCGGTGAGAAGGTTCTAAGGCTGGACTTCTCCAAGCCTGTCACCGAGCAGGGGACCGAAGGATTCACGATGGTCGGGATGAATCCCGCTTTCGGCAGTTCAATCTCCCTGTATTCCATGGTAAAGGCCATCGAGGCTGCCGCCGAAGACCCTCAGGTCAAGTTCATCTACATGAACACCGACAACTGCGCTGAAATGAGCCTCGCCTCTTTGGAGGAGATCCGCACCGCACTTGCCAGGTTCCGCGATTCCGGCAAGGCGGTAATCTCGTACTGCAATACACTCACCAACCAGAGCTACTATATGGCATCCGTAGCCGACAAGGTGATGTTCAACGGCTATGGAGACGCGATGATGTTCGGAATGAGTTCCGGCATCATCTTCTTCAAGGACGCCCTCGACAAACTCGGAATCGATATGCAGCTCATACGCCACGGCAAGTACAAGGCTGCAGGTGAGCAGTTTACCAAGAACGAGCTCACCCCTGAGAACCGCGAGCAGAACCAGGTCCTGATCGACGGCATCTGGAACGCGATAGTTTCGGATATCGCCGCTTCGAGGGACTTCACCGCCGAAGAATTCAACTCCTGGCTCGACAACCTCGACCTCACCAACGCTTCCGTCCTTCTGGAGAAGGGCATCGTCGATGAACTCTGCTACCGCACCGACCTCGAAGATTACCTCTGCGGCATCTGCGACGCCAAGAAAATCGAGAATATCAACTTCGTGGATGTGGCAGAATATGCCAAGGCAAAGGTGAAGCAGCCCCTCAGGGCCAAGGACAAGATCGCCGTTGTGTATGCAGACGGTGAAATCGTAGTTGAAAACTCTCCTTATGCTCAGGGAGGAATCGCCGGCGCCGAATATGCCGCCATGCTCTCCGAAATCAGGAGGGATTCCACCATCAAGGCGGTCGTCCTCAGGGTCAACTCCCCCGGCGGAAGCGCGCAGGGTGCGGAGATGATCAACCACGAACTTGGCCTGCTGAAGGCGGTCAAACCCGTCATTGCGAGCTACGGCGACTATGCGGCATCCGGCGGATACTGGATTTCTGCCCGCGCAGACAGGGTTTTCGTGGACAATACCACCATTACCGGCTCCATCGGAGTCTTCTCGATGATTCCCGCATTCGGCAACGCCCTCAAAAAGAAGATCGGAGTTAATATAGCTCCCGTCAACTCCAACAGGCACAGTGACGCGCTGTCGATGATGCGCCCCCTGGACGACGATGAAATCAAGTTTATGGAAGCGAATGTCGAAAAGGTCTATAGCGACTTCACCTCCCTTGTTGCAGAAGGCCGCAATATGACCGTCGAGCAGGTGGACGAAATCGGCCAGGGCCGTGTATGGACCGGAAGTGACGCCCTCAAGAACGGCCTCGCAGACGAGCGCGGCGGTCTTTTCGACGCCATCCGCTATGCAGAAAGCCTGGTTTCCGACGGCAAGGATTTCAAGATTGTAGAGTATCCCGTGACCGAAACCACTTACGAGAAGCTGATGAAGAGTCTCTCAGGAGTTTCGGCTCTCTCACCTGTCGAGGCAGCATACTCCAAGATCAGGGAGGATTCCTACGTCACCCTCGCACGCCTTCCCTGGATCTACGAATTCAGATAATCGAGATTACAGCAATGCGTTCCGTCGCCTCCGTGACCTTGAAACGGTCATCGAGGCGGCGGCCTGCTATACAGACGATCTGCTCACTTCCGTCAATGCAGGTGGTGACTATTACTTCGCGGCGTTTCTGCTCCAGGTCGAGGCCCAGGTCGTTGAAGAAATCACTAAGCTTCTTGAAGCCTTTCATGCCAAAGGGACGGAAGCGGTCACCCACCATCCAGCGACGGAAGCCAAGAGGGAAGGAAAGCTTGTCGGCGTCTGCATAGAGAGTGCCCGGCGGGGCCTTGCGTGGGTCGAATCCGGACGGACGGAGCATCACGCTTACCTTAACCGGGAATGTGATATCATCATTCTCCGACACACTGTCGGTATAAAGCCTGAGGCATCCCGGAGCCGTCACAAGGGTATGGTCGCGGGCGGCGAACTTCCTGCCCGGCTGCGATTCGAGGGCAGAAACTACCGATTCTATCTGAGCCTCATTGAAGCCATACTCTTCCAGAAGGCTGTAAAGCCGCAGCGAGCGGTGCGGGTCGCGGGCAAGAGCGGCAGAGTTTATCTCCAGCTCCGCATCGGAAGCATCTTCGCGGCAGACGAAGCTACTCTCTTCTTCTGAGAGTTTTTCCTTCATAAAGGCCTCGGCCAGAGCAAAGTGAGCCGCAGATGCCGCCACATTCCGCAGAAAAGAGGGATTAATCTTCTCGAACTGCGGAAAGACCTCGTTGCGGATGCGGTTGCGGGCGAACTCCGATTCGAGGTTGGTGGAGTCGGTGCGGAAGGGAATGCCGTGCTCCGAAGCATACTGCAGAATCCCCTCACGGGTGAACTCCAGCATCGGGCGTATTACACTGCCGTTGCGCTTCCTGATTCCCGTCACTCCACGAAGGCCTGTGCCGCGAAGCAGGTTCAGGAAAACAGTCTCGACGCTGTCGTTCATATTGTGGGCGACAGCCACGCATCCCAGTATTTCGCTCTCCAGCAACTCTTCAAACCAGGAATAACGCAATTCGCGGGCCGCCATCTCGACGGAAATGCCCTTATCCGAAGCATATGCGCGAGTTTCGACCCTCTTTACGAAGAAGGGAATCCCACGGGATTCGCACCAGCTGCGTACCATCGCCTCGTCCCCGTCGCTCTCCTCCCCCCGCAGGGAAAAGTTCATATGGGCGACGGCAATGCGCCCTGCGACAGGGCTCGAAGCTGCCAGCGAAAGCATCACCATCGAATCGACACCGCCGCTTACGGCAAGCAGAATGCCGGAGAGCCTCTCCTGTGAGGAGGAGAGGCTCTCAAGCGCGGTATCGAAACGGTTCTGCATTACCTCTTCTTGGGTTTGGCCTGCCCGAAGGTATATGAGAATCCTACGCTGAAGAGCTCCTTGAACTGGACTCCCGCGACAGGTATCTCCTTGCCCGTATCAGGGTCGAGAATCGGCTGGCGGGTACGCCTGTCGCGCTTCACGGCGCACAGTATGCGGCTGTCGTAGATAAGGCTGGTACGGAGGCTCACCGAGAAAAACTTGCTGATCTTGGCGTCGGCGTTCACATCCCAGTTGACCTTGATGTCCCAGGGCTTGTCCAGATAGTCGGAGAAGAGGGTCAGGTGCGAGCCCACTGTGAAGTCCTTCACGGCCAGTTTGGCATCGAATTTCAACTGGGCACCGAGCTCGAAACGGGAGAAGTGGTCGAGTTCCTCATCCTTGAAGCCGTAGGTCTTGCGCAGCTCGGGAATCTTGACCATCACCACCTTGCCCGTGAGGGGGGCGAAGTTGATGGCGATGTTCTTCGCCGGCTGGTAGTCGATACCGAAACCGAGTGACGCATTAGCGGGAGCGAAGAAGTCCGAAGTCAGTTTATCCTTGGTATAGCCCTCGGCAAACTGCGTGCGAAGGTTGAAAACCGACGAGAAGTAGAGCTTCTCGGTAGCCTTGTAGCCCCACTTGCTGTCGAAGATGATACGGTCGTCGCTCTTCTTGAATCCGGTATCGTCGAACGATTCGATGAAGCCGTATCCAAGCTGGAGTTCATTGAACCAGATTATCTTGTTCTTCGAGTAGTCTGCATACGTATCGATGAAGGCGTTGAGGGCGATGGAACCGGAACCGCCGGCGGCCCAGTTGGTGAGGGAGAGCTGGGAGAAACCGACCTGGGTGATTATACCCTTGGTCCAGTTGGAAGGAGCCTCCTCAGCTGCCGGAGCCTGTGCGAAAACCGAAACCGAGCACAGGATCGCTGCCAATACAGTTAATAACCTCTTCATATCGTTTACCTTATATTAATATGATCTTGCAAAGATGACCCTGCGCTTCGAAGGCCTGCCGGAATAGACGCATTTGCCCTCCTCCTCGCACACGCAGGTGTCGATAGGGATGCAGCGGATGGTGGCCTTGGTTTCCTCCTTGATCTTCTCCTCCGTCTCGGGAGTGCCGTCCCAGTGGCAGAGCAGGAAGCCGCCCTTCTCGATCTCGGTCTTGAACTCCTCCCAGCTCTCCACCTTGCGGATGTTGGCGGTGCGGAAGGCTTCCGCCTTGGCGTAGAGGTTCTTCTGGATCTCGTCCATCAGGCCGAGGGCGACATCCGCCAGCCCCTCCTGAGGTATGGACTGCTTCTCCATTGTGTCGCGGCGGGCGAGTTCAACCACGCCGTTGTCGAGGTCGCGGGGGCCGATGACCACGCGCACGGGAACTCCCTTGAGCTCCCACTCTGCGAATTTGAAGCCGGGGCGCAGGTTGTCGCGGTCGTCGATCTTCACGGAAAGGCCCTTCGCCTCCATCTCAGCCTTGAGGGACTCCATCTTTTCGCGGATGCGGGAGAGTTCCTCGTCTGTCTTGTAGATAGGCACCATCACCACCTGTATCGGGGCGAGGGTCGGAGGCAGCACGAGGCCGTTGTTGTCGCTGTGGGTCATAATGAGTGCGCCCATAAGGCGTGTGGAGACGCCCCATGAGGTAGCCCAGACATACTCCAGCTTGCCCTCCTTATTGGAGAACTGCACGTCGAACGCCTTTGCGAAGTTCTGCCCGAGGAAGTGCGAGGTGCCGGCCTGCAGCGCCTTGCCGTCCTGCATCATCGCCTCTATCGTATAGGTGTCGAGTGCGCCTGCGAAACGCTCCGTCTCGCTCTTGCATCCCACCACCACCGGCATCGCCATGAATTCGCGGGCGAACTTTGCATATACGCCGACCATCTTCTGAGCCTCCGCCACAGCCTCTTCGCGGGTGGCGTGGGCGGTATGGCCCTCCTGCCAGAGGAATTCGGCGGTACGCAGGAAGAGGCGGGTGCGCATCTCCCAGCGGACCACGTTCGCCCACTGGTTGCAGAGCAGGGGGAGATCCCTCCACGACTTGATCCAATTCTTATAGGTATTCCATATAATGGTCTCCGAAGTAGGACGGACGATAAGCTCCTCCTCGAGCCTTGCGTCGGGATCGACCACGACACCCTTTCCGTCGGGCGATACCTTCAGGCGGTGATGGGTGACCACCGCGCACTCCTTCGCAAACCCTTCCACGTGCTCAGCCTCGCGGCTCAGGAAGGACTTGGGTATGAAGAGCGGGAAGTAGGCGTTGACATGCCCCGTCTCTTTGAACATCCTGTCCAGCTCATGCTGCATCTTCTCCCAGATGGCATATCCGTAGGGCTTGATAACCATGCATCCCCTGACGGCGGACTGCTCCGCCAGATCCGCTTTCACCACGAGGTTGTTGTACCAGCGGGAGTAATCCTCCTCGCGGTTTACGACCTCTTTATTGTCGATCTCTTTGGCCATAAAAATTTTTGGTATAAATGTTGTAAATTATTTTTCAAACATCGTATATTTGCACCAGATGCAAGTACGAAACTGACGCAAAATTATAAAAATAACTGACACAGGAGGTAAAAATGAAAAACAAAGTCTTCTATCTTTCACTGATCGCAGTGGCATTCCTGACGAGTTCCTGCGGAATGAGCTATTACGCTTCCTCTGTCTATGACGACGGAATTTACTACAGAAGCAATCCGATGTCAAGGTCAGCCGTAATGGCTGCCAATGAGCAGATGCGTAATTACAACCGCGAGGTTGACGCTTCCTACTTCACCACAGATTCCCTCGGCAACGTAGTTCTCGCCGAAGGCGTCACTTATGAAGACCTGCTCCACAGGTTCGACAGCCCCACTTACGACTATTCGCTCGATTACGGCGGATGGTACGGCGATCCCTATTACAGCGGCTACAACACTTACAGTTACGCCTACAACAGCCCCTACTACAGCTACTGGTACAGCCCCGCAAGGTACCGTTCCTACGGATGGTACAGCCCCTGGGCATACAGCAGCTACTGGTACGATCCCTGGTACTATGACTACTACGACTGGTACGGATACGGCTGGTACAGCCCCTGGCGTTACAGCAGCTACTGGTACAGCCCGTGGTACTACGGCTACGGATGGAGCGGCCACAACCACCACTATCATCCCTATAACCCCAAGGACAAGGGCCACTACGGCTACAATCCTTCGAGCAACTACTACGGCAGGCGTCACGGCGGCGCGGCTACCAGCCCCGGCACCATATCCTCCCGCAGAAGCTACACCAACGGCGGCAGCTACATCCCTTCGACTTCCGTCACCGGCGGACGCAGGGTAAGCGGAACCCCTGTCGGCGGAACCCGCTCCAACGGATCTTCCTACAGGACCGGCGGAACCCGCTCCACAACTTCGGGCGGCAATGCATCCTACAGCACCGGCGGACGTCGCAGCAGCGGAAGCAGCAGCAGTA
>JAFZXU010000053.1 GCA_017616655.1 Bacteroidales bacterium
AGGAAGAACGCATAGAAGACAGCCAGGTAAAGGCTACTTCTTAAGATATATAATAGAAAGGTTGTCATTGCTCAGTCACTTTATTATCCGGCATCCGCCTTCCGCCCCGTTACTTTCCGTTCCTGTCCCTGTTCTGCTCGATACTGGCAATCAGCTCCTTCAGTTCGTCCAGATCCATTTTATCCTCCTCGACGAACTGGGAGATAAGTTGGCTGTAGGAATTGCCGTAATACCTTGCCACCACCTCGCCGATAGTCGACCCGCGGTACTCCTTCTCGGAGACCAGAGCCGTATACTGGAAGCTGTTGGCCATCGGCCTCCTCCCAAGGAATCCCTTCTCCTCCAGGAACTTCACCTGCGTCGCCACCGTATTATAGTTCGGTTTCGGCTCCGGCAGCTTCGCGACTATATCACGTATGAACAGATCGCCGTTGTCCCACACGATCTGCATTATGTCCTCTTCCTTCGCTGTCAATCTCGATTTCATATAGTATTATTAACTGTTTGATCTCTCATTATTCCCCTGTATCCTCATCCTCATCCTCATCCTCACCCTCACCCTTTCTCTATCTCTCAACTTCAGTCCTGCCATCAATCTCACCGTCAGCCCCGCTCCCGCTCAACCCTACCCTCCTTCGCTTTCCTTCATCCACCATCTTCTCCCGCCTCATCTCCACCCACCTTCATCCGCCCTCTTTTCCGGCCATTCGATCTTCATTCCGATACAAAGATAGCCATTATTTTCATAACTCCTAATTTTTTTAGTAGAAATATTATCTTTTTTCGGACATACCCCTCCCAACTTGCCCCACAGGTCCCCTCTTACGGCCAGGCTGTACCGCCAACTCTGTTGTAAACGCTTCGTTATGTAGGCGGTGCCGTCGACTCCGCGGAAAATGCTCCTTCGGCGGCACCGCCTCCATAACTAATCCTCTATCCTCCCCCCATCCCGCCACTTTCATCTAAAACTCTTCCTCAGTCAGAATCCCGAGCTGGCGCACTATCGGCCACCCAGAGGTGTAAGTGCGCCAGAGAAGGCTTCGGGATATCATCTCGAGCGCAATAACTGCCGCAAAAAGCCAAAAGTGCGCTCGACAGGTTTGGCCAAGCCAGGGGCGATTGAGGAAAGTTGGAAGGGTGTGCTGGAGTGAAGCTGACACGTCCCCTTCTACCCCCGTTTTCACCCCCGACCATTCCTTTACCCCTTCCAGTCCCGCTTCTTCACCTACGACCGGCTATCCATTGAGCGCCCTCGTCCCAGACTCTTCGTCAACCACAGTCCCGACCGAGCGCACTATAGGCCACCCAGGTGTGTAAGTGCGCCAGACAAGGCTTCGGGATGTCGTCTCGAGCGCAATAACTGCCGCAAAAAGCCAAAAGTGCGCTCGACAGGTTCGCCGACAAAGGGGCGATTGAGGAAAGTAGGCCGGGTAGGCTGGAGTGAAGGAGAAAGGAGAGACGAGAAAGAAGGGAGGAGAAAGAAGGGAGGAGGGCAAGAGGAGAGAAGCGGGAAGGGGAGGTTGGAAGGAGGAGTGAGTGTCAGTAAAGATACCGCCGATAGGATGTTTCTTGTAAAAAGACGATGAAAAATAAAAGGAAAACGCCCGCACAGATGCGCCAGACGGTGGTTTTACGGATTATCCGTGTCCAACTTGCGTACACGGATACATAGATGTACCTTGCGAAAAAAAGAGTATGGAAGAAGAGGTACAAGATTTATGGCACATCTATTCCGACGGGACGAAGGCTGACATTCCGTTCGCCACGGACGAAGAAAAAACCTTTGCCTGGAACAGCGTAGCTATCTGCGCCGAGATTGCAGGTGTAACAGTGCTGGTATCGACAGTTAATGACACGCACCTGCATACGATGGTCCGCGGCGGGGAGGATCGGGTACTGCATTTCAAGAGAGTGCTGAAGCAACGTCTGGCAAGGCTGTCTAAAAGGATCTACTTCGCAATCGGCAGGATAACGGACCGCAAGGATGCGCTGTCAAAGTTCATGTATGTCTACCGCAACTGTTTGGATTTCTACAGGAAGCTTCCGGGAGAGTATCCTTGGGGCTCCGGCAACATCTATTTTTCCGAACTGGGCCTCAGACCCGCATCAAGCCGTATGGGGGCCTTGTCATTTAGGGAGCAGTACCGTTGTTTCAAGACCAGGAGGAAGCTTCCTGAAGAATGGCTGGTGGATGCTGAAGGCCGTATCCTGCCGGAAAGCTTCATAGACTACGAGCATGTCAAAGAACTGTTCCGGTCAGTCAGGACGTTCATCGCGTTCCTGTATGTCCGCCGTGAGGACGAAACGGCCCTGAAGCAGGAGATTCACCGTAACTATCTGGAATCGCGCAGCATCCAGGACCTCAGGAGAATAGGTAACGAGTACTGCGTCGGAGCATGCGGCAGGACCCTTGTCAAGGTCGATATCCGGATCCGCCTGGCCATAGCCGCAAAGATGATCCGTAACGGCATCTCCAGTCCTTCGGCCAGCCTCGCCAAAGCCCTTCTCCTCAAACCTGAAGACCTGAAACTGCTGACATAATCCCGTCAGACGATCAGGTTGGTTTTTTGCAAAATGACTCGAGAGCACTTTCGTCATTTCAGAGGCAAAAACGCGGCAGAAGCGACATTGCAATCTCGTATCTGCCGCGTTTTTGGTCCTGTATGGCCGATAATGCGCTCGGGCTGAATTGCGTGGCGACCAAAGCCGGAGAGCAAAGGCTCTTGCTCGTTATTGACTGGCTTTTCCCGCTGGTTGCCGTCGGAAACGGCACAACGTGCGGGCTTTTCCTGCTGGTTACCCACAAAAAAGCCCTAACCCGCAGAAAGATCAGCGCTCGAAGTGCTGGTAGTCCTTGCTGCGGGTCCAGGAGCCGCCCCAGTGGAAGCCGTGCTCAAGGAAGAGGCGGTGGCAGAGGTCGCCGCGCGAGATCTTGTAAGGGAAATCGCCTGAACGGTCCAGGTACTGTACAGATGCGGCAGGCTCCACTATGCGTGCACCCGATGCGGTCACACGCGTATAAGGATTGTAAAGAGGATTGATGTCGACCGCCTCGCCGAGGGAGTGCTTGGAGACGGTGGACATGTGGGACTTGCGGCGATAGTTGAAGCAGGAAGTATTGTTGTCCAGCATCGAGGCTTCGTCGTCAGCATCGTAATCGTCAATCAAGCGCATCCGCTCGATGGGATAGCCAGCGCCGTACAAAGCCCGGAATATCACCAGCAGGTCATCTGCAACAGATTGATTGGCAATCATTTCACCGACAAGTGTCCGACCGTCGGCATCCTTATGGAGAATGCGGAGATAACGGAGGTCCTCCACGGCCACGGGGCAGCCCTCCTTATAGGAGCGCCCGTCAATGCGCGCAAAGACGGCGCTGTCGATGGGGACCGCGTAAAAGAAAGACGACAGGTCAAACGACCCGAGGTCAGAGTCGGTAAGGACGTCGCCGGGCGCGAGGGCGCCAGGATTCTTTCGTCGGCCTTCGGCCTCCTCAGAATGACAGGAAGACGTGTCTCCTGCCAAGGCAGCCTGACGAGGGCCGCGGCAGCTGGCCAGCGGCAACGCCAACACCACCATCAGCAACACTCTCAGCAAAACCATCTGCGACATCGGCCTAACCACCTTTTGCGATATCGGTAGCGACACCGGCAGTTGGGACGAACGTCCCTTCATCCGGGAAAGAAACCTCACTATTCGGAACTGCCGCCCCATCAGTCAGCTTTTTGGGACAGCTCCTCCAGTTTGGCTTTCATGGTAGGATTGCCCTTCGTCAACTTCTTGATGGTCAGCGAATCGGCTTTGTCGTTGGCAATTCTCAAGTTGTTCTCGGAACCGATCAGAGCGTCCTTAATCTTCTGCAGATGGGCAATGGACTTGTCAATCTCGTCGATGGCGGTCTTGAACTTGTCACTGGCCAGACGATAGTTCCGCCCGAAGGACTCCTTGAACTCCATCAGCTTCTCCTCGAAATGCGTCACGTCCAGAGACTGGCTCCGCGCCTCGGCCAGCTGACGCTGGTAGTCCACGGTCTTGCGCGCAGCGCCGACCAGCAAGGTAATCATCGACTTAAAGAACTGGGGGCGAATCACATACATCTTGGGGTAACGGTACGACACGTCCACGATACCGCCGTTGTACAGCTCGCTGTCAGGCTCCAGCAGCGACACCAGCACCGCATATTCGCAGCCCTTCGCGGTGCGATCCGCGTCGAGTTTTTTGAAGAAATCTTCATTCTTATGCTTGGTCGCGGTCTCATCCATCTCGTTCTTCATCTCGAACATTATGGAGATGTACTCGAAGCCGTCCACGAAGTCCCGGAAGATGAAGTCCCCCTTCGAGCCGCCCGAGGCGTCGTTGTCCTTCTCGAAGTATGCGTTCGGAAACATGGGACGCATTTCGCCGTTGAAGACGGTGCTGCAATGAACCTCGAGCGTCTCGCCTACCATTTTAGTGGAGAGCCTGGTTTTCAAGTCCTTATAATACGCGACCTGCTCCTCTGCCGCTTTGAGTTTACCTTCGTATGACTCCTTGATGCTGTTCTCACGCACGGCGGCTTCGGACTGTGCCAGCTGAAGCTTGGCCGCAAACTCGCTCTTGAGTCCGTTCTCGCGCATCTCCGCGGCCGATCTGGCCAACTGCGCATCCGCCTTCAGCTGCGCTATCTCGGTGTCCCTGGCGCGAATGCTCTCCCCCGCCCGCTGCTGCTCCTGCATCAGGGCAATGCGCAAGGCGTCTTCGTTCCTGCTCACCGCAGCCCGAAGCTTCTCGATCTCCTTGTCCCGCGCCGCCATCGCCTCTGCTGCCTGTCTGTCGCGTCTGAAGGCTTCGTCCTGCCAGGCTTTTTCGGCCTTGGCGGCGCGCGCCTGCTCCTCCGCCTCCTGCCGGCGGCGCAGCTCCGCGAGCCGTCGCGCCAGCTCGGCGTCGAACTCGGCGCCCTTCACCTGACTCACAATCGAGGCATAATCGGCCTCGTCCACGGAAAAAACGCTTCCGCAGTTGGGACATCTCAATTC
>JAFZXU010000054.1 GCA_017616655.1 Bacteroidales bacterium
TACAGCAGGAAAATATAATTATTTCTCACTATACTCCTTTCCTTTCTTATACATTGAAAGCAAAGCCGGAATAATCAATGCAAATGAGATAGGAAGGACAACTCGAATATCGGAACTTTTCACAAAGATTATTGATAATGGAATAAGAAGCACGCACAATACAATACATGCGATTATCACTCCTCTAAGTTTATAAAACAATCGGAACGTTTGATCAGTATTCATTGACATATCGATATTTGTAAAATTCAAACTGTTTATTCCTTCCGTTTGAAAGCGTAACTCTCATCTTTTTAACTGCTACTACCGTCATCATCGGTTTCTTCAGATTGACAACTCTGAATGACAGTATAAAGTCCTCCAGAGTAGCCAACAATAGCCCCAATACCAGCGAGCTCAGTCCTCCGGAAAGGGCGCCTAGGCCTATAAAAGCAAACATCATACCGGCAACGCCAAAAGCACAACCGGCAGCATCTTTCATCTTTCATCTTTCCTCCCAAGCAATTCTCCATTTGATTAATTGTCAAACTTTTCATAAAAATAATTGCTTTGTGCCCCGCACTCCCTAACAAGGCTTTTAATAAAAAAGACGTGGGAGTAATACTCTTGCCCACCCAACCCTTAAACCAGAAAGCGGTGCACCACTATCTGATTGTCGGACTATCTGTGACAAGGTTAAATATAACCAAAAAAGCTTAACAAATCAACATTTTAGATTTTTTTTGTCAGTGTCTTCTCGGTCACGTAATCGCGAAGATACTGACCATATTAACTTCAAGGCATTAGTGTCCGCTAAAAAATCAAAATAGTTCTTTGAAAATATTGAGAGTTAGGTAATTACAAATGTTTTCAGAGTCAACCGATTTGAAATTATCTTTGCCAGACTAACGTAGAGTGGCACATGAGTAACGGAAAAATGGTACTCCCACAGCTTTTAGACTTCCTTGACCGCAACCATTTCAACTACCTTGTGAGGAAGTATGATGGCGACAAATATGTCAAGAACTTCACTTGCCATAACCAGCTTGCGGTCTTGATGTATGGTTAATTGTCCGGTCGTGAAAGCCTACGTGATATTGTCATTGCAACGCAAGCGCATTCATCAAAAGCTTTTCATCTCGGGTTCGGCAAGTACGTTACGAGGAGCAACCTGTCTAAAGCCAACAACAGCCGTGATTATCGCATCTTTGAAGACTTCGCATACCATGTGATTACTATCTTACGAACGGTAACAAGGCGGCTATGCATCGCGGAGAGACAAGCCTGCTATAGCCTCCCCATCTGTATCTTTTACACGATAGCGGATTGCTATCGTAAAAAGGCATCACAACAAAGTCTCGAAGTATCTGTTAATAATATTTGACCTCGGTGCCTTCGAGGGCGGTGAGGAGGTTGTTGGCCATACGGCTGGCGCCGAACCGGAAGAGGCCCTTGTTGAGCCATTCCTGGCCGAGAATCTCCTTGACGATATTGTAGTAAACGACGGCGTCCTCTGCGGTGGAGATGCCGCCGGCAGGCTTGAAGCCCACCTTGCGGCCGGTCTTGGCATAGAAAGCCTTGATGCATTCACACATAATGCGTGCGGCCTCGGGAGTTGCGGAAACCGCAATCTTGCCGGTAGAGGTCTTGATGAAATCGGCTCCGCCTTCCATAGCCAGCCAGGAGGCATCCTCGATGAGCTTGGAATCCTTCAAAGCTCCCGTTTCGAGAATCACCTTCAGATGAACCGAAGGATTGACGGCGCGGACCGCTTTCCCGATCTCGACTATCTCGCGCTTCGCCTCATCGCAGCGGCCTTCCAGAAACGCATTGAGAGCCAGCACGATATCAACTTCGTTGGCACCCTGCGCAACGGCGGTCGTGCACTCCAGAACCTTTACCTCCAGCGGACTCTGCGAAGCCGGGAAGCAGCCTCCTACGACTGTAATATGAACCTCAGGCTCCTCCAGCGCAGCCTTCACCACGGGAGCGAAATTGGGATAGACGCAGATGGATGCCGGCAGCGGATACTGCGGATATACCTTGTGGAATCCGTTTACCTTGCGGACCATCGCTTCGATACTCTTGGGAGTGTCCGTTACGTTAAGTGAGGTGAGGTCGATCAGCCCCAGAACCTCTTTGTAGATCTCTTTCATATACTGTAGTTTTTATTATTGTCTATACATAGTCCCGTCGAAGCGGCGAGCCGGATATGGCCCGGGAGCATTTTTCTGCTCCTCGGGGCATATCCCGAGCAAGCGAGACGGGACGGACAGAGTTATCCATTGATTTTCACATTTATGCCGGCTTCGAGAAGCGGCCGGGCAATAGTCTGCATCTCCTCCACGGAAACCTTTTCGAGTGTGTCGAGCGGCGGGACGCGGTCGAGAGTATACATCATAACCTCGCG
The DNA here is from genome assembly GCA_017616655.1 of Bacteroidales bacterium. Taxonomy (GTDB): domain Bacteria; phylum Bacteroidota; class Bacteroidia; order Bacteroidales; family UBA932; genus Cacconaster. The sequence goes on from JAFZXU010000054.1 coordinate 2,390, forward strand.
GGGCCGGAGCCTCAAAGCCATCCTCACCCAGGCATCCGCGTGACGGCGGTCGGCGCTGCTGAAACGCTTTCCGTTCCTTACACCCCGGAGGAACATTGTCTGCAGGATGAAATCCCCCTTGAACCAGGCCATCTCCCGCTCGATGCGGCGCACCGAATAATTCGGATCCTGAGGCTGGTCGACAAGCCGCGCAAAGGCATCCGTCGCCGCATCCAACTTAAGGATCGGGTTGTCCACCTTCGCCAGCGCCTCCCGGATTCCGGGACGGCCAATCTGAGTCGCGTTGGTAAGCACCGAAACCACCGCCTTCGGGAAATACTCCGCCCTCAGTTCGAGGGTGCGGTCGATGATGGCGGGGAAATCGGGATGCAGTGTCGGCTCGCCGTTGCCGGAGAAGGTGATGGTATCCACCGGAACTCCGGAACCGTGGCATTCGCGGATTCCGCTTTCCAACGCCGCAAGCACCTCTGCCAGAGGCGGAATGCGTGTATCGCCACGTCCGTCTGCATTCCATCCGCACTCGCAGTAGATGCAGTCGAAGGTGCAGACCTTGCCGTTCTTCGGCAAGAGATTCACTCCCAGCGAACTGCCGAGACGGCGGCTGTGGATGGGTCCGAAAACTATATGGTCGAAGCGGAGTGCCATTATATCAGTCGTTTAGAAAAACTTTTTTCAGTCAGGCGGACGTTGGAGACGTCCACGTTTCCTATGTGAACAACTCCGGGCCTCTTGCCTGGCTCCAGAGTGCCGCAGAAGCCGTCGCACCCGATTGCGCGGGCGCCGTTCAAGGTGGCCCAGCGGAGCATCTCTTCGAAAGGTATCTCCGGGAAATTCTCCTGGATACAGAGCATCTCGGCCACCATCGAAAGGAGGTGGTTGCTCGAGAGGCTGTCGGTGCCGATACAGATATCCAGGCCGTTGCGGCGCATCAGTTCGAGAGGGGGCAACATCCTGTGGATGAATATGTTGGAGAGCGGACATACGGCCCAGTAAGGATGCCTGAAGGCAGCCTTGGCCGCATCTATGCTCTCCTGGTCGGTCGCGGTATTGTGAACGAGCAGCACATTTCCCTCAACGGGGAAGGGAACGGCCTTTCGCAGGTTTTCTATGAAATAGACGAGAGCGCCCGTGCCGGTCACAGGGAGCTGGGTGGTGCCGCGGCTGCGGTAATCCTCCGCCAGGGGGCCGGTGCCGTAGCGGAGCATATCCTCCTCTTCCTGACTCTCCTGGCTGTGATAGGAGATGTAGCCGCTCTCGAGCCCGGCTGCAGCCGACAGGCGGTTCAGGAGCGGACTCATAGTATAACAGGAATGGGGCGTGGGAGCAGCGTCGAGCCCCATTCTGCGGGCTTCTGCCTGCAACTGGCGGACACTTTGCATAACGCTGTCAGCCTCCTCCGGTTCGGTTCCGAAGACCTCCAGGAAGGTACGGGTGTACATCTTTCCGGAGAGCATAGCCTCAGCCTTCATTTCGAAGCTCTCGCTGCAGTTGCTGATATCGCCCATCGCCCTGACTCCCTGGTCGGCAAGCCCTTCGAACTCCTTCCGCATGGCGGAGAGGCGGTCTTCGCGGTCCACCGTCAGGCGCAGGGCGTTGATCTGCTGAATGAAACCGTCCATTCCGGTGGCCTCGCGGAAGAGTCCCTTCATATGGGAAAGCTCTATGTGGCAGTGGGCGTTCGTAAAGCCAGGCACCAGGAAGCCTTCGACAACCGTAGCAGATTCCCTCTCCCGGGGAGAGAGGTCTGACGCGGAACCGAAGCGTATGACGGTCCCGTCCCCGGCGCACTCCAGAAAGCCGTTGCGGAGGGGGTGCGAAGAGACCGGAAAGAGTATGTCGGCTATGAAAATCATTTGAACTTCTCCTCTATCTCCTTGAGCTGCTGCCGGTCGGGCATATTATCCTTCTTCTTTTTGCCTCCGAAGATTCTGAACTTTTTGGAATTTTTCAATTCGGTCGCCCTCTCTTCCTTGGAGACGTTCCTGGATTTGGCTATTTCTTCCTCTATCTCCTTGAACTCCATGTCAATCTCCTCGGGAGTCTCTTCGGGATCACCGGTGAACTCATCGTCGCGGGCCTCACGGGCGGCAGAGCCGGCAGCCACTGAATCGCGGGGATGAAGGAAGAGGGTATCGATAACCAGGCTGTCGCCGACAAAGGAGACCAGAAGGGTATCCATCATACAGGCGAAACTCAAGGAATCGAGCAATTCGTCCATTGCTACCTGGGCTGCCTGTTCCTCCTCAAACGCCACGTCTGCCAGGGAGTCGCGCAGATGGATCCTTGCCATCAGGGCCACAGCACTGTCGTGATATGTCTTCTTGTTGGCCTCGAAAATCTTCGACATCTTCTCCGGATCCTTGAGGAGTATCTCCTGCGAAGCGAGGAACTGCTCCACCGTGTAGCCGTATTTCTCTATCAGCGGGGGATAAACGGCGATGGAATCGCTGGCCATACGGGCGTGCGGCTCCGTCTCCACGAAGGAATCGGCCAGCATCATATCGAAGTAGATGCGCTGCATCACCTTGCGGGGAACCGGCATCCTGTCCGAGCAGGATGCGGCGAAGAAGAAAAAGAGAGCCGCGAGGAGGGCCGGTTTGAAGAGTTTCTTTACCATAAGCATTTGACGGCCGCATCGGGCGGCCGTCTGGTGTCTTGAGCGGAAGACGGGTTTCGAACCCGCGACCTTCGGCTTGGGAAGCCGACGCTCTACCGACTGAGCTACTTCCGCATTTGCTTCTGCAAAGTTAGCAAATAATCCGGAAAATAAGTAAATTTGCAACAGAATATGGCAGACAGGTATTTTACGTGGAAGCGTTTCCAGACGCTTCTCATTGCGCTGGCCGGGGGACTGTTGCTCTCCCTGCTTTTTCTGGATATGTGCTATGCCGACGTTCCTTCAGAAACCATGCCGGGGACGACTGACCACTATAGCATAAAGTTCAGCGAGCGCTATCAGTTCCTGATCTTCTCTTTCGTCACCTTTGCCCTGACGATAGTGACCATAGGCTACTACAAGCAGCGGATAATGCAGATACGCCTCTGCATTCTCAACTCCCTTCTGCTGCTCTTCTATCAGATTTGGCTGGTCGTCGCCTTCTTTCAGCTTCACGAGGCATTCACTTTCACCGTTGCCTCGCTGTTCCCGCTGATTGCACTAATCCTGCTGCTGACCGCCGCGACATTCATCTGGAAAGATGAAGTCCGGTTCATGGTGGCAAACGCGATGGCCCAAAACAATAAACGTAAAAAATAACCCATAACGCAATGATCTATTCAAAAGAAGTACAGCACATGTGTGTTGTTGCCAAGGGTCCCAACCACGGCCCCGCTCCCATTCCCGAGGAGGGCAAATGGGTGAAGGCCAAGGAGATAAAGGACATCTCCGGAATGACCCACGGTATCGGCTGGTGCGCACCCCAGCAGGGGGCGTGCAAGCTCACCCTCAACGTCAAGGAGGGTATCATAGAAGAGGCTCTCATCGAAACCATCGGATGCTCCGGAATGACCCATTCCGCAGCGATGGCAGCTGAAATCCTCACAGGCAAGACTATTCTCGAGGCCCTCAACACCGACCTCGTCTGCGACGCCATCAATACGGCGATGCGCGAACTCTTCCTGCAGATAGTTTACGGCCGCACCCAGTCGGCCTTCTCCGAAGGAGGCCTCATCATCGGAGCCGGCCTCGAGGATCTCGGCAAGGGTCTCCGCAGCCAGGTGGCTACGATGTTCTCCACCAAGGCCAAGGGAGTCCGCTACCTCGAGATGGCGGAAGGATACGTCACCAAGATTGCCCTCGACGCCGACGATGAAGTATGCGGATATGAATTCGTCCGCCTCGGAGTGATGATGGACAAGATCAAGAAGGGCGTGGACGCCAACGAGGCGCTCCGCCAGTCAACCGCAACTTACGGCCGCTTCACAAAGGAGCAGGGCGCAGTCAAACACATAGACCCCAGGGTGGAATAGGAGGACAAGCCATGATACGTGAAGTAAAATTCGAAAGCCAGGACCGCAGGATGGCCAACATCCTCAAGGTATTGAATTCCTATGGCATCGCCTCCATCGAAGATGCCAACGAGATCTGCGACAAGGCAGGTATCGACCCCTACCTCGAAGCCGAGCAGACCCAGAACATCTGCTTTGAAAATGTAAAATGGGCGTATGTCTGCGGCGCAGCCATCGCCATCAAGAAGGGTTGCAGGAACGCCGCCGACGCAGCCGAGGCAATCGGCGAGGGTCTCCAGGCCTTCTGCATCGCCGGTTCCGTAGCCGACGACCGCAAGGTGGGACGCGGACACGGCAACCTCGCCGCACGCCTCCTCCGAGAGGAGACGGAGTGCTTCGCATTCCTGGCAGGCCACGAGTCCTTCGCAGCCGCTGAAGGCGCCATCAAGATTGCCGAAATGGCCAACAAGGTCAGGAAGAAACCCTTGCGCGTCATCCTCAACGGACTTGGCAAGGATGCTGCGATGATCATCAGCCGCATCAACGGATTCACCTATGTCCAGACCGAGTTCGACTACTACACCGGCGAACTGAAGATCGTACGCAGGAAGTCCTACTCCGACGGCCCGCGCGCCAAGGTCAACTGCTACGGCGCCGACGACGTGCGCGAAGGCGTGGCGATCATGCATCATGAGGGAGTGGATGTCTCCATCACCGGAAACTCCACCAACCCTACCCGCTTCCAGCACCCCGTCGCAGGCACATATAAGAAAGAGTGCGTCGAGCAGGGCAAGAAGTACTTCTCCGTGGCATCGGGAGGCGGCACAGGCCGTACCCTCCACCCGGACAACATGGCTGCCGGCCCTGCCAGCTACGGTATGACCGACACCATGGGCCGCATGCACAGCGACGCGCAGTTCGCAGGCTCCTCCTCAGTCCCCGCCCACGTAGAGATGATGGGATTCCTCGGAATGGGCAACAACCCTATGGTGGGCGCCACCGTCGCCGTGGCAGTCTCCATAGCCGAAGCAATGAACAAATAAAAAAAGATGAAAGAGAACAAAAACAAGCGGATTCCTGAATCTGAGCTGATAATCAACCCGGACGGTTCCGTATTCCATCTCCACATCCTTCCGGAAGACCTGGCCGACAGCATCCTGCTCTTCGGAGACCAGGACCGCGTGCCCATGGCGGCGCAGTTCCTGGACAAGGGATCTATCGAGGTGGACAAGGCATCGAGGGAGTTCCACACCATCACCGGACGCTTCAACGGCAAGAGGGTCAGCATCGTCTCCTCCGGCATCGGCACCGACAACATCGACATCGTGATGACCGAGCTTGACGCCCTGGCCAACATCGATTTCAAGACCAGGCTGCCTAAGAAGGAGCACCGCCGCCTCTCCATCCTCAGGATTGGAACCTGCGGAGCGCTCCAGCCGGAAATCCCGCTCGGCGGATACATTTTCTCCGACATGTCGGTGGGTTTCGACGGACTCCTCAACTGGTATGCGGATGTGGACAAGGTGCGCCAGAAAGGCATTGAAGAGGCCTTCATCAAGCATATGGAGTGGCCTGAGAGGCTGGCAAAGCCCTATTTCGTGAAGGCCAGCCCCAGACTGATCAAGGCGTTCGAAGGAAAGGCATATCACGGAATCACGATGTCCGCACCCGGATTCTACGGTCCTCAGGGCCGCAGCGTCAGGGCCGCCATCACCATCCCAGACCTGACCACCAGGCTTGAGAAGTTCCAGTACAGGGGCCTTAAGATGACCAACATCGAGATGGAGAGTTCGGCCATCGCGGGCCTTTCCGCCATCCTTGGCCACGACGCCGGCACCATCTGCCTTGCCATAGCAAACCGCCACGCAAAGCAGAGCAATCCCGACTACAAGCCGCTGATGGCGGAACTCATCAGGTTCTCGCTGGAGACCCTCACCAAGTAGCAGCAGGATGTCGGAGATAGAGGAATTACGGCATCTGGCAGCCCTTTTCGACGATCCGGACGAGGTCGTCAGCGCCTGCGTGGACAATCGCATCGCGCAGATGGGGCCGTCGGTGATTCCCTTGCTGGAAAAGATGCGCCACAATGAGCCGGATGCGGCTTTCAAGCGCCTCCTCTCCGACAGGATCCTGCGCTACAATGCCGAATTCCGCACGGAGGATTTGAGAAAGTTCGCGCTTCGCGAAACCACTCAGCCTGTCACCCTCTACGAAGGATGCTTCCTCGCCTCCTCGCTCCTGAATCCGCAGGTCAGCAGGGAAAAGTTCGAGGAGGCATTCTATCAGTGCGCCTGCGAGTTTCAGGCGGAAGCCGCAGACGGACGCACCGCAATCGAGGAGATGGGTGTCTTCAACCACGTCTTCTTCCACCGGCTCCGCTTCACGGTTTGCGACCAGAATCTCACCACCGAGAAGAACGCGATGCTCTATGACACCCTCAAGAGCCGCAGGGGCAACCCTTTCGCAATAGCCACGATTTATATGATGATGGCGGAAGAGGCGGGACTTCCCCTCCTGCCGCTCTGTTTCCCGGGCGGCTTTGTTCCGGCATATATCGAGGATGGAAAGGAACTCTTCTACGTCAACCTTCTGCAGAACGGCGAGATTTTCCCGCAGTCGCGGCTGAAGGATTACCTGATCGGGCAGGGCATCCCCTTCGACCACAACAGGTTCCTCCTGCGCAGGCAGACGGTTATGCTCAACATCTACCTGGAATCGCTCTGCTATCTTTACGACAAACTGGAGGACGCAGCCTCGCAGGAGCGCATAATGAAAGCGCTCTACGCACTGGGCGACGAGCGCTTCCTGATTTCGGACGACAAGCAGGAGGAGTAATCCTAACTTGTCCCCTTCCTTACAAGCAACCTCTGCCCTATCCTCAGGGTGGAGGTTGATTTTATCTTGTTCAGGCGGCAGAGGGCACCTACGGTGGTGCCGTAACGCTTTGCGATCTTGCCGAGATTGTCGCCCTTCTTCACCTTGTAATAGACATTGCCGGATGCGGACTTGGACTCCTTGTCGGTCTGTCCGTAGTGGGAATGGATGTTGAAGTAGTGCTTCTGAAGGGTGAATATGGTATCCCTCACGACGCCGTTCTCGAAGTCGAAGACCCTCTGGGGATCGAATGGTTTGCCGTGATAGCGCGTCTCGAAGTGGAGATGCGGGCCGGTGCTGCGTCCGGTGCTTCCGCCAAGTCCGATGCATTCGCCCGCCTTCACCATCTCGTCAACTTCCACGAGACGCTCGGAGAGATGGCCGTAGTATGTCTCGAGGCCGTTGTCATGCCTTATGACGATAAGGTTGCCGTATCCGCCCGTCTCTTTGGGAGTGCCGGCATACCGTACGATTCCGTCAAACGCCGCGCGGATGGTATCTCCCACCGAAAGGGGCAGGTCGACTCCGTAATGGGGCCTGCGGCCGCGGAACTTGAATCCTGAATGGACCTTTGCCAGATAGGGGGCGCAGTAGCCGTGCGACTCGTCGGCCAGAAGCAGGTCGATGGAATCGGGAAGCGCGGACAGGGGCTCTCCCCTGAATGCGTGGATCATATCCGGATCCCAGCCTTCATAGAAACCTGCGGTGTCGATTACCGGATGGCCTTCGTCAATATATTCCCAGGTATAATCATCATACAGGACAATCTTGACATATTTGTCGCTGCTTGGAATGGTATCTATCGCCAGATGCTCGCGAGGCTGCTCCTCGGTTGCGGTCACCGTCCTTATGGTATCGTTGTAAAAGTCCTGCGCCTTGCACGGAACGGAGAGGGCGCACAGCAGCGGCAAGAACAGGTAAAATCTTCTCATCTTTTAAATAATTATCTCATTTATAATCAATTGGTGCCTATTACAAGCAAAGCCATACCCACCAGCAGGATGGCAAGTGCTAATCCTTTCTGCTTGAGGTAGTTCTCCTTGAAGAGGATCGCTCCGCAGACGAAGGTGACGATCACCGAGCTGCGGCGGAGCATAGAAACCACTGCAAGCATCGAGCCAGGACGGCTCAGGGAGTAGAAATAAAGGAAATCTGATGCGGCGATGAAGACCGCGATTATGACGATTGCCCAGTCGTGCCTGTAGGGCTGATAGACCTTGCTGCCGGAGAAACGGGCTATGAGCACCGCCACCACCATTATCAGGGTGATGTAGAAATTGCACCAGCTCTGGACGAACATCGTCTTGAGGGCCATGTAATTTGAGCCCATCAGGTATTTGTCCATGATGGCGCTGACCACTCCGGTGAGGACCGCCACCCACATGCAGATGATCCACTTGTTGCGGGCGAAGTCCACCCCCTCCTTCCTGCTGGTGCGGCCGAGCAGCCACAGTGCGACGAGCGCCACCAGTATGCCGGCCCACTGCCAGAGGTTCAGCCTCTCGCCGAAGAGCAGAATCGAGAATACCAGCACGAAGACGGGACGGGAGGTCTTGATGGTGCCCGCCGTGGTTATCGGCAGGTTTTTGAGTCCCATCAGGCCGGTAATCCAGGAGACCGAGACTATCAGCGACTTTACGAATACCATCAGATGCTCGTACGGGGTGCCCCGCTGCATCTCGAACACAGTGCCGTCGGCCAGCCCCCATCCGAAAATGGAGGAGAGGATCAGCGGAAGGAAAAAGCAGGTGGAAATCCCCGTCGCATAGAGCAGGATATGGAGGACGTCGTTCTTTGTAGAAGCCCTCTTTTTGGCCACGTCATAAAAGCCAAGCAGAAATGCGGATGCTACCGCAGCCCAAAGCCAGATCATCTTTTATCTCTCTTCTTCTGTTTTGCAATACTTTTTGATCACCCCGTATGCATCCGTAATGCCGAGCTCGCCGGCCACGCTCAGGTCGATGCAGCCCTTGTCCTTGTCCTTCAGGTAGATAAGCACCAGGCCGCGGTTGTAGTATGCCTCCCCTATTTTGGGAGCCGTCTCTATCGCCCTGGTATAGCGCGAGATGGACTCCGGAAGGTCTCCGGAGAGGCAGTAGAGGTTACCGAGGTTGTATTGGATGTAGGGGGATTCCGGGTCGAGCTCCGACGCGCGCACCATATCGTGGAGCGCCGGGGTATAGTCGTAACTGTGGGTCACCTGGTCGCGGACCCTCGTACGGGCGGTGTTGGCATTGTCGAGGGTGAGGACCTGCACGTTGTTGCCCATCGAGGAGATGAAGTCGATCATCTCGGCCTGAAGGGCGGCACGGTTGATATAGAGATAGGGGTTGTCAGGCTCTTTCGAGAGGGCCTCGTCGTAACTGAGCATCGCAGCATTGAACTGGCTGCCTTCTGTCTCCAGCAGCGCCTTGGAGAAGAGATTCACTGCGTTCCGGTCATTCTTGAGAGCGGAGGCAAGAGACTCGTTACGGCGGCGCGTATCGGAAATCTTCTCATCCTTCTCGGCTGCGAACTTCACGGCGAAAGGGAGCGATGCAATGAAGGACTCCAGGGCATCGTCATCGTAGCGGCGGTTGAGATAATTGGTGGAGGCCATCTCGTCGCTCGCGTGGAACTTGAACAGGGGCTTGAGCCTTATGTCCACGTCGCGGTACTGCAGCAACTCGTTGTCGAACCCCTTGCGGGCGAAATCGGCGTCGAGGGAGAGCAGATGGTCGTATTTCCTGGTGGTGTCGGCAAAGGCCATCCTTCCGGCGGAATCCCTCGTCTGCGCCTGGTATTCGGCAATCTTCTGCCGGGCTATCTCGTAATCCTTGCGGGAAGAGGTGTACTGCCCCAGCCGCTGCTTGACGAAGGAACGGTTCATATAGGCCTGCGCGAAATCGGGATAGAGATTGATGGCCTTGGAATAGTCGTCCATAGCGTCGCGATAGCGCCCAAGTTCCACGAAAACGGCGGCCCGGTTGAAGTAGGCCAGCACGTTGTCGGGATTGATGTTGATGACCCTGTCGAAGTCGTCGAGGGCGCCGTGGTAATCTTCCACCCTGGCCAGGATGAGGCCCCTGTTGTAGAGGGTGAGGGCATTGCCCGGTTCATCCTCGAGCACCCTGTTCAGATCGTCCAGCGCGCCGCGCACATCTTTTTTCTCGAAGCGCAGCAGGGCGCGGTAGAAGAAGGCGAAGGTATTGGTACTGTCGAGCCTTACTGCGGTGTCGAGATCCTCTATGGCAGCGTCGGTATTGCCCTGCATCCCGTAAACCCTGGAGCGGCGCACATAACCCTCGGGGTCGTAGCGGCGCAGCTTGATTGCGGTGTTGTAGTCATTCAGGGCCTTTATGGTATCACCGGTGAAGAGATAGCAGGCGCCCCTGTTGAGATAGGCGTCGGCCTCCTTGGGCTGCTTGCGGATGAACATGTCGAAGTCCTTGATGGCCTTGTCGAACTGCTGAGAGAGGAAATAGGTCACTCCGCGGCTGAAATAGAGCCCTGTATAGCTGGGACGCAGGTCCACCGCCTCCTCGAGGTCCTTCAGGGCCTGGTCGTACTTCCCCATCCGGCTCAGTGTTATGGCCCTGTAATGGTATGCCGGAGTATAGATGGGATTGAAGTGGAGGGTGCGGTCGAAATCGCGCTGGGCGCCGTTGAAGTCGCCCAGATTGTACTTGGCGATGCCCCTGAAGAAGTAGGCTTCGTAAACCGTGCTGTCGAGCCTCGAGAGGATATTGAAATTCTCTATCGCCAGGGCGTACTTGCCGTCTATGAGGGACTGGCGGCCATAGCTGTAGAAATGGTCGAGGTCATACTGGGCACAGGCCCTGCCTCCCAAAAGGAGAAGCAGAAATAATATCAGAGGCTTTTTGTACACAATTACAAAATTAGTAATTTTGTGGATTGCCTCAAATAAAATGAAGAAATCCGTCATCTTCCTGTTACTGGCGCTCTTTCCGCTGCTTGCAGCCGGGCAGGGTTATCTCTCCTATGAGAAACTCCTCACCGCGGAGTCGATGCAGAACGTGGTTTCCTTCATGGCCGACGACTACAACACCGGGCGCGCATCGGGAACTCCCGGCAACAGCCGTGCCGAACAGTTCATCACCTCGAGGTTCCGCCAGCTGGGGCTGAAGCCCTTCAACTGGTGTTACACCGACAGTTTCAGATACCGCGACTCCTTAATCCTGAGGAATGTGGCGGGATTCATCCCCGCTTCGCGCCAGAGCGACGAATATATCATAGTCTCAGCGCATTACGACCATATCGGCGAGATCAAGGGGACCATCTACAACGGAGCCGACGACAATGCCTCCGGAGTGGCCGCACTGCTTGGGCTCGCAGAGCTCTATTCCAGGATGAAGGCCGACGGACGCGGTCCGCTCAAGAACATAATCTTCGTGGCCTTCGACGGCAAGGAGCTCAACCTGGCGGGCAGCAGGTACTTCGTGAAGCATCTGCCGGTCCCCGCTGGCAAGGTGGTGGCCGACATCAATATGGATATCCTGGGTACGGATCTCGTCCCGACGGGAAAGAACCGCGAGTACCTGATGGCGATCGACGGAGGGTCCATGCCCTTCTCCTGCGGGGAGAATCTGAAACGCCTCTGCCTGAAGTCCGACTACAGGATGGACATCTGCCTCACCTTCTACGGCAGCAGGGATTTCACCAGGATGGTTTACCGCAGCGGAGACCACTCCTCATTCGCCAGGGCCGGAATCCCGGCGGTCTTCTTCACCTCCGGATTCCACCAGCACACCCTCAAATCGACCGACGATACCGACATCATGGACTTCCAGCTTCTGCGCAAGCGTACCCTCGTGATTTTCAATTACATAAATTACCTCTTCTACCTGTAATGGAATTCAAGCTCCACGCTCCCTACTCTCCGACCGGAGACCAGCCAGAGGCGATAGCGCAGATCTGCGAATCGATTGCCTCCGGAAACAGGTGTACTACCCTGATGGGCGTGACCGGAAGCGGCAAGACATTCACGATGGCCAACGTCATCGAGAGGCTGCAGCGCCCCACGCTGATCCTGAGCCACAACAAGACCCTGGCCGCCCAGCTATACGGGGAATTCAAGGCATTCTTCCCGGAGAATGCGGTGGAGTATTTCGTCTCATACTACGACTATTACCAGCCGGAGGCCTATCTTCCGGTAACCGATACATATATCGAAAAGGACCTGAGCATCAACGACGAACTGGAGAAACTGCGTCTGGGTGCCGCCTCCGCCCTGCTTTCCGGCAGGAAGGACGTGATAGTGGTATCTTCTGTCTCCTGCCTCTACGGCATAGGAAACCCTGAAGATTTCCACAGCACCACGGTCCATCTTGAGACGGGCCAGACCATAAGCCGCCAGAAGCTGCTCTACGACCTTGTGGACGCCCTCTATTCCCGCACCGAAGCCGAATTCGGCAGGGGCAGTTTCAGGGTGAAAGGCGATACGGTCGACGTATTCCCGGCTTACGGTGAATACGCCTACCGGATCATCTTCTTCGGCGACGAGATAGAGTCCCTCGAGACGGTAGACCCCGTGACCGGAGCCACCATCGACGTGCACTCCGGGATTTCCATCTTCCCCGCCAACAACTTCGTCACCACACGCGAACGGATAAAGGGGGCGGTCAGGCAGATCCAGGACGACATGTACGAGCAGTGCCAGTATTTCGAGGAAATCGGAAAGCACCTGGAAGCCAAGCGGTTGAAGGGGCGCGTGGAGTACGACCTCGAGATGATCAAGGAGATCGGCTACTGCCCCGGCATAGAGAATTATTCCCGCTACTTCGACGGCCGCCAGGCCGGAATGAGGCCCTTCTGCCTGATAGATTATTTCCCCGAAGGGTTCCTCACCTTCATCGACGAGAGCCACGTCACCCTGCCGCAGGTAAGGGCGATGTACGGAGGCGACCGCTCCCGCAAGCAGACCCTTATCGAGTACGGGTTCCGCCTCCCCGCAGCCGCCGACAACCGTCCGCTGAAATTCGACGAGTTCGACAACCTGATCGGCCAGCGGCTCTTCGTAAGCGCCACTCCGGGCGACTATGAGCTGGAGGAGTGCGGCGGCGCCGTGGTCGAGCAGATAGTGCGGCCCACCGGCCTCCTCGACCCTCCTGTGGAGGTGCGTCCCATCAAGAACCAGGTGGACGACCTGCTTGAAGAAATCGAAATCAGGGCTGAAAAAGATGAACGCGTGCTTGTCACGACCCTCACCAAGAGGATGGCCGAGGAGCTTGAGAAATATCTCACGAGGATGGATATCCGCGCCCGCTATATCCACTCCGACGTGGACACCCTCGAAAGGGTGGAGATAATCGAGGATTTCAAGGCGGGAAGATTCGACGTACTGGTCGGAGTCAACCTCCTGCGCGAGGGACTGGACATCCCCAGCGTGTCGCTGGTGGCCATCCTGGATGCCGACAAGGAGGGATTCCTGCGCAGCGGCAGGGCACTGACACAGACCGCAGGGCGCGCAGCCCGCAACATCAACGGCAAGGTGATAATGTACGCCGACACCATCACCGACTCGATGCGTGAAACCATCGACGAGACCAACCGAAGGCGCGACAAGCAGAAGGCCTACAACCGGAAGCACGGCATAGTCCCCACCAATGTGGGAGGCGTCGCCCGCAACACCCTCACCGCAGGATATGCAGTTACGGAGAGGGGCGAAAAGATGCACCATCTTGCCGAGGATCCTGTCCTGAGCGCCATGTCGGCCGAACAGATAAGGAAGGCCCTGGAACATGCGAAAAAGAGCATGGAAGAGGCGGCAGCCGCACTCGATTTCATGCGCGCAGCCCACTTCCGCGATGAAATGAATGAACTTAAGATGCTTTTAAGGGAGGAGTGACAATGGAATACGGCATACAGCAGATTGCGGAGCGTTTTTCCGGCCGCGACAGGGAGATGGTGCTCGAGGCTTACGGCATTGCCGAGAAGGCCCTCGAAGGAAAACTGCGCGGCAACAGGCGCCCCTTCATAGAGCATCCCCTCGGAGTTGCAAGGATAGTCAGCGAAGAGACGGGTCTTCAGGCCGACGCCGTCACCGCCGTCTTCCTCCACGAGGCCAACCGCTTCCAGGGCGCGACCGCAGCCGAGATCAACTCCAGCGCCATGCTGAAGTCCTTCTATGCGCAATTCCCGCAGGATATCGTCAATATGGTCAGGAGCCTCGACAACATCTCCTTCATCACCCTGCGGCAGACCGGACTCGACGAGGAGCGTTACCGCAAACTCATCATCTCCTACTCCACCGACCCGAGGGTGGTGATAATAAAGTTGGCGGACCGCCTGGAGGTGCTCCGTAACCTCGAAGCCCTTCCCTCTTCGAAGCGCAATCCGAAGGTGACCGAATCGATGCAGCTCTATGCCCCCCTCGCCCACCAGCTCGGACTCTACCTGATAAAGAGCGAGATGGAGGACATCTACCTAAGATGCATGGAGCCGGAGGCGTACCGCGCCATAACCAACAGCCTGAAGGCCACCGAAAGGGAACGCGAAGCCCTGGCCGTCAGGTTCATAGCCCCGCTCAGGGCAAAACTCGACCGCAGCGGGATCAAATACACTATGAAGGCCCGCACCAAGAGCGCCTACTCCATCTGGCGCAAGATGCAGGCCCAGAAGGTGCCTTTCGAGAAGATTTACGACGTCTTTGCGATGAGGTTCATAATAGACTGTCCTCCCATCAGGACGGTGGAGCACGAACTCTGCTGGAAGGTCTATTCCCTTGTCACCGAGGAGTATCAGCCGGATACCTCCCGTCTGCGCGACTGGCTTTCCAAGCCCAAACCCAACGGATACGAATCGCTCCATACCACCGTGACAACCCGCGAAGGCACGACGGTGGAAGTCCAGATCCGCACCGTCAGGATGGACCTCGAGGCCGAGCAGGGACACGCCTCCCATTGGGCCTACAAGGGCATCAGGAGCGAGGAGGTGCTTAGCGACTGGCTCAACCGCGTCCGCGACATGATGCAACGCAACGAGCCCGGCGGATACGAGAAGATGCCGCCGGAGCTGATGAAGCAGATCTACGTCTTCACCCCTGCCGGAGACCTCCGCGAACTCCACGCGGGCGCGTCCGTACTCGATTTTGCATTCGACATCCACTCCAATATAGGCGCCAGGTGCACCGGAGGACGCGTCAACGGCAAGATGGTGCCCATCCGCGAGGAACTCCACACCGGAGACGTGGTGGAAATCATAACCGGCAAGAACCAGAAGCCCAACCCCGACTGGCTCAATTTCGTGGTTACCTCCAAGGCCCGCAACAAGATACGCCAGAAGCTCAAGGAGGAGGAGAACAAGGCAGCTGCGGAGGGCAAGGAGATGCTCTCGCGCAGGATGCGCAACTGGAAGATGGAGATGGACGACCTGGTGCTGGCGGAACTGACCAAAAAGTATCACTTCAAGGTCAACAACGAGTTCTTCGCCGCGGTGGGAAGCGGGTCCATCGACTTGATGGAGATCAAGGAGTTCCTCTCCTCGGGCGAACGGCGCGAGGAGACTCCTGCGGCCCAGGCGGCCTCCCAGCGCCAGGGCAGGACGGTGGAAAGCGATTCATCTTCCTCCGACTACCTGATTATCGGAAGCGGGCTCGGGAAGGTGAGCTACAAGATGGCCAGGTGCTGCAATCCCATCTTCGGGGACGAGGTGTTCGGATTCGTGACCATCAAGGAGGGGCTGAAGATCCACCGCATCTCCTGCCCCAATGCGGCCAGGCTTCTGAGCGAATATCCCTACCGCATCCAGAAGGTACGCTGGGCGCAGAACGCCGACAGGGCCAGTTCGACCGCTTCGCTGAAGATAGTCACCGGAAACGACCTGCAGGTGACCAATGCCGTGATTTCGACCGTGAATATGTTCAAGGCTTCGATCCGCTCCTTCAACGTGGTTGAACGGAGCCGTTCGGAGCAGGAGATACAGATGACCACTTATGTGGCCAGCAACGCAGAACTGGACAAGATAACCGCCTCCCTGCGCAAGCTAAGGGACGTGCGGCAGGTAACAAGGCTTTAGATGACCGACGGATACATACATATAAAAGGAGCCAGGGGCAACAACCTGAAGAACATCGACCTCGACATCCCGCGGGGGAAACTGGTCGTGATTACCGGAGTCTCCGGTTCGGGAAAGTCCACCCTGGCATTCGACACCCTCTATGCGGAGGGACAGCGCCGTTTCGCCGAGAGCCTCTCCTCCTTCGCCAGGCAGTTCCTCGGCAGGATGAGCAAACCGGCGGTGGACCTCATCAGCGGCATCCCGCCCGCAATCGCCATCAGCCAGAAGGTGACTACGCGGAACCCCCGTTCCACGGTTGGAAGCACCACGGAGATTTACGATTACATCAAGCTGCTCTTCGCAAAAATCGGTCACACCTACTCCCCCGTTTCAGGACGGGAGGTCAGGTACGACACCGCCAAATCGGTGGCGGATTACATCTTTTCACTGGATAAAGGGGGATTCGCGCTTATCCTGGCCGACATCGCCTGGAGCGGGAACGACAAAGTGGAGAAGCTGCTCGCCCTCAAGGAGGAGGGCTTCATACGCCTTGCCGACCTCGAAGGCGGAGTCTTCAGGATTGAACAGGTGCTCTCCGAGATGGCCTCCTTCGAAGGAAAGGAGATGATGCTGCTGGTCGACCGCATTTCCACCGACGAGGGGGAGGAGAACCGCAGCCGCGCGCTCGATTCCGCCCAGTCGGCCTTCGCCAAGGGTAAGGGGCACATCGCCGTATGGGGCGACGGAACCCTTCGCCGCTTCTCGAGCCTCTTCGAGGCTGACGGGATAGTCTTCGAGGAGCCCGGCGAGTATCTCTTCAGTTACAACAATCCTTTGGGCGCCTGCCCTGTCTGCGGCGGTTTCGGCAAGATAGTGGGCATCGACGAGGCGCTTGTCATTCCGGATATGTCGAAGAGCGTCTATGACGACGCCATAGCCTGCTGGAAGGGCGAAGTCATGTGCCACTTCAGGGACGAACTGGTGATGAACGCCTACAAGTTCGACTTTCCCATCCACAAGCCCTATTGCGAACTCACTCAGGCCCAGAAGGATCTGCTCTGGAGCGGCAACGAGTTCTTCACCGGCATCGATCCCTTCTTCAAATGGGTTGAAAGCCAGAAGTATAAGATTCAGTACAAGTATATGCTCGCCCGGTATTCCGGCAAGACCACCTGCCGCGCCTGCGGAGGCAGCCGCCTGCGCAAGGAGGCGCTCTACGTCAAGGTCGGAGGCCGCAACATCGACGAGCTTATGAATATGACGGCCGGAGAGCTCGCCGGCTTCTTCGACACCCTCGAGGGCAATCTGGACGATTACGACCGCAAGCTGGCGGAGCGCCCCCTGAAGGAGATCCGCCAGAGGCTCGAATACATCAACTCCGTAGGCCTCTCCTACCTGACTCTGAACCGCCCGTCCAACACGCTGTGCGGCGGCGAGAGCCAGAGAATCAACCTCGTCAGCTCGCTGGGCAACAACCTGGTGGGCTCCATGTATATCCTCGACGAGCCGAGTATCGGGCTCCATTCCCGTGATACCGAGCGACTTATCGAAGTGCTGAAGAAACTGCGCGACCTGGGGAACACCGTCATTGTGGTGGAGCACGACGAGCAGATAATGCGAGCTGCCGACTTGCTGATAGACATCGGTCCCGGAGCCGGCAAGCACGGAGGCGAGATAGTCTATTGCGGCGGAGTCGCCGAAGGCATCGCGGCCGGTATTCCCTCCCCGACTCTGGACTACCTCTCGGGAAGAAGGCCCCTGAAGCATATCAAGAGCCACCGCAGCCTCACCTACGGCATTGTGGTTGAAGGGGCGAAACAGAACAACCTCAAGGATATAACGGTGCGCTTCCCGCTCCGCTGCCTGACCGTTGTCACGGGAGTCAGCGGTTCCGGAAAGTCCTCCCTCGTGGGCGACATCCTCTACCCCGCCCTGTACCGCAAGATTAACCAGATAGGCGACAAGCCTGGCCTGCACAGGGCGCTGGGAGGCGATCTCGGCAAGGTTTCGGCTGTCGAATATGTCGACCAGAATCCCATCGGTAAGAGCACCAGGTCCAACCCCGTGACCTATCTCAAAGTATATGATGACATCCGCCGCCTTTTCTCGGAGCAGCCTTACGCAAAGATGAACGGCTATGGTCATTCCCATTTCTCCTTCAATATCGACGGCGGCCGCTGCCCCGAGTGTCAGGGAGAGGGCGTAATCAAGATCGGGATGCAGTTCATGGCCGACGTGCAGATGGTCTGCGAGGCGTGCGGTGGAAAGCGTTTCCAGCCCGACATCCTGGAGGTGCGCTACAAAGGAAAGAATATCAGCGACGTGCTGGATATGAGCGTCGACGAGGCGATAACCTTTTTCGGCAGCCAGAGCAATCCTCTCGCGAAGCGCATCGCGGAACGGCTCCAGCCGCTGGTGGATGTCGGCCTTTCATACGTGAGCCTGGGTCAGAGCAGCAGCACCCTCAGCGGCGGCGAAAGCCAGCGCATCAAGCTCGCCTCGTTCCTCGGGAAGGAGAACAGCCAGAAGGAGTCGGTTCTCTTCATTTTCGATGAGCCCACCACCGGACTCCACTACTACGACATCGAGAAGCTCCTGAAGGCGTTCAACGCCTTGATAGAGAGGGGGCACAGCATCGTCGTCGTGGAGCATAACCTCGAGGTGGTGCGCAATGCCGACTGGGTCATAGAGCTCGGGCCCGGAGCGGGCGACGAGGGCGGCAACGTCATCTTCGAAGGTACTCCGCAGGAGCTCGTCCTCCATCCCGAAATCCCTACCGGAGCCTGCCTGCAATAGTTTACAGTTTTTTTCTTATATTAGCGGATTGAAACTAACCTGAACTGACAATGAAAGTTACTGTTAAAGAGGTAGTGGGAAGGCGTGAACTCAAGGCCTTCGTGCATTTTCCCAACAAGATGTACAGGAAGGAAAAGTACTACGTCCCCACCCTTGAAAGCGGAGACTTGTACGCCCTCGACCGGAAGAAGAACCACGCTTTTGAAGTATGCGAGGCGAAATACTGGATGGCATACGATGAAAAGAGCAAGGCAGTGGGCAGGATAGCTGGCATCATCAACCGCCAGTACAATGAAAAGACAGGCCTCAAGCAGGCGCGTTTCGGATTCCTCGACTTCATAGACGACACCGATGTCGTAAAAGCCCTTTTCGACACCGCCGAGAGCTGGGCCCGCGGAAAGGGAATGACCACAGTCAGCGGTCCGCTCGGCTTCCTCGAATTCGACGCCGCCGGCGTACTCGTGATGGGATACGACCAGCTTCCGACCTGCTACGGCAAATACAATTATCCCTATTATGAACCGCGTCTCCTGGAACTTGGATATGTAAAGGAGACAGACTGGATCGAGAGCATAGTCACGGTCCCCTTCCCTATTCCGGAGAGGTACAGCCGCGGCGCAAAGCTCATCAGCGAGCGATATAACCTGCACGGATTCACCCCCAGGACCAAGGAGGAGATGGTGGGCCATTTCAGTGAGATGGCCAGGCTCCTCAACAAGGCATACCGCGACATCCACGGCTTCTCGGAACTCTCCGACGGCCAGATCGAAGACCTCAAGCGGCAGTTCGTTCCCAACCTCAACCCCGGCCTGGTGGGAATAGTGGCGGACGAGAACGACAAGATCGTGGGATTCGGAATCTCCATCCCTTCTCTCGCAAAGGCGATGCAGAAGGCACGCGGCAAACTCTTCCCCTTCGGATTCATCCATATACTCCGCGCGCTCAGGCACAACGACACCCTTGACTCCCTGCTTATCGCAGTCGATGACGAATACAAGGGCAAGGGCGTCAACTCCCTCATTTTCACCGCAATCGCTCCCACGGCCGAAAAAATCGGCATCAAGTATCTTGAGACCACCCGTGAACTTGAGGACAACGACGACGTCCAGAATCTCTGGAACAGTTTCGAACACCGGACGGTAAAGAGGGCGCGCTGCTACTGCAAAGACCTGTAAACCATACCTGTGAGCGCCTTCAACACCTGTTTCTTCGAAAGATATGCCCTCGAGACGCTCAAACGGTGCCTTGGGCGCGAATACTACGGTCTCGTCAACCGGGACCGCCCAGACCTGCAGTCGCCCGACGGCAAGACCTGGGGCATCGAAGTCACCAGGGCAATGGAGGAGAGCAAGAAGGCGGCCGGCGAAATGATTGCCGACATGACGGGCCTGACCGACATGGAAGCCGACCGCGGGGATATGGAACAGCTCATCTCATCGGGTTACGGATACGGACTTAACGTGGGACACAGCATAGGCGCCAACGAATCCCGATACTGGTCGATGGCCAAGCCCTTGAAACGCATCCTGGAAAGCAAGGTCTGGAAGATGACGAACGGCTTCTACGGGAACTTCGACCATACGGGGCTCTATGTTTTCTGCAAGGACGCCCTGTCGTCCGCCGACATAGAAGGTGCCTGGCGCAAGGTGATGGAGCTCCAGCGGTACCACGACCTTCGTTACGGGCTTCTCTATCTCTCGGAAGTCAGCATACTCCACGTATGCAATCTGAACGAGGATCTGTCCGACGGCTACAGGGTCGCCGACATACAGATCCCGCCCGAACTCAGGCGGAAACTCTACCAGTCCGCCTTCAGAAAGGAAAAACAATAAACCATATCATAGATGAAGAGATTATTCAGTATTGTCTTGATGGCGGCGGCAGTGTTCGCAGCCTCCTCATGCGCGGTGACCAAATACGCTTCAGAGGTGCCCGCAGCCGTGGTGACTCCAGTCGCACTTCTTCAGCCGCTCTCAATAGTGGAATACATCGGCAAGGACGGGGAAGCTGTCATCAGCGACTCGCTTTCGACAATATCCACCGAACTGCTCACCGGGATAGTTTCCGGAATGATTCCGGTGGACTGCGTGATTCCGGTGGATTATACCAAGGAGATGGTGGCCGAAGTGGACGTCCTGCCCGGTCTGGACCCCAAGATGCTCCTCGGAGCCACCATACCTGACGCCACCCGCAAGCTTATCCTCGACTCGGGTCACAGGTACGGGGCGGTGGTCTTTGCCGGCGGTTTCACCAAATCGGCCGGCAGATACGCCGCAGATGCGGCAAAGGGATTGCTGCTAGGAATAGCCACCGCCGTGCTAAGCATGGGAATGGTCTCCACCTACGGGATATCGACCAAATGCGCTTCCCAGCTCTCGATAATGATTGTCGACGCCCAGGACAACCGGGTCATCTACTACAACCGCACTCCTGTCGAGGAGCAGGAGCCGGCAAGGCCTATCCCGCTTCAGAACCAGGCAAGAAAGATCCTCAGGGGATTCAAGTAGCAGCAGGGCGACAGCATAAAAGAAGAGCCGGTCCTTCGGGGCCGGCTCTTCTTATTCTGATGACTGAAAGTCAGTTCTTCAGGAAGCTGTTGTAGAAATCATACTTCTGCTGGAAGTCGTCGCTCTTGGTGCGGAAGCGGAAGTAGATGTTCTTGAGATACTCTGCGACAGCGTTCTGGATCTCCTTGTCGTCGGTCATCTTGAAGGACTGCTCGAAAGGCTCGATGGCATTTTCCAGAGACTGCTCGAACTCCTTGACGAGAGCCGCATACTTGGCATCGTCGAACTCGTTGTTTGCCTTCTCCTGCAGTTCCACTGCGTGCTCATAGTAGAGGATACCTACGCTGAGGATACCATAGACATACTTGGGATCGATTTCGGTAGATTTGCGGAAGAGCTTCTCTGCATTCTCGATATCGCCGAGCTTCTTGTAAACGTCGCCCTCGACATAATAGAGGCTTGCGTTCTTGGGCTCGTTGACCTGTGCGGAGTGGAGCAGGTCGAAGAGCTTCTGGGGATCGGCACCTGACTCACGGTACATGTTGATCAGGCCGATGAGGACGCCCTGGCTCTGGGGATACTTGGCGAAACCCTCCTCGAGGATTGCGAGCGCCGAAGCGGTATCCTTGTCCTGGAGATAGATCGTCGAGAGATTGGAGAAGACGTTGCCGTCGGCAAAGTGGCCGAGGTCGATGCACTTCTTGTAATATTTCACAGCCTTGTCGTTCTTGCCTGCCATGCCTGCAACCAGACCTGCATGGTAGGTATTGATGGTATCGATCTTCTTCATGAAGGGATTGTCATAGCTGGAGAGGGACTTCTCGAAGAGATCCGAAGACTTGTCGTAGATACCTGCGAAGTAGTTGTTCAGAGCCTCGTCGGTAAGCTTCTTATGGATATCCTCATAGAGAGCGGTGATATCCTTGGCCTTGGAAGCCTTGGTGTCGAGTTCGACAGCCTTTGCAAGTGCCTTCTCCGCATTGCCGAGGAGGTCGCCGTCGACTGCCGGCTTGGTTACGAGATAGAACTCGAGAAGGCCGGCCTCGTTGTAATAGAGGTCCTTGTCGGCATAGTGGTCAACGGTATACTTGTTACCGCCTACCTTGACATCGTCAGTATTGAGAATCTGCTGCTTTCCAAGAAGAACCTTCACCTCGGAACGTGGGGTACCTGTGATAAGGTTTACGGTAGGCTGGTCGTATGCGCCGACATAAGCCTTTGCAAGATCGATCCAGGTAGCGACCTTGAGGGATTTCTTCGCATCCTGGGATGCTGCAAGCGCCTTGTCAACAAGTTTCTTTGCATCCGCCACGGTCTTGGGCTGTGCATAGGCAACGGTGACGGAAAGAATCAGGGCAAGAGCCAAAAGAATCTTTTTCATAATCAGTGTAAATTTTAGATAATTATTTTGCATTTGAATTCTCAACTATTGTGCCATCCTCTTCATCCTCGTTCTTGGGGACTACGCAGACGGATGCGATGCTGTCGCCTTCGCGCAGGCTGATGAGCTTGACTCCCTGGGTGACGCGGCCCGAAACGCTGATGGCGCCCGCATCCATTCGGATGGTAATTCCGGACTTGTTGATGATCATCAGGTCGTTGTCTTCGCTGACTGCCTTCAGGGCGATCAGGTCGCCGGTCTTGGGAGTGATGTTGATGGTCTTGACACCCTTGCCGCCGCGGTGGGTGATGCGGTACTCTTCCAGTTCGGACTGCTTTCCGAAGCCGTTCTCGCTGACGATGAGGATGCGCTTGTTCCTGTCCTGCTCCTTCTCCTTGTTGAGGCAGACCATTCCGACCACTTCGTCGTCTTCGTCGATGTTGATGCCGCGGACTCCGGTAGCATTACGTCCGATGGCCCTTGCATCCTCTTCATTGAAACGGCAGCACTTGCCCTTGCGTCCGGCGAGGAGGATTTCGCTCCTGCCGTCGGTGATGGCAACCTCGAGAAGTTCGTCTCCGTCCTTCACGTTGATGGCGATGATACCGTTCGCTCTCGGGCGGGAATATGCTTCGACGAGGGTCTTCTTGATGACGCCACGCTTGGTGGCCATCACTATATAATTGTTGTTTATGAACTCCTCGTCGCTGAAGTCGCGGACATTGATGTATGCCTTGACCTTGTCGTCGGGGTCGATATTGATGACGTTCTGGATTGCGCGTCCCTTGGAGGCCTTGGTGCCTTCGGGGATATTGTAAACCTTGAGCCAGTAGCACTTTCCATTCTGCGTGAAGAGCATCAGGGTGCTGTGCATGTTGGCCACATAGATATGCTCAATGAAATCCTCCTCCCTCGTGGTGCTGCCCTTGCTGCCCACGCCTCCGCGGTGCTGCTGGCGGTACTCTGCGAGCGAGGTGCGCTTGATGTATCCCATATGGGAGATAGTGATGACCACGTCGTCGTCGGGATAGAAGCTCTCCGGATCGAAATCGGCGTCGGCGGAGACGTCGATATCGGTGCGGCGCTCGTCGCCGTAGTCGGCCTTGAGCTGCTCCATCTCCTCCTTGATGATGGCCATCTGCATATCCACGTTCGCGAGCACTTCGCGGAGATGGTGGATAAGCTTCTCGAGGTCGTCGAACTCTGCCTGCAGCTTGGTGCGCTCCAGGCCGGTGAGCTGGCGGAGACGCATCTCGACGATGGCGTCAGCCTGGATCTGGGTGAAGCCGAACTTCTCCATCAGGCCGTCGCGGGCCTCCTGGACCGTCTTCGAACCGCGGATATGCTCTATGATGAGGTCGATTATATCGAGAGCCTTGAGGAGACCTTCGAGGATATGTGCCCTCTTCTCAGCCTTGTCGAGGTCGAACTTCGTACGACGGATGACAACCTCGTGACGGTGCTCCACAAAGTAGTGGATCAGCTCCTTGAGGTTGAGCAGTCGCGGACGGCCGTCCACCAGGGCGATGTTGTTGACCGAGAAGTTGGCCTGCAGCTGGGTATATTTGAAGAGGTTGTTGAGCACTACGTTGGAGACTGCGCCCTGCTTGAGCTTGATGACTATGCGCATTCCGCGGCGGTCGCTCTCGTCGTTGATGTAGGCGATGCCGTCGATGCGCTTGTCCTCCACCAGTTCTGCTATTTTCTCGATGAGCTCGCGCTTGTTGACCGCGTAGGGAATTTCGCTGACCACTATGGTCTCGCGGCCCGAAGCGGCAGTCTCTATTTCGGTCTTGGAACGGATGACGATCTTGCCGCGCCCGGTCTCGAACGCATCCCTTACTCCCTTGTAACCCAGGATGATACCTCCGGTAGGGAAATCCGGGGCCTTGATGTGCTTCATCAGCCCCTCGACCGTGATGTCGGGATCGTCGATATATGCGCAGATGGCGTCGCAGCACTCCGAAAGGTTGTGCGGCGCCATATTGGTGGCCATACCGACTGCGATACCGTCGGAGCCGTTGAGCAACAGCATCGGGGCCTTCGAGGGGAGCACCACCGGCTCGGGGAACTCACCGTCGAAGTTGGGTTTGAAATCCACGACATCCTTGTCGAGGTCGTCGAGAACCTCGCTGGCGATCTTGCGCAGCTTGGCCTCTGTATATCGCATCGCCGCAGGCGAGTCGCCGTCTATCGAGCCGAAGTTGCCCTGTCCGAAGACGAGGGGATAGCGGAGGCTCCAGTCCTGGGCCATACGCACCATTGCCATATAGACGCTGCTGTCACCGTGGGGATGGTACTTACCGAGTACCTCTCCTACGATACGGGCCGACTTCTTGACGCCGGCGTTATAGGTAAGGCCCAGGCCATACATACCGTAGAGGACGCGGCGGTGGACGGGTTTCATACCGTCGCGCACGTCAGGAAGGGCGCGGGCGACGATGACCGACATCGAATAGTCGATGTAAGCGGTCTTCATCTCGCTCTCGATATCTATGGGTATGATTTTGCCGACGGGGGCGATATCAGTCTCATCAATGGAAGTCACATTCTGCGGCTCCTCGGGTATAATCTTCTCTTCGTCCATTTACTCTTTTTTCAGTACTTTATAATAACTTGTAAAAGTAAGCATTTTCGGCGATTTCACCAAGAATATTTGCATCTGAAGCGGCAATTATTATTCAATATTATTTACTAACTTAGCACTTTGTTTCAAGCGCAATATCCGGTTATGTCAGAGCAGCTCTCCAACGACCTGAAAATCATACTCGATTACGCCCGCGAAGAGGCCATAAGGCTGGGCAGCTGGTCGGTATCGCCCGACCATCTGATGCTCGGAATCTTCCGCTACAGGGAGTGCGAGGCTGTGACGATCCTCACCGAATGCGGCGCCGTCATCCCGGAAATCAAGGACAACATCGAGGCGTTGATAGCCAGGGGTACCAGCATCCCTTACGACAAGGCCTCCGAGGTGATTATCTCCGACCGCGTCAAGGAGATTTACGCCGAAGCCTTCAACCAGATGGTCCCGGAAGGCGGCCACCCCGGCACGGCCCAGATTCTCCTTGCCATAATGGCAACGCCCGAGTGCGTTACGGGAGACATACTGCTCGACTGCGGAGTGGGCTACCAGGACGTGCTGGAGAAGATTGCCGACCACAGGGAAGCCGGCGAAAAGGCTCCCCGCAGGGAGGCACCCCTCCCCTCCGGTTCCGCCGGAGCCAGTGCCGTCAGGAGTTCGCAGAGCGCGGAAAAGGGCGATTCACAGCTGGCCGAATACGGCCGCGACATAACCAAGGCAGCAGCGGAAGGTCTGTTAGACCCGGTAATCGGGCGCGACAGGGAGATAGAGCGCCTCGCGCAGGTACTCTGCCGCCGCAAGAAGAACAACCCCGTCCTGATAGGCGAAAGCGGCTGCGGGAAGTCCGCTGTCGTGGAGGGGCTCGCTCAGCGCATCTCCAACAAGAACATCTCCAGGGCACTTTACGACAAGCGGATAGTTTCGCTCGACCTGGGTTCCCTCGTGGCCGGCACCAAATACCGCGGCCAGTTCGAGGAGCGTGTCAAGGCCATCCTCAAGGAGGTCCGCGAGAACCCCGACATCATCCTCTTCATCGACGAGATGCATACCCTTGTGGGTGCGGGAGGCAGTCCCGGTTCGCTTGACGCAGCCAACCTGCTCAAGCCAGCCCTCGCACGCGGAGAGATCCACTGCATCGGCGCCACCACCTTCGACGAATACCGCGAAATCATCGAGAAGGACGCCGCCCTCGAGCGCCGCTTCCAGAAGATAATGATAGAGCCTACCGATTTCCATAAGACCCTCGAGATACTGGAAGGCATCCGGGAAGGCTATGAGAAGTTCCACAACGTCACTTTCACTCCCGAGGCTCTCAAGGCCTGCATAAACCTCTCGAGCAGATATATTTCCGACCGCTGCCTCCCCGACAAGGCCATCGACGTGATGGACGAGGCTGGCGCGGGAGCACATATAGTCAGCAACCCCGCCGACGCGGAGGCTATGCGCCTGGCGTCCGAACTCGAACCGCTGCGCATCAAGAAGCGCGAAGCCGCCCTGCGAGGGGATTTCAGCACCGCCGCAGCACTTCGCGACGAGGAGCGCGGTATCGAAGCCGAAGCCGCCGCCAACGCCTCCGGAGTTTCGGAGTGCCCGCCCGTCACCGTGACGGCAGACGACATAGCCCGCTCCGTGAGCACCATGACCGGCATACCCGTCTATAAGATTGCCGAGAGCGACAGCGCCAAGCTGATGAATATGGGCGACGCTCTCAAGGGGGTCATCATCGGCCAGGACAACGCCGTGGACCGCCTCGTAAGGGCCATCCGACGCAACCGCGCGGGGCTTAAGGATCCCGGCAAGCCGGTAGGCACATTCCTCTTCCTCGGCCCAACCGGAGTGGGAAAGACGCAGCTGGCGAAGCGCCTTGCGGAGTATATGTTCGGTTCGCAGGAGGATATCATCCGCATAGACATGAGCGAGTTCGGGGAGAAATTCGCCGTCTCGCGCCTCATCGGAGCGCCTCCGGGCTACGTGGGTTACAACGAGGGAGGACAACTAAGCGAGCAGGTTCGCCGCAAGCCCTACTCCGTGGTGCTGCTCGACGAGGTGGAGAAGGCCCATCCCGAGATATTCAACCTGCTCCTGCAGGTTCTCGACGAAGGCCGCCTTACCGACAGTACCGGACGCCGGATAGATTTCCGCAACACGGTCATCATCCTGACATCCAATGTCGGAAGCCGCGAGATAAAGGATTTCGGAGGCGGCATCGGATACTCCACCGGTTCGAAGGATGTCAGGCAGAACCATAAGGCGCTGATCGACAAGGCTCTGGGCAAGGTCTTCCCGCCCGAATTCCTGAACCGCCTCGACGAGCAGATCTATTTCAATTCGCTCAGGAAGGAGGACATCTGCTCCATCATCGACCTCGAGATCGCCAGTCTGCGCAAGCGCATGGCCGAGATGGACCTCGACCTTCAGGTCACCCCCGAAGCCAAGGATTTCATCGCCGAAGTGGGCTACGACCCGCAGTTCGGCGCCCGCCCGCTGAAGCGCGCCATCCAGCGCTACATCGAGGACCCCGTCGCCGAGGCCCTCATCTCCCGCCGGATTTCTTCCGGCCCCGTCACCCTCATAGTCAATAAAGAGGGGACGGAGACAGTAGTAGAATAGATTACATCTTGTAGCCGGAGACGGTGTTCTACCTGAAAAGTGTGCGTCCCCGGCACACGGGGAGGGGCCCACAAGCGTAGCGCAGTGGGAGGGCCTTTTCAGGTGGAACAGCGCGGAGGCGTAAAGATGTAATCAGTTTTTACTTTAGAATACTCTTGAGAATCTCTTCCGTCACCTTACGGGTGGCGGTGGTGGTGGCCGTCTTGGCGGCCTTGCCGAGAATAGTGCCGGCGGAGGAGCCGCTCTTCTTGCTTGTCGAAGACTTGGTGCTCTTGGATGTACTCTTCTTGGTCGTAGTCTTCTTGCCGGTAATCGCCTTGGCCGTCTGGGTTCCGAGGCTGCGGGCGAAGCTGGTAGCCACTGCGCCGATCATTGTGCCGAATATGGTACGTGTGATAGTCTTCTTGGTCTTGCCTGAGCTCTTCTTGGCAGCAGCCTTCTCTTTCTCCTTTGCCTTGGCCTCCTTCTCGGCCTCGAGCTGTTTCTGAGCCTCCTCGGCCTCCCTGGCAGCCTGCTGGTAGCGCTCGTTGAGAACCTCATATGCGCTTTCGCGGTCGATACTCTGGTCGTATGCCTTTATCTTGGCGGGAGCCGCATTCTTGATATCGAGCCTCTGCCCCTCTGTGATGGCTCCGATCTGGCTCAGCGGGAAGAGGATCTTCGCCCTCTCAACGATGCTGGGAGAGCCCTTTTCATCCAGGAAGGAGACGAGAGCCTCGCCGGTGCCGAGCTCCATGATAGCCTCTTCCGTCTTGAATGCAGGATTCACGCGGAAGGTCTGGGCGGCAGCCCTCACAGCCTTCTGGTCCTGAGGAGTAAAGGCGCGAAGTGCGTGCTGGATACGGTTTCCGAGCTGGCCGAGGATATCCACGGGGACATCCGAAGGAGACTGGGTGATGAAGTAGATTCCCACGCCCTTGGAACGGATCAGGCGGATGACCTGCTCGATCTTGTCGGTCAGCGCCTTGGAGGTGCCGTCGAAGAGCATGTGAGCCTCGTCGAAGAAGAAAATCAGCTTCGGAAGCGGAAGGTCTCCCACCTCGGGCAGAGTCGTATAAAGCTCCGTCATAAGCCAGAGCAGATATGTCGAATAGAGTTTCGGGTTGAGCATGAGCTTGTCGGCGGCGAGCACGTTCATTATGCCCTTTCCGTCCTGGGTATCGAGCAGATCCTGCACGTCGAACGCCGGCTCGCCGAAGAACCTGTCCCCTCCCTCGCTCTCTATCGCGAGCACGGAGCGCTGGATGGCGCCCACGCTGGCGGAGGAAACATTACCGTACCTGGTGGTAAACTCTGCGGCATTCTTGCCCACGAAGTCGAGCATAAGGCGCAGGTCCTTCAGGTCGATCAGCAGAAGGTTCTGGTCGTCCGCGATGCGGAAGACGATGTTGAGCACTCCGGCCTGGGTCTCGTTGAGCTCCATCAGGCGCGCAAGCAGCTGCGGGCCCATTGCGGAGACGGTGGTGCGCATCGGATAACCCTGCTCTCCGAAGACATCGAAGAAACGGGTGGGGCAGCCCGCGAACTGGGGATTCTCGATACCGAACTCCGGACAGCGCTTCTCTATGAACGAGGACATAGCGCCCTTCTGGCTGATACCTGAGAGGTCGCCCTTCATATCGGCCATGAAGCAGGGCACACCGCACTGGGAGAAGGTCTCCGCCATAACCTGCAGGGAGACCGTCTTTCCGGTACCTGTGGCGCCGGCGATGAGGCCGTGACGGTTGGCCATCTTGCCGATGAGATTGATGGGTCCGTTGTCTGAATGAGCGATATAAAGCTGTCCGTCTTTGTACATGATCGTAGGTTTTAATGATTAACTTTCAAAGATAGTACAATTTTTGCATATCTTTGCAGCGAATTTGACATCGGGGGTGTTCTGGTTTTGACAGCGGATGATGTCGAATGGTAAGCATACCGAGCCTCGTGCCCCGGCTCGTAAATCTCAGAGCTCAAGCCATAACTGGCAACAACAACTTTGCACTCGCTGCGTAGTCTTGACCAAGTCGGACACCTTAATCGCCGGGCCCAGGGCCTAGGCGACGAGTATCCCGCAGGACTTTAATCCCTCTATGGCCTGCACCAGGGATATCATCCAAGAGGGATGCACGCGCCGACTCCGCTGCAGTGCGCCAAGATCTAGCGGATAAGGAGCGGCTGGCCCGCCTGCCGGCAGGCCGCCCCCGACAACCAAAGGCCGGATAAGTATGTAGAAAGCCATCGGGCGCTCTGTTTGGACGGCAGTTCGACTCTGCCCACCTCCACAAAAATAGCCGCAGTGATGCGGCTAGTTTTGTGGAGGTAGTCGGCGCTCGGCGCCTCCGTATACTGGGGCTCTGCCCCAAACCCCGCGGCTCCCGCGGGACCCGGAGTCCCGCTCCGCCGGGCCGCTGCAGCGGCCTTGCTGTACGACCGTTCCCAGTGTCCCAAACAAGCACCACCGGGAACGAAAAAGGCCGTTTTTGCTCCCGGTATGCGGCGGGGCGGTTTTGAAGAATCGTCGTTTTTATTTACCTTTGGATTTCCAACGTTATGGCTATGAGATACTTTCCACTGTCTTTCCCGATATTTTTGATTATGCTGCTGGTCTGCGGCTGCGGGGAGCCGGAGAAGCCGGAGCGGCCGGAGGAGAAGACCGATCCGGACGGACCGGCAGTAGTGGATGCGGTGCCGGAGAATTTCGTGAAGGTTGAGACGCCGGGAACCTATACATATATGGCCACCTCGGCAAACAAGAGCGGCGGCGAGACCGTCTCCATAGCCGCTGAGTACTACATCTGCAAGTGGGCGGTGACAAATGCCGACTGGAAGAAGTATGTGGATGAGGCTGGTGCTTCGGCGCCCAAGTACTGGAACGGCAAGAACATTCCAGAAGGCAGGGAGAAGCACCCGGTGCTCTGGATCTCCTGCAGCGAAGCGGAGGCCTACTGCAAGTGGCTAAGTGACAAGACTCAAGGGTGGACTTTCCGCCTCCCTACACAGCCCGAATGGGAGTTCGCGGCGGCCGGGACCGAACGCAAAGCCTATCCCTGGGGCGACCAGGCCGGTGCCACTTATTCGGGCGGAGTGCTTACTTCCAAATTCAATTACAATGCAGTCATAGCCGCCGAGGTCCTCAAGAATCCCGACCGGATGGCGACATACAACAACAGCAAATCCACCCGCTACGGCCAGCAGGATAAGATTTCCGATATAATCTCAGTAAGCGCCACGGGAGGCGTCACCGGCTGGGTGGACCATACCAATTACCTCGGCTTCATCTACACCGATATCTTCACGGAGATAAACGACGCAGGCGGCAATACCTGCCCGGTGGATGCATATCCCGAAGGGGCTTCCTGGTGCGGCTGCCTGAATATGTGCGGCAACTGCTGGGAGTGGACCTCCACTATCGAGACCGCCCAGAACGGTGCCGAGAAGGGACAGGATGTGAACGTGATCCGCGGCGGCTCGTGGTATGCCAACGCATCTAGCTGCAAAGCCTCTTTCCGCGGCGAGGGGCGCAAAGCCTCTTCAGCCTACAACACCGTAGGTTTCAGGCTTGTAGCCGAGAAGAAATAACTAGAACTTCCCTGAATCTTTCAGGCGCTGGAAGGCCTCGAGGAGGAATTTGCGGGGGCCGGCGATATTGATGCGGAGATAGCCGGCGCCTTCGGGGCCGAACTGGGTGCCGTCGTTGAAGGCCACCTTCGCCTCGTGGAGCAGATTGTGCATCAGTTCCGGCTGGGTGTAGCCCAACTTCGTGCAGTCCAGCCAGATGGTGGGCGCCGCCTGGGGCCTTACGCAGCGCACCCTCGGAAGATTGGTGCGGATCCAGCTGTCGGCCGCATCGATATTCCCCTCGATATAGCGCAGCATCTCCTGGCGCCACTCCCAGCCCTTCGTGTAGCAGGCCAGAGTCGCCTCGATGGCGAAGAGCGTGGGCAGGTCGAACGAATTCTCGTCCAGCCATTTGAAGAAACTGTCCCTCAGCGCAGGATTGGAGATTATGATGTACGAGGAGACGATGCCTGCGATATTGAAGGTCTTCGAGGGCGCCATCATCGTGATGGAATTCGCCGCCGCCTCGGGAGAGATGGATGCGAAAGGAATATGCTTCTTGCCGTAGAATACCGTCTCGGCGTTGATCTCGTCCGAGAGCACGAGGATGCCGTGCTTAAGGGTAATCTCAGCAAGGCGTTCAAGCGTAGCGCGGTCCCATGCGCGCCCCGAAGGGTTGTGAGGGTTGCAGAGTATCAGCATCTTGCACTTGTCGTCGATGACACTCTCAAGATGGTCGAAATCCATCTCATAGCGCTCCAGAAAGCCGTCCTTGTCCTCCACGCGGACGAGCGGATTGCTCACCGTCTCGAATCCGTTGGTGCGGGGAATCTGGGCGAAGCGGTGGTAAACCGGCGGCTGGATGATAATCTTGTCGCCCGGCTTGAGGAAATAATTGATGACGAAGGCCTGCGCCTTCACCAGACCCGGCATATAGCGGATATTGCACGGAGCCACCTTCCAACCATGCAGCCTCTCAAGCCACGCGGAGATGGTGGGAAAGTAGTTGTCGGGAATTACGGTATAGCTGAGGATGGGGTGCTCGAGGCGTTTGGCGATGGCCTCCCTCACGAAGTCGGGAGTGCGGAAATCCATATCTGCCACCCAGAGGGGGAGGACGTCTTCAGTGCCGAACATCAGGTCCAGTTCTGCATACTTCTCGGTCCAGGTGCCCCTGCGGTCAATTATTTCATCGAAATCGTACATAAGGTTCAGGTTGGGGTGCGCTTTGCGCGGATAATCCTACAAATTTATATCTTTGCAACAAAGTGCGAAAATTTTATGGACGAAATCTTATATGACGGCGCCGGAAACCTCTTCCGGATGATCGACGGCCGCGGAAGCGGCATCCTGCCTTCCGCATACGAAGGCGAAAAGGCCCGCGGACTCTGCCTTGTTTCCGACGGGACAAAGACCGACGGCCTTATAGTCCTTTTCGAAGCGGAGAGCGATGGATACGATTTCTCGATGCACTATTTCAACAACGACGGCACCGGCGGCGCGATGTGCGGCAACGGCGGCAGGTGCGTAGTCTCGTTCGCACGCGATCTTGGCATCGTCCCCGCCGCTGAAGACGGCAGGTATCGCTTCACCTCGGCCGGCAATTCCTATTGCGGAGAAATCCTGCAGGATAACGGCTCCGACAAGTCAGTCAAGCTGCAGATGGCTGACGTGCGCCTCGCCGGCAGGGTCGACGAACCCGGCCTTCCCTTCGGAAACGGCTGGTATCTGGATATCGGATGTCCTCACTATGTCACCTTCCTCGGCTCTGCCGAAGAGCTTGAGAATCTGGACATTGTGCCTGCGGCATATCCCTGGCGCCACAGCCCCCTCTTCCCAACAGGGGCGAACGTGGATTTCGTGGCTGCCGAAGGCAACGCTCCCGGCAGCTTCGCAATCCGCACTTTCGAGCGCGGAGTCGAGGCCGAGACCCTCGCCTGCGGCACCGGAATCGTGGCTTCGTCAATCTCCGCCGCCCTCGACGCACGCCTCACCGGCACGCTCCACTTCGACTTCCGGGCCCGCGGCGGCCGTCTCTCCGTAGACCTGACAATCCCGGCAGAACGCACCTCCGACACCCCGGTAGCGACCGACATCTATCTTACCGGCCCCACTCACCGACATTAATCTCCTGCCTCTCAAAAAAAAGCGGATTGCAGACACGGAGGAGCCGTGGAAAAGCAATTCGCGTTCTATTCCACCTTCATCGAGACGGCGGGGCTGACGCGGGAGACGAAGATCGAGGTGAGGCTGAGAATCAGCATTATCACTATGAAGGAGATAACGTTGACTGCCAGGATCTGCAGCCAGTTGAAATCTATCGGCACGTAGCTCACGAAATAATTGGCGGGATCCAGCTTAATGACGTGTAAATACTTCTGGATCAGGCAGAAGGCCAGGGCAATCGCATTACCGACGAGCATTCCCTTGCCGACCAGCGCCGCCGCCTTGCGCAGGAAAACGCCTGACACAGCGCGGTTGGTCATACCCATCGACTTCAGGATGCCGATAGTCGATATGTTGCGGAAGAGTATGATCAGCAGGCAGGAAATCATATTGAAGCCTGCCACCGCCATCATAAGCGCCAGAATCATCACCACGTTCAGATCCAGAAGCGCCAGCCAGTCGAAAAGATGGGCGTAGATACGCTTCACGGAGACGGTAAACAGCGACGGGTCGTCGTCCGTCATCCGGTCTGAAACCAGATTCTCCACAGCGGCGGCCGAAGCGTCGATACTTGCCCTCGGAGGAATCCGGATCTCGACCGAGGAACTCCCCGCCTTGCTCCATCCGTTCAGGCGGCGCACCTGACGTATATCTATGACTGCAAAGGACTTGTCTATATCTTCGAGCTGCGCGTCGAAGAGACCGCAGACATCGAAACGGCGGACTTTGATATCATCACCGATGAAATAGGAGGTCATCTTGTCCCCTACCGAAATGCCAAGCTGGTCGGCCAGGCGGCGGGAAATGAGCGCCTGGTTGCTTATGCCTCCGCTGAAATCCGGAAGCCCGCCCTCGCAGAGACACGACTTGAAGAAGGAGAAATCGTAAAGCGAATCGACCCCTTTGAAATAAAGCCCGGCAATGGCCTCCGGAGTCTTGACAAGGCCGGAACGATATGCCACCGCCGAAACGCTCTCCACGCATCTGAGACTGTCGAGAGCATCTTTGAAAGAGAGGGAATCGGCAAAGGGATATCCCTCGTTCATAGGGGACTGGCCGGGAGGCGCCAGGACGGCGGAACCCATAAAGCCCGTCGCCTTGGAGCGGATCTCAGCTTTGAAACCATCGACGACAGCAATTGCCACGACCATCACGGCAATGCTGAGGGCAACCGATATCCAGGAGATACGGTTGCCCTTGTCGCCGAGTCGGCGCGCTATGAAGCTGCCGGCATTCAAAACTATCTCAATACTGCCGAGAACCTGCTCTCGAAGGTCTTGAGCAGCTTGGCCATAATCTTTTCAGTTACATCATCGGTAAGTGTCCTCTCGGGATCCTGGAAGACGAAGCCCATCGCATACTGTTTCTTGCCCGGGCCGATATGCACCCCACGGTAAACGTCGAACAGAGTAACCTGCCTGAGCAGATTCTTCTCGGCCTGGAAAGCCGCCTTGCGAAGGTCGGCGAACTGCACGCTTTCGTCCAGCACGATTGCAAGGTCTCGGCGCACCTCGGGATACTTCGGCATCTCCTTGTAAAGAACCTTGTCGCGCTTGACGAGCTGGAAGAAGACCGGCCAGTTGACTTCCGCGACAAAGACGGGCTGCTTGATGTCGAACCTCTTCGCAAGGCCCGAAGCCACGGTGCCGGCAACTGCGAGACGCCTGCCGCCGAGCTTGTACTCGAGTCCCTCGGCGAAGATATCGGAAGGAGCCGCATCAGCCTCGAGCGAATAGATATCGGCCCCGAAGCGTTTCAGAAGCATCTCCAGATAACCCTTGAGCTGATAATAGTCGCCGGCACCGAGTTCGTTGCGCCAGCTCTTCACTGCCGGACCGGTGATGGCGAAGCAGAGGCGCATCTCCTCCTTGTATGACTTCAGGTTGGCCACAGGATTCTCATCCCCCTCCTTCGGCAGGAAGGAATAGACATTGCCCAGCTCGAAGATCTTCATTCCGCTCATCTGGCGGTTGATATTATAGGAAACGACCTCCAGCGCATTGAGAATCAGCGTCTGGCGCATAGTATTGAGATCGGAGCTCAAAGGATTCACTATGTGCACGAGATTTTCTGCCGGGAAGGTTGTCAGCCCGGTATAGTAGTCGCCCTTGGTGAGGGAGTTGTTCATCGTCTCCACGAATCCCCAGCCGGCGAAGAGGTTCGAAACAGTGGAACGGACCGTCTCCGGATCGGGATGCTCGCCGTGGTTCACGGATATCTTCATTCCCTCGGGAAGTTCGATATTGTTGTAACCGTATATGCGGAGCACCTCCTCCACCACGTCGCACTCGCGGGTGACGTCCACCCTGTAGGAAGGAACCTTGACGACAGCGCCCTTATCGGTAGCGCTCTCGAACTCGAAGTCCATGGCTTCCAGAATCCTGCGGATGGTATCGCCGCCCAGTTTCTTGCCGATGAGCGACTCCATACGGGCGTAGTCGAGATCCACCTTCACCTTCTCGAAGGGAGCTGCGCAGAACTCGCGAACCTTGCCGACGACCTTGCCGCCTGCCACCTCCTGGATCAGGAGTGCGGCGCGCTTTGCAGCCGTCATAGTAGCCAGCGGATCGATGCCGCGCTCA
This sequence comes from Bacteroidales bacterium, assembly GCA_017616655.1. Lineage (GTDB taxonomy): Bacteria > Bacteroidota > Bacteroidia > Bacteroidales > UBA932 > Cacconaster. The sequence continues at coordinate 38,372 of JAFZXU010000054.1, forward strand.
TAGCGGAACGAAGCGTCGGTCTTGAGAGTATGGCGCTTGGAAGTCTTGCGGATGCTCACGGGATTGAAATACGCAGCCTCGAGGAAGACCTCGGTGGTGGACTCGGTGACGCCGCTGTCCTCTCCGCCGAAAACTCCGGCGATGCACATCGGATCCTCGGTATTGCAGATGACCAGATCGTCGCTGCTGAGGGTGCGCTCCACGCCGTCGAGGGTGACGAACTTGCATCCCTCGGCGCTGCGACGGACAACCACCTTGCGGCCCTTGATCTTGGCTGCGTCAAAGGCGTGGAGAGGATGGCCCATCTCATTGAGAATGAAGTTGGTAACATCCACCACGTTATTGATGGGGCGCTGCCCTATGGACATCAGGCGTTCCTTGAGCCAGTCGGGCGAAGGGCCCACCTTGATGCCGCTGATGGTGACTCCGATATAGCGGGGAGCCAGGTCGGGAGCCTGCACCTCGACGGGAATCGACTCCCCTTCTCCCTCCTTGAATGCGCTCACGTCGGGAAGGGTATATTCGCAGGGGATGCCGTGGGTCTTGCAGTATGCAAAGAGGTCGCGGGCGCAGCCGATATGCGAAGCACCGTCCACGCGGTTCGGGGTGAGGCCTATCTCATAAACCGTATCGGTCTTGAGGTGGAGATACTCCTTTGCCGGAGTGCCGGGAACGGCCGAAGGCTCGAGCACCATGATGCCCGAGTGGTCGGTGCCGATGCCGAGCTCGTCCTCGGCGCAGATCATGCCGTTGCTCTCCACTCCGCGGATCTTGGACTTCTTTATCTTGAACTCACCGCCTTCGCCGTCCGGAAGCTTCGTGCCGATGGTGGCAAGAAGCACCTTCTGCCCTGCCGCCACGTTGGGAGCGCCGCAGACAACCTGCAGGAGCTCCGGCTCGCCGGTGTTCAGTTTGGTGACGTGAAGGTGGTCTGAATCAGGATGTTCGTCACACTCCACGACCTCCGCCACAATCACTCCGGCAAGACCTCCGGGGATCTGTTCGGCAGTCTCTATATGTTCGACTTCAAGTCCGGTATCCGTCAGAATCACTCCCACCTCTTCGGGAGTAAGATCGAATTTGAGATACTCTTTCAACCAACTGTAGGAAATAGTCATATGATGTCTTTTATTTACTTAAACAATGAACGGACGAATTCGTGGCGGTCGAAGAGGCGGAGGTCGTCGATCCTCTCCCCGACGCCGATAAACTTCACCGGAATCTTGAACTGGTCGCTGATGCCGATTACGACGCCGCCCTTGGCGGAACCGTCCAACTTGGTGACAGCCAGCGCGGTAACGTCAGTAGCGCGGACGAACTCCTTCGCCTGCAGGAAGCCGTTCTGGCCGGTGGATCCGTCGATTACCAGCAGCACTTCGTGGGGAGCGTCGGGCACCACCTTGCGCATGACGTTGCGGATCTTGGTAAGCTCATTCATGAGCCCCACCTTGTTGTGGAGACGGCCCGCGGTATCGATGATAACCACATCGGCCCCTTTGGCGACGGCGCTGCTGAGGGTGTCGTAAGCCACGGAGGCGGGATCGGAGCCCATCTCCTGCTTTACTATATCCACTCCGGCGCGCTCAGCCCAGATCACGAGCTGATCAACTGCGGCGGCGCGGAAGGTATCGGCGGCGCCGAGGATCACCTTCTTGCCACTCTCTTTCAACTGAGCCGCAAGTTTTCCGATGGTAGTGGTCTTACCGACTCCGTTAACGCCCACAACCATAATCACATAGGGCTTCTTGGAAAAATCGAATGGTTCCGCATCGGCGCATCCGCTGGCGTCGAGCAGGGCTTCCACCTCCTCGCAGAGAATGGAATTGAGCTCCTCGGCATTGAGATACTTGTCACGCGCGACGCGCTCCTCAAGGCGCTCGATGATATTCTGGGTGGTTTCCACTCCGACATCGGAGGTAATCAGGGCCTCCTCTATGGAATCCAGAACCTCGTCGTCAACGACATCCTTGCCGGCCACGGCGTGCGCCAGCTTGTCGAAGATGGAGCGGCGGGTCTTCTGCAGACCGGCGTCCAGCCTCTCGGCGGCCTCTTGTTCCACATTCTCACCCTTGCGGGATCCGAAAATTCCCCAGAATGCCATAATTATCTCTTTATTACAGGTTTATAAAGTTCTCTCAAACAGCCTTCCGCAAGCGCGTCCAGCGAAGAGACGCACATCTCGGCAGGAAGACCGGTGGCGTCGTACGCTATAGGAAGCTCCGTACAGGCTGCCACTATAGGCAGTCTTTCGATTGCCCAGAGGCGTTCGATTATATCGCGGTATGTCCTGGCTGCCTCTGCAATCTTTCCCGCCTTGACAACCTCGGTGACCTCGTGGATCTCCTTGCACATCCCGGGAGACGGAACCTTGAATTCGTATCCGCTCCGCGAAGCGTGGACCTGGTAGAGTCCGGAGTTCACCGTGCCGACGGTAGCGGTGAGCCAGGCCCCTTTCGGGCTGCGCTGGCGGCACTGGTAGATGGTCTCCTCAACGATATGGATCAAGTGCGCATTCAGTTCGAGCGGGAAGGAATCAATGAAGACGTGCGCAGTATTGCAGGTGACGCAGAGCAGGTCCGCACCCCAATCCAGAAGGCTCCTGAGCCCCTTGAGCAGATATGGCGAAGGATCCTCCCCTTTCCCCTCCAGGAAAGCAGTGCGGTTGGGGATGAGGGAATCGGAATATAGGATCACCCTGGGATGCTCCTGATCCCTTTCTGCGGGTGCTTTCTCAGCAAGGAGACGCATGAATTCGGCAGATGCGGCGGGACCCATTCCGCCGAGCACTCCGAGAACCAGGCCGTTGCTTTTCATTACTTGCAGGTCATTATATCGAGAATCATCTTGTCTGTGGAGCGCATACCTATGCTGCCTATCTGTCCCAGGTTGGCTATGGTCTTCTCTATATCCTCCTCGATAATGCCGTCGTTGGAGGAGATGCACTTGCCGTCGAGGGCCAGGACCGCGGACTGCAGGGCGCTCGCTACGCCGGAGGCCACTTTGAGGGCGCATCCGACCTTGGCTCCGTCACAGACCATTCCGGTGATGTTGCCGATCATATTCTTGATGGAGGCGCAGATCTCGCCGTATCCGCCGCCGCGAAGGAAGGCGATGCCGCAAGAAGCTCCCGTAGAGGCGATTACACAGCCGCATAGAGCCGACAGACGTCCGAGATATCCTTTGATATGGATCGCCACGAAATGTGCCAGGGCCAGCGCCCTGACCAGATGTTCGTGGCTGGCGCCGGTCTTCTCGGCTATCGCGATGACGGGCATAGTCACGGTGATTCCCTGGTTGCCGCTGCCCGAATTGCTCATCGCTGAGAGGGTGCATCCCGCCATACGGGCGTCGGACGCAGCCGCGGTGCGGGCCATCGCATAGGTCAGCAGGGTGTCGCCGTAAACGGGGGAATTCCCCTTCTCAATCAGGGTTCTTCCCACCTGAAGGCCGTATGGGTGAGTCAGTCCCTCGTCGGAGAGGCGGGAATTCATCTGCACCGACTCCATCATGAACTCTATCTTTTCGAGCGGCACGTTGCAGGCGAAATCATATATGTCGCGGACCGTGATATAGCGGGCGAGGTTCGGATCGAGGGCGGAAGAGTCTTCAGCCTTGTTTCCGCCGCAGCCGCACTTCTCCGCCTCAAGCATGGACTTGCCGTCCAGCTCGACCCTGACTATGGCGTCGTGGCACCCCTTGATCTCGGCCTCGGCGCTGTGACCGCCTCCGGAGGCGGATGCAAGGACATACAGCAATTCGGAAGTTTCGGCAAGCGAGACCTTGACCTTCCCCTCCTCCGTCATACGGCGGGCTGCCTCGACAGCATCAGGACAGAGGTCGTGAAGCACCTCGAGACCGTACTTCGACTTGCCGCAGACGCAGCCCAGGGAAGCGGCTACCGGCAGTCCTACCATTCCAGTTCCGGGGATTCCGACTCCCATCCCGTTCTTGAGGATGTTGGGGCTCACCTTGACCTCCACCAGTTCCGGCGAAGCGCCGCAGCTGCGGAGAGTCTCGGCAGCGCGAGCGGCGGCAAGCGCCACTGCAATGGGCTCGGTGCAGCCCAGGGCCGGCTTCACCTCCTGACGGATCAGGGCAATAAGGGTATCGTATTCCATCATTCCAATTGAAATAAATGCGAATATACAAAAAAAAGGATGACCTTTTCAGTCATCCTTTAAAATGTGCGTTTCAAGGGAATTTACTTTGCGAAATACTCCTTGACCTTGTCCGTGGGAACGAACTCCTCCTGGAACATATAGGCGCCCGTACGCTCGCTCTTGACCATACGGATGCACTTTACAACATTTCTCTTCTCTGACTTGTCGCCGCTGAAGGTTGCGACTGCTTTCTTTGCCATTGTATGATAAGTTTAAGCGTTGATTACTTGATTTCCTTGTGAACGGTAACCTTGTGGAGATAAGGGTTGTACTTCTTCATCTCCATCCTTTCGGGGGTGTTCTTCTTGTTCTTGGTGGTGATGTAGCGGGAGATGCCGGGAACTCCGCTCTCGCGCTGCTCGGTGCACTCCAGGATGACCTGTACTCTGTTGCCTTTCTTTGCCATAGCCGTACAAATTAAACAATGTTGATCAAACCTTTAGCCTGCGCATCCTTCACGGTATTGGCGAGGCCGTTCTTGTAGATAGTCTTCATACCGCGGCAAGAAACCTTGAGGGTAATGAATCTCTTCTCATCCTCGGACCAGAACTTCTTGGTCTTGAGGTTGGGTGCGAATTCGCGCTTGGTACGGCGCTTGGAATGGGAAACATTGTTTCCGATCATCCTCTTCTTTCCAGTAACTTGACAAACTCGTGCCATTGTGTATCTATTTTTTATTATTTTCTAAAAGGGGCTGCAAATATCCAGTTTTTTATTGAAATATACAAATTTTTCTGACTACTTACACCATTTCAAGAATCTGTTCCAGCGGATGTTGGCGGGAAAACGCTTCGTGGCATCCGTAGAGAGCCAGATGAAGAGCGGCTTGCCGACTATGTGATCCTCCGGCACGAAGCCCCAGTAGCGGGAATCGAGGGAGTTGTGACGGTTGTCGCCCATCATGAAATAGTAATCCATCCTGAAGGTGTAGGTGTCAGCCTCCTCTCCGTTTATGAACACCTTGCCCTCCTCGACCTTGAAGCCGTTGCCCTCATAAACCTCTATCGCCCTCCTGTAAAGGTCGATGTTGGCCGGAGTCAGCTCCACGGTCGCTCCCTTGGCGGGAATCCAGACCGGACCGTAGTTGTCCCTGGTCCAGCCTGTTCCGGTGAAGGGGAAGAGAAGCAGCGGGGAGTCGGGGAAATCCGGGGGATAGACGTCGATGTTGGGAGTTACCGAAACCACGTTCGGAAGGGTCTTGACCTTTTCAAGGCGCTCTTCCGTCAGAGGCATCTCGGGATATCCCGGCATCGACTGGCTGTACCAGAGTTCCGCCGAGTTGAGTCCGAGGCCCTCGATGATCTTGATGTTGATCGGGCCGTCGGTCTCCACGCGGTAGGTGTTCTGAATGCCCTTGTACGCCTCCTGGGGCTCGCCGTTCACGTAAACCTTGCCGTCCTTCACCTGAAGGGTGTCGCCGGCAACGGCTACGCAGCGCTTCACGTAGTGGTCCTTCTTGTCCACGGGACGGACCACGATGGGGCCGTAGTTGTTGATGGTATATTCACGGCCGCTGGTACGGACGTGCATATAGTAATCCTCGGCCGGAACTCGCTTGAGGACGGTATCGCCGTGGGGAAAGGAGAAGACGACATAATCGTCCCTCTTCACCTTGCCGAAGCCGGCGATGCGCCTGTAATCGAACTGCAGCGCCTTGGAGTAGCTCTCCTTTCCGGAGAAAGGCAGGACATTGTGAACGAAGGGAACGGAAAGGGGGGTCTCGGGGAGCCTGGGGCCGTAGGAGACCTTGCTCACGAAGAGATGGTCTCCGGTAAGCAGGGAACTCTCCATCGACGAAGAGGGAATCTTGAAGGCCTGGAGGAAGAAGATGTTGATGAAAGTGACCACGATGACGGCGAAGATGATGGCGTCGAGCCAGTCCAGCCATACGTTGTGCTTCTCCCCTTCCTTGTACTCCTTCTTCCAGAAGGCCCACTTGACCTTCTTCGTGATGAAGATGTCAAAAATCACCGGCAAACCGAGAAGCCACCAGTAATTCCCGACCCAGACTACCCAGAGGATATAAAGTACGGTCCAGAAACTGAACCGTACCCATTTGTTCCTGTATATTTCCTTCAGAGACAATGCAGCAAACTATTTTACAGAGTTCACAATAGCCTCGAAAGCCTGCGGATTGTTCATCGCGAGGTCGGCGAGGACCTTGCGGTTGAGTCCGATGTTCTGCTTTGCGAGCTTGCCCATAAACTGGGAGTAGTTCATTCCGTGCTGGCGTGCAGCCGCGTTGATGCGGGTGATCCAGAGGGAACGGAATGCGCGCTTCTTTGCTTTGCGGTCGCGGTATGCGTAAGTCAGACCTTTTTCATAGGTATTCTTGGCTACGGTCCAGACGTTCTTCCTGGAGAGGAAGTTACCGCGGGTTTCCTTTAAAATTTTCTTGCGGCGGGCTCTTGATGCCACCGAGTTAACCGATCTAGGCATAATTTGATTGATTTGGGATGTCAGCGTCCCGTCTCGCGGGAACTTGCCGGCTGATCATCCGGGTTAAACATTAATGAATTACTTTACCAACAAAGCTTTCACCCTCTTCTCGTCAGCGCTTGTGAGCATTGCCACGTGGGTGAGGTTCCTCTTCTGCTTCTTGGTCTTTTTAGTCAGAATGTGACTCTTGTAGGCGTGTTTTCTTTTCACCTTTCCAGAACCGGTGAGCGTAAAACGCTTCTTTGAACCGGAGTTGGTCTTCAATTTAGGCATAGTTAAAAATTTAACTGTTGTTTATAAATAAGTAAAGCAATTGTATCACTTCTTTTTAACGGGGGCGATCATCATTATCATCCTCTTGCCTTCAAGCTTGGGCATCTGCTCCGCCTTTCCGTAATCCTCCAGATCGACCGCAAAGCGGAGAAGCAGTTTCTCGCCCTGCTCGGAGAAGAGGATCGAACGGCCGCGGAAGAAGACGTAAGCCTTGACCTTTGAACCCTCTTTCAGGAAGCTCTTCGCGTGGTTGAGCTTGAACTGATAGTCGTGTTCGTCGGTCTGGGGGCCGAAGCGGATCTCCTTGATGACCACCTTCGAGGCGTTGGCCTTGAGTTCCTTCGCCTTTTTCTTCTGCTGATAGACGTACTTCTGATAATCGATAATCTTGCATACCGGCGGGTCGGAATTGGGAGCGATCTCCACCAGGTCGAGTTCCTGGTCCGATGCCATACGCAAAGCTTCGCCGATAGGATAGATGCCCTGTTCGGGGACGTTTTCTCCTACTACGCGGACCTTGGGAGCGGTAATCTCCTCGTTGATCCTCAGCCCCTCTTCCTTCTTGCGGTTCTGGGGCAGGCGCTGATCCGGCTGGCGCGGTGCAGCTGCCGGCTTCGGCTTGGGCGGGCGGTATTTGTTGTTAGCTATGGCGGTGTCCTCCAGTTAAAAAATTATCGTTTATTTGAGTTCGTTTTCTATCTCCTGTTTAATATAATCCACAAAATCGCCGACGGCCATCGCGCCCATATCCTCGCCGCCCTGCTTCCTGACTGATACGGTGTTGCTTGCGGCTTCCTTCTCTCCGACGATAAGCAAGTACGGAATTCTCTTGATTTCGTTCTCGCGGATCTTCTTTCCAATGGTCTCGTTGCGGTCGTCAACGGAGGTGCGAAGTTCGTAATTATTAAGTAATTCGCAAACTTTTTTTGCAAAATCGTTGTATTTTTCGCTGATAGGCAGGATCATAGCCTGGTCGGTGGAGAGCCAGAGAGGCAATTTTCCGCCAGTGTGTTCGAGCAGGACGGCCACGAATCTCTCGAGCGAACCGAAGGGTGCGCGGTGTATCATCACCGGGCGGTGCTTCTTGTCGTCGGCGCCGATATACTCGAGTTCGAAACGCTCGGGAAGGTTGTAATCCACCTGGATGGTACCCAGCTGCCAGCTGCGTCCGAGGGCGTCCTTCACCATGAAGTCGAGCTTCGGGCCGTAGAATGCAGCCTCGTCGTACTCCACGACGGTGGGCAGCCCTTTCTCCGCTGCAGCCTCGACGATGGCCCTCTCGGCCTTCTCCCAGTTCTCCTCGCTGCCGATGTACTTGCTGTGGTCGGTCTTATGGCGCAGGGAGACCTGTGCGGTGTATTTGTCGAACTTCAGGGTGCGGAAGATGTAGAGCACGATGTCGATCACCTTGCAGAACTCCTCCTTGATCTGGTCGGGACGGCAGAAGAGGTGCGCGTCGTCCTGGGTGAAGCTGCGCACGCGGGTCAGGCCGTGGAGCTCACCGCTCTGCTCATAGCGGTAAACCGTTCCGAACTCTGCGAGACGGAGCGGCAGATCCTTATAGGAACGGGGCTTGGCCTGGTAGATCTCGCAGTGGTGAGGGCAGTTCTTAGGCTTGAGGAGATACTCCTCTCCCTCCTGGGGGGTGGTGATGGGACGGACGGAATCCTTGCCGTACTTTGCCCAGTGGCCGGAGGTGACATAAAGTTCCTTGTTGCCGATATGGGGAGTCACCACGGGAAGATAGCCGTACTGCTTCTGCACCTTGCGGAGGAAATCCTCGAGCCTCATGCGCAGTTCCGCTCCCTTGGGGAGCCAGAGAGGGAGTCCCATACCCACCTTCTGCGAGAAGGTGAAGAGATCCATCTCCTTGCCGAGCTTGCGGTGGTCGCGCTTCTTCGCCTCTTCGAGCATCTGGAGATACTCGTCGAGCATGCTCTTCTTGGGGAAGGTGATGCCGTAGACGCGGGTGAGCATCTTGTTGTGCTCGTCGCCGCGCCAGTATGCTCCTGCTATACTGGTGAGTTTCACAGCCTTGATTACCGAGGTGTCGCGCAGATGCGGGCCGCGGCAGAGGTCGGTGAAGGTGCCGTTGGTATAGAAGGTGATCTTGCCGTCCTCGAGGGCCTCGATCAGTTCGCACTTGTACCATTCGTCCTTGTGGGAGAAGCGTGCGAGCGCATCCGCCTTGGAGACATCCGTGCGGACGAACTTCTCCTTGGTGCGGGCCAGTTCGAGCATCTTCTGCTCGATGGCGGCGAGGTCGGCCTCGACGAGCTGCCTGTCGCCGAGGTCGATATCATAATAGAATCCGTTTTCGATTGCCGGTCCGATGCCGAATTTCACCTTCGGGTAGAGAATCTGGAGAGCCTCCGCCATAAGGTGGGACGAAGAGTGCCAGAAGGTGGCCTTCGCCTCCTTGTCCTCCCACTTGTGGAGCTTAAGGGTTGCGTCTTTCTCTATCGGACGGTCCAGATCATAGATTTCGCCGTCGACCGATGCAGACAAAACATCGGATGCGAGGCGCGGGCTGATGCTCTCGGCAATCTGGTAAGCCGTAGTGCCCTGTTCGTACTGTCTGACGCTGCCGTCAGGAAAAGTGATGTTAATCATTACAAACTGATTATTGGTTTATGTATCCGGCAAAGGTACAACTATTTTCGTATTTATTATTATCTTTGTGGGGATAACACTAAAACAAACCGTTATGGCCGAGACCGGAGAAACCAATGCATCCATCTGGACAACCGCTGCGAAGGATGCCATATTCCTTTCACTTTTCACTATTGTACCCCAACTGATTTCAAACCTCATCTCCGGAGGCGGAACCGAAACCGGAGTCCTGGTATCGATAGCCGGTTTCCTGCTGTGGGCTGTCAAATTCGGCGGCTCGCTCTGGTTCCTCCACAGGTGCATGAAACTATGGGTTGCCAGCGGCGCCAAGTCGTCGGTATTCGAGCAGGGTCTGGTCACCTGCCTGCTCTCCTCGATAATCTGCACCGTATTCACCTACCTGATGTACGCCGTACTCTTCCCCGGCATAATAGAGACCGCCCTCTCCCAGGCCAGCGAAGCGATTTCAGCCGCCCAGATGACTCCGGATGTCGAGAAAGCGTTCCTGATGCTGGAAGACAATTTCCCTATGATAATGTCAGTCGCGACATTCTTATGGTGCATGCTCTGCGGCCTTGTCTTCAGCGCCATTTTCTCAAACTCCCTCAAGAGCAGGGCTTCGATATTCGACGATGACGCCGCCGCTCAGGAGCCCGATGAACTTCTTTAATCAAAGGAATGGATTTATCAATAGTCATATCCCTCTACAACGAGGAGGAATCACTCACCGAACTTGTCGAATGGATCGGCAGGGCCCTCGACGGGAAGGTGGGCAGTTATGAAATAATAATGGTTGACGACGGCAGCACCGACGGCTCGTGGAATCTTGTCAGCAGCCTCGCCGAAACCCATCCCGAGATACGCGGCATCCGTTTCCGCCGCAACTACGGCAAGTCAGCCGCCCTCTATGAGGGCTTCGCAGCCGCTAAGGGCGACATCGTGGTGACGATGGACGCCGACCTTCAGGACGACCCGGAGGAGATTCCCGAAATGATGAGGATGATCCGCGAAGACGGTTATGATCTCGTATCCGGCTGGAAGAAAAAGCGTTACGACGACGTCCTCACAAAGAATATCCCCTCCAAGATCTATAATGCCACTGCCCGCAAGGTCACCGGAATCAAGCTGCACGACATGAACTGCGGCCTCAAGGCCTACCGCAACGAGGTGGTCAAGAGCATCGAGGTCTACGGCGACATGCACCGCTTCATCCCCTATCTGGCCAAGACGGCCGGATTCGGCAGGATCGGCGAGAAGGAGGTCAGGCACCAGGCGCGCAAGTACGGCAAGAGCAAGTTCGGAATGGAGCGCTTCATCCACGGCTTTCTCGACCTGATGTCGGTGTGGTTCCTCCAGAAGTTCGGCAAGAAGCCGATGCACCTCTTCGGCGGCCTCGGCACCCTCACCTTCATAATCGGACTTGTAATAGCCATCTATCTGATAGTCAAGAAGCTGGTACTCCAGGGAGCCGGGAAGTATTTCCGTGCGGTCACCGACCAGCCCCTCTTCTATCTCGCCCTTGTGGCACTGGTCATCGGTACGCTGCTCTTTCTCACCGGCTTCCTTGCGGAGCTCGTCTCACGCAACAGCCAGGAGCGCAACAAGTATAATATAAAGGAGACTATCCGCTAATTCGAGGTCCCGTAACGTTCCTCCGCCTTCAGCAGATCGAAGGCAAATACCACGGAGCCGTCATCGCCCTGCGTCATCGTTGTCAGCAGATCGAGCATCCCGCCAAGGGCAGGGATCAGATAGCGTTCGGTCGAACTGTAGCCCAACATATCAAGAACCACGAATCCCACCTTCCTGTCGATGAAGAAGCGGGCCATCTCCTCCGTATCGGGGGTGTATGGATAGTTGCAGCAGTAGAATGAAGGGGCGTGGTAGCTGAAGAGTTCCGGCTTGCGGCAGCATATCGCCACGGGGCTCACGGTTCCCGGATCGGGATTCAGCGCCTCGATCTTGTCGGCCAGATCGAAATAGAATGAATACTCGGGCGAATATCCCGACTGTCCCACCTGGTGGGCATCTTTCAGTTTCGGAAGGGAGAGCAGAATCGGCACAAGGGCCATCATGCACACAGCAACTGCCGGCCAGGGTTTCTTAGCAAAACGCTCCAGAAGGCACCAGACGCCGTACCAGAAACCGGCGATAACCATAGGGATATAAGGCGTCACATACCTGTAGTCGTTGCCGGAATGCCACGCCATAAGGAAGGCCGTATTGGCCAGCAGGAAGGCCAGGAAGGCGAAATGGAGCGGTTTCATATTCCACAGCCCGTAAACCACGAGTGCCAGGATCAACACTCCGATGATGATAGCCGCCACAGAATAATAATCATCCCAGGAGGCGCCTGTACCAGGGAAAAGGATGCATCTGAAGCCGTTCAGGGTGGTGTCGTAGAGGTTGAGCCAGGCCTTTTTGAGGAAATCCCCTATGCTCTCGATCTGCCGGTCGTCGGGACGCCAGGGATTGTTTACCAAGACGGTGTCGAGATAACGCGACCCGCTGCCTACGATCCGTCCCCTTATCATCCAGGGAAGGATGAGGATAACCTCGACTCCGACACTTACGGCGGCCCTGACCCACTCCTTTCGGAAGAGGAAGAAGACCACCACGGCGAACATTATCGAGAGACCGTTTCCCCTTATGTAGTAAGAGGCTGCGGCAAAGATGCAGGCAATCCAGAACCATACGTTCCACCTCCCCTTCCCCTCTGCACATCGCCACATGGCGAAGAAAGCGAGGCATATGCAGAACATATAGCTCATCTCCGACATCGCTATCATGCTGAATTTCAGCAGCCTCGGTGCGGTGACACAGAGCAGCGCAGTTACCGTGGCGAAGACGGTCTTGCCGGTAATCCCCCGCATAAGGAAGAATACCAGCAGCACGGAGAGAATAAGGAAAATGCCATTGAGTATCTTGAAAGCGACAAGGCTGTCCAGGCCGAGGCGCACCATCATCGAGAGGATGAAGGGATATCCCGGAGGGAACTGGACGGCGGGCTGATAATTGCCGCCGAATGAGAGGTCGCTGTAGCCCTTGCCGGAGGCCAGGTTGCGGGCAAGGGAGATGTAGGTGGCGTTGTCGCCGTTCAAATCGAGTTTGGGATCGAAGCACCAGGCATACAAAGCGGCATAGACCGCCACTATCACAATGGCGGGAATATAGCGCAGAAATGCTCCGGATGCTGTTTTCATTTCAGATACCCCGGTTTGCAGAGCCCCCACTTCGCGAGGCGGTAACGGAGCGATACTCCCATCACGCCAAGGCCGTATACGCAGCTGCGGCGCAGATTGATGGAGGAGGCATCGCTGAAATACTTGGTCGGGCAGGTCACCTCGGCTATCTCATACCCCTTGTAGAAGATCTGGGCGAGCATCTGGTTGTCGAAGATGAAATCCTCGGAATCGGCGTGGTAGTCGATCGTCTCGAGTACCTCGCGGGAGAAGGCGCGGTAACCGGTGTGGTACTCGCTCAGCTTCTGCCCCATCAGGATGTTCTGAAAAAGGGTCAGGAAACGGTTAGCGAAATACTTGACATAAGGCATTCCACCCCTCAGGGCGCCTCCGCCGAGAATCCTGGAACCGAGCACGACGGGATAGACGTCATAGGCTATCACGCTGCACATCGAGGTGATGAGTTTCGGAGTGTACTGATAATCAGGATGAAGCATCACCACGATATCGGCCCCCAGGGAGAGGGCCGTATCGTAGCAGGTCTTCTGATTGCCGCCGTAACCGCGGTTGCGCTCGTGCCTTATCACGTGGGCGATGCCCAGTTCGCGGGCCAGGGCGGAGGTATTGTCGGAGCTGCAGTCGTCCACCAGCACTATGTCGTCGACGATGGAGGGGACCTCGTCGAGGGTCCTCTTCAAAGTCTTCTCCGCATTGTATGCGGGCATTACGACTACGACTTTCCGGCCGTTGATCATGGCGGTAATCGCTATCAGATATGGATAGCTTCTCCGTGGAGTGCGGCAGCAGCCTCCATTATCGCCTCGCTCATAGAGGGATGAGGGAAGACAGACTTCATTATGTCGGAGGCCTTCACGCCGAGGTTTCGGGCCGCAACTATGCCGCCCACCATCTCGGAGACGTTGGCTCCCACCATGTGTGCACCGAGCAGTTCGTCGGTTTCGGCGTCGGCGATAAGCTTGATGAAGCCGTCCCTCTCCCCTGCCGCGGTCGCCTTTCCGGATGCTGTGAAGGGGAACTTGCCCACTTTGTAGTTGATACCCTTCTCCTTTGCGGCGCGCTCGGTCATACCGACGGAAGCCACCTCGGGAGTGACATAGGTGCAGGCGGGGATGTTGTCGTAACGGATCGGCTTGGGATTGAGTCCCGCGATAGCCTCTACGCAGGCGATACCCTCAGCGGATGCCACGTGGGCCAGAGCCGGAGTCGGGATAATGTCGCCGATGGCATAGAGCCCCTCGACATTGGTGCGGTAGTTGGCGTCGACCACCACCTTTCCGCGGTTCATCTCCACGCCGAGTTCCTCGAGTCCGATGAATTCGGTATTGGGACGCACGCCCACTGCGGAGAGGACTATGTCGGCCTCGACGGTCTCCATGCCCTTCTTCGTCTCCACCTCCAGCTTGCAGAGTGGATCGGAGATGTCCACGCTCTTGACCTGCGAGGAGGTCATCACCTTCATTCCCGCCTTGCGGAAACTGCGGCTTATCTGTGCGGAGACGTCGTCGTCCTCGAGCGGCAGGATCCTGTCCTGGAACTCGATGATGGTGACATCCACGCCGAGGCTGCGGTAGAAGAAGGCGAACTCGCTGCCGATGGCTCCGGAACCGATAACCGCCATACTTTCAGGCAGATACTGGGGAGTAAGGGCCTGGAAGTAGGAGATTATCTTGTTGCCGTCGATTGGCGCGAAGGGAAGTGAAACCGGACGTGCGCCGGTTGCGAGAATGATGTGGTCAGCCTCGTATACGGTCTCGTTGAGGTCGTTGTCCTCGACGCTCACCCGCTTGCCGGGAAGCACCTTTCCGGAACCCTCCAGGACGGTAATCTTGTTCTTCTTGAAAAGATATGCGATACCCGAGTTCATGGTAGCGGAGACGTCGCGGCTGCGGTTGACCATCAGGTCAAGATCCGCCTCGACATTCTCTGCGCGGAATCCGTAAGCATCCGCATGCTTTGCATAATTATAAGCCTGCGCGCTCTTGAGCAGGGCCTTGGTGGGAATGCAGCCCCAGTTGAGGCAGATTCCGCCGAGCTCGTTGCGCTCGACGACTGCGGTGTTGAAACCCAGCTGGGCCGCCCTTATGGCAGCCACATATCCTCCGGGGCCGGAGCCGATAACGATTACGTCGTATTTCATAGTATTAAGTATTAAGCTGTTTTTACAGGTCTCTTCCGTGACAGTTCTTGTACTTCTTGCCGCTTCCGCAAGGGCAGGGATCGTTGCGGCCCACCTTCTTCTCCACGTGGACCGGAGTATTGGACTTCTGCTCCGAACTGTTGGTCAGCAGGTCGGGACGGCTGCTCTGCATGCGGCTGAGGTCGGTATGCTTCTCGCGCGCCTCGGTGGCCACCGTGTCTGGATCCTGCTCCTGGCGCAGGAAGAGGAACGCGCGCATCAGGAAAGCGAGGACATCCTTGTTTATGTTCTCCAGCACGGTGATGAAGAGGTCGAAGCTCTCCGTCTTGTAAACGAGGATCGGGTCCTTCTGCTCGTATGCGGCGTTCTGCACCGACTGCTTCAGGTCGTCCATGTCGCGGAGGTGGTCCTTCCAGTATTCGTCTATCACGCGCAGGGTGATGGTCTTCTCCACGGCGCGGAATATCTCCTTTCCGTGGCTCTCATAAGCCTTGCGCAGATTCACCAGGATGGTATATACCTTCTTGCCGTCGGAGATGGGGAGCGCGATGTTCTGGTAGAACATGCGCTTGGTATCGTAAACGTGCTTGATGATGGGCCAGGATAGCTCCACGAGGGTGTCGCTGCGGCGCTGGAGCGTGTTGCCCAGGGTCTCCTGGAGGGATTCCGCCATCTTGGCGCCGGTCATATGGTTGAAAGTCTCCTCGTCGAAGTCGGGAGAGACGGCCACCGCCCTCATCAACTCGGCGCAGAACTCCCCGTAGGGAAGATCCTTGTTCTGGGAGACGAAGGTCTCGCACCAGTCGGTGACCATATTGAGGACATCCACGTCGATGCGTTCTCCGGTGAGTGCGCTGCGGCGCTTGGTATAGACCACCTCCCTCTGGGAGTTCATCACGTCGTCGTAGTCCACCAGGCGCTTACGGGTGCCGAAATGGTTCTCCTCGACCTTCTTCTGCGCGCGCTCGATAGCCTTTGCAAGCATCGGGGCCTGAAGCGCCTCGCCGTCCTGCATACCCATGCTGTCCACCACCTTGGTAATGCGCTCCGAACCGAAGAGACGCATAAGGTCGTCTTCGAGGGAGACATAGAAGATGGAGGAACCCGGGTCGCCCTGACGTCCGGAACGGCCTCGCAGCTGACGGTCCACGCGGCGGCTTTCGTGCCGCTCGGTGCCGATGATGGCAAGTCCGCCGGCGGCCTTCACGGAGTCGGTAAGCTTGATATCGGTACCACGGCCTGCCATGTTGGTGGCGATGGTGACGGTGCTCGGTTCGCCTGCATGAGCCACAACCTCAGCCTCGCGCGCATGCTGCTTGGCATTCAGTACCTGATGCTGGATTCCCCTGAGCCTCAACATCTTGCTGAGCAACTCGGAGATTTCCACGGAGGTGGTACCCACCAGCACCGGCCTGCCCTGCGAGATGAGTTCCTGAATCTTGGCTATGACGGCGTTGTATTTGTCCTTCTTGGTCTTGTAGACGAGGTCTGGCTGGTCGTCGCGGATGACGGGGCGGTTGGTCGGGATGACCACCACATCCAGCTTGTAGATGTCCCAGAACTCCTTCGCCTCGGTCTCTGCCGTACCGGTCATGCCGGCGAGCTTGTGATACATACGGAAGTAGTTCTGGAGGGTGATGGTCGCAAAGGTCTGGGTAGCCGCCTCGACCTTCACATTCTCCTTCGCCTCGACCGCCTGGTGGAGTCCGTCGCTCCAGCGGCGTCCCTCCATGATACGGCCGGTGCCTTCGTCCACGATCTTCACCTTGCCGTCGACTATCACATAATCGACATCTTTCTGGAACATCGCGTAAGCCTTGAGGAGCTGGTCCACGGTGTGCATGCGCTCCGCCTTGAGGGAGTAGTTGGCGTTGAGTTCGTCCTTCTTCTGCTGCTTCTCCTCCTCTGTGATGTCCATGTGCTCGATGACTGCGGTCTCGTCCGCCAGTTTCGGCATCAGGAAGAAATCGGGATCACCCACCGCTGCCGCCAGGATGTCGTTACCCTTGTCCGTAAGCTCCACGGTGCGCTGCTGCTCGTCGATGACGAAGTAAAGCTCGTTGGTAATGATGCGCTGCTCGATGTCGCGGTCGGAAAATGCGGCGCGTATCACCTTGCTTTCGGCATTCTGCAGGATCTGCTTGATGCCTGGTTCACTCAGGTATTTGATGAGCGGACCGTACTTGGGAAGTCCCTTGTGGGCACGCAGGAGGGCGATTTCGCCCTTGTCAGTAATCTCACCCGCGGCAATCTCGCGCTTCGCCTCGTTCAGGAACTGGTTGACCAGTTTGCGCTGCTCCTCGTAGAGTCGCTGGACAAACGGACGGTACTCGATAAAGGTCTCGTCGCCGCTGCGCTCCACCGGACCGGATATGATCAGAGGGGTACGGGCGTCGTCGATCAGGACGGAGTCAACCTCGTCGACTATGGCATACTGATGCTTGCGCTGCACGAGGTCGTTGGGATTGATGGCCATGTTGTCGCGCAGGTAGTCGAAGCCGAATTCGTTGTTGGTACCGAAGGTAATGTCGGAGAGATATGCCTTCTTGCGGCCTTCGGAGTTGGGCTGGTGCTTGTCGATGCAGTCGACGCTCAGGCCGTGGAACATATAGAGCGGACCCATCCACTCGCAGTCTCGCTTGGCAAGGTAGTCGTTGACGGTGACCACGTGGACTCCCTTGCCCGAGAGGGCGTTCAGAAAGACCGGGAGCGTCGCGACGAGGGTCTTGCCTTCACCTGTCGCCATCTCGGCGATCTTGCCGGAGTGGAGGACGATACCGCCGATGAGCTGCACATCGTAGTGGACCATATCCCAGGTTATCGTATTGCCGCCGGCCATCCAGCTGTTCTTCCAGACTGCGGTGTCCCCCTCTACGGAGACAAAGTCGCGACTGGTGCTCAGGTCGCGGTCGAAATCGGTTGCCTTGACACGGATCGTGCTGTTCTGCGCGAAGCGGCGGGCGGTGGATTTCATAATCGCGAAGGCCTGAGGCAGTATCTTATTGAGGATCTCCTCTATCTTTTCATCGATTTTCTTTACCAGATTGTCGAGCTCGGTAGCCAGTTTCTCCTTCTTGGAGGCCTCTATCTCGACATCTTCCAGCTTTGCTCGGAGGTCCGCCACCTGCGCCTCCTCGGGCGCGATGAAGTCGGCTATCTGTTTCCTGAGGGCGGCAGACTCGGCGCGGAGTTCGTCGTCGCTGAGGCGGTCGATTCTTTCATATTCAGAAAGGCAGGCCTTCAGGGTCGGGGTAAGCTGCTTGATGTCCCTTTCATCCTTCGAGCCGAATAGTTTCTTGAGGAAGTTTGCCATTGCAAATTATCGTGTTTCTACGTTATTATTTCTAAAATCCAATCCAGTGGCATATAAAACCCGCAAGCAGGGCCACTGCCACGTTGACCAGCTTTACTTTGAGGAATCCCCTCTTGGTTTCGGCAAGCAACGGCAGTCCGGCGTGGCCGTCCTGCGATATAGAACTTGCCAGAAGCACCGAGAAGGGCACTGCTCCGGCTGCAAAAAGCGTGACAAAGAGCAGATGCGGGCCCGACTCGGGAATGATGCCGATCAGGACTGCCAGCAGTATCATGAAGGCCACATTATTGCTGGTCCATGACGCGATGTCGAACCAGTGAAGCCCCACGGCGATCAGCAGCATGGTGCCGAATGTCCAGCAGAAGACCTTCAGGAGGTGTTTTCTGACCACATGGTCCCAAAGATGCTCCTTGATGAAATGCTCCTTCGCCGTCATGATGAACCACACCACGAAGAGGCTGATCAGAGCAAAAAGAAGGTTCAGCCAGTACTCGTCGAGGATGTTGAAGCCGGCGGCAGAGACTGCCATTTCGTCAGCCTCGTGCTCGTGTTCGTGCTCCAGAAGGCCGAATGCCAGCGCCACGATGAATGCCACGACTCCAAGGAGCAGCACAATCCTTCTCCACGAAGGGCGGCGCATATTGCGCAGGCTGGCGTGGGGGCAGTCCCCCTCCCCGCTGCAGTGTCCTTCCGCATCGTGGTGATGCTCGTCGCAGAAATGCATCTCGAAGTCCTGTTCACAGGCCTCAGGGTCGGGTTTATCCTTTACGAAAAGGTTGATTACCAGGCCGGCGGCGATTGCCACCGCAGCCAGGATAAGCATCAGCAGAAGGGTCTCCTTCGGGATTGCGGCGAGCATTATGAAGGCTTCGTCTCCGGAAGAGGCGATCATCGCCGCCACCAGCGCGCCGAATCCGAGAAGACGGTGGGTGTAGAGCGATACCGCCGCGAAGCCGCCCATGCAGCCGGGAATCAGACCCAGGACGGTACCCAGAACTACCTGGCCGGAACGCGAACCCCTGAGCTTGGAGAACCAGCGTCCCTGCGACTGGATGTTGATGTATTCTATCATCAGCATCATCACGATGACCATTCCCGTGATCAGCACGGAATTGCGGAGCGTATCGAAAAAGATATCGAGGAATTCTTCCATCCGTTACTTGCTCTCCCTGTATTTCTCTATCAGTTCGGAAGCCGAGGTGAAGGACTCCAGCGTTCCTTCGAGGACAGCCTCCTCGTATTCCGGCAGGAGTTTCTCTATCACCGGGTTCTCGTAGAACATATTCTTGAGCGACTCGTTGATGCTCTCGTACATCCAGTAGCGGGCCTGCTCCCTGCGGCGCTTGTCGTAATAGCCGTTGCCGCGCACGAGGGTGAAGTACTCCTCGATCTTCTGCTTGATTTCGGGGAGGCCCTCCTTGGTGACGGCGGATGAGGTGACGGCGGTGGGCACCCAGCCGGACTCGGTGGGCGGGAAGAGATGCAACGCGTTGACATAGAGCACTCTCGCCATCTGCGCACGCTCTATGTTGTTGCCGTCGGCCTTGGTTACGTTGATCATGTCGGACATCTCCATTATGCCGCGCTTGATGCCCTGGAGGTCGTCGCCGGCACCGGAGATGAGCAGCAGCAGGAAGAAGTCGGTCATCGAGTGGACCGCTGTTTCGCTCTGCCCCACTCCCACCGTCTCCACGAAGATGGTGTCGTAACCTGCGGCCTCGCAGAGGAGTATCGTTTCGCGGGTCTTGCGTGCCACGCCGCCCAGGGATCCGGCGCTCGGGCTGGGGCGTATGAAGGCGTTGGGGTCGTGGCAGAGTGTCTCCATCCTGGTCTTGTCGCCCAGGATGCTGCCCTTGGTCTTCTCCGAACTGGGGTCGATGGCCAGCACGGCCAGCTTATGGCCGCAGGAGGTCATATATGAGCCGAAAGCTTCGATGAAGGTACTCTTGCCCGCACCCGGCACTCCGGTGATGCCGATGCGCATCGTCCTGCGTGCGGCCGACTCCACCTGGCAGCGCTTGATTATCTCCTGCGCCACCTTGCGGTGCTCTGGCAGCTGGCTCTCGACGAGAGTGATGGCCTGGCTGAGCATAGTCGTATTCCCTGCCAGGATTCCCTCCATATACTGGTCGGCAGAGAGTATCTCGGGGCGTTTCTTGTAGAATTTCTTGACATAGGGGTTCATAATCGGCGGCTGTGCGACGCCGGCGTTGACAACGAGTTTCGAGTCCTTGTTGTCGTAATCCTTGAAGAAATCCCCCTGGTGTTCTACTTGAGAGCTCATATCTACTTGTTTACGGTTCCGGTCAGGAAGAGGTTGAAGAGCGGTTTTTCAGGCGAGTTGGTTATCAGCGTGAGTACCGCCACGTTCTGTCCGGAGAGATTGGATGTATCGAATTTGAATTTCAGTTTCGCCTCGGCGCCGGGAGCCACCTTTACGGGGCACTTCCCTGTGAACTGCATGCCGGCCCTGTCACACTCTATCTTGTGGATCACGAGCGGCGAATTGCCGGAGTTCTTTATCACATAAGCGGCATCCACCGTCTTGCCTGCCGCCACGGTTCCGAAATCGACATAGCTGACCTCGGTGGTTATCGATGAGCCGTTCTCGATTTCAGACTTGGAGAGGTTGTTGAAGTTGTCCTTGATGAAGGTCGCAACCACGAGTTTCAGGGGAAAAGTCTGGCCGTTGATGGAGAATTTGGTTACGAAGTTCTGCCTGCCCCAGAGGGGTTCCTTCTGCGCCCCGGCATCCACGGTGATCCTCATCGTGGAGGAGCCCTGAGGCGGGATGGTCTCGGGATCGAGGGTTATCTTCAGGCCGCAGGAACTCTCTACGGGCACCACGGTAATGGGCTGCGGGCCGAGATTGGCGACGGTTATCCTGTCGCTCTTTGAACTCCCCTGCTCCACATATCCGAATTCGACCTTGCGGGAACGGAATCCCAGACGGCCGATTCTTTCGGAGAAGATGTCCACCGGCTTGCGCATCTTGTCGTGTGAGTATCCCCTGATGCGCAGTATGACCGGACGGTTGACTCCGGAGACGTAGCAGGTGAGTGTCTTGTCGAAGGGGTAAGGACCCTGGTCGTTGGTGAAGGTCACCTTGACGAAGCCCGATTCTCCCGGCTTTACAGGTGCCTTGGTCCACTCGGGGGTGGTGCATCCGCAGGAGGAGATGACGTTGTGGATAACTATGGGCGAGTCACTGATGTTCTTGAAGTTGAACGTCCATTTCAAGGAACCCTCGGAGAGCAGCACA
Source organism: Bacteroidales bacterium (assembly GCA_017616655.1). GTDB lineage: Bacteria > Bacteroidota > Bacteroidia > Bacteroidales > UBA932 > Cacconaster. The sequence goes on from JAFZXU010000054.1 coordinate 59,772, forward strand.
TCGCCGAAGTCGTGGATCTTGTCGTCGAAGACGATGACCTTTTCCTCGGGCAGATAATCGTCTGCAGGGTCCTGTGCCTTCGCCACCGAAGGCGCCAGGACCATCACGGCCGCCGCAACGATATATGACAGATATTTCCCAATCATTTCATTAATACAATAATCCTACAAAGATAATAATTACTTTGTAATTACTATTATTAGCGGCCCATCTCGATTCAGGATATTCAAACATACGACGGGCCTCAAAGAACACAAGCTCCATCAAGTGCTGGCGAAAGGCCTGAAGGGGCGGGCGGTATATACTTCCGAAAAGCATTTTTTCTGCTTTTCGGAAGTATATGCCAGAGCCCCTAAAGGCCAGAGCCCCAAAGGGCCGGATTACAGGAAGATAAGTTCGTAGAGGCCTTCGAAGAGGGAGACGAAGCCGCAGGCGGCGATGATGGCGCCGGTGATGCGGTTAAGCACGAGAAGGCCGCGGAGACTGAACTTGCTGCGGAAAATGTTGACAAGGGCGCTAAGGGAAAACCACCAGAGGGCCTCGCCGAGGAACACGCCGGAAAGCAGGATGAACATCGACAGGGGCACGTCGAAAGACTCCGGCTTGATGCCTGCGAAAGCGAATGCGCTGAGCATCAGCACCAGGGCGCCGGGATTGGTAAAGGTAATGACGAACCCCTGAACGCCGTCGGTCAGCTTTCCCGTCTGCTTCACCTTCTTCTCGCGAAGAAGCTTGAGAGGATTCTTGAGCAGCAGGCTCAAACCGACGATGATAATCACGACACCGCCGACAAGCAGCACCCAGGCGCGGTTCGCAGCGAGAAACTCACTCACGATCGCCAGCGAAAAGAGCGAAATGCCGGCGAAAATCAGGTCCGCCAGGGCAGCGCCCATTCCGAGCGAAAAACCGTTCAACTGGCTCTTGCTGATAGTCTTCTGGATACAAAGCACTCCCACGGGGCCGAGGGGGATCGAAACCGCGACACCGACGATAAGAGCCTTGATGAAATTAATCAGCATAACCTGCAAGTGAATTATCTAGGCAAAGTTATCATATTCAAACCAAATTCTGACTATTTTTGCATAAAACTGAATCTTATGAAAGAGAAGACGCAACTTCATCTGGCACTATGGGGACTCGTCCTGCTGTTTTCCATCCTGACCAGCGCGGCATTCCTCGTACCCGGCTTCGGATTCATAGCCCTGGTGGGATTCACGCCGCTGTTCTGCCTCGACAAAATCCTCACCGACCGGAAGGTCAAGGGAGCCTGGTGGTACTACTACGCCGTCTTCCTGGGATTCAACATAGGAGCCACCTGGTGGATATGGAACGTCTCCCCTGCCGGAAGCGTCGCCGCAATCCTCCTCAACGCCCTTCAGATGGCCCTTATCTTTCTCTGCTTCAGGGCATTCAAGCGCCGCTGCAAACGCGGTGCATCCTGGCTGCCATACATCTTCTTCATAGCGCTGTGGATAGCGTGGGAACACATCTACGTCAACATCGAACTCTCCTGGCCCTGGCTTGTACTGGGCAACTCGCTGGCCACCTCCGTCAAACTGGCGCAGTGGTATGAAATCACCGGAGTCGAAGGAGGCTCCCTCTGGATACTGCTCTGCAGCTGGGTAACCTTCATTGCCATAGACCGTCTTTCCACCGGCCGCCGCAAAGCCGCGGGATGGGCTATAGCATCCCTCGCCGCACTGGTGGTCATCCCTGCATGCGCCTCCCTCATCCGCTACTACTCATACCGCGAAACGGGAGAAAAGGTGGAATGCGTACTGGCGCAGCCCAACGTCGATCCCTTCATGAAATACGGCTACATACCGCAGGAGGAACTCGACCGGAACCTCGTAAAGCTCTTCGAATCCCAGGTCACCCCTGAGACGAAGTATCTCATTACCCCTGAGACATTTACATACGACCTGGACCTTGACAACCCCGATTTCAACGCCTCCTTCACAAAGATGCGGGAGCTGATGCAGGCCAATCCGCAGGCGACTATGTTGCTCGGCGCACTGACCCGCAAGGTTTACGGAGTATCGGCCTCTAAGCCTACCCCTTCAGCCCGCAAGAGCGGAAGCATCTGGTACGACGTCTATAACTCCGCAATCACCCTGAACGGAGACGGGATACTGGGGTTCTACCACAAATCGAAACTGGTTCCGGGAGTCGAGATCATCCCATACCAGAACGCCCTCCCCTGGCTCGGCAACCTGCTCTCCAAGTTCGGAGGTTCCACCAGCAGCTACGGCACCCTCGAGCGAATGAACGCCATTCCGGGTGCCGACGGCAACAGGGTTGCGCCGATGATCTGCTATGAATCGGTTTACGGCGACTGGTCCGCGGAGGCGGTGCGCGACGGTGCAACCTTCCTGGCAGTCATAACCAACGACGGCTGGTGGGGCGACACGCCCGGATACCACCAGCACTTCCGCTTCGCAGCCCTCAGGGCAATAGAAAACCGCCGCGACGTGGCCCACGTGGCCAATACCGGCATCTCCGGCTTCATCAACCAGAGGGGCGACGTCCTCCAGAAGACCGGCTGGTGGGTCGAGACCGCCATCCGCGGAGAGGTACAGACGAATACGCGCCTCACCTTCTTCACCCGTCACGGGGATCTGGTGGGACGCGCATCTCAGTGGCTTGCGGCGGGACTTATTCTGCCTTTACTTCTGTCTTTGCTTTGGGATAGGATATCCGGCCGTGGTAGATCTGGAGCAGTGAAGCTTTAATCGACTCCTTGACCTGCCCTATCTCGGCAATCGAAATGTCGGCCTCTGCGAACTGGCCGTCAGTAATTTTGCCGTCGACAATCCTCTCCACCAGTTCGGAAATGCTCTCGGGGTTATACTCCTTGAGGGAGCGCGAAGCCGCCTCGACTGAATCGGCAGCCATCAGTATGGCCTGCTCCTTGGTCTTCGGCAGGATGCCGTTATAGGTAAAGGGAGCGGTATTGGCGGGATCTCCGCCGTTATTGCAATACTGCACATAAAAATAGCCGGTCCTCGAGCGTCCGTGGTGTGAACGGATGAAATCGGTCACTATGTCGGGCAACCCCTCCTTGCGGGCGAGGGAGACGCCGTCGTCCACATGGCTGATGATATAGCGTGCGCTCTCCTCGGGAGAGAGATTCTTGTGATATGCGTTGTCGGCTCCGGAGAGATTCTCGATGAAACAGGAGGGATTCTCCATCTTGCCGATATCGTGATAGAGCGCTCCCACCCTGACGAGCATCGGGTCTGCGCCCACCTTGCGCGCCGCCTCCTCGGCTATGTTGGCCACCTGCAGCGAATGCTGGAAGGTGCCCGGCGCCTTGGATGAGAGCTCCCTCAGCAGGCGGTTGCTGTTGGTGTCGGTCATATCCCACAGGCGGTTGTAGGAGACGAACGAAAAGGCCCTCTCGAAGATGTGTACCAGAGGATAAAAGAATACCGTAAGGACGGCATTGGCGGCCATCTTTGCTATATCGAAGCGGTGCACCACGCTCTGTTGTCCGTCCGACAGGTAATTGAATGCAGAATAGACCAGCAGGAGCGAGAAGAAGACGAATGCGATGTTGACGAACTGCAGCCAACCGCGGCTGAACTTCTGATGGGTAAGCAGCAGGATGCCTCCGGCGAGGGCGTTCATGAAGAAGAGCTGGACTCCCTCCTCCGGAATCACCAGCAGCGGCAGCAGCGCAATTATATAGACCGTCGCAGAAATCGGCTTGTCGAAGAAGGCGCTCAGGTAGAGGATCAGCACCGCGAAGGGGAAGATCATCAGCAGCGGCTCCGCATACTGGGTAATCAGCGAGCAGGCCAGAAAGGCGATGAAATCTATCAGCAGGATGAAGATGAGCCGCCTGAAATCCAGAAGTATCCCCCTCTCCACGAACAGGATCGTAAAGAAAAGCAGCGCCAGCAGGACCGCAATCAGCACGGCGTGGCTCGCAAGGATCTGCCATATCGAGCCGGAATATCCCAGGCTGCGCTGGTATTCAGCCTTATAGGAATCGAGAAGCTGCGCTATGTCGGCAGTGACCGTCTCCCCTTTCGAAACAATCAGCTGCCCTTCGTAGATCATTCCCTTGGTAGGCGAGACGAAATCCACCGACTCGCGGTGCAGCAGCTGGGTGGTAGTCTCGTCGAAAACGAGATTGGGGGCTACGAGGGAGGCAAGGCGGTCGGCATCCACAATGGAGTCCAGCTCCGTCCCGGAGAAACGGAAAGCCATCTCCGAGCGAATCCTGGTAAGGGCCGAGGCTACCGTATAGATATCGGAAGCCGGAGTCTGGGCAAGGCGTTTGTCCCTCTTTATCAGGATAACTTCGGCGTTGTTTCCCGTTTCAAAATCGGCAACCACTCCGGAGTCGTAGCAGGCCGACAGGAGAGAGGACAGGGTATCTGCCACTGCAGCGTCAAGATTCCCTTCGGCCACCATCTGGCCCAGGGCATCCATCTTGGCCCCGGCCACGTTGCCCAGCAATTCATAGCAGGGTACGACCTCTGTGGCCTTGGCCTCCTTCTCAGCCAGGATCTCCGCATTCGTCTTGAGAATGGGAAAATCCATCGGAGCGACGAGGGTCTCATACATCCATGGACGCCCCTTCTGGTATTTGTATAAGAATTTTCCCTTTACCGGGAAAACCAGCAGCATCGCTATCGCAGCGACCGCAAAGGCAATGAGAATCCTGTACTTCCGCATTACGTCATTTTATAGGGTAAAACGCAGTCCGGCCATAATGGAGATATGGTCAAGCGACACATAGTTCCCTTCGTCCAATTCCACATCATATGCATTCCAGCCTTCCCTGACCTTGAGCTTGCGGAGGATGCCGTTGAGGGCTCCGAAGGTGACTCCGATCGAGATTCCGGGGGTGAGGGCATAATCATAGCAGAGATCGGCGCCATAGCCGAGCGTTTTACCGTTCTCGCGGTATTCGGCTCCCGTATAGGAGTATAACCTGTAAGAGAGATATCCGAGCGAAATGTTGACCAGCAGGCTGTGTCTGTCGAACACATAACGGGTGGAAACCTGCGGAGCCGCGAAGGTGATTCCGGTTTCTGCCGTCATGTTGGAGACCTTGTGATGAGCGAACATTTCGTGAAACGTTGCGCCCAGACCGATATCCTTGACGAAATACCAGGCGGCATCAGCACCCAGCACATATCCCGACTTGAGGCCTTTCACTAGTTCCGCAGCGGTACCGGTGAGCTCCGGATCGACCTTTGCGGTCCTGTATCCCCATCCGCCCTGGACGGCTACGCGGAAATTGGAGTATTCGACCGACGATTTACCGTCGATGGAAGCGTAAGACTGTGCATAAACATTCTGCGCCCCCAAAACGGTGAGGAAAGCGGCGGCAACGATGATTGACAAGTGTTTCATAATATGGATGGAATGATTAGTCTGCAATACCTTGCGAAGTTAGCAAAAAACTTTTACATTTGGTTCCGGATAGGAAAAGCGCAGATGAACCTCAACCAGAAACTGAGACTCGGCCTCACCCGTTTCGTGGTCGACGCACAGGAGAAGGAGCACCCGCTCAGGCAGCTCTTCTGGGAGTGCACCCTGCGCTGCAACCTGAAGTGCCGTCACTGCGGCAGCGACTGCAAGGTCTCCGACGTCCATCCCGACATGCCTTTCGACGACTTTGAGAAAGTATTGAAGCTGGTAAAGGAAGTCTATGATTCCCACAAGGTTATGATTGTCATCTCCGGCGGCGAGCCGCTTATGCGCAGCGACATCCTGGATTGCTGCAGCCGCATCCGGCAGCTCGAATTCCCGTGGGGAATGGTCTCCAACGGCCGGCTTATGACCGAGAGTATGATCAAGTCGCTGCTGGCCGCCGGGATGCGTTCCGCCACCATCAGCCTCGACGGTCTGGAAGATGACCACGACTGGATGCGCGGCGTTCCCGGCTCATTCAAAACAGCTTCCGAAGCCATCCGCATCCTTGCAGGAGAGCCCCGCATCAGATTCGACGCGGTGACCTGCGTCAACAGCCGCAACTTCTTCCGTCTCGAAGAGTTGAAGGAGTATCTCATCTCGCTCGGACTCAAGGCCTGGCGCATCTTCACCATCTTCCCCGTGGGCCGCGCCGCGAACGATCCCCAGCTGCAGATTACCGACCGTCAGTACCGCGAACTGATGGATTTCATCGTCGCCACCCGCAAAGAGGGGCGCATCCATTTGAGCTATGCCTGCGAGGGATTCCTCGGAGAGTACGAGGGGCGCGTCCGCGACCATTGCTACACCTGCCAGGCGGGGCTCAGCATCGCCTCGGTCCGCATCGACGGATCCATCTCGGGCTGCACCAGCATCCGCGGCCGTTTCGACCAGGGGAACATCTACCGTGACGATTTCATCGACGTATGGGAGAACCGCTTCGAGCCCTTCCGCAACCGCGATTGGATGCACACTGGCAGGTGCGGCGAATGCAAGGCGTGGAAGTGGTGCCGCGGCAACGGTATGCATCTTCGCGACGACGAAGGAAACCTGATATTGTGCAATTTTGAAAGAATCAATAACGGATTGGAATATGAAAACTAGGAAGGTATTTATCGCTATCGCCCTGCTGGGCGTAATGGTATTGGCAGCATCGTGTGTAAAAGGTTCCGAACCGGATGGAGTTAAAGCCATCAGGGACAGTACCGCCGCGTATTATACGGATCTCTCGAACTAATAAACGCGATATGGCTGACAATTATCTCGAGAAGCGCTACGAAGAGGTCTTCGGCAGCGGAAAGAGAGTCGTGAAAAAGGGATGCGGAGTCTCGCTGGACTCCCTCCTGCTTCGCAACCGCAGCCATCGCGGCTACGACAAGTCGCAGGCCGTCACGATGGATCAGCTCCGCACAATTGTCGGAGTCAACGACAAGATTCCATCTGCCCGCAACCAGCAGGTGTTGCGATTCAGGCTGGTGACCCGCGAAAACGGCGGAGCCGCGCTGCAGAAGCTAACCAAACTGGGCAGCGCGCTCCCGGAACTGCATCTCCCCTTCCCCGGCACCGAGCCGGAGGCTTTCATCGTCATCTGCACCACGGTTCCCGAGTCGAAGTATGTGGATATCGACCTCGGCATCTCGCTGCAAAGCATGCTCCTGAAGGCTGTGGAAATCGGTCTTAACGGCATCGCAATCGGCGCCTTCGACAAGGATGCGGTCAAGGAGTTGCTGAGCCTGCCGCTCGACCCGGCCCTTCTGGTTGCCATAGGCAAAGGCTCGGAGAAGATCCAGCTGACCCGCATCTCACCCGAGGAGTCCCACGCCTACTACCGCAAGGAGGGTATCCACTACGTCCCCAAAATCCACCTTGACGACCTATTAATCTAGCGGCGCGTCATTCCCGCGAAGGCGGGAATCTAAAAAAATCCCGGAAGCCGAAGCCTCCGGGATTGATTTCATAAGAGATAAACGGTTAGTTGGCCGCCCATGTAACGGATATTTCATTGCCCGACTTCCAATGCTTGAAGGTAACGGGAATCGGGTCGGTCGGAATATCACTGGAGTTGTAACCATTTGCAATCCAGCGCAAACCGGTAGTAGCCCACCAGTCGGCATTATCCTGATCGCAGTAGATGGTCAGACTGCCGAATACCGAACCGGGACGGTTCTCGTATGCCGAGTTGCTTGCGCACATGAAGTATGACGAACGGTTAGGCAGCATGAAGGTGTCACCGCAGTAGATTTCACGCAGACTCTTGTCATGATAGAAGAAGTAACCGGTATAGGTGGTACTTGAAGTCAGCTGTGAATTCATTCCGTCGAGCATCGAGACATCGATAACCTCAAGGGCGTCGCAACGGTTGAAGAAGGAGCGGACGTCCGTAGCGGAGTCCCAGCTCCAGCCCTTAAGATTGATGTCCTTCAGCGACCAGCAATGCCAGAAGACATTGCATATCTTGGTACCGTTTTCAGTATTGAAACTGCTGAGGTCGACGGCAGGAAGAGCTTCGCAGTGATAGAACAGGTGGTTGAACAGAGTACAGTTTTCAGTATTGAAACTGCTCACATTGACATTGAGGAGCTTCTGGCAATAACCGAACATATAGTCAATCCTCTCCACATTCTCGGTATCGAAACTGCTGCAGTCGATAGATTCCATTACGGAGCAACCGTAGAACATATAGTCCATCCTCTCGACGTTTTCAGTATTGAACTTGCTCAGGTCGACGGAAGGCAGGCTGTTGCAATCCCTGAACATACCCTGCATGTTCATGACGTTACCGGAATTGAAATTCTCACCAAGATTGAGTTCGGTCAGGTTGATGCAATACTGGAACAGATATGCCATCGAGGTATCCTGGGAGAAGTCGAAGTTGCTCAGGTCGAGGGACTCGATATGACGGCAGCCGTTGAACATCGAACGGGTGTTGATAAGGTTCGGGGTCCTGAAGCTGCTCAGGTCGATATGGCGGAGTTCGCGGTTGCTAAGGCCCACATAGCAGAAGGTACATTGGAAATTGGTCACATTCTCCGTATTGAGGCACTTCATGTTGTCGATTCCGGTCAGCGATCCTAAGTATGCGAACATATAGGATGCATCCTCGGGAAGAACGAGGGTCTCTGCAGGGGTGTTGATATTGACGACACCCGAAGTTTTGTCATAAACCAGATAGATGGGCTTTTCGGATGTAATATCCTGAATCTCTTTACCATCGGTCTGAGCACTGAGGGTATTGAAGATAATACGGGTGACCTCAGTTTCGTCGATAGCCGTATGGTCAAGGCCTTCGGTAGCCAATGCGACATTCTTGATAGTAGCATTGAAGTCGGGACCGGAAGGAAGCAGGGCTGTACCGCCGAGATTCTCGATAGCTGTGAAGCTGTTGAACGGGAACTCAGCCTCATAGACCTTGGAGCGCTCCACGGTGACGCTTGCGCCGGATTTCATCTTGACTGAAGCGACCTTACCGTCAGTGGTGTAGACCTTGATGGTCATGCCGGTATAGGTATTGGCCGGAACGCTTACCAGGAACGGAACGGGGTCAGTGCCGATGGCCACGCCTTCACTGCAATTAAGGGTAACGCCAGTGCCTTCGCTCACCACTGCAGTGTTGTTCTCAATGGTGAAAACACCGCTCAGAGGCTGGTCAGCGGTAATTACGATGCTCTTGACTTTGACATTGCCCTCGGTGGTAGTAAGGTTGAGCTTCAACAGACCTACCAGGTTCTTGAACGCGAGGTTTTCGTCGTTGGACTGGGCTACCATCGGGATGAACTCGATGGCATTGGGGAGATAGTTCTGCACGCCAGGCAGACCGCGGCTCACGTTTGCGGGCCAATATGCGGTGTAGGGAGCTACCGGCGGCTCGTCAGGACGATCGCCTGTAGTATCCTGCACAAAGTAGGTGGTGGTGACATCACCCACGGTGGCAGTAAACTCATAGTCTTCGTTGATAAAGATCCTGTCTCCGAGAGCCCAGGTTACATGATATACATCGCCGTCGGCGACGAGAGCGACGCGGGTAGCCTCATCTTCAAGGGTACCGGTAAAGACCTTCAGCTCCTTCTTAAAATCGGGAGCAAAATCAGACATCTGGCAGCCTACTGCAAAAAGGGCTGCGAATGCCATTACGAATAACGCTTTCTTCATCGTCCTGTCCTCCTTAGAATGGTTTGACACCTTCGAACAGGTCGAAAGAGAAGCCGGTACCTTTGTTGAAGTCCTCATTGGTACCCTGGTTGCTTGCGCAAATGACAGCCTGAGCCATCACTTCGGAAATTTCCGCAAGCGGCGCATTGTACGTGCTTTTCTTCATGTCGTTGGTTGGTATAAAAAGGTTAGTAAAGTATTCTTTAAGTTACGAAGATAGCACTTAATAGCCTTAAATACAAATATTAACGACAAAAAGAGCCCAAAAAAAGTCAGAAGCGGACTTCGGAACGGCGACGGGTGAGGATAAAAACGAGGGCCAGGGTGGCTGCCGCAAAAGGAACGGGAAGGAAGAGTTTCCAATTGACGGGGAGGGTCGAAAAGGCCTCGGCAATGCGGTTTGAGGCATTGCTGATGAACGCATCCACAGGCAAGATCGTGAACAGGACGACAAGAATCGCCACCGCGGCAATGCCTGCAACCAGAGTCGCAAGCAGAGCGATGCGGCTGCGCCTGTGCTGCAGCTCGACTTCGCGTTTGATACCCTCTACGGCGGCTAGTCGCCTGCGGGTCTCGAGGATGAAATAAGGGTCCTCCTTAACCTCCGGCCTGGTATTTCGGAGGAAGATATCCAATTCGTTGTCGTTCATAACCTTATGTATTCTTTAAGGTGGTTTCTCCCCACTGAGAGATGATACTTTACGGTGCCGGAGGGAATCTGCAGTATGGATGCGATCTCCTTGATGCTCCGGTCCTCGAAATAAAAGAGCGCTATGGCTGCCTTCTCCTTCTCGGGAAGGCGGTCCAGCGCCTGGTAGAGCTGCTGGTAACGGAAAGATGCGTCGGTGGCATCTTCGGAAGGTACGGCCAGCGCCTCCCTCCCCTCTATCGAATCCTGCTCAGGGCGCGACTTGCGCCGGGAATCGATATAGCAGTTGTAGGCAATCCTGAAAAGCCAGGTGCGGAACTTCGCAGCGCCGCGGAAGGAATCCGAAGCGACATAGGCCCGCACAAGGGCCTCCTGGGCGAGATCATCGGCATCCGCGGCATTGCCGCAGCAAAGCGCAAGCAGGAACCGCCTCAACGGCTCCTGCTCAGTCTTCACGTAACCGATGAACTCCTCAGAAGTCATTACCTATCTTCGCGAAGCGCCTTTTCCTCAGCCTCGATCTCCTTCGAAAGCATCTTCTTGCCCACGAAATAGACGATGAAGAGGGCTATGCCGATGGCGATAAGGATGGAGCCCATCATAACCATGCCGCCCATATCTTCCGCATCGAACAAAAAGAAGCTGGGATCCTTGCTCGTGAAGAGGCTCGCGACAATCATGGCCACTCCGAGCAGGGAGGTCACGCATGCGCCGGTAAGGCGGCCGAGAAGCTGCTGCTTGACGGTTTTTACTTTCTTGACGGGTTCGGTATTGAGCGCCGAAAGATCGACATTGGAGCCGGACTCGATAGCCTTGAGCATAATCTCTGCCTTGCGGTTAGTTTCATTCTGGCGGTTACGCATTACCATCCATACTACCATAATCGGCAAGACGACGCATACTCCGATGGGAACGAGGAGTTCAATCATTAAATCTAGATTCATACCAATACACTATTTAAACTTAACTAAACTTTCTTCTCAGGCCACGTTTTCGGGCCGGATTCACAAGTTAGACGGAACTCCGGCGCAAAAGGTTGGAAAAAGTTGAAAAAAGCTCAGAAAAGTCAGATAACTTCGAGCGTGGAGTTCTCCACCCAGCCCTGGCGGCCGTCGGAAATCTCGACCTTGCGCCAGCTTCCGAGCTCGTCGAGCAGCTTTACCTTCGTCCCTTCGTGGAGCACGAAAATCGACTTTCCGGCATCTCCGGGGGAACTTTTCACCGATGAGACAGGCTGCGTCATAACGGCGGAATCCACCTTGAGGGCGTCCCTCCTCTCGCTCAACGAGAAACCGAGAGTGAAGAGCGCGAGCAGCGCCACGATGCAGGCGAAGATAAAGGAGAGGCGCCTGCCGCGCTCGGTACCTAGGAACCTGAAGCCAAGGAAGAGAGCGGCAGCCACGGCGGCCAGCAGGATCGTAATCCAGGCCCAGGCGTCGGCCGAGCAGGCGTACTTCGTCTTGCGCAGCCAGGAGATGAGGAAGAATTCCGGGATGGAATCTATCTTGTCGATAGTCAGGGCCTTTGCAATCTCCAGGTTGTTGGCCGCGTCGGAGTGCGAAGGGTCGAGCTTCAGGCACTTCTCGTAATAGAGAATCGCATGGGAAATATCGCCCGTCTTGTAGCAGGCGTTGCCGATATTGTAATAGAGGTCGGGAGAGACTACGCCCTCCTGGAGGATCGACTTCCAGCATCCGAGTGCTGTACCGTAATCACCTGCAGTATAAGCCTCTGCGGCATTCTTCCACTGAGTGCGGGCAGCATCCTGGGCAAAGGCAGGCGATGCAAGTGCGAGCATCAGCAGCAGGATTCCCGCCACGCGGGAGGCTCCGCTTGCGGGAGCCTTTTTGACTTTAGAATCTATCTCTGAAATCACGTTTACTGCCTCCTCATAAAGGTTTTCCATCTCGGTGCGGGCCGATTCCGGAGCGTAGCGGGCGAACTCGCACGCATCCACAATAGCGTTAAATCTGTCGGCAAGCGGCTCGTCCACTCCGCGGGCGGAGAGCATCTCGCGGATATTCTCCTTCGAGAGATCCGCCACCGGAATAGCCAGCTTGTCGGAGACATAGCCCAGCACGGCTTTATGCAGCTCCTCATAATATGCGGTAGGCAGATCCTGCTTGAGGTACTCCCCTGCCTGCTTCAGACGGGCGCGTGCCATCTTGTTGGCCCTGCGGTTGCGTGTTCCGGCCACGTCTCCCCTTCGCGCCGCCATCTTGCGGATAATGGCCGAAGCCAATGCGAAAAGCAGTCCCACGAGCGCGAGAAGGCCCCAGAAGAGAGGTGAACCGGCAAAGAAGGATCCGCTCCTGCGCAGCGAGGGCGACTTGGTGGAGATGAAGCGGATATCCTCCGCTATATTCCTGACATCCTGACGGTTGACTCCCGGCATAGCCACGCCCGAGCCGGCAATCTCATCTCCCTTCTCGACGCTCACCGTTATCGGCTCGGAGGTTAGGGTGACATACCTGCCCTTTGCGGTATCATAATAGGAGTACTCTATCGGATCGATGGTGAAATCGCCGTGGCTGCGCGGGATGAAGGGGAACTCGAAGGTCCTCGTTCCGGAACTGCCGTCGGCGGCCGTCTTGTCGGAACTCTTCATATCGTACATCTCGAAATCGGGCGGAAGGAGCACCTTGGGGGGCTCGAGCATCGAGATGTTGCCTTTACCCTTGATAGTGACGACAAGCGAAGCGGCTTCGTTGGCCTTGAGGTCGCTGCGGCTCAGGGAGGTCTCCATCTTGAAATCCCCCACTCCTCCGCAGAAGGATTCCGGGGCGCCGGCGGGCAATGCGCTGACATTCACCCTGACGGAGGGGGTCGAGATGCGCTTGCGGATGGTCTGGTATGAATCGAAGAAACTGTCGAAGATGGAACGCGGGGCAGCCGAGGAGATGATGCGGATGGAGCATACCATCTCCGCAGGATCGATCGTCAGAGTGCCGACCTGCTGGGGAATAAGCATATAGCGGCGCAGGACAGCGGTATTGTAGATTACGCCGTCCACATTCTCGCGGGTGAATTCGAGGTTCTGGGGAGCGTAGGTCTCCTTGCTCCAGAAGCCCTCGAAATCAGGGAAGCGGACATCCTCGAATCCCGCGATGTCAGCCCTCGTGAAGAGCTTCAGGGTGGCGGTAGTTGGTTCTCCCTTGATCAGGTTGGTCTTGCCCGTATAGAGGCGCAGGAAGATATCCTTGTCTGATACAGAGCCTGTTACGGCGGGGTCTGAAGTAGAGTTGCCGCCGGAGGGAGCGGTCTGCGTGGACTGTTGCTGCTGTTGCTGCGTCGAGGAGGCCGCGGTCTCGCCGTTGACCACCTCGATGGTGAAGGAGTTGGAAGTGTAGGGTTTCTTCTCTATCTCGGCGGTTGCGGCGGGAAGGGTGAACTTGCCGGCCGCCTTCGCCTGAAGGATATAGGTGAAGGTCTCCTTATGGGAGGAGGTGCGCTTGCCGTTCACGATGCTGGTGCTCGACATAGAGCCGGACTGCGGACCCCAGACTATCGTGAAGTCCGGGCTGCCGGGCCATTCGAAATCAGACATCTTGCCGTCGGCGGTGAATACCACCCGGAAAGTCTCGTCGGTGGTTACCACCGGGGGAGCATCGACAGTAAGCGAATTCTGTGCGAAGGCGCTGAAAGCGCACGCCAACATCAGCAGCAAAGTGAATGTTCTCTTCATATTAATATCCTCACTACCAGTTCTTTTCCTTTTGTTTCGACTTCAACAGCAGGGCCTTTTCCTTGTTGACCTTCTCCTGGGTCTCCTTCTCCTTGTCCTGGATTGCCTGCAGTATCTGCTGAGCATCCTGCTGGCTTATCTTGGGCTGAGGTTGCTGCTGCGGAGGCTGCTGGCCATCCTGGTTCTGGTCCTGGTTTTGGTTCTGGTCCTGATTATCCTTATTCTGGTCGTCGTTCTTGTTCTGATCGTTGTTCTGGTCCTTGTTTTGGTCCTGATTCTGATCCTTGTTTTGATCGTTGTTCTGGTCGTTATTCTGGTCCTGATCTTTGTTCTGGTCTTGGTTTTGATCCTGATTGTCCTGGTTCTGGTTATCCTGGTTCTGCTCGTTCTCGAGCATCTTCTGGGCGTAGGCCAGGTTGGTCTTGGTCTCCATATCGCCCGGATTACGGCGCAGGGCATTCTTGTAGGCCTCTATAGCCCCCTGCCAGTTACGCTGCTTCAGCATCGAGTTGCCGGCGTTGTGATAGCGCTTGGCGATGTCGGAAGGCTTGCGGACCAGGGAATCCTGAACTGCAGAGTAGGCCTTGTCGGCCTCCGCCCAGTTTTCCATCCTGTAATAGGTATTGGCTAGATTGTAATTCGCAGCGGCGGAGAGGGAATCGGCCAGGAGGGCTTTCTTGTAGGAGATTTCGCTCTCCTGATACTTGTCGCGGCCGAACTGCCGGTTTCCGCGGCGCACCTCGCGGCGCTCGTTCTGTGCGAAGGCGGCTGTTGTGCAGAGCACAAGGGCCGCAAGAGTCATCAAAAACCTTTTCATCGCTTCTCCTCCCTTTTGAAAATATTCCTCTTCGCGCGGACCTGCGGAATCAGCGCCTCCAGGATGAGGAAGAGCAGAGCGAGCGCGAAGAAATACATATACTGTTCGTTGAAATCCTCGAAGACCATCGAGTTGAAGGCCTCCTTGTCGAGGGAACGGATGTCGTCGATAACGGGATTCAGGCCGAATTCCCCGTTTCCGGCGCGGACGTACTTGCCGCCGCCGACTCCGGCTATCTGTCTGAGGGTCTCCTCGTCGAGCTTGGTGACGACGATGTTGCCGTCCTTGTCCTTCATCAGGCCGCCCTCATAGGGAATAGGCTTGCCCTCGGGAGAGCCCACGCCGATGCAGTAGATGCGGATCCCGGTCTCGGCGATATCCTTGGCAACCTCCATCACGTCGCCTTCGTGGTCCTCACCGTCGGTGATGAGGATTATTGCGCGGCTCTTTTCGCTCTGGGTGCTGAAGCTGCGCGAACAGGTGGAAAGAGCATCGGCAAGGGCCGTTCCCTGGACGGGTACGGAACTGGTGGAGATGGTATTCAGGAAAATCTTGGCCGAAACGTAATCGGTGGTTATCGGGAGCTGGACGAATGACTGCCCGGCGAAGACAACCAGGCCGATGCGGTCCCCGGCAAGCTTGTCAACCAGCCTCGAAATGGCCAGTTTGGAGCGCTCGAGGCGGTTGGGGGAGTAATCCTGAGCCAGCATCGAGTTGGAGACGTCGAGGGCCACCATCACCTCCGCTCCCTTGCTCTCGTGCTCCTTGAGGCGCGCGCCGGTCTGCGGACGGGCAAGGCCTATCACGAAGAATATCCAGGCAAGGGCGAAGAGGGTGATCTTCAGCCATCCCTTTCCGGTGGAGGCATCGGGAATCAGTTTCTCCACAAGCTCGGGGTCGCCCAGGCTGGCGATCCTCTTCCTGCGGCCTCTCAGCCAGAGTGCGTATCCCACGAAGAAGAGCGGGACAAGCAGCAGCAGGAACAGATATTCGGATTGTGCAAGATATATCATACTACGTCAGCCTCCTCAACACTAAAAACCTGAAAATCAGCTCCAACAGCAGCGCCGCCAGGGCGATGAGCGCAAAACGCATGAAGAGTTCCGAATAGACCGGGAAACTCTCCACAGTGGTGCGGTTCTTCTCCATCTGATTGATCTCGCCGTAGATCTCGAGGAGCTTCTTGTTATCGGTTGCGCGGAAATATTTGCCGCCCGTCTGGTCGGCGATATCCTTCAGCAGGGGCTCGTCGATCTCGACGGGAATCTGCTGCAGCTGCACGCCCCAAGGCGTCATAACGGGATAGGGTGCCGTGCCCATAGCTCCGACGCCTATCGTATAGACGCGGATGCCGTAGGTGGAGGCTATCTCCGCCGCCATCGCGGGGGTTATCTCGCCGCGGTTGTTGACACCGTCGGTAAGGAGGATAACCACCTTGCTCTTGCCGTCGGAATCCTTCAGGCGGGCCACTGCGGTGCCCAGTCCGTTGCCTATCGCGGTGCCGTCCTCGATGAGGCCGGTCTCGATCTCCTTCATCAGATTGATGAGGGTAACGCGGTCGGTGGTCAGAGGACACTGGGTGAAACTCTCACCGGCAAAGACCACTATTCCCATACGGTCGGAAGGGCGGCTCGCAATGAATTCCAGCGCTATGTTCTTGGCCGCTCCGATGCGGTCCGGAGAGAAGTCGCGGGCCAGCATCGAGGTGGAGACGTCCATCGCCAGGACTATGTCGATGCCCTCGGTATCGACCTTCTCAAAGTCGGTGGAGGAACGGGGACGCGCTATCGCCACGATCAGGGCGGCGAGGGCTATCATCCTGAGGATGAAGGGGATGTGACGCAACCACACCCAGGCCGAAGCGCCTTTCCCCTTCCAGGGAGCGGAGCCCGGAACGGTGAGGGTTGCGCGGCGTCCCTTCAGTTCGCGCCACAGGTACCACGCCAGCAGCGGAAGCAGCAGGAGCAGGAGCCAGAGGAGTTTGGGATATTCGAAAAACATCACTTGCCCTCCTCTGCCTGTTCGGCCTCAAGCTGCTGCATGAAGGTAGCGTTCACGAAGCTCACTGCAGTCGGGATCGCCTCCTCGTTCTCCTGGTCGGAGGCGAGATGCTTGGCGAACTTCACATAATCCGCAGTAGTGAAAAGTTCCTTGACGCGCTCCATCAGGCGCTCGTCTATATCTTTGTCGCTCAGCGAATTGAATATCTCCGCCGAGGTCTGCTCCATAGCCTGGAAGCCGTATCGGCCCGCCATATACTGGCGCAGGACGTCGGTGACGGCGGTATAGAACTGCTTCTGCTTGCCGCTCTGGTAGAGCTTCTGGCCGCGGATCTTCTCGAGTGCGCGGAGCGCCGTGATATGGGGCGGATCCACCACCTTCGGACGGCCGAAGAAGTCCTTGTTCTGACGGCGATATACTATATAACGTATCAGAGCCCAGACGGCGGCAATCACTATCAGGGCGACAACCGCCCAGGGGAAGACCTCCGCTGCCGTTATGGGATACTTCATCTGCCCCTTGATGTCGAAGGGTTCAAAACTGGCGGTATCCACCGGTATGGTATTGACTTCCAGCACGGGAGGCTCATATACCAGGGTATCGACGGCCCCGCCTTCACGCCGCACGAGGGCGTAGATCGGTGGAAGCGCAAAAGAACCGCTGTCGAAGGCGGTAAGGATCATCCGCGCCTCAACCTCCAGTTCTCCCTTGCGCATCTTCAGAGTGTCGAGCCGGAATCCTTCGATAGTCTCAACCCCTTCGGATACAGGCTCCTGCGGGGGCACGAAGGCGAACTCCTCCCCCTGCTTCAGGGTGAGGGGAGCGCTCCATTTCACCTGGTCGCCTATAAGTATGGAATCCCTCTCCAGACGGCTGCGGAGCTGGTTTTCCTGTGCGGAGAGGCCAACCTGCGCGAGGAGCGAGAGGGTCAATATGAACAAAACTCTTTTCATGCCCTGTTCTTGAAGAACGAAATCAATTCCTTTACATAATCCTGGTCGGTGGCGATGCTGACCGAATCCACACGGTAGCGGTTGAGCATCTGCTTCGTAGCAGCCCTGACATCGGCGTCCCACTTGGCGTAGTTCTCACGCATCTGGCGGGAGGAGGTGTTGACCCACATCCTGCCGCCAGTCTCGGCATCCCTGACGCAGACCATTCCCACGTCGGGAATCTCCCTTTCGCGGCGGTCGTAGATATTGATGACCGAGAGGTCGTGGCGGCCGGCCGCAATCTTGAGGGCGTCGTCGTAACGCGGGGTTCCGTCCTCCGCCACATCCATCAGGTCTGAGAGCAGGAAGGCGGTGCAACGCTTCTTGATGGCGTTGGTCAGATAGCGGAGAGCCTCTCCGATATCGGTCCCCTTCTCCTGCGGCTCGAACTCGATGAGCTCGCGGATAATGTGAAGCAGATGGCTGCGCCCCTTCTTGGGCGGGATGAATTTCTCCACCTTGGAGCTGAAAAAGAGGGCGCCCACCTTGTCGTTGTTGATGGAGGCGGAGAAGGAGAGTACGGCCGCAACCTCGGCCATCAGATTACGCTTCGTCTGGACGGAGGTGCCGAAATTGCGCGAGCCGCTGACATCTATCAGCAGCACCACTGTCAGTTCGCGCTCCTCCTCGAACACCTTGACGTAGGGGGCGCGGAGGCGTGCGGTGACGTTCCAGTCCATATTGCGGACGTCGTCGCCGTACTGGTACTCGCGCACCTCGCTGAACGCCATACCCCTGCCCTTGAAGGCGGAGTGGTATTCGCCGGCGAAGATCTGACGGGACAGGGCCTTGGTCCTGATCTCGATCTTCCTTACCTTCTTTAACAGTTCGTTATCCATTACGGAACCTCGACGGCGTTGAGAATCTCGGAGATAATCTGTTCGGTCGTAACATTCTCGGCTTCAGCTTCGTAGGTCAAGCCTATACGGTGACGGAGCACCTCGAAGCAGACGGCGCGGACATCCTCGGGGATGACGTAGCCGCGGCGGTTGATGAAGGCGTAGGCCTTAGCCGCAAGCGAGAGCGAGATGCTGGCACGCGGCGAACCTCCGAAAGAAATCATGCCGGCCAGTTTGCCAAGGCCGCACTCCTCGGGGTTGCGGGTCGCGAAGACGATATCGACTATGTATTTGACGATCTTGTCGTCCATATAGATATCCTTGACCACCTTGCGGGCGCGGATGATATCCTCGGGCTTGAGGGCTGTCGCGGGCGAAGGAAACTCGCCGAGATTGTTCATCCTTATGATGAGCTTCTCCTCCTCTTTCCTGGGGTAGTTGACCACCACCTTCAGGAGGAAACGGTCGACCTGCGCCTCGGGCAGAGGGTAGGTTCCCTCCTGCTCGATAGGGTTCTGGGTCGCCATCACCAGGAAGGGCTCGGGAAGCTTGAAGGTCTCCTCACCGATGGTCACCTGACGCTCCTGCATCGCCTCGAGCAGGGCCGACTGCACCTTTGCCGGGCTTCGGTTGATCTCATCCGCAAGTATGAAGTTGGCGAAGACAGGGCCCTTCTTCACCTGGAACTGCTCGTTCTTCTGGCTGTAGATCATCGTACCGATGAGGTCGGCCGGAAGGAGGTCCGGGGTGAACTGGATGCGGCTGAACTTGGCATCCACTATGCGTGCGAGGGTGTTGATGGCAAGGGTCTTGGCCAATCCGGGAACACCTTCGAGAAGGATGTGGCCATCTGCCAGAAGGCCTATCAGGAGGTCTTCGACGAGCTGCTTCTGACCGACTATCACCTTGTTCATCTCCATCTTAACGATATCGACGAACGCGCTTTCCTGCTGAATCCGGTCGTTGAGCTCCTTGATGTTTACGCTGTCCATATTTTGTATTTGAAAGTTTTGTAAATTTGTGTCGCCAAATGTAGCAAAATTATGCGTTATTTCCTGCGTCTTTCATACAATGGTTCCGCATTCAGCGGCTGGCAGGTCCAGGAGAACGCCCGCAGTGTGCAGGGCGAGCTCGAAAAGGCCCTCTCCATACGCTGCAAGGAGGAAATCTCCGTCACGGGAGCGGGGCGGACAGACGCCGGAGTCAACGCCAGCGGCTATATCGCCCACTTCGATACGGGCTGCGAAATTGAGAAAGAAGCGAGTGATTTTCTCTACAAAATAAATGCCATTCTGCCCCAGGAAATAGTGGTTGAAAACATCTGCAGGGTGGCCCCGGAGGCCCATGCGCGCTTCGATGCCGTGAGCCGCACCTACCGCTACAGGCTGCACAACCGGAAGGACCCTTTCGCCGACCGTTCTCTCCCTTTCTACTACCCTCTCGACATCAACCTGATGAACTCCGCAGCGGCGCATCTTCTGGGCCGCAGGGACTTCACCTGCTTCGAGAAGACGGGAGGCGACAACAAGACTTCGATCTGCGACGTCTCGGTCTGCCGATGGACGGTCGAGGACGCCTCGCATTTTGTCTTTGAGATGACTGCGGACCGATTTTTGCGGAATATGGTCCGTGCTACCGTCGGCACACTCCTGGAGATA
The DNA here is from genome assembly GCA_017616655.1 of Bacteroidales bacterium. GTDB lineage: Bacteria > Bacteroidota > Bacteroidia > Bacteroidales > UBA932 > Cacconaster. The sequence goes on from JAFZXU010000054.1 coordinate 79,992, forward strand.
GGGCGCGGAAGGCGTCCGGTGGAGTGGATCGACGAGGTGCTGGCTTCACGCGACCGCTGCGCAGCCGGCCAGTCGGTGAAGGGAGAGCCCCTCTGCCTGTGCGAGGTGCTTTATCCTTATCAGTTGAATTGGATGATAGATGAATAGTATTCAGACAGACATATTCACTTCAGCGAATCGTCTCGCTTCGCTCGACCCCTCCCACTTCGTGGGCCCCTCCCTCTTATGTTGCCGAGGGTGGCACAGATTCCTGAAGTGAATATGTCTGTCTGAATGGAACAACGATAACAATAAAAATACAAACCGATATGATTCTTTCTTTTTTATTACAGAGCGAGGTCGCCGAAGAGGTAGCGGCCGCAGTGGAACCCGTGCAGCAGGAGATGTCCTTCTCCCTGTTGGGAATGGCCGCCAAGGGCGGCTGGCTGATGATCGTGCTGCTCATACTCTCGATCATCGCAATCTACATCTTTGCCAGCAAGTGGGTAGCGATCCGCAAGGCTGGCCAGATCGACAAGAACTTCATGAAGGATATCAACGATTATATCCTCGACGGCAAGCTCCGCTCCGCCAAGGCGCTCTGCAAGCGCAACGACTCCCCTATCTCCCGTATGGTGGAGAAGGGAATCACCCGTCTCGACAAGCCCCTGAGCGATATCCAGGCAGCCGTGGAGAATGTGGGCAGCCTCGAGGTGGCACGTCTCGAAAAGGGACTTCCCATCCTGGCAGCTATCTCCGGCGGCGCGCCTATGATCGGATTCCTCGGCACCGTCATCGGTATGGTGCAGGCCTTCTTCAATATGGCGCAGGCGGGCAACAACGTGGACATCACCCTCCTTTCGGGCGGTATCTACACCGCCATGATCACCACCGTCGGCGGTCTGATCGTAGGTATCCTCGCATACTTCGGATACAACATCCTCTCCGCCAACATCTCGAACGTCGTCTTCAAGATGGAGAACAGCACGGTGGAGTTCCTCGACACAGTCCTCACCAAGCAGAACCTGACTTACGAAGAGCAGGAGTAAAGTTATGAGTATCAGACGTTCCTCAAAGGCGGATGCCTCGATTTCGATGTCCTCTATGACGGATATCGTCTTCCTGCTGCTGATATTCTTCCTGGTCACCTCCACCCTCGTCAACCCCAACGCCCTCAAGCTTCTGCTTCCCAAGAGCACAGGTCAGGTGGCCGCCAAAGCCACCGTCAGCGTCTCGATCAAGCACTATCCGGAGCGCAACGCGGTTACGTACCATATAAACGGCAACCAGAAGCCGGTGAGCTTCGACGAGATCGAGCCTGCCGTATGCGACCTGCTCGCCGACGAGGATGACCCCACCTTCTCCATCTACGCCGACGAAACTGTCCCGGTGAAGGAGGTCGTGGCCCTTATGAATATCGCAAAGCGCAATCATTTCAAAGTCATAATGGCGACTTCGCCGGAGTAATCGGATGGGCTGGGAGAGCGACAGCAAGTCAAGGACCGCGGGTGTGGTGGCGACGGTGGTTTTCCACCTGCTGCTTCTGCTGATTACAGTAACCAGCGGCCTGAGCTATGTCTATCCCCCGCCCCCGGAAAAATCCATACTGGTGGAGTTCGAGCCGGAAAAGGAGATAAAGCCTATAGAGGCCGCCGCAGGCCGCGAGCCGCGAACCCCCATCCCCGACGAGTCGAAGAGTGTGAAACTCGTGCAGAAATCCGAATCCCCCGTCGCCACGGGCAAGAAGCAGAACCTCTCGAAAGAGGCCACCGTCGGTGACAAGGGCGACGTGGAGATCCCCGAGCCCGAGCGCAAGAAGGAGATCAACCAGCGCGCACTCTTCCCCTCCGCCAACAACAGTCAGAAAGACACCCTTGCTCCGCAGACTGCGGACAAGATATCCGACGCCCTCAACGCCGGCCACGCGGCCGGAAACACCCGCAATGGCGCGAACGTGGGCGAACCTTCCGCAAAACTCGAAGGTCGCAGCGTGATGGGTTCCCTGCCCCTGCCGAACTACCGCGTCCAGGATGCCGGAACGGTTATCGTAAAGGTGCTGGTGGACCGTGAAGGAAACGTTGTAGATGCCAAGCCCCTGCGCAGCACAACCCCCAATTCCTCGCTGTTGAAGGCCTCCGTCGAGGCTGCCCTCAAGGCCAAGTTCAACACCAGCGAGACTGCTCCCGACCTTCAGGAAGGCACCATTACCTATAAATACAAGTTGCGTTAAATCCCTCCTTTCCCGATGAAGAGGCTCCTCCTTTCATTGCTGATATCGCTGACTTTCTGCAGTTTAACCCCGGCGGAAAATGTCACGGCCGAGACTGCTGCGAAAGCAGCCCGCAACTGGTTCAGCTGCGGACTGACCCGCGGTGAGGCGGCGGAGCCACAGCTTGTTTGGACCGGCAATTACTCCACCAAAGGCCCGCTGGCTCCACCTTTCTACGTCTTCAACAATCCCGGAGGAGGATGGATAGCGATATCCGGAGATAACGCAGCCCGCCCGGTTCTGGCCCGTTCCAAAGAGGGCGCCTTCTCTCCTGCCACACTTCCGGATATAGTCTCCGAATGGTTCGACTCATATGCCGACCAGATAGATTTCATAAGGGCGGAGGGAATCCGCAGCGCGCAGGCAGAAGCCGAGTGGGAAGAGCTGCTGGCAGGCCTGGGAGCGACGCGCGCATCTGCAGTAAAGATGCTGGTCACCGTATTCTGGGGACAGCGGACTCCCTTCAACAACATGTGCTTCATGATTGACGGAGCCCTGCCTCCCTGCGGCTGCACCAACACCGCCGGAGCGGAGATAATGTTCTATTACAGGCATCCCGCAGGCAGGGAACTTCCAGTCCCCGGATACACCTATACCAAGACCATCAACGGAGAATCGAGGACATTCACGGTCCCCGGCGTGGAGGACTCCGTCATCTACGACTGGGAGCATATGAGGAACGACACATATCCTTCCGGCAAATACACCACCCAGGAGGCCGATGCGGTGGCAAGGCTGATATCGGACCTCACGGTGATGAGCCACACCAGTTTCGGTCCTTCCGGCTCCGGAGCGGCCCTGAACAACCTCAGGAACGGAATGGTCAAATATCTGGGCTACGATCCCGCCCAGAAGAGAGTCAACCGGGTGGACTACTCCGCGGAAGAGTGGGGAGCGATGATGATGGCGGAGATAGATGCAGGCAGGCCCGTACTTTATGAGGGATACAATCCGGAGAACACCTCCAGCGGCCACGCATTCGTCCTGGACGGATACGACAGCGACGGCAGTTTCCATATCAACTGGGGATGGAGCGGCAGCTACTCGGGCGCCACTACCTTCTTCGCAATAGACGCCTTTTCGCCGGGAACCCGCAACTACAACCACAACCAGCACGCGCTGATCTATATGATGCCGGCTGCAGGCACCCCTACGCTCTGCCTGGATGATTACGGTATCGCCCTGGACGGCAGCACCGACCCGCTGGCCTCCTCCAAGTTCTATGTGAAGGCGAAAGTACTGAATTACGGCAGCAATCCCGCGGGCGGATGGTTCAAGATCTACCACTGCGACTATCTGGGCAACCCACGCGGCCCCATATCGTCAGTCTGGCAGAAGAGTTCCACTTACCCCGTACAGATTGATCCCCATGCCTCTGCCGAAAAGGCCATGTGGCTCTGCACCAACAGTTACGATTATGCCGTAGGCGACAAACTCATGCTTTTCTACAGCCGTGATATGAGTGAATGGAACCCGCTTTACGCAGTCGAAAACGAGACCGTGGCCGACTGCATCCCGGCCTGCGACCTTCCCTTTATCGACGTGAAGGCGGACTGTACCTACGAAAACGGGGAGCCCTTACTACTCAGGATCGTAAATACAAGGCAGAGACCGGATTCCGTCAACTGGCTTTTCGACGGCAACGCCGTAACACCTGACACGGGCGGCAACTTCAGGGTAATCCTCACCTCCGGAAGCCACAGGATCGAGGCCGAAGTCACGACCGGAGAAGAGACGATAAAGCTTGTCCAGGAGATTCAGGTTTTGTAATCCTCGCCTGCCCAAGACAAAAAATACCGCCGGCTCCCAAGGAACCGGCGGCTTTTTTACGCGACACATCCTCCGGAGCCTCCGGGGGACGCGGGTTTTGCAGAATTAAGCCTGCGGAGTCACGGACACGTAAGACTTGTCGTCCCTCTTGCGGGTGAAAGTGACGACGCCGTCCACGAGTGCGAAGAGGGTATGATCCTTGCCCATACCTACGTTTGCACCGGGATAATGTACCGTACCCCTCTGACGGACCAGAATGTTGCCGGCCTTGGCAACTTGGCCACCGAACAATTTCACGCCGAGGCGTTTGCTCTCTGATTCACGGCCGTTCTTAGAACTACCTACACCTTTTTTGTGTGCCATAATCCAATCCTTTTTTTAATTAAGCAATTTCCTCGATCTGGAGTTTGGTAAGATACTGGCGGTGACCGTTCTTCTTCTGATAGCCCTTGCGGCGCTTCTTCTTGAAGATGATAACCTTGTCGGCCTTGCAGTGGTCAAGGACGGTTGCCTTGACGCTTGCACCGTCGACGTAGGGAGCACCTACCGAAACATTTCCTTCATTGTCCAGAAGGAGCACTTTGTCGAAAACGAGGGAAGAACCGACCTCCGCTGCCTGACGGTTTACGAAGACCTGCTTGCCTGCCTCGACCTTGAACTGCTGTCCTGCAATATCAACGATTGCGTACATAAAATAAATTTTAAAAAATTTATAACCGTAAGCGGATACGACTTAAGTATCTCTTAATCACTGGCTTAGCGGTTTTCAAACACTTTTTTGGGACTGCAAAGATAATTGTTTTGCCGTTTCCTTCAAAATTAATTTCGCAAAAACCGGCAACTTATGCGTCAATATTCGCCTTGTCGGCGTTCTGCTCGATGAACTCGCGGCGGGGAGCCACCTCGTCGCCCATCAGCATCGAGAAGATCTGGTCGGCCTCGATGGCGTTCTCAATATGGACCTGACGCAGGATGCGGGTTGAAGGATCCATGGTGGTACTCCAGAGCTGCTCGGCATCCATCTCGCCGAGACCTTTGTAGCGCTGGATCTTGAGGCCTCCCTCCTTTCCCTTTCCGATACGCTCGATAGCGGCGTTGCGCTGCGTCTCGGTCCAGCAGTACTCCTTCTCCTTGCCCTTCGCCACCAGGTAGAGCGGCGGGGTTGCGATATAGACGTATCCGTTGCGGATAAGGTCGGGCATATAGCGGAAGAAGAAGGTCAGGATAAGGGTTGCGATATGTGCACCGTCGACATCGGCATCGGTCATGATGATTACCTTGTGGTAGCGCAGTTTGCTGAGGTTGAGCTGCTTGGGATCCTCTTCCGTGCCTATGGTCACGCCCAGTGCAGTGAAGATGTTGCGGATCTCGGCGCTCTCGAAGGCGCGGTGCTCCATTGCCTTCTCCACATTGAGGATTTTGCCTCGAAGCGGCAGGATGGCCTGGAACATACGGTCGCGGCCCTGCTTTGCGGTTCCGCCTGCGGAGTCTCCCTCGACGAGGAAGAGCTCGCACTTGGCGGGATCGCGGTCGGAGCAGTCGGCCAGTTTGCCCGGCAGTCCGCTGCCCGACATCACGGTCTTGCGCTGCACCATTTCGCGTGCCTTGCGTGCGGCCTGGCGTGCCTGGGCAGCGAGAATCACCTTGTCGATGATGATCTTGGCATCCTTCGGATTCTCCTCGAGGAACTGCTCAAGCACCTGGCTGACAGCCTGCTGCACTGCGCCGCGGACCTCGGTATTTCCGAGCTTGGTCTTGGTCTGCCCCTCGAACTGAGGCTCTGCGACCTTGACGGAAATGACTGCGGTCAGACCCTCGCGGAAGTCGGCGGGATCGATTTCGACCTTCGCCTTTGCGAGGAAGCCGTTCTTTTCAGCATAGGACTTGAGGGTATTGGTGAGTCCCGCGCGGAAACCGATCAGGTGAGTTCCGCCCTCTATCGTGTTGATGTTGTTGACGTATGAATGGATGTTCTCGTTGAAGTCCTCGTTGTACTGCATCGCCATCTCGATGGGAATGACCTTGTTGGTCTCCAGGTAGATGGGCTGCTCGGTGAGGCGCTTCCGGTTGCCGTCGAGGTACTCCACGAACTCCAGAAGGCCTTTCTCGGAATAAAAGACATCCTTTGCCGCCACCACATGGGCGATTCCGTCCTCGTCATAGACGGTCTTGTCGCCGTAGCGCGAGTCGATGAGAGTCAGCTTGATGCCCTTGTTGAGGTATGCCAGCTCGCGGAGGCGGGTCGCCAGGGTGTCGTATTTATAGACGCGGTCGGACGCGGTGAAGATTTCCGGGTCGGGATGGAAAGTAATGATGGTTCCGGTGTCGCTTGCCTCGCCGACTTCCTTCACATCGTAGAGGGGCTTGCCCTTGCTGTATTCCTGCACGAAGATCTTTCCTTCGCGGTGGATCTCGGCGCGCAGATGGTCGGAAAGGGCGTTGACGCAGGAGACGCCGACTCCGTGCAGACCGCCGGAAACCTTGTAGCTGTCCTTGCTGAATTTACCGCCTGCGTGAAGGACCGTGAGGACGACCTCGAGCGCGGAGCGCTGCTCCTTTTCGTGCATACCGGTAGGGATGCCTCGGCCGTTGTCCTTTACGGTGATGGAGTTGTCCTGGTTGATGATTACTATGATGTCGTTGCAGAAGCCCGCAAGAGCCTCGTCAATCGAGTTGTCAACTACCTCATACACAAGGTGATGGAGACCCCTGTCGCTGATGTCGCCGATATACATTGAGGGGCGCTTGCGCACCGCTTCGAGTCCCTCGAGGACCTGGATACTGTCGGCCGAATACTGAGCCTCCGCCTGATTCTTCTCTATATCTGTCATTATCACATTATTTAACCTACAAATATACTAAATATTTCTGATTAAATAAGCAATATGACAAGGGATTTTATCACTCTTTCATATTCCCTTTCAGGCTACGGGATGTACCAGTGTAAACCTTCCGCTTCGCTCCATCCCTCCCACTTCGTGGGCCCCTCCCGTTCATGTGGCCACGGGCGGCCACAGGTTTCCCCTGGCACATCCGCTCCGCCTTGAAATGGAATAAAAAAAGCCGCCGGGCAGCGACTTTTGAATGAGGCTCGGATCAAGTTTACTTGAAAGGGTTGTCATCCCTTACACGAATTCCCCTTCGACGAATCCTATTGCAAATATAGTAATTATTTGTACCTTTGCTACGCAGTCCCGTGTGTCCCTGAGCAATCAAACATACGGGTTTAGTCTTTTTATGCCCTTCTGATCTTGCGGAAGCGGAGTTTGATGACGCCCCAGAAGGCTTCGCCGAAGATGCTGCTGCTCATCTTGGAGACACCCTCCTTGCGGTCTTCGAAGATGATGGGCACCTCCTTGATCTTGAAGCCCAGTTTGTAGGCATTGTACTTCATCTCGATCTGGAAGCCGTAACCACGCATCCTGATGCGGGAGAAATCGATGGCTTCCAGCACCTTGCGGCTGTAGCACTTGAAGCCGGCGGTGGTATCGTAAACCTTCATTCCCAGCACGGTGCGGACATAAGCCGATGCATAATAGGACATAATCACGCGGCCGATGGGCCAGTTGATCACACTGATGCCGTTGCAGTAACGCGAACCGATCGCAAGGTCGGCGCCCTCTTCAGCGCAGGCCCTGTAGAGACGCGGCAGGTCGGAAGGCTTGTGCGAGAAATCGGCGTCCATCTCGAAGATGTAATCATAACCCTTTTCGAGAGCCCACTTGAAGCCCGTCATATAGGCCGTGCCGAGCCCCTGCTTGCCCTGACGTTCGATCAGGAAAAGCGAATCGGAAAACTCCTCCTGAAGGCGCTTCACGATGGCGGCTGTACCGTCGGGCGAGCCGTCGTCGATAATCAGGACGTGGAAATCCTCTTCCAACGCACGCACGGCGCGGATAATGGCCTCTGCATTCTCTTTCTCGTTGTAGGTGGGGATGATGACAACTTTGCGGTCCATATGGCGGTCTATTCAATATTCAAAGGCAAAGATAATGAAACTGACGAACATACGCACCCATATCCACCCTTAACATTCGAATAAAGCGTCGCGCTCTCGCCCAGGAAGCCCAAATCCGAATAGGAGATGTTGCGCATCGACAGCACGTGATTGTAGAGGCTCGGGGTAAGCGTGGAGAACTCCAGGGTATGAGAAACCTTGTAATTGGGATCGGGTTCCATGTGGTCTCCGTAATCGATGTAGGCGCCTCCAGGGAAGTCGGTGAAACTGAACCGGAAATCGACGGAGGAGCCGCGGAAAAGCTCATCGGAGAAATAATAGGGCGTCTCCTCGGTCTCCCCCTCGATAATGGAAATCAAATCGGAAGAGGTGTTCTGGAAAACCGGATCCTGCGACGAGATGGATATGGGATATTCCTTATCGAAGGTCTCGCCGCCGTCCCAGCTTGACCATCTCAGGGGAACCACCGCATAATACTTCCGGAAGGAACCGTCATCCTCGAGATGCACGGAGATATCATAATCCATGTACCCGTTTGCATTGAGGGTGGCCTTCGCCGAAGAAAGGGTAAACCTGCCGGGATTGGGAACCACAGTCTCCCCTTCCACGTCGTCGAAACCCGGGAATGAAGCCGTAATCCTAATGCGGTCGCCCGGAGAGGGGACATAATCGGCCCGGTAACGCAGCGTACCGGAAGCGTAATAATAGTAATAATACTCCTCATATTCATTCTCATCGTGAACGCGATACATCTCGTAAGGGGTCTTGGAGTCGTTTACATAAACCTTCAGGGAGCCCTTCATCGTATCGAGGGAAGAGGTGAATATCTTGTTGTCGTAATGATTCTTCAGGAAGAAGACGGATGAAGAGATATTGGCAAACAACGGCTCCCCGGACCGGGCCAAACTGTAAAGCACGAGCCTGGACTGGGTCTCGTCTCCGTTGAACCGGATCTCCTTCTCGCAGGAAGCGGCAAGCGCAATGGCTGCAACCGCAAACAGAACAAATACAATCTTTCTCATATCTTTCCCTCCTTAAAATCTGTATGTCAATGAAACGGAAGGCATTATCGGGAATATCGAGAGCTGTTTGAGGACCGGATGGCTGGAGTATATCACCTCTCCGTCCGGGCCGTACTCGACCTTGCCCGAAGAACCCTGATAGACCATGAAAGGATTCTGCCTGTTGTAAACATTATAGACGCTTATGCTCCATATGCGCTCGCAGCGGCGGAGTTGCTTGTGAAAATTGAAGGCCACGTCGAGGCGGTTGTAGTCCGGCAGCCTGTAGTTGTTGCGTCCCTCCTGATATGGCACCGAATTGAAGTTGTCGAAGCCGTCGGAGTAGCCGACGTCGTATGAGGGGGCCTGCACCTGCTGCATCGCAAGGGAGCCGCACACGCCGGTGCCGTAAATGAAGGTTCCGGAGATATCGAAACGCTTCGAAAACGCGTGGTTCACCACCACGCTGAGATCGTGCCTCCGGTCATACTTGGCGGGGAAAGGCTCACCGAAATTGATGATATTCCCTTCGCGGTCGAACTGCCGCATCGACTTCGACCAGGTATAGGCTATCCAGCCGGTTGTGGCGCCGGTCTTCTTCTGGGCCAGGAACTCCACGCCGTACGACCATCCGCGGCCGCAGGCAACCTTCGACTCCCATCCGGTGGAACTGCCGAGGAAGGAGGCTCCGTCCCTGTATTCCAGCACGTTGTCCATCGTCTTGTAGTACCCTTCGACCGAGAGATCCACTACGCCGAGAGTGTAGAAAACCCCGACCGCGGCCTGACGGGAACGCATCGGCTCGACATTGGCAGTCACGGGGACCCAGAGGTCGGTGGGCAGCGAAAGGTTACTGTTGCTCAGCAGGTGGAGATACTGGCTCATCTCGGAATATGAAGCCTTGAATGAGAGGTCGTTGCTTACCAGAAGCCGCATGCTCAGGCGCGGCTCGAGGGAGTTGTAGGTCTTTCCCTCGACCCGGTATAGGGACCATCTGAGGCCAAGATTGAGCTTGAGCCATGAGGTGAGGCTGAAATTATCCTCGGCGTAAGCCGCCACCTCGTCGGTAAGCAGGTTTTTGTCGCCGAAAGTGGTATCGAGTTTCTGAGTATCGCGCTCCCCGTCCTCGACGGTGCCGTATGCGTACTTCATCGAGGAGATGGCGGGGCGGAACATATGGTGTGTAAAGTTGGTTCCGAAACGGATATCGTGGCCGGGCGAGGGCTTGTACTCGAAATCCGCCCCTGCCGAAATGTCGTTTATCAACGACCTGTAGCCCATTTCGACCACCGAGGAATCGGAATAGAAGGAATGGACACCTCCGGTTCTCTCAGTCGTCGAGACGGATTCGTAGCCGAGGCCGAGATTGTGGCGGTACTGCGTATAATTGAGCGTGAGGTTCATGAAGAGCTTCGGAGAGAAGACGTGGTTCCATCTCGCAGCCCCTACTATGTTGCCCCACTTCCATTTCACATTCATATTGTCCGAGCCGGAATTCTTTACCTTGGAATAGACGGTCCTGGGAACGCCCCCCACTTCGGTTTCATACTCCATGTCGTAGTTGTAGGAGTAGCTGTCCCGGATGCGGGCATAGACATTGTCGTCGCCCATATAGTAGCTCAGGAAAAGCCTGTCGCGGCTGCCGAAACGGTGGGTAATCTTGGCGTTGAGGTCGTAGAAATAGTATCCGGCCGTACCTCTCATATTGTCATCGACGGAACTCTCCATCTTCATCGCATAGGCGATAATCGGAGCGGCGAGGATGTCGTAATAGGTCCTGCGGGCGGAGATGTTGAAGGTAGTCTTGCCCTTGACGATCGGACCTTCGAGGTTGAATTTGGCCGAGAGCAGGCCTATGGAGGCGCTGCCGTGATACTCCTGGTCGTTGCCGTCCTTCAGGCGCACGTCCACCACGCTGGAGAGACGGCTGCCGAAACGGGCGGGGAAACTGCCCTTGTAGAGCGTCACGTTCTTGATGGCCTCCGCATCGAAGACCGAGAAGAAGCCACCCATGTGGTTGACATTGTAAAGGGGAACTCCGTCGAGCAGCAGCAGATTCTCGTCGGGACCGCCGCCGCGCACATAGAGGCCGGCGGAGCCCTCGGTTCCCGACTGCACTCCCGGCAGCAGCTGGAGCGCCTTGATGACATCCACCTCGCCGCCGATGGCCGGCAGGCTCTTGATTATATTCACCGGCACCTCGATGGCGCTCATCTGGGTGCCGCGCACACCGATTTCCGAGCGCGAAGCGGTAACCGTGGCGCCGGTCAAGGTCTCGGAGACCGGTTCGAACGCTATGTTCAACACCGTGTCGCGCTGCAGGTCAAGTTCCACCGAGACGCTGGCATATCCCATGCAGGAGTATTCCAGGGCCACATTCCCGGCAGGAAGGGTAATTGTGTAATAACCGTAATTGTTGGTCACCGTACCCTGACCGGATGCGGTGCTGACCACGGCGGCGCCGATAAGGCTCTCGCCCGAGGTCCTGTCTGTCATATAACCGCTGACAGTGCGTTTCTGGCCGTAAAGCTGCCCGCACAGGAGCATCAGGCCGGCCGCCAGAATCACTGCGGCCCTTTTCTTTCTTCTGCTTTTCATTTTTCCATTCCTTTAAGTGACATTCCAATTCTTCCACGCTGCAGATCCACACTTATCACTTTTGCATACAGCTGCTGGTTTATCTTAAGCACTTCGGCGGGCGAGGAGACGCGCCGGTCGGCGCACTCCGATACGTGGATCAGGCCGTTCTGCTTGATGCCGAAATCCACGAAGGCCCCGAAGTTGGTGATATTCTTGACGATACAGGGCAGCACCATACCCACCTTCACATCCTCGATAGTGCGCACCTCCTGCGAAAACTCGAACACCTTGATGACGCTGCGCGGGTCGCGGCCCGGCTTCGCCAGTTCGGCCATTATGTCGTTGAGGGTCGGCAGGCCGAGCCCCTCAGCAACATACCTGTTGACGTCGATCCTTCCGCGGGCCGAAGAATCCGAAATGAGGGTGGGCACGTCCACTCCAAGATCGGAAGCCATACGTTTCACCACGGCGTAGCGCTCCGGATGGACCGCGGAGTTGTCGAGGGGATTCGCGGCTCCGGGAATACGAAGGAAACCGGCGCACTGCTCGAAAGCCTTATCTCCCAGCCTCTTGACTTTCTTCAACGCCTCCCTCGAGGCGAAGGGACCGTTCTCGTCGCGGTAATTGACGATGTTGAGCGCCAGCGCAGGGCCGATGCCGGAGACATATGAGAGCAGATGGCGGCTGGCGGTATTGAGGTTCACGCCGACGCTGTTCACGCAACTCTCCACGGTATTGTCGAGGGTCTCCTTGAGCATGGCCTGGTCAACGTCGTGCTGATACTGACCTACGCCTATCGACTTGGGATCTATCTTCACCAGTTCGGCGAGCGGGTCCATCAGGCGGCGGCCGATGGAGACCGCGCCGCGCACCGTGACATCATATCCGGGGAACTCCTCACGTGCGATGTCGGATGCCGAGTAGACCGACGCTCCGTCCTCGCTCACGGAATAGACCCGAACCCCTTCCGGCAGCCCCATCTTCTGGATGAAGGCCTCAGTCTCGCGTCCGGCGGTGCCGCTTCCGATGGCGATGACCTCTATCTTATAGGCCTCTATCATATGCGAGAGCTTGCGCATGGCCGCCATCTTCTCGTTCACCGGAGGGTGGGGATAAATCGTATCGTTGTGGAGCAGGGCTCCCTGCGCGTCGAGGCAGACCACCTTGCATCCGGTGCGGAATCCGGGATCGATTGCAAGGGTGCGTTTCTGCCCCACAGGCGGTGCCAGAAGCAGCTGCCTGAGATTCTCCCCGAAGACGCGGATCGCCTCTATATCAGCCTTTTCCTTGGCCAGACCGAGAGCTTCGTTCTCTATTGAAGGATGCAGGAGACGCTTGTAGGAATCCTCGAGGGCCTCGTCGATTTCGTTGCGGAGCGCGGCTGAAGGACGCCTCTTGCCCGAATAGCAGCGGCGAGAGATGCGCTCCATCGCATGGTCGGGATTGACCTCCACCTTGACCGAGAGTATGCCCTCCCCTGCCGCGCGCAGGATTGCCAGCACGCGGTGCGATGGAATCCTGTCGAGACGCTCCGAATAATCGGCATAATTGGCATACTTGGCCGCCTCTTCCTCCTCCGCCTTTGCCTTCGGCATCCTGGAGACTATCCTGCCCCAGCGGGTATAGAGGTCCCTCAGGTCGGAACGGACCTCCTTGTTCTCGCTGACGCGCTCGGCTATGATGTCGCGAGCCCCGGCCAGGGCCTCTTCAGCCGTTGGAGCGGCATCCGAAAGATATTTGCCGGCTTCACGGGCGGGGTCGGCGCAGCGCAGGGAGAATATGGCATCCGCAAGGGGTTCGAGCCCCTTCTCGCGCGCCACGGAGGCACGCGTGCGGCGTTTGGGCCTGTAAGGCAGATAGATATCCTCCAGGGCACGGGCATCGGTCTCGGCCTCGATTGAGCCGCGCAGCTCGTCAGTGAGTTTGCCCTGTTCTTCAATGGATGAGAGCACGGCCTGCTTGCGCTTGTCGAGTTCCGTGTAATAGGCGAACCAGTGCTTCACCTCGGCCACCTGCACCTCGTCGAGGGCGCCGGTGCGCTCCTTGCGGTAGCGGCTGATGAAGGGAACCGTAGCCCCCTCCTCGAAGAGTTCGATGCAATTGGAGACCTGCCAGGGCGCGATCCGCATCCCGGAGGCGATGCTGTCGATGTAGAGTTTATTCATGGGATACCTGCTGGAGTTGTTCCCTGTATGACGAGAAGATCTTCGACTTGGAGACAAATCCGAGGTAAACGCCGTCGCGGTCCACGACCGGGAGGTTCCAGGCATTCGTCAGCTCGAATTTCTCCATCACCGTCTCCATCTTCTCGTCACTGTAAACGACTGCCGGAGCCGCTTTCAGGAATTCAGAAATATGTATTTTGTAATAGTGTTCGTGGTCGAACATCACCTCCCTCACGTCGTTGAGGAATATCACTCCGATGAAGTGCCTTTCGTGGTCGAGGACAGGATAGACGTTGCGGTCGGAGGAGGCTATCACCTTCACCAGGTCGGCCAGGCTGCGGTCGCCTATTATCGGCTTGAAGTCCGTCTCTATGAAGTCGGAGAGCTTCAGCAGGGTCAGGACCGCCTGGTCGTTGTCGTGGGTCAGGAGTTCACCCTGGCTGGCGATACGCTTGGTATAGATCGAATAGGGTTCCACGGTGCGTATCGTTGCAAAGGAGGCCGCGGATGTGAGAATCAGCGGCATCAGGAGGTCGTATCCTCCCGTCAGCTCCGCAATGAGGAAGATTGCCGTCATAGGCGCCTGCATCACTCCGGCCATCATTCCGGCCATTCCCACAAGTACGAAATTGGCCTCGGGAACGGCGTGGATGCCGGAAAGGTTGAGGAAGCGGGCCACCACGAAGCCGGCTATTCCGCCGGTGAACAGGGTCGGACCGAAGGTACCTCCCACTCCGCCTCCGGCATTGGTGAAGGCCGTAGCGAAGACCTTTGCCAGCAGGATGGCCACGAAGAAGAGCCAGATGGCCCACTTGTTGACCAGCACGGTGCCCAGCACGCCGCCTGCGATATCGACGGAGTTGTTGTTGAGCATCATCGTCAGGGAGTCGTATCCCTCGCCGTAGAGGGGCGGGAAGAAGAATATCAGCAAGCCCAGCAGGGCGGCGCAGAGAAGCCAGCGGCAAGCGGGCCTGCGGATGCCGCGCATCTTGTCCTCAAGCCAGAGCGAAGTGCGTATGAAGTAGAGCGACATAGCGCCGCAGAAGATGCCGAGAAGCAGGTAGAAAGGCATATTGCCGAGCGAAAACTCCTCCAGCGTGCTCGGGAACGACACCGAAGTGCCGGTGAAAATATAGGAAACCACCGTCGCGGTGACGGAGGAGAGCAGCAGCGTCAGGATGGAGGACATCGAGATATTGAAGAGCAGTATCTCGAGCGTGAAGAGGACTCCCGCCAGCGGAGCGGAGAAGATTCCGGCGATTGCGGAAGCGGCGCCGCATCCCAGCAGGATGGTCACGTCCTTGTAGGGGAGTTTGAGGGCGCGGGCTATATTCGAACCGATTGCGGCGCCCGAATAGACTATCGGGGCCTCGGCTCCCACGCTGCCGCCGAATCCGATGGTGACCGAGCTGGCGCCTACCGAAGACCAGATGTTGTGGGGGGCGATCCTGGACTTCTGCTTCGACACCGAAAGGAGCACCTTGGTGACTCCGTGGCTGATGTCGTCGCGGACGATGTACTTGACGAAGAGGAAGGCCAGCAGCATACCGATACCGGGATAGACAAGGTAAAGGTAGTTATAGAACGGAGCGTCGAACCATCCTGTAAGACCGGTGTGTATAAGGGAGATAAGCTTCTTGAGCAGGACTGCCATCAGGCCGCTGCACAATCCCACCACGAATGCCAGTATCACCAGCATCGTGTGTTCGGGCAGCGCCTTGAACCTGGTCAGAA
Organism: Bacteroidales bacterium; assembly: GCA_017616655.1. Taxonomy (GTDB): domain Bacteria; phylum Bacteroidota; class Bacteroidia; order Bacteroidales; family UBA932; genus Cacconaster. Next base: position 95,448 of record JAFZXU010000054.1, read on the forward strand.
GTCTCTCCATAAAAAACAAAGAAACACCTCATCGGTGTTCCCAGTTCTGTTGTCGTTTCCGTTACTCGTCGGTATCGTCACCTGCGTTGACATCCGAAGATGCTGCAAGGTCGTCGTCGTTCACAGGGAATGCCTCATCCTCACCGTCGTCGCCATCCTCGTCGTTCTCGTCCTTGAAGAGGCCGTTTTCGATATCCTCCCTGTCATCGACCTTCACTTTTATCTTCACGAGATAGATGGCATCAGGAACCTCCAGTGAGACAGCATAGAAACAACTTCCGTCAGGTTTGTCGACCTTGATGATGTCGCTCAGGTAATCGGCATATCCGTGGGGATACTTTTCCTTGAATGCATCAAGGAGTTCCTGGGACATGTTCTCATAACTGATGGCAGCTCTTTTCTTTGGTGTTTTGTTGTCCATATCTTCCAATAAAAGTTTGATGGTGCAATTATAGGGAGTTTTTCAAAAAAACAAAAATAATTTACATTCTTTCTGGAAGCCTTATGCCCAGAATGTCCATCGCCTTCACCAGGACGGAGGCTATCACGCCTATCAGCAGCAGGCGCTGCGAGCGGACTGCGGCATCCTCCTCACGCAGGATGGAGACGTCGTGGTAGTACTGGTTGAACTCCTTGGCCAGCTCGTAGGCGTAGTTGGCTATGAGGGCCGGGGAATGGGCCTCTCCCGCTTCGCGGACCTTGTCGGGATAGCCGCTGAGCAGCTGTATGATAGACTGCTCTTTCTCCAGCACCGGAACACCGGTCGCCTCCGCCTTGAAGCCCTGCTCCGCAGCCTTGCGGAGGATGGACTTTATGCGGGCATGGGTATATTGGATGAAGGGGCCTGTATTGCCGTTGAAGTCGATGGATTCCTTCGGGTCGAAGAGCATCGTCTTGCGGGGATCCACCTTGATGATGAAGTACTTGAGCGCACCGAGGCCGAGCATCCTGAAGAGTTCCTCCTGTTCCTCTTCTGGCATTCCCTCGAGTTTTCCGAGCTCCAGCGAGGTCTCTTTCGCGGTGGCGTACATCTTCTCGATAAGATCGTCTGCATCCACCACCGTACCCTCGCGGGATTTCATCTTGCCCTCGGGGAGTTCCACCATTCCGTAGGAGAGGTGATAGATGGCGTCGGACCAACCGAAACCCAGTTTCTTGAGGATGAGCTTGAGCACCTGGAAGTGGTAGTTCTGCTCGTTGCCCACCACATATATCAGTTCGTCGAATTTGTATTCGTCATAACGCTGCTGTGCGGTTCCGAGGTCCTGTGTCATATAGACGGAGGTGCCGTCCCTGCGCAGGAGCAGCTTCTCGTCAAGGCCGTCGCCGGTCAGGTCGCACCACACGGAGCCATCCTCCCTGCGGTAGAATACGCCCTTCTCAAGTCCCTCAGCCACAAGCGATTTGCCGCTCTTGTAGGTCTGGGATTCGTAGTAGATGCGGTCGAATTTGATGCCGAGGCTCGCATAGGTCCTGTCGAAGCCTTCGTACACCCATCCGTTCATCTTCTTCCAGAGTCCGACCACCTCGGGGTCGCCCTGCTCCCATTTGACGAGCATCTCCTGCGCCTCCTTCATAATGGGCGCGTTCTTCTCGGCATCTTCCTCGCTCATACCCCCGGCCACAAGTTCCTTCACCTCTGCCTTGAGCAGGTCGTTGAACTTTACGTAGTAGTCGCCGATCAGGTGGTCGCCCTTCTTGCCGGTGCTCTCGGGAGTCGCGCCGTTTCCGCACTTGAGCCAGGCGAGCATCGACTTGCAGATGTGTATTCCGCGGTCGTTGACCAGATTGACTTTCACCACGTTATGGCCGCATGCCTCGAGCAGTTTGGAGACCGACCAGCCGAGCAGGTTGTTGCGCACGTGGCCAAGATGAAGCGGCTTGTTGGTATTCGGGGAGGAGAACTCCACCATCACCGTCTTGCCGGTGGAGGAAAGGCGGCCGAAACCGGGATCCTCCGCCACGGCCTTGAGCACTCCGGCCCAGTAGGATGCGGAGAGTTTGATATTGAGGAATCCCTTGACGACGTTGAAAGAGGCCACTTCGGGGACGTTGACGCCTAGCCACTCCCCTATTTCCTGAGCAGTAATCTCCGGATTCTTGCGGCTTGTGCGCAGCAGGGGGAAGACCACGAGGGTGACGTCGCCTTCAAACTCCTTACGGGTGGCCTGGAACTGCAGCATCGTTTCCGGCACCTCAGCGCCATACAGGCTTTTTACGGCCTCCAGGGCCTTCTTTGTCAACAATTCAATAGGATTCATATTGTTCTGTTAAAGTATTTATCCATAGCCTTGCGGACCTTGGGGGCAAGGATGAAGAGGGTCAGCATCGTAGGCAGCGCCATAAGGGCGTATGCCGTGTCTATGATGCTGACGGCCACCCTGAGAGGAATCACGGCCGCCACGATCAGCATTGCGAGGAAGAACCAGTTATAGTATTTGGAGTACCTGGAGCCGAAGAGGAACCCGGTACATTTCTGTCCGTAATATGAATAGGAGAACATCGTGCTGAACGCGAATAGCAGCACGATGGCGAAGAGCAGGTAATGTCCAACTCCGGGGATTGCCGCAGAGAAGGCGTTGAGGGCGAATCTGAGTCCCTCCATCGAGCCGACTCCTGACGAAGGGACGATAGAAGGATTTATGGCCGCACCTGTAAGTATCGCGATCGCAGTGAGGGTGCATATCAGGCCCGAATCGATCGAAGGGCCGAGCATTGCCACAAGTCCTTCGCGCACAGGCTCGTTGTTCTTCGATGCGCCGTGCATCATCGATGCGGTTCCCACTCCCGCCTCATTGACGAGGGCGGCCCTGCGCACGCCTGTAAGGGCGATCGTGATTATGGAGCCTATGCCGCCGCCAAGCGCTCCGCGGGGGGTGAAGGCTCCGGTGAAGATGTCACGGAATACGCCGGGAATCAGCGAGGCGTGGCGTATCATAATGTAGAAGACCAGCAGGAAGTAGAGCGCCACCATCAGGGGCACCATCCTGGATGCTATCTTGGAGATGCGCTTGATGCCGCCCAGGATCACCGTGGAGACTATCAGGCAGATGACGATGCCTATGATGAGGCGCAGGGTCGCGGTATTGCTCTCCGGCGCGAAGAAAATGGTCGTCACCGACTCGGTGAGCTGATTGGCCTGCATCACGCAGAGGGTGCCTATCAGGCCGAATACCGAGAAGAACACCGCCATCGGCTTCCACTTCTTCCCAAGTCCTTCGGTTATCATATACATAGGTCCGCCCTGCACCTCTCCGGCGTCGTCCTTGCCCTTGTACATCACGGCGAGTGTGCCTTCGAAGAATTTGGTGGCCATTCCCACTATGGCGCTGATCCACATCCAGAAAATGGCACCGGGGCCACCGATGGAGAGGGCCACCGCAACGCCTGCGATGTTGCCCATTCCCACGGTGGCGGCAATCGCGCTTGTCAGCGCCTCGAATGAGGATATCTGCCCTTCGGCACCGCTCTCCTTTACCCTCAGCGCCTGGACCGCCCTGCCGTAACGGCGAAGCGGGGTGAAGCGGGAATAGATAAGGAAGAAGAGTCCTCCTCCTATCAGGAGGAAGAAGAGCGGATAGCCGCAGATGAAATCGCTGAACGAGACGATAGCGTCGCCTACCGATGACCAGAAGTCCGCCATAAGCTCTCTCAGTAACGATTAGCCGAGATAGCTCTTGAGCAGTTTGCTGCGGGCGCTGTGGCGCAGGCGGCGGACCGCCTTCTCCTTAATCTGGCGTACGCGCTCGCGCGTGAGTCCGAATTTTTCTCCGATCTCCTCGAGGGTCATCTCCTGGCATCCGATGCCGAAGAAGTAGCGGATGATGTCGCGTTCCCTTTCGGTAAGGGTTGAAAGGGCGCGCTCGATCTCCTTGTTGAGGGACTCGTTGACGAGGCCGCTGTCGGCGTTGGGGGAATCGGGATTGACCAGCACGTCGAGCAGGCTGTTGTCCTCACCGTCCACGAAAGGAGCATCCACGGAGACGTGGCGGCCCGATACGCGGAGGGTGTCGGCAATCTTCTCGGCAGGAATGTCGAGGTATTCGGCAAGTTCGTCTGCCGAGGGCATGCGCTCGTGCTCCTGCTCGAATTTGGAGAGGGCCTTGTTTATCTTGTTGAGGGAGCCTACCTGGTTGAGGGGAAGGCGCACGATGCGGCTCTGCTCGGCAAGAGCCTGAAGGATGGACTGGCGGATCCACCACACGGCGTAGGAGATGAACTTGAAGCCGCGGGTCTCGTCGAATTTCTCGGCCGCCTTGATGAGGCCGAGGTTACCTTCGTTTATAAGGTCGGGAAGGCTGATTCCCTGGTTCTGGTACTGTTTTGCGACCGAGACTACGAATCGCAGATTGGCCCTGGTGAGTTTTTCGAGGGCCTCCTGGTCCCCGTTACGGATACGCTGCGCGAGTTCCACCTCTTCTTCGACGGTGATAAGTTCTTCGCGGCCTATTTCCTGCAGATACTTGTCGAGCGATGCGCTCTCCCGGTTGGTAATGGATTTGGTAATCTTTAACTGTCTCATCTGAATCTGACTCCTCAAAAAAAAATTTGAAATGCACTCAATTATACGAATGCATTTCCCGTTTGTTTCAAATTTCAGAAGAAATCTTACTACTCCGGATTCGAGGCGGCTTTTTCGGCGTTGCGGAGGTCCTTCTTGGCAGCGGATATTTCCCTTTCGATGCTGCGGATGCGCTGCTTGAGAGACTTGACGTCCTTCTTGTAGTCCCTGATGCGGTTGTCCAGGCGCTTGAGGGAGGCCCTGGCATCCTTATACTGGCGCTCGGATTCCTTGATCTCATTCTTCAGCAGATCGAGCTGGTCCTTGTCGGCGCCGGCCTTCTTCTGGAGTTTGAGGGCATCCTTGCGTATCTTGACCACATTTTTGAAAGCATTGACGTTTTCCTTTGCGTCGCGGCGGTCCTTCTTCAGGATGCTTATCTCGCGGTTGATGGAGTTGATCTCTTTCTTGAGACGTCCTATATCGTCCTTGCCGTCACGGTATCTGTTCTCATAATTGCGCGATGCCTCGTTTACCGACAGCTGGGTCTGGTTCACCGAACTGTTCAGGTCCTGGGCTGAAACCATCGATACCGCCATCACGGCAACTGCTATTGAAATGACAAATCTCTTCATCTTATTGACTCTTTGATAAATATCTTCATATATGTAATAATCATTCAGAAAGCCTTTGTATGGGAGGACACTTTTGATAATAGGGAGGATTTGATTCGCAGCAGGCGAGTTATTTGCGCA
>JAFZXU010000055.1 GCA_017616655.1 Bacteroidales bacterium
ACGGGGCTCCGCCCCGAACCCCGCGGCCTCTGGCCGGGCCGCAGAAGCGACCTTACTACTAGCAGTTTCGAGTCCTTTTTTTGTGGTGCCATGGGGCACCCGTTTATGACGGGGCTCCGCCCCGAACCCCGCGGCCTTTAATCTAGCCGCGGAAGGAGCGGAGGAGGTAGAGGACGGGGAAGATTTCAAGACGGCCAACGATCATCTCCACCATACTTGAAAGTCTGACCAGAACGGGAATTCCGGCATAGTTCGACATCGAACCCACATCGCCGAAACCCGGCCCGACATTGCCGATGCAGGCGACGGAGGCACTCACGCCCGTAGTGAAATCGAGCCCGCAGGCGATATTGATGAATCCTCCCAACGCTACGATTATCAGATAGCAGAATATGTAACCGAAAGCCTCGCACACCTGCTCGTCGGAACGGGTGACGCCGTCCATGCGGACCGGAAGGACCACCCGCTGGCTGGTCGCCTTGATGACCTTTCCCCTGACAGCCTTATAAGCGAGCAATACGCGGTCGATCTTGATGCCGCCGGCGGTCGATCCGGAGCATCCGCATATCAGGGAGCAGACCAGCAGCACCGCCATCGACATAGGGGGCCAGAGGGTGGTGTCCTTAGTTGCAAATCCCGTGGTGGTGGAGATCGACGCCACCTGGAAGGATGCCGCCCTGAGGGCACCCCAGAAAGAGGAATATCCGCCCCGCACCAGCAAATCGACGGTGATTGCCGCGATGGCGCAACCCACCAGCAGCAGAAACACTTTGGTAACCTCCGATTTGAAGACATTCTTGTGGCTGCCTTTCACGAAGGTGAGGAAAATGATGCCGAAGTGGATGCCTGCGGCCAGCATCGCCACGATCAGGACGCACTCCGCAGCGGGATTGTCATAATATGCGATGCTGTCGTTCCTCACGCAGAATCCGCATGTGCTGCAGGCCGACATCGCATTCGTAACGGCGTCGAACCACTCCATTCCGGAGAGCCTGAGAGAGGCTATGGTCGCAATGGTAAGCGTTATGTATGTCACCAGCATCTTATTGGCAAAGAGCACGTTGCGCTCACCCTTCAAGGGTTGCATAGCCACGTTCGAAATCTCGGCGCCGGCCAGGATCCTTTTGTTGAAACGGGGAATGAAGGTCATCGAAAAGAGAGTGACGATTCCCACGCCGCCCGTCCAGGCGGTCGAAATCCTCCAGAAGAGCAGCCCCTTGGGAAGTGCCTCGATATCATTCAGGATGGATGCTCCGGTGGTGGTGAAACCGGAGACGCTTTCGAAAAGGGCGTTGATGAAGGTGAACTCCTTTCCATACATAAGAAAAGGAATCATGCCGAAGAGGCAGGCAAAGCACCAGGCCAGTACCACAATGCAGTTTCCCTCCTTGAAATTGAGCCTGTAGCTGCTTCTGCGGACGAAGATAAGCGGAAATGAGCCGGCCAGTGCCGTTATCACCGTAGAATAGAGAAGCGGAACCCGGCTGTCGTCACCCGGGGTGAAGAATGCTATGGCGCAGGAGACGGCCATCAATGCCGAAACCAGCAGCAGCGACATTCCGATATACCAGGTTATGACTCTCGAATTCATGCTTTTTGAAAAACAATGGTGCAAAAATATTCCGGCGGATATTATTTATCAATACAATATTTTTTATATTTGCATTGATTTTATAAATCGCACCCTCCGGACATGACTTTGCAGCAGCTCAGATACATCGTCGCCATCGAACAGTACGGCCACTTCGGGAAAGCGGCGGAAGCCTGCGACTCCACCCAGCCCACCCTGAGCCTGATGGTCCGCAAACTGGAGGAGGAGCTGGACGTGAGGATATTCGACCGCGATTCTCATCCTGTCGTCCCCACTGAAATAGGCCGCAAGGTGATAGAGCGGGCGAAAATGGTGCTTTACGGCGCCGGGCAGATTTCCGAGATGACCCGCAGCGAAAAGGAGAGCCTTTCCGGTCCTCTCCGCGTGGCCTTGATATCCACCGTAGCTCCTGTGCTAGTGCCTGGCCTGTTCAAGTTCATCGGGCAGAATTATCCCGCCATCGGCCTGCAGACGGAGGAGATGATTACCGAAACCATCAAGGACAAGCTGCACAAAGCCGAGGTCGATATCGGCATCCTGACCTCGCCGGTAAATGATCCCGAACTGCTGGAGATTCCCCTCTACACCGAAAAGTTCTTCGCCTATGTGTCTGAAGACGACCCGGCTTATCCGGAGGAAAGCATCTCCTCGGAAGCCCTTTTCAGCAGGCCGGTCTGGATTATGAAGAGCGGATTGAAACTGTTCGACTTCTCCAGGATCGGAGAGGACGAGATGATTACCTACGAGGGCTTTTTCGAGGGCGGAAGGGTCGGCACGCTGATCCAGATAGTCAACGACAACGGAGGAATGACCGTCATTCCCGAGACCCATATCGGCCTGATTCTCTACAGCCTGCAGAAAGGGATACGCCCCATCGTAAACCCGGAGCCCAGGCGCACCATCGCCATTGCAATCCGCAGGGACTATATCCACGAGGCGATGCTCAACGCCGTCGTCAAGGCCGTCAGACAGATCATACCCGCCGGGATGCAGGAGAGCGTCATCAGGCGGGACTACATACGATTATAATCACCAACAATCAATCAATAACACTCATTGCAAATGAAACGCTTTTTCTTCCTTCTCTTCTGCCTGATAATCCTGGTTCCCCAGACCCAGGCCAAGGCTCCCCAGCTCAAGTTCAACCGCAAGGGCGAATTCAAGGTCCTGCAGTTTACCGACATCCATTACATCCACGGCAAGCCGGAATCCCCCGTAGCCATCGACAACATCCACAGGGTGATCGACGCCGAGAAGCCCGACCTGATCATCATCACGGGCGACATGATTTACGGCAAGCCCGCCTACGAGGGCATCACCGAGGTGATGAAGGCCGTCTCCTCCCACGGAATCCCCTTCTGCACCACATTCGGCAACCACGACGACGAGTCGGGCCTGAGCCGCAGCGAGCTGTATGACATCATCCAGGCCACCCCTAACTGCGTCAATCCTCCCAGGGGCGACGCCGCATCTCCCGATTACGCCGTGGAGATTGCCTCCTCCAAGGGAGATAAGGTCGCAGCAGTGATGTACTGCCTTGATTCCCACGCATATACCCCAATCAAGGGAGTCGGCAGATATGGCTGGTTCACCCATGACCAGATCGGCTGGTACCGCGCTAAGAGTGCGGCTTACAAAGAGGCTAACGGCGGCGTCCCCGTCCCCTCGATGGCCTTTTTCCACATCCCTCTTCCCGAATACGGACAGGCTTTCGCCAATCCTTCAATCAAGGTGTTCGGCAACCGCAAGGAGGCCGGCGGCGAGGCCAAGGTCAACAGCGGCATGTTCGTCAACATGCTGGAGTGCGGTGACATCATCGGCGTCTTCACGGGCCACGACCACGACAACGACTACGCGCTGGATTACTTCGGAATCTGCCTCTGCTACGGCCGTTTCTCGGGCTGCAGCAACGTCTACAACCACCTACCCAACGGCGGCAGGGTCATCATACTGAAGGAGGGCGAACGCTCCTTCAGCTCATACATCCGCCAGCGCAACGGGGAGAAAGTGCAACCCTACACCTTCCCTGATGACTTCGTATTCACCAAGGGAGTGAATTACAATCACTGAGAAAGCAATCCGGGCTCCTAGAACTCCAGGGTGGCGATGACGGGATAATGGTCGGAGATGAAGGGCGCTCCGGCGTAGGATCCGTCCACCACCTTGAAGTCGGGGCAGCGGCTGAAGCCGGAGTAGAAGATATAATCAATCGCTTTGGCGGACTTGCCCCATCCATTGAAGGAACCCTTCCAGTCGGTGTCTTCGGCATAGAAGCGGGCATTCTTCATCATCACCTTGATGTCGGACATCCATGGGTCGTTGACGTATGAATTGAAGTCACCTGTAAGTACCATCGGCACCCCGTTCGGGTTCATAGCGGCAATCCTTTCAACTATCAGGGCGAGCCCCTTGCGGCGCGCCTCGACACCAACGTGGTCGAGATGGGTGTTGACGAAGAAGAATTCGCGGCCGGAGGCCCTGTCACGCAGCAGCAGCCATGTGGCGGTCCGCTTGCACATCGCATCCCATCCCTTCGAGGGCTCTTCAGGAGTCTCGCTGAGCCAGTAGGTTCCCCATTTTAGGAGTTCCATCCTATCCTTCAGGTAGAAGACCGACATATGCTCTCCCTTGGAGACGCCGTCTTCCCTGCCCACTCCCACGCAGCCATACTGCGGGCACTCCTTCAGTATATACTCCAACTGCGAGGTAAGCGCCTCCTGCACCCCGAACACATCCGGAGCCTTGTCTGCGAGCATGGCGGGAGTCGCCGCGCAGCGCTTGTCCCAGGCGTTGTCGCCATCCTTGGCGGTGCCGTAACGGATATTGTAGGACATAACTTTGATTGAAGGAGCATCCTGTGCGGAGAGACTTCCCGCTAAGAGAAGCGAAACAAAGGAGAATGCCACAAGGAAAAGGGTCTTTCTCATAGCCAAAACTCTAATTTTCAAATAGTTATTACATAACAGGCGGAGGAGTGGAACCCATTCCGCCCATATTGCCTCCCATTCCGGGACCGCCGAAGCCGCCGCGGCCTCCCATTCCTCCTGAGTTCCCTCCACGGTTACCTCCGCGGCGGCCTCCCATCTGGTTGCGGTCCACGAACCTGCCGAAACGGTAGGTGAAACTGATCACGACATAGCGGCCGAGGGTATTGCTCCAGGAATCCATCATATAGTTGTCGTTGATAGTGCGGCGCATGTTCTTCGCCTGGCCGAGGAGGTCATATCCCTTGAGGGCGATGGTTCCGCGCCTCTTGAAGACCTGGCGGCTGAGTTCTGCATTCCAGACGAACGAAGGATCGGTGCGGCCCGTGACATATCCGAGGTAGAAGATATAACTGCAATCGGTCTTGATATCCATCACGTCGGGGATGTTGACCACCAGGCGTGAGGTGAAGCTGTTGGTCCAGGCTGCAGGGGTGTTCTTGCTGTCGTCGTAGTACCAGTTGAGGGAGCAGCGGGAGTTGCCTCCCATATAGTATTCCATCCAGTTGTTGCGGTAGGTAAAACGCACCGTGCCGCGGAAACTTGCTCTCTTATAGAAGTTTGCGACGAAGTTGTCGAGGTTGAGATAGGAAGCCTCGTCTTCGGGATCTATCACCTTGGTGGCGTCGCCCACGAAGTTCACGCCCTTGCTGTAGCTGCTGTTCAAACTTCCGGAGAAGGAGAACTTGCTCTGCTTGATGGAGGTCTGGTAGGTGATATATGAAGATGCCGTATATGAGCCGTCGTTGTTGTTGACGGGCACCACATATTGCACTCCGGCGGCATCGTACCAGTTGGCATTGACGATGTTGCGGGTGTTATAGCGCAGGTCGGCGTTTATCACGAGGGATGAGAAGTTCTTGGGGTTCGCGAGCCTGATGCGCAGGTCCACGTTATGCACGAAATAGGGATCCAGCGCCATGTTTCCGAGGGTAACCCTCTGGGGATTGGAGTTGTTCGGAACCGGCATCAGCTGGCTCAGCGAGGGCTGCGAGGAGTTGCCGTTGTAGGAGAGGCGGAACTGCTTGTTCCTGTCGGGACGGTATTCTATCCGGGCGTTAGGCGCCCAGTTGCGGACCTTGCGGACCGTATCGCGCGCTGTAACTCCTCCAATCTCGGTCCTGTTCTCGGTGGTCTGGGGCTGAACAGTGATTCCGCCCATTATCCTCCAGGCCTTGGTCACCATCTGAAGGTTGAAGCCTGCACGGTGGTTGTGGTTGATATTGAGGACGTTGTTGCTGTAGCGGTCATCCACGTTGACATAGCCTTCACCGTTGTAGACCCCCTTGTCGCTGCGCCTCTTGCTATAGTTGTAGGAATATGTCAACTCGGCCGTAAGGCCCGTTATTATGGGTTCGGTATAGGAGAAACGGCCTCCGTAGCCCTGCGACTTCTCGGTCCTGATGATCTTCTGGTCCACTATGGCGGCGCCGTCGTGCTCGTCATTCACATATTTGTTGGTAATCGAGTAGTCGAAGCCCTCCATCAGGTTGTCGGAGAAGGAGTAGTTGGCATTAAGGGAGAAGGTCCTGCCCGGCTTGTCCCCTACCCTCTGGCGCCACAGCAGGCGGCCGCTGGTGCTCAGGTTGTCGTTGTTTCCCCAGGAATGGCTGTATCCGTCGTTGACTTTCGACGTGCGGTCTCCTTCGAAATCCTGGTCGGTCTTGAAATCGGTCCTCTCGTCATAGTCTCCATAGCCGTAGTTGAACCTCGGTTCGAAGAGGATCGAAGTGCGGGGGCTGATCTTCCAGTCGGCCCTGACGCCCGCGGAATGGCCGTAGGCATTGCTGAGATTGGTCTCTTCGTTGACCGCGTCGAGGGTCGAGCCGTCGGTCTTGAAGGTCAGTTTCTCGGAATGTTCCTGGACATCCTTGTTGCTTCCGCTGAAGATGTAGTTGCCTGTCACCTCCGTCTTGTTGCGGAGATAGAGGCCGGCGTTGGCACCCAGCATATAGGAGGTGGTGATACCGTTGTTGGTGGTGCGGGCGTTGGAGTTGCGGACGGAGGACATCATGCTGCGGGCGAAATCGTCGAAACCGCGGTTGTTGGTATTGTTGACGTTGCCCACTATGGCAATCTGGTCCTTCTTGCCGAATTTGGCGGCCATTCCGGCCCCCTGGTAGCGGAAGTCGTTCTTCACGGGGTTGCCGTCGGCGTCGGGGGCATGGAAGTCCTGTCCCGCACCCGCCATCACGTTGCCGAACCAGGTTCCCTTGGCTCCCTTGACCATCGTCAGGTCGATGATGGTCTCCTCCTCGCCGTCGTCGATTCCGGTGAACTGCGCCTGCTCCGACATCCTGTCGATGATCTTGACCTTTTCGATGGCCTTCGCCGGCAGGTTCTTGGTGGTCATCTGCAGGTCGTTCAGGAAGAAGGTCCTGTCCTCAACCGTTATCTTCTTGATTTCCTTGCCGTTGGCAGTAACCTTACCGTTCTCGATCTCAATACCGGGAAGGCGTTTAAGGAGGTCCTCCAGCGTCTCGTCTGCAGTAGTCTTCATCAAGGTCACGTTGTGCTCTATGGTATCCTGCTTCACCACGATAGGATTTCCGCTGTCGGTAATGGTCGCCCCGTCAAGATAGTTGACCTGCATGTTCATCTCTCCGATTCCCATATCTATCGGCTTGTTGCCGACTGTCACCTTCTCAGTGTACTCGTCGTACCCCATCATGTTGCCCTTCAGGGTATATTTGCCCGACTTTACATTGTTCAGGACGGCGACGCCCAGGGAATCGGCCTGGGTATACTTGACGTCAGGATTCCTGCCGTCGCTGGTGAGGGATACAGTAGCGAAACCAATGCTCTCCCCCGTGCGGGAGTCCACCAGCTTGATCTTGACGCTGACCTGCGCGTTTGCGGTACCTAAGAACAGAAGCGCCAAAGCTGCGACTGCCGTGATTCTGGAAAAGAGAGATGACATATCGGTTCGTTTTTTTTCGTTGTTTACCGCCTCGGGCCGCCGAAACCCGGACCTCCGGGTCCACCGGGGCCGCCGGGTCTTCCGCCGGGTCCGCCGGGTCCGCCGGGACCTCCGGGACCGCCCATCTGCCTCTCCCCGAACTTGCCGAAGCGCCAGGTGAGCGAAATCACGAAGTAGCGTCCCAGGGTATTGTTGGTCCTGTCGAGTACGTAGTTATCGGTAGTGGTGCGCATCGTCTGGCGCGACTGGTTGAGGATGTCGTAAACCCTCACGGCCACAGTCGCAGCCTTTTTGAAAATCTGCTTGCTCAACTCTGCATTCCAGACGAAGTTAGGGTCGCCGTAACCCGCTGTATAACCCTTGTAGAAGTTGTATCGGGCGTCGGTCTTTATATCGAATACATTGGGAATCTTGGCGATGAAGCGGGTGTCGATGCCGTTGTTCCAGGTGGGGGCCACGTTCTGCGAAGTGACTGAATACCAGGCCCTTGAGTATCTGACATTGCCGCCTATGGAAGCCTCCACGATGTCGTTGCGGTAAACAATCCGAAGGCTCTCGTTGAGCGAGAGGGACTGGAATTCGTTGCGCGTGAAATTGTTTTCGTTGGTGCGCTGATTCTCGTCCTCAGGGTCTATGCTGCTGTCCCCCACAAGGCTCACTCCGGTATTGAAGTTACCCATCGAAAAGGACATTATCGAGAAGTTGCTCTTGGCGATGGGGCTGTTGACCATCATGAAGAGGTTGCTCGAGGTGGTTCCCTTGGAGTTGTTGATGGGAACGGTATATCTTACTCCGCTGTTGTCGTACCAGCTGGCGTTGACGATGTTGTTGGTGTTGTAGCTGAAGTTGAAGTTCACGTTGAGCGACGCGAAGTTCTTCATATTGGTAATCCTGTACTCCGTGTCCATATTGTGGGTGAACGAAGGGGTGAGGTTCGGGTTACCGAGGGTGATGTTCTGGGGGTTGGAGTTGTCGGGAACCGGCTGCAGCTGGTTGATGGAAGGCTGGTTGGTACGTCCGCGGTAACGTATCCTCAGCATGTTGTAGTCGCTGAAGTTGAGGTCGATGCGGGCGTTGGGCGACCAGTTGTGGAGGGTGCCGCTGTCGTAGTCCCTGTCGTTGCCGTTGGAGTGGGTTTTGTTGATGGTGCGGGAGGGCTGGTACTGCGCGCCTATGGTGGCGTTGTACTTCTTCTCCTGCTTCCTGATGCTGAGGCCCATCCTCTGGTTGATATAAGTATTGTCGATGCTGTTGGAATACTCGATGTTGTCGATGGTGTAGTTGCCGGAAAGATCCTTGTCCTTGGTGTCCTTGGCGGAGTGGCTCTTCTGCCACGTGTAGCCGTAGGTCAGCTCGGTGAAGTAATTCCTGCCGAGGGGTTCGGTGTAGGAGAGGCGTCCTCCGATCCTGCCGCTGCGGGAGACCTGGTCGTAGTGCTGGTCGATTATGTTCGATACCATATTCTCCCCTTCGTAGACGTTGGTGGTGGACTGGTTAAGTCCGTCGAGCGTCCTGTCGGAGAGGTTGTAATCGATGTTGAGGGAGACTGTCCTGCCCTGTGCGCTGCCGATGCGCTGGCGCCAGAGGAGACGTCCGCTGGCAGACTTGTTGAGGTTCTTGCCCGTAGATAGGGAGGAGCCGTCGTTGATGGCCCTTTCCCCGTTCTCGGTGAGGCTTCCGGTAGAATACTCGGTCTTCTCGCTGAAGCTGCCCCATCCGTAGTTGAACTGGGGCATCCAGAGCAGGGAGGTGTTCTTGTTTATCTTCCAGTCGAAGCGTCCTCCGGCGCGGTGGCCGTAGGTGTTGGTGAGGTTTTCGGAATCCTCGCTGTTGTGGAGGTCGTAACCCTCTTTCTGGAAGACGGTCTTGTCGCTGCTCTCGAGCACGGCCCTCTCGTTGCCGTTGAAAAGGTAGTTGCCGTTTATCTCCGATTTGTTGTCGAAGACCTTTCCTCCGTTGAGACCGATCATGTACGATGTGGAGATTCCGTTGTTGCCGCCGCGCATTCCGCCCCCGCGCATTCCGCCCATCGCGTTGCCGGTGATGTCGCTGAATCCGCGGTTGTTGGTGTTGTTGGCGTTGCCGATGAATACCAGCTGGTCAGATTCGGTGAATTTCGCCACCATACCGCCGCCCTGGAAGCGCAGCTTGTTTTCGAGCCCCTCGTCCTTGGCGTGAAGGTCGGTGCCGGCGCCGCCCGTGACGTTACCCATCCAGCCGTTCATCATTCCCTTCTTGATGTTCAGGTCGAGCACGGTCTCCTCGTCGCCGTCCTCGATTCCGGTGAATTCAGCCTGCTCCGACTTCTTCTCCACCACGCGGACCTTGTTGACTATCTTGGCGGGAAGGTTCTTGGAGGCGAGCTGGGGGTCGTCGAGGAAGAAGGCCTTGCCGTCCACATAGACTTTGGAGATGGTCTTGCCGTTGGCGGTGATATTTCCGTCTGCGCTCACCTCGATGCCGGGAAGCCTCTTGAGCAGATCCTCGAGGACATCGTTGTCGGAGGTCTTCATCAGGGATGCATTGTACTCGACGGTATCTTTCTTCACCACGATAGGGTTACCCACGTCGCTGACCGTAGCGCCGTCGATGAAGTTGACCTGCACCTTCATCTTCTTTTCTCCCAGGTCGGTATCCTGGCTGACGGTAATCTCTTCGGAGTAATCCTCATATCCGAGCAGGATGCCCTTTACGGTATATTTTCCCACCTTCACACCCTGGATGGAAGCGGCGCCCTTCTCGTCGGTCTGGGTATACTTCTCTACCTTGTCGCTGCCCGGCCTTGAAAGCGAAACGACGGCGAAAGGAATCCCCTCCCTGGTCTTGGAATCGACAAGACGGACCTTGAGATTATAGGACTGGGCAAAACCGAACGAACTGAAAATCAGCAGGAAAACAAAGGAAATCGCGACTTTGCGGAGATTGGGGATCATATTTTGACTAAGGAAGTATTATCTATTTATTTTAATATCTATTTGATAAAAAATATGGCGTAAAGTTTAATTCCGGCCTGCATTATTTCACCCTCTCGGGATGTGCGTTAATGAATTTTTTCCAGTTGGTGGAGGCGGTTGTGTCACTCAGCGGGCTGGTCAGCTGGTAAAAGTGACACATCGCGATTCCGAGGGCGTCGGAAGCATCGAGATACTTGTTGTCCATCTCTACGTTCAAGGTCTTGCCCATCAGCATCATCACCTGCTCCTTGGAGGCGTTTCCGTTGCCGGTGATGGCCATTTTCACCTTGCGGGGGGCATACTCGAATACGGGAATCTGGCGGTGGAGGGCTGCGGCTATGGCGGCTCCCTGAGCCCGTCCCAGTTTCAGCACCACCTGGACGTTCTTGCCGTAGAAGGGTGCCTCGATGGCCAGATCGTCGGGTGCGTACCGGTCCATAAGTTCCCCCACCTCGCGGAATATCCTGTCGAGTTTGATGAAATGGTCCTTCTCCTTATGCAGGTCTATCACCCCCATATCCACGAAGTGGACCTTTTTGGCATCGACGAGAATCACCCCGTAACCGAGGATATTGGTTCCGGGATCGATTCCCATTATGATTCTCTGCTTGTCGGGAAGGGCCATCGGTCAGCATCAGATTATGTCGAAACCGGTGTATTTGCGGAGCACTTCGGGCACCACGATGTGGCCGTCCTGAGTCTGGTAGTTCTCTATTATCGCAGCCAGGATGCGGGGAAGCGCAAGCGAACTGCCGTTGAGGGTATGCGCAAGCTGCATCTTGCCGTTCTCATCCTTGTAGCGCAGATGGAGGCGGTTGGCCTGGTAGCTCTCGAAGTTGGATACGGAGCTCACCTCGAGCCACCTCTTCTGTGCTGCCGAGAAGACCTCGAAGTCGTAAGTTATCGCAGATGTGAAGCTCATGTCGCCTCCGCACAGACGGAGGATCCTGTAAGGAAGTCCGAGTCCCTTGACGAGGCTTTCGACATGCGCCACCATCTCGTCGAGGGCGGCATAGGAGTTCTGCGGCTCCTCGATGCGCACGATCTCCACCTTGTCGAACTGGTGGAGGCGGTTAAGTCCGCGGACATCCTTGCCATATGAGCCGGCCTCACGCCTCCAGCAGGGAGTGTAGGCGGTCATCTTGACGGGGAAGTCCTCTTTCTTGAGGATAACGTCGCGGTATATGTTGGTTACGGGCACCTCGGCGGTGGGTATCATGTAGAACCCGTCGAGCGGAGCGCAGTACATCTGCCCCTCCTTGTCGGGGAGTTGTCCGGTGCCGAAACCTGATGCCTCGTTGACCATATACGGAGGCTGATATTCGAGATAGCCTGCGTCGGTATTCTTCTCAAGGAACCATGAGATCAGCGCGCGCTGGATTTTGGCGCCCTTGCCCTTATAGACGGGAAATCCGGCTCCGGTAAGCTTCACGCCCAGGTCGAAGTCGATGATGTCCAGATTCTTGACAAGTTCCCAGTGGGGCAGCGCATTCTCGCCCAGATCGGGAATTGGGCCTTCCATCTTGACGACCACGTTGTCTTCGGCGGTGCGGCCTTCGGGAACCATTGCGCAGGGCAGGTTGGGAAGAAGAACAAGCAGTTCATTCTGCTGCTTCTCGCTGGCTGCCATCTGCTCTTCGAGGCTCCTTGAGCGCTCCTTGAGCCTTCCGACCTCGGCTTTTGCAGCCTCGGCGTCATCGCGGCGTCCCTCTTTCATCAGCTTGCCGATCTCGGCTGCAGCTGTTTTCTGCTGCGACAGGCAGGCGTCGAGTTCGCCCTGCAGCGAACGGCGCGTCCTGTCGAGTTCTATTATCTTGTAAACTATTTCCTTAGCATCGAAATGCTTTACTGCGAGGCGCTCTATCACGAATTCCGGCTGCTCTCTCAGAAGTTTAAGTGTCAACATCTTTATGGTTTTTCTAAAACAAGCAAATTTACAAAAAATACATCATCGTTGCACCTCTCCGCTTCGTTTTTTTATCCCGGCCCTCCTTATCGGCTTCGGAAGTCGGAGACGGAAAGGATATCTTCGTTATCATAGAATAATATCGCATCAAATTTCTTATTTTTGCTTGTTATATTGCGATATAGTTTTCCATAAAAATATGAAAGCGAGCAAATTCGTTCTGGCAGCCTTGCTGGTGGTGATTACGCTGACCGGCTGCCCCAGGGAGATCGATCCGCCCGAGCCGGAGCCCGAAAAACCCACCGCCTACTCGGCAACGCTGGAGCAGATGTCAGGTGCGCAGGAAACATCATGGCCCCAGGATGCCTCGATCAGGGTATTCCTGCCCGATGCCGGAGCTGAGGGGCGGGTATTCCCGGCCTCTGCAATCTCCGCAAGCGGAACGGCCAAATTCGCCGACTCCGGCTTCTCCGCTTACGATGCACCGGTTTTCGCCCTCTATCCCGCATCGGCTCATGGTTTTCTCAGAGGGGAAGCGCTCTTGGTGACATTCCCCCAGACCAGACAGATCGGCTGGGAACCCGCAGTCGGAGAACTGCCTATGGCTGCATACAGCAACGAAGATGCGGAAATGGCATTCCGCCACCTCTGCGGCATAGTTACCGTTCAGATCAGCAGCAGCTCGGCGCTTCGAGAAGTGCGCCTCACCTCGAACTCCGACGAAGCCCTCTGGGGCACTGCCACAGTGGCGCTGCAGGACTCTCAGGCGGTTCCGGTAAGGATGGAAAACGAATCCGCGGATAGGAACACCCTCGTCATAACGGCTGCCGGCACTGAGGCTTCAAACGGCAACGAATCTTTCGTGACCGGCTCCAATTCAACCATTTCCTCCGGCAACATCACCCCAGACGGGGCGGCCGGCACGTCGGTCTGCAGATTTGCAGTGCCCGCCGGCGCACTGAAACAGGGTTTCCGCCTGACAGTCATCGACCAGTCCGGAGGCTTTATGCAGAAAGAATTCCCCGCCGCTGAAATCAGACGTGCCGAGTGCTCGGCCGCTGAAGGCGTTGCCTACAAAGACGCGTCAGAGGATATCGAGGTGCGAACTGATGTGCTCAACAAGGCGTTTTACAAAGACCTCTTCATGGACAGCGGCATCTACCTGACATCAAGCAGGGAAATGCCTGCGGCCGACTTCCTGGGAATCCAGATGGAGTACTTGCTGGCAGCAGCAAGCAATCCCAAACCCGCCGACATAGAGGCGCAGTGGAATGTTTTCACGGGCACGGAAGATGACACCAACGGCCGCTTCCTCTATCCCGACGGCGAGCCGCGTTACAAGATAGTATATGTATGGGGCGGCGGCTCCAACGACCACGGCTCAACCCTGAAGAGTGAGGGACGCGAGCGGTTCCGCCAGTTCGTGGCCAACGGAGGCTCCTATATGGGCTCCTGCGCCGGCGCCTATCTGGTCACCAGGGGATATGATCTGGACGGAGAATCCAGAGCCTTCTATCTGGGCATCTGGCCCGGCCACTGCAACAGGTTGTCCACTCAGCAGATATATCCCGGTCACGTCATCCCCAAGGACAGCCCGCTTCTCAAATACTACGACTTCGGAGGCGACTTCTATATCGATTCGGTGCGTCACCACAACGGCCCCTGCTTCAAAGATTACGAATGCGTCCCCGGCACCGAGGTGCTCACCCGCTTCGACATTCCCGACTCCACCAAGATGCACGGCAATCCTGCCATAGTGGCATGGAAGAAAGATAAATGGTGGGGACGCGTGCTTCCCTGCGGCTCCCATCCCGAGGCGATACCTGACGGGGAAAAACTGCTGCTCACTGCCGCGATGCTGAGATATTGCATGGACGGAGTGGGAATTGCCAAGGTCAAGGGGGTGCTGCACAACGGCGATGTCCGCCGGATGGTGCGCTCCACCGAAGACAATGCCCCGGCTTACACGAAGATAGGCGACAGGCAGTGCCATCATTTCGTCTTCTCCCTTCCGGAGGGTGCGAAGAATGTCAAGGTGCGTCTCGAGTCGCTCGACAAATACAACCTCAGCCTGCATCTGGCAAAGGGCACCTTCGCATTCAAGGAAGATGCACAGTATAAGGTAGAGGGGGTCCAGAGCGGAAAGCAGCTCTTCTTCGACACGCTTGAAGCCGGCACCTGGTATGTCGGCGTCCAGTGCGAATCGACGGTCACCGTTTCAGATCCGAACGGAACTTACGGCACGACCTATTCCAACACGGGCATCCTCAACGGCGCCCCGTACACGATTCAGGTTTCCTGGGATTATTGATGGAGGGCAAGACGATGAAAAACACTCTTCTCAATACGGTCTTTACGGCGGCGGTTCTCTTCACCGCAGCAGCCTGCGCCCGGGATATCGAGATGCCATCCGATAACGGCGCAGCCGTAAACGCCTCGATCGAGGCATTGACAAGGACACAGTTTGCCCGGGAAGGCAGCATATACAAGGTCAACTGGGTGGCCGGCGACCGGATTGCCGTAGCCAATGCCAACACCACCGCATATTACACGGCCGACAGCGGGGGTTCACCCGCGTCATCCTTCACCCCTGCGGGAAGCGCAATCTCCGGCGGCCCCTATACCGCCTGGTATCCCGCATCACTCTCCGACGGCATTCTGCCCGCCATTCAGTATTATAAGGCAGACGGTACCGTCGAAACCCCGATGAGCGCCGATTCCGGCACCCTCGACTTCAATTTCAGGAACCTCTGCGGCATAATCCGGCTCGATGTAAGCACTTCGCTGGAGGGCGTCAGGCTCGACCGCATAGTGCTCAAGGCCGACCAGGGGCTCAGCGGCGCCTTTTACCGCAGCGGCCTTTCGGCAGTGGTCACAGCTTCCGACGGGGTATGTCTCGACTGCGGCGGAGCCGCGCTTGGGAAGGAGCCTGCGGCTTTCTTCATCAGTGTTCCTCCCAGGAGCTACACCGGCTTGGAAATCACCCTTTTCACCTCCGACGGACTCAGCCAGAAGGCTTCCCTCAAGGAGGGCGCCACCTATACCGTGGAACGCAGTCGGGTTTGCGAAATCGCCTTCGAGGCCAATGATTTCGCACACAACCATTACGACTATGCCACCCTTCGTCCCGGCTCCGAACTGAACGAGATAATCAGGCGGCTTGCCGGAAATAAGGAATCCTCCACTGCGGCTGATTCTTCAGTCAGGAGGATCGTATTCGATCCCGGAAGCCGGGTGAGCGGGGGAGTGAGGGTGGATGCCTACAACTCTCCCCATCCCGTCTATGTAAACTGGAACGAGGCGGAAGCCACCGCCACCGTATCCACTCCTGCCGGATCTTTCCGCACCGGACCGATGTGCGCCCATATGTTCTCGTATTTCTATGCCCTCGAGGAGATAGTGAACCTCAATTCTCTCGACACTTCCGACGCCCAGGATATGGGCAGCATGTTCACCTATGCCGGATACAGGAGCAAAAAACTGACGGTCGACGTCAGCGGATTCAACACCTCCAACGTCACCACGATGTACCATATGTTCTACTTCTGCGAATCGGTGGAAGAACTGGATGTCAGCGGATGGGACACGGGGAATGTGACCAATTTCGACAACACGTTCCGCAGCTGCAGCAAGCTCAAGGCACTTGACCTCTCCTCCTTCAACACCTCGAAAGCGACCGTTTTCCGAAGCATGTTCAACAGGTGCGAAAGCATAGAGGAACTGGACGCGGACAGTTTCAACACCGGCAAGGGCGAACTTATGACCTATGTGTTCTACAAGATGACCAAACTCAGGAGACTCTCTATCAGGAATTTCGATGTCAACCGCCCTTCCGTCAACATAATATATATGTTTTCGAACTGCCCGAACCTTTCAGAGATCTATCTCGGAGAGGGGTTCCTTCAGGATACCACCCCTTCCAGCTTCTTCCTGGCGCAGACCGAAGGCACAGGCGTCAGGACCGCATCGCTCAGCAAGAAGCTGACGATTTACTGCAACAAGGCTACTGCCGACTGGCTGGCCAGGACGAACCTGCGCTGGATCCACAGCGGCTACAACGGAAAGACTCCGATAGAGGTAGTCTTCATCGACAATTCTACCGGGGAGACGCTCTCGCCCAAATGGGCTGCAAATTGACAATAGAATAACTGTTTTATATGCGAATTATCAGATTTATTTCAGCGGCTGTCTTCACAGCCATCCTGGCCTGCGGATGCCCCCCGGCTCCGGAACCGCCCGAGCCCGATCCCGAACCGGAACGCCCTACCGCCTTCAGCGCAACGCTTGAAAGCATCGAAGGGGTCACTACCCCCGCATGGACGGCAGAATCGACTATCAAGGTTTATCTTCCATCCTCTTCAGAGGGAAAGGAATTCCACCCCTCAGGTGCACCCTCGCAAACGGGTGCTTCATTTGCGGAAGAGGGCTTCAAAGAGTATCATCTGGCCACTGCGGCACTCTACCCGGCAGATTTCGACGGTAAGTTGGAAGGAGAAAACCTGGTACTGAATCTGCCTGCGACTCAGGAGTATTCAGCCGACGGCATCGACCCGGCGCTTATGCCTTTCGTTGCCAAAGCCGACACTACCGGAAAACTGGACTTCAAGTATCCTCTGAGCATAGTGGCAGTAACCGTCAAATCGCAGAAGGGACTCCGCGAGATAAGGCTCGTCTCCAACAAGGACGAGGCGCTCTGGGGCACCCTTTCGATTCCCGTGGGAGGAGAGGGTTTTCCTGCCGGAACGATGCAGGAGAACGCCTCTTCAGAGAAGAACGAAATAGTGTTGAAGGTTGACGACGATGCCGCAGGAAGCACCGGGAACGAATCTTTCACGACCGGACCCAACTCCACCGTAACCGGCGGAACGTTCGATTCCAATGCACAGGAGGCGACTTCGAAATACTGCTTCGTGGTTCCTTCAGGCACCCTTCAGGAAGGTTTCCGCATCACGCTTATCGACCACCGGGGAGGCTATATGCAGAAGGATTTCCCGGCGGTATCCACCGCCCGGGCAGCCTGCACGGGGCTCGGCGAGGCCACCTACAGGGACGTCTCCGAAGATGTGGTTATCCGCACTGACGTGCAGAACAAGGCATTCTACAAGGATCTTCTCCTGAACGCCGGCCTCTACCTCACCACCAACGACACCCTGCCGGTTTCCGACTTCCTGAACCTCTCGATGGAGGTATTCATGGATGCGCGCAACTCCCCCACCGCAGCCGACCTTGCAGCGCAGATCGCGGTATTCGCAGGAAGTGATGACGACGTCAACGGCCGCCTGCTCTATCCCGACGGAGAGCCCAGGTACCGTATGGTATATGTTCGCGGAGGAGGCTCGACCGACCATGGCAGGACCCTCGGCCCGCAGGGTCGCAACAACTTCCGCCAGTTCGTGGCCAACGGCGGCTCATATCTGGGATCCTGCGCGGGAGCTTATGTGGCGACAAGGGGAACCTCGCTGGACGCAAATTCCAGCGGCAGTTATATGGGAATCTGGCCCGGGCATTGCAACAGCCTGACGACCAAGCAGATATATCCCGGTCACGTAGTACCCGAAGACAGCCCGCTGCTGAAATACTATGACTATGGCGGCGACAATTACATAGATTCCGTGCGCCATCACAACGGCCCCTGCTTCAAGGATTTTAACTGCGTGCCAGGCACTGAAGTGCTCACCCGTTTCGACATCCCCGACTCCACCAAGATGCACGGCCATCCCGCCATCATCGCTTGGAAAAAGGACCAGTGGTGGGGGCGCGTAATCCCCTGCGGCTCGCATCCCGAACAGGTTCCGGACGGTGAGAACCTGCTCCTTATGGCCGGAATGGTGAAATACTGCTTCGACGGAGTGGGGAACGTCAAAGCGAAAGGCATCCTCCACAACGGTGAAATCCGCCGTATGGTAAAGGATACCGACGACAAGGACCCCGCATACACCAAGATCGGCGACAAACAGTGCCACCACTTCGTATTCGCCCTTCCCGAAGGGGCCCGTAATGTCAAAGTGCGGCTGGAGTCGCTTGACAAATACAACCTGAGCCTGCATCTGGCCAAGGGCACCTTCGCATTCAAGGAGGACGCTCAGTATAAGGTAGAAGGAGTCCAGAGCGGCAAACAGCTCTTCTTCGACACGCTCGAAGCCGGCACCTGGTATGTAGGCGTACAGTGCGAGTCCGTCGTAACGATAACCGACGAACACGGACCGTACGGCACCACCTATTCCAACACGGGCATCCTCAACGGCGCCCCTTACACGATTCAGGTTTCCTGGGATTATTAATGGAGGACAAGACGATGAAAAAGATTGTTATTCTGACTGTTATCTCGCTCTCGGCCCTTCTTCTGGCCGCATCCTGCAACAGGGAAATGCCCGTTAACGATACGAAGGTCAACGCCGCCATAGAGTCGATGACCAGGACCCAGCTCGCGCAGGAAGGGGACATCTATAAGGTAAACTGGGTGGCCGGCGACAGGATCGCCGTCACCAGCAAGACCGCAACCGCATTTTACAAAGCCGACAACGGAGGTTCGCCGGTATCATCCTTCTCCCCCGATGGCAGCGCCATCTCGGGAAGCGCCCCCTTTACTGCCTGGTACCCGGCTTCTCTCGCTGAGGGAAATCTGCCCGCTGTCCAGCAGTACAAGGCAGGCGGCATCTTCGAAGCGCCCATGTGCGCCGACTCCGAGAATCTCGACTTCAACTTCCGCAACCTCTGCGGAGCGATACGGCTCGACATAGCGACTTCCCTTTCGGGAATAAAGCTCGACCGCATAGTGCTTGACGCCGATCAGGGACTCAGCGGAAACTTCAACCTCGACGGCGGTGAGGCCGTGGTCACCTCTTCCGATGGTGTGCGCCTCGACTGCGGCGGAGTGGCGCTCGGCCCGGAGGCCGCCTCCTTCTACATCAGCGTTCCGGCCAACACCTATACCGGCCTGACCATAACCCTCTTCACCAGCGACGGCCTAAGCCAGCAGATATCCCTCAAGGAGGGTGCAACCTACAAAGTGGAGAGAAGCCAGGTCTGCGAGATTTCCGTTACTGCAAATGACTTTGCCGCAAATCATTACGATGCGGCCGTCCTGCTGATGGGAAACGATGTCAACCAACTCCTCAAGAGTCTTTCCGGAACGACGCAGACCGTCTCTACCGGCGATTCCATCATCAGGAGGATCGTCATCGAAACCGGAAGCAAGGTCAGCAAAGGACTCAGGGGCGACGCATACAACTCCCCCTACCCCATCTATTTCAACTGGGACAAGGCCAGCGGCACTGTTACCATCTCCACTCCTGCAGGCTCCATCCGCACCGGAAAGATGTGCGCCCATATGTTCGCATACCTCTACACCCTCGAGGAGATCGTCAACCTCAACCTGTTGGACACCTCCGATGCGGAGGATATGGGAAGCATGTTCAAATATGCCGGCTGCAGGGTTGAGAATCCCAAGTTCGACGTGAGCCGTTTCAACACCTCCAACGTCAGGGTATTCTACCATATGTTCTATTACTGCCAGACCGTGGAAGAGCTGAATGTCAGCGGATTCGACGGCTCGAGCGCAGTGAATCTCGACAACATGTTCCGCAACTGCGTGAAACTCAAGGCGCTGGACCTCTCTTCCTTCAACACCCCGAACGCCACCACCTTCAGGAGCCTCTTCAACAGGTGCGACAGCATCGAGGAACTGGACCTGGACAATATGGAGACCGGAAAGGGCGAGCTCATGACCTATATGTTCTATGGCATGAAGAGTCTCAGGAAACTCTCCATCAGGAAGTTCGACGTCAACCGCGCCGACGCGAGCATCACCTATATGTTCTCGCACTGCCCGAACCTGACCGAGATTCATCTGGGAGACGGATTCCTGCAGAACAATACCACCCCGACGTATTTCTTCCTGGGACAAAGCGACGCTGTCGGCACAAGGACCGCCTCTCTCAGCAAGAAACTGACGATTTACTGCAACCAGGCGACTGCAAACTGGCTTGCGAAGACCAACCTGCGCTGGATCCACAGCGGCTACAGCGGCAAGACGCCCATCGATGTGGTCTTCATCGACAACGCGACGGGAAATACGCTCAACCCGACCTGGGCTGCTAACTAGAAAAGGCGTCAACCCTTGATCTTCATCGGTATGCCGCTTACCATCAGGATGACATCATCCGCACGGTGAGCGGCATATTGGTTCATCCACCCCTGAAGGTCGGTGAATTTTCGCTGCACTTCATTCTCGGAGGTGCCGCCCATTCCTATTTCGTTGGTGACCAGGATGAAGGTGGCATCCTGTGCGGTGAGGCGGTCGAATTCAGCCTTCAGGGCATCCAGGGCCCTGTCGGCATCCCCTTCCAGGTCGAAGAAAAAGTTTGTACTCCAGAGGGTAAGGCAGTCCACCAGCACCACGCGGCCGGAAAGGTCGTGGCGGCTGAGGAACTTTTCCTCTTCGATATTGGTCCACTGGGGGCCGCGACGCTCCTGATGCCGCCTTATGCGCTCCCTGAACTCTTCGTCCCAGACGCGGGCCGTTGCCAGATAAACGGGGTTGTCCGACTTTTCAAGAGCCAGTTTCTCGGCGTATGAACTTTTGCCCGAACGGGCTCCTCCGGTGATGAGAATAATGCGTTCCATTGTTATTCTTCCTCCTCCAGTTCCCTGACTCCCACATACTTGCGCCACTTTTCGATAAGTGCCTGCATATCGGCGGGAATCTCCGAATCGAACCTTATCAGCTTGCCTGTGGAGGGATGCACGAAGCCCAGAGTCCTGGCGTGCAGCGCCTGCCTCGGCAGCAGTTCGAAACAATTGTCGATGAATTGCTTGTATTTTGCATAGAGCGGCCCCTTCAGGATGCGGTCTCCCCCGTAGAGGGAGTCGTTGAAGAGAGGATGGCCGATATAATTCATATGTACGCGGATCTGATGGGTGCGCCCGGTCTCGAGCACGCATTCCACCAGAGTCACATATCCGAAACGCTCCAGCACCTTGAAATGGGTCACTGCGTCCCGCCCCTTGTCCCCTTCGGGATAGACCTTGAATCGGAGGCGGTCGTTGGGGTCGCGGCCTATGTTGCCCTCGACCGTGCCCTCGTCCTCCGCGATATTCCCCCACACCAGGGCTACATATTTGCGTTCGATGGAGTGGTCGAAGAACTGCTTTGCCAGCTTGAGCTGCGACTCGTCGTTCTTGGCAACGACCAGCAGGCCGGAAGTATCCTTGTCGATGCGGTGCACCAGCACGCCCATCCTTTCGTCGGTCGCATCTTCGTCGGGAACGATGCCCAGATGGAACGCCAGGGCATTGACCAAAGTGCCGCTGAAATGGCCGTGACCGGGATGTACCACCAGCCCGGCAGGCTTGTTGACCACCAGTAGGTCGTCATCCTCATATACTATGTCGAGAGGGATAGGCTCGGGCCTGACCTCGAATCCGCGGCGCTCATAGGGCATCATTATGGTGATGACATCCTCCGGCTTGACCTTGTAGTTGGCCTTGACCACGTTGCCGTTGACGCGGACATAATCGGAGGCTATCGCCAGCTGGATGCGGTGGCGCGAAGTCTGGGTAAGATGGAGCGTTAGATATTTGTCGATGCGGAGCAGCGACTGGCCTTTGTCAACCTCGAATCGGAAATGCTCGAAGAGACCCTCTTCCTCGATATATTCATCAGTGTCCATCGGAAATGGAATCCGGTGAAGCGGCATCGGGTATGATGAGGGTATCGATGACGGGGACTGTCTTGGAGACCTTGGCAGCCTCGTTGGTAAGGGTTATGGTCACCTGGGTTCCCAGCGGATAAGGAACGCCCGAGTATGCCGGTGACTGGCTGAAGACCTGGGCCTGGAGGGAATCTGCGTAGGTCTTGACCGTGGAGTCGTACTTAACCTCTCCCACATTCAGGGAGTTGTCGACGAGGATCTCCCTGGCCATCGCGGCGGTGTGTCCTATCAGATAGGGAATATAGGTATAGGACTCTCCCGAATTGACTCCGAGGGTCAAATCCACGGGGGTATCGATCTTGACCTTCTTGCCGGGAAGGATATTGCGCCCTGCGACTTTCTGCGCCAGCACGTAGTTGGTAGCCATATCGGGGACGTAAGTCAGCGTTCCCACAGTCAGGCCGCAGGCCAGGATCTCGGTCTTGGCTCCGCGGAGGGAGAGACCGACAAGGCGCGGCATCGCGACGGTCTTGGGCTGAGTTGCGTTGATAGTGATGAGGATGCGGCGTCCCTTCTTCACCTTGTCGGCAGCCTTTGGATTCTGCGAGAATACCGTGCCGAGGGGAAGATGGCTGACATAAACGGAATCGGTGAGATCTATGCGGACGTTGTTGGCCCGGGCGAGGTCGGCGGCCTCCGCAATGGTCAGTCCGCTGAAGTCGGGAACGTCTATCTCCTTATTGTGGCGGGTAACGGCGTCGAGAAGGAATTGCAATAACACAACAAGGGCGAGTATCAGAATAATCGCCCATATAAGATTGCGGAGAATCCAGCCACCCGCTCCTTTATCTTTTGAAGTTCTTGCCATATTGCCAATGGCAGAGGACTCCTACCAGAGGTCCTCTGAAGAGACAGTCAGCTTCTTGCGGCCATGACGGCGGCGAGCAGCGAGGACGCGGCGTCCGTTGGGAGTCGACATGCGCTCACGGAAACCGTGCTTGTTGCGTCTCTTGCGCTGTGAAGGTTGAAAAGTGCGTTTCATTATCTATTATTGCTTATTTCCGATTTGGGGATGCAAAGGTAATGCTTTTGTTTCAAATTGCAAATTTATTGGCCGATAATTACCATCTTTTTGCCCTCGAAATACTCTTCCGGGAACCACATAGGGATGTCGCACACAGTCACTTTGGCCGGGCTGAGGCGATGCCTGGCGAAGCACTGCGAGAGTTCCTGCTCCACCTCTCCCCCTTTGAGACATATCACCTGACGGCTGAACCGCCCCTTGATCCATCCGTAGAAATCGGCCATATTGGTCACGGCGCGGGAGACTATGTAATCGTACCCGCCGCCCAGGGTTTCAACCCTCGCATTGACACACTCCACGTTATCCAGACCCAGCTCCTGAGCCACAGAGGAGGCCACCTTTATCTTCTTGCCTATCGAATCGCAGAGAGTGAAACGGGTTTCGGGAAAGAGGATGGCGAGAGGGATGCCGGGAAATCCGCCGCCCGTTCCTACGTCGAGTACGGTCTCGCCCGGAGCGAAGGTAACCGCCCTGGCGATTGCCAGGCTGTGGAGCACGTGATGGAGATAGAGATTGTCGATATCCTTGCGGGATATGACGTTGATCTTGGAATTCCATTCGCGGTAGAGGGAATCCAGGGAGGCGAACCGCTCCTTCTGGAGGGGAGTCAGGCCGGGAAAGTATCGCTCAATCGTTTCCATTGTCCACTTTGTTTTCGACCATTGCAATCAGCATCTTGCGGGCGCGGTTGATGCGCGTCTTGACCGTCCCGAGAGGGATCGACAGCTCATCGGCGATGTCCTCGTAGGCATAATCCCGGATGAAGCGGTACTCGGCGATGGTCTTGTAGGTTGCGGGAAGGCGGTCGATGAAGGTCAGCAGTTCGGCTACGGCCTGATCCTCCATCACCCTGTCCTCCGGAGTGGAATCGCCTGAGAGAGAAAGGACTCCCGGAGTCTCGAGCGATATGGAACTGATTGTGCTGCGGTTGCGGCGGAGATGGTCGATCGCCTCGTTCTGGGCGATGGTATAGAGCCAGGTCGAGAAGGCGTATTTCTTGTTGTAGCTCCCGATGTCGCGGAAGGCCTTTTCGAAACTGCGCTGGCAGATATCCTCGGCGTCGGCCTCCACCTTCACGTAATTCATCACGTGGGATTTCAGCGGTTTGCCGTAACGGGAGAGCAGCATCGAGAACGCCCCCTGGTCGTCGGCCAGGGCGAGTTCGATCAACTCCTTGTCGGTCAGGTCAGTGCGCTTCAAGCCAGTTTTTCCCATAATCGCATTCTACAGTAAGGGGAACCGGAAGGGTGCATACCCCCTCCATCTCCTCCTTTACCATTTTCATCAGTGAATCTTTTTCCTCAGGCACCACGTCGAATACCAGTTCGTCGTGCACCTGGAGTACCATACGGCTCCTGTAGCCCCTCTCCTGCAACCGTTTATAAACGTTTATCATCGCCATTTTGATGATATCGGCGGCGCTGCCCTGGATGGGGGCGTTTATGGCGTTGCGCTCCGCGAGGGAACGCACCACCTGGTTGCGCGACGATATGTCCGGCAGATAGCGCTTACGGCCGAAGATGGTCTCCACATATCCCTTGTCGCGGGCCGATGCTATGGCTGCGTCCATATACTCGCGCACCTTCGGATAGTGGATGAAATACTGCTCGATGAAGTTTTTCGACTCGGTCCGGGAAATACCCATCCGCTGGGCCAGCCCGAAGGCCGAGATGCCGTATATGATGCCGAAATTGGCCACCTTGGCCTGCCTGCGCTGCTCCGGCGTCACCTCCGCGAGCGGGGTATGGAAGATGCGGGAAGCGGTGTCGGCGTGAATGTCGGCGCCATTGTTGAAGCCCTCGAGCAGGGCTGGATCACCGCTCAGGACAGCCATCAGGCGCAGCTCTATCTGGGAGTAGTCGGCCGACACGATAAAGCCGTCCGGATCGCTGGGAACGAAGGCCTTGCGGATCTCCCTTCCCTGAGCCGTGCGGACCGGGATGTTCTGCAGGTTCGGTTTGGATGAACTCAACCTGCCGGTGGCGGTCAACGCCTGGTTGAAGGTGGTATGCACTTTGCCGTCGCGCGGATCCATCAGGGCCGGAAGTGGCTCCAGATAGGTGGATATCAGTTTCTTTATCCCCCTGTATTCCAGCACTTTGTCGACAAACGGATGCTTATTGGGAAGGCCGGCGAGAGTCTCTTCGTCGGTGGAATAGCTGCCGCTCTTGCCGTTCTTCTTCGCCTTGGGGTCAAGCGCCAGTTTTTCGTAAATGACGACGCCAACCTGCTTCGGGGAGGAGAGGTTGAGCTGAGGCTCTTCCACCATCGCGCGGGCTTCGTTCTCGATGGCCTCCAGTTCCATGGAAAGCTGTCTGCCGTACTGCGCCAACTGTGCGGGATCGATGCGGACTCCGGTGGCTTCCATATCGGCCAGGACGGGAATCAGCGGCATCTCGATATCGGTATAGAGCCGCATGATTCCGTTATCCTCAAGCTCTTTGCGCAGCAGCGGCTCGATCAGCCCGGCGGCGACGCACTCCCTTGGAGCCGCCCCGTCATCAAAGCTGAAGAGCATGCCTCCCGTTTCGGCGGAGTTCTCGAGTTCCACTCCCAGGTAGCCCCTTGCCAGCTGCGAGAGCTTGTGGCTGCGCTCGGGATTGAGCAGGTAGTGCATTATCTCGATATCGTAGAGATCGCCCCTGAGGGCGGTGTGCTTCAGTCCGAATCCGACTTTCTCCACGAAGGGATTGGAGAGCAGTTGTTCAGCTTCGGCAAGGGTGCAGCGGCAGAACTCTTCCGCCACGGAAAGCAGCACAGAATCTCCCTCGATGCGGACCGCGACCTTTCCGGAAGCATCCGCGGCGGAAGTTATTTTACTGAGAGGAACTTCCTGAGGTTCAAGGGTTTTGTGCTCAGGCGCCTGGACTTCGACAGGGCCGTCACCCTCGGGCAGCAAACTGCGAAGGGAGTTGAACTCATAGTGGTCGAATAGCTCGTAGAGGCGCGGAGTAGCCTTTGCCGTAAGCCTCAGTTCCTCCTCCGTGACGCCTGTCTCCACATCGGTACGGATGGTAGCCAGGGTGCGGCTGAGAGCCAGATGCGGCTCGGCGGCGCGGAACTTCTCCTGCTGTTTGGGAGGCAGTTCGTCCAGATGGGCGAAGATATTGTCGAGCGAGCCGTACTTGCCCACCAGTTTCTTCGCACCTACCTCTCCTACCCCTTCTACGCCTTTGATATTGTCGGAAGCATCGCCCCAAATGGTCAGGATGTCTATTATCTGCGCAGGGTCGCAGATGCCGAAAGCCTCGCAAAGGCGGGCCTTGTCCCATATTTCATCGTCCCCGCCCGACTTTCCGGGCTTGAACTGAAGGATATTGTCGTCTATTATCTGGCCCAGATCCTTGTCGGGGGTCACCATATAGACCTTGAAGCCGCGGGCGGCAGCGTGTTTGGCCACGGAACCGATTACGTCGTCCGCTTCGAATCCGGGCTTCATAAGTACCGGAATATCAAGGGCGGAGACAATCTCGGTAAGGGGTTCGAGGGCTGCCTTCACCAACTCGGGAGCGGCGCTGCGGTTGGCCTTGTACTCCGGGTCGAGTTCGTGCCGGAAGGTCTTTGCCGGGGGGTCGAAGGCTACTGCCAGATGGGTGGGATGCTCCTTTCTGATAAGCTCCAGCAGGAACTTGGTGAACCCGAAGAGGATGGAGGTATCCTCCCCCTTCGAGTTGATCATCGGACGGCGCATGAAGGCATAATACATCCTGAAAATCAGGGAGTGTCCGTCTATCAGAAAGAGTCTGTCCATAGTCTTTTTCAGTTCAATCTTGCAAGCCTGACCCCGTTGACGGCGTACTCCGCCAGGGATTTTTTCTCCACGACAACCTTTCCCGCCTTGGATGAGGCGTGGATGAAATGCCATTCCCCGCCCACCTTGTGCAGGATTCCGACGTGTGCGATGTCGAGCCCGGCCACCTTCGAGACGAAGAAGACAAGGTCGCCCTCGCGCATCTCGATTCCGCCGGAAGCGAGCCTTTTCTGAGTGATGATGCAGTAGCCGCCGGCAGCCTCGAGGCTCCTTTCGGCGCGGCGAATCCCGACTACGGCGGAAGGATTATCCTTCAGCTGCTTATATGAGTCGGGATGGGTGCTCATAAAACTGAACCCCTGCTTGAGTGGAGTGCCGTAGCGGCAGGTATATTCGGTCAGGATGCCCCTGGCGGCATTCTGGGCAATCCACTCCGAGGTATAATGAAGTCTTGAAGTGTAGCCCTCCACCTTGCCGTCGCGGTAGCGCATCGAGCGGACCTGCTCCACGAAGTTCTCATAGGTCGGATCGTCCGATTTGAGGGTGAGCGCCATGCAGACGCAAGTCTCGACAAAGAGTATGCAGTCGGTCTTGTCCAGAAAAATATTCAGTTTTTCCGGGACGGTTTCGAGAGTCCCTGCAACATAGGGAGTTCCCAGCATTTCGAGAGATGCCGCGGAGACCAGTTCGCCGGTCGGAAACCCTTCGGAGCCCTTCAGTGCCGTACTTATGCGGTCGAATACAGCCCTGTTGACCGACTCCTGCGAAGGCGCCGCCGCATTCGGAGAGAGGCACAGGAATGCCATTAGAAGGGCTGCAAGGCAACGTTTCACTTCAACTCCTCCTGATAAAGATCGGTGGGATAATCACCCGTGAAGCAGGCGAGGCAGAATTCACTGCGGTGTCCAGCATTATAGAGGGCCTCCTTCGAGAGGAAGTGGACGGAATCCACTCCGAGTTCCTTTCTGACCTGCTCCAGGTTGCGGCTGGCACAGAAAAGTTCCTCAACGGTAGAGATGTCGACTCCGTAGAAGCAGGGCCGTATCAGCTGGGGGCTTGCAATACGCAGATGGACCTCCTTCGCTCCCGCCTTCCTCAGCATCTTGACGATGCGCTTGGAGGTGGTTCCCCTGACCACGGAGTCGTCAATCAGCACCACACGTTTGCCCCCCACGATGCTTCTGACTGCGGAGAGCTTCATCATAACGCCGTTCTCCCTCAGCTCCTGCGAAGGCTGGATGAAGGTACGGGCGATGTATTTGTTCTTGACCAGGCCCATCTCGTTGGGAATTCCGGCAGCCTCGGCATAACCCATGGCGGCGCTGAGGCTCGAATCGGGCACACCCACTACGATATCGGCCTCGACCGGGGCTTCCTCATAGAGGTACCTTCCTGACAACTTCCTAAAATTATGGACGTTGCACCCTTCGATGTCGCTGTCGGGACGGGCGAAGTAGATATACTCCATGGCGCACATGAAGCGGTGGCAGTAGTCGGAGTATTTGTTGCAGCGCAGGCCGTGATGGTCTATGCATACTATCTCGCCGGGCTCTATGTCGCGGATGAACTCGCCGCCCACAGCCTCTATGGCGCAGGTCTCGCTGCTGACGACATAGCCGTTGCCGAGACGTCCGAGCGAGAGAGGTCTGAGGCCGTATTTGTCACGGCAGGCGTAGATGCGGTTCTCGGTCAGTATGAGGAAGGCGAAGGCCCCCTCTATCATATTGAGCGCCTCCTTGATGGCTTCGATGCGCGGCAGGTGGCTCTCCTTGGAATCCTTACGGATAAGATGGGCCAGTATCTCGCTGTCGGAAGAGGTCTGGAAGAGGCTTCCCCTGCTCTCGAGATAGCGCCGCAGCACTGCCGAATTGACGAGGTTGCCGTTGTGGGCGAGGGCGAAATCTCCCGTCTTGTGGTGGAAGACGAAGGGCTGCACATTGTCGAGGCAGCTCGCGCCGGTGGTGGAGTAGCGCACGTGGCCGATGGCCATATCACCCTTCAGGGAGTCGAGTTTCCCGGAGTCGAACACCTCCGTGACGAGTCCCTCCCCCTTGATGCACTTCAGTTCCCCGCCGTCCAGGCAGACGATTCCGCATCCCTCCTGGCCGCGGTGCTGAAGCGAATGAAGACCGTAATAAGTGATGCGTGCGGCATCCGGCACGCCGTAAACGCCGAAAACGCCGCATTCCTCGTGAATACCGTTGTCCATCTCTTTCATAGTAGCACAAATGTACTGTAATATTTTCATTTAATGAGAAAAAAGAAGTAATTTCGTGTTTCCTTATCCGCATCAGACTATGAAAGCAATAACCGGTACAGATTTCATTTTTCCCGGACAGGTGGCGAAATACACCGGAAAGGTCCGTGACGTTTACAGCATCGGCAGCGACTATCTGGTAATGGTAGCCACCGACCGCATCTCCGCATTCGACGTGGTACTGCCCAAGGGTATCCCTTATAAGGGCCAGGTACTCAATCAGATAGCTTCAAAGTTCCTGGATGCTACGGCCGACATCCTGCCCAACTGGAAGATTGCCGAGGTGGACCCTATGGTCACTGTCGGCTACAGATGCGAGGGATTCAAGGTGGAGATGATCGTCCGCGGCTATCTCGCCGGAAGTGCATGGCGCGAGTACAAGGCAGGAGCCCGCACCCTCTGCGGAGTTCCCCTTCCCGAGGGTATGGTGGAGAACCAGAGATTCCCCGAGCCTATCGTCACTCCTACCACCAAGGCCGACGAAGGCCACGACCAGAACATCAGCCGCGAGGAAATCATCCGCACCGGTCTGGTGTCGGAAGAGGATTACGACCAGCTCGAGCGCTACGCTCTCGCCCTTT
Source organism: Bacteroidales bacterium (assembly GCA_017616655.1). GTDB lineage: Bacteria > Bacteroidota > Bacteroidia > Bacteroidales > UBA932 > Cacconaster. The sequence continues at coordinate 29,682 of JAFZXU010000055.1, forward strand.
TCCGCCGCGGCAGCGACATCGCAGCCCTGCACGGCCTCATCCTGGTCGACACCAAGTATGAGTTCGGCAAGCGCGACGGCAAGATTTACCTCATCGACGAAATCCACACTCCCGACTCCTCACGCTATTTCTATCGCGAAGGATACGAGGAGCGCCTGGCGCGGGGCGAGCACCAGAAGCAGCTCTCCAAGGAGTTCGTCCGCGAATGGCTCATGGCCGGCGGATTCCAGGGCAAGGAGGGGCAGAAAGTGCCCGAGATGACCCCGGAGGTCGTGTCCGGCATAACCGACCGCTACATAGAGCTTTACGAGCAGGTCACCGGCGAGAAGTTCATTCCGGCCCCCGAAGCCGACGCTCTCGCCCGCATTGAAAACAACATCCGCAAATTCCTCGAAACCGTATAGCCATGATAGAGAGATATTCCCGCAAGGTGATGCGCGACATCTGGACAGAAGAGAACAAGTTCAGCGCGTATCTCGAGGTAGAAACCCTTTCCTGCGAAGCATGGAGCAAACTCGGTGTCATTCCCGCCGGAGATGTGGAGAAGATCCGTGACAAGGCCACTTTCAACGTGGAGAGAATCAAGGAGATAGAGCTCCAGACCCGTCACGACGTTGTGGCCTTCACCCGCGCCGTCAGCGAAAGCCTCGGCGAAGAGCGCAAGTGGGTCCATTACGGCCTCACCTCCACCGATGTGGTGGACACCGCCAACGGCTACCTCCTCAAGCAGGCCAACGCAATACTCCTTAAGGATATGGAGGAATTCCTGGAGGTGCTGAAGAAGCGTGCCCTGGAGTTCCGGTCCACCCCATGCATCGGACGCACCCACGGCATCCACGCAGACATCACCTCGTTCGGCCTTAAATGGGCCCTGTGGCACGAGGAAATGAAGCGCAACATCGAACGCTTCCAATACGCCCGCAGGGGCGTCGAAGCGGGTA
>JAFZXU010000056.1 GCA_017616655.1 Bacteroidales bacterium
ATCATCCGCATGAACCGCAACGGTATCAAGCCGGAGTCGCTCAAGGGTGAACCCGAGCCCGCCCGCCGCGAGTTTGTGGACGCCGTAGGAGACGATTCGATTTCCCGCTTCGACTCCCCCCGGCGCAAGGGCGGGCGCAAGCGCAATAGGGGACGCAATAAAAAGCAGGTGTGATTCGTAATGTGTTGTGTATTAAATAGTTGCTCAAAATCGTCAATCGAATTCCGGGTCGACGATGTAAGGCAATCTATTGATACTCAGAGAGTTGTGAATCACGCGCCAATAATTCTGCTTTCTGCGCTGCTTCTGTTTGCGGCGAGCTGCCGTCCGGCATCGTACGAGCAGTTCATCAGGGCGGATCAGGCGCAGGACGGGGATTATATCTTCCAGTTGGACCTTTCGGACAGCACCGCCACCTACGACCTCTCGCTCTATACCCGTGTGGACCCGGCCCTGATGGCCGCCGCCACCCCATCCGCCGAGCTCGCGTTGCAGGTTTGCTGGCTGGCGCCCGCCGAGGGTGGCACGCCTCTCGGAGGCAGTACCTCCCCGGCTTGTTTTGCGATGCCAGAGCTCTCCGAGATCGTGTATCTGCCATTCGGGGCGGAGGCGGGAAGCGTGAAGCTGTACCGCAGCGGCGTGAAGCCGGCGCCGGCAGGGGAGTGGCATCTGTCCGTAACCCCTATAGCACCGCCTGAGGGCCTTCGCGGCATTGGAATAATCTGTAAACGAGTCGACTGATGGGCCACGACAAACTTCGCAAATTCGCCGAGAACGAGACCTTCGAGTGTCTCTTGCAGCCTTCTGCCGAAGAGGTGCTTGCCGACGGCTTCGACCATCTCCGCGACCATCCCGTGAAGGGCCACTGGTTCGAAGGCGGCTCCACGACTCCAGGCGCTCCGCTGATTCTGGAACTCGGTTGTGGAAAAGGCGAATATACGCTGGAGCTGGCTCGTCGCAATCCCGACCGGAATTACGTGGGAGTGGACATCAAGGGTGCAAGGCTCTGGCGCGGCGCCAAGACCGCCACGCAGGAAGGCCTTCCCAATGTGCGCTTCCTTCGCACCCGAATCGAATTCATCACCGCATATTTCGCTCCCGGAGAGGTCTCCGAGATATGGCTCACATTCTCGGATCCCCAGCCGAAAAGCGAGAACAATCGTCTTACGTCGCCCGGATTCCTCGAGCGCTACCGCAAAATGCTGAAGCCCGGCGGTGTCGTCCGTCTCAAAACCGACAGCCGCTTCCTCCACGAATACACCCGCGCCGTGATCGAGGCCAATGGTCTGAAGGTTCTTGCGAGCACCACCGACCTATATGGGGAGTTGCCAACAGCCTCTATCGAACCGGAGGTCCGCGAAGTCCAGACCTTCTACGAGTCCATGTTTCTCGAGCAGGGCGTCCCAATAACCTACCTGGCCTTCACCATTGACAAGGAAGGCCCGTATGTGCATCCGGCCGAAAAGTTCGATCCAGCCCGCTGGCGCGAACTCGACGATTCCCGTCGTTCCTTTGGACATCAATAGATATGAAAAAGATCACAACAGCGCTATTTTTCATCAGTTTTGTCTTTTTGTCCTGTACGAAAGACTCTATTATGAGCCGGAAGATACTGGGCACATGGGAACCTGATAATATAATCCGTGTATACTTTGACGGTGATCTAATCCGCACTTATGACAAGTCTGCGGGAGATAACTACTATGGGAAATATTCATATGGAAAATCCGCCTATTTTGAGACTGGGGGAGGGAGCAATTCTTTTAATGGTGAGTTGTCGACTCAAATATATACTTTCGGAACAGATGGGATGGTAACGGAATATAATCCGTCTCTTGATTGGTGGGATGATTACAGATATGTCCAAACCGGCAATCAATTCTATGTTTATTACTATTCGTCCCGAGCTGTACTCTTTACGTATGAAGATGGTTTCCTGATGAAGGAATGTTTCTCTGTATCTTTCGCCGACAGTTATACAAGCGCGGAAGGGGATATTTTCGGTGATGACAAAAAGACTCATCATTTAGTGCTAACTCAGCGCTATAAAAAACAGAAATAGGGGTTCCATGAAAAATATTCTAATTTCGTTATTGATAGCATGGACTGGATTATTTCTGGTCTCCTGTTCAAAAGATGATGTTACCCCATCAATCAGAGGATCTTGGCTCGGCTCCGAATTGAAGATTTATTGGGATGGAAAGCTCGTTGACTCTTTTGATAGGGACTCGGACAAAAAATCTAGCGGAACTTATTACTATTACTATCTTGACAAATATAAGTACGTTAATGGTTTTGGAACCGATTACGAGCCAATGGACGTTCTATATACATTCAAAAGCGGCAATATAGTTCAAGTCTCAGCGTATTATGATGAGACAATCGATTATGAACCATATTACACGCCCCATCAATACAGAGTCGACGGTAACAATATTTTTATCGAAGACGGGGATGGTTTTGTGAAGTGCTTCACCTACAAGAATGGCTCATTGTTTACTGATTGCCTGAATGTTCGCAGGTTGCAGAGCTTTTATACGACGTCCGCTGGTGAGACGTTGGGAAGCGCTGATGAAGAGCACCATTTCCAAGCTGTCATGGTATATGAGAAGAAAAAATAATAATAACGTCTAGATATGTCTTCTTCAATAAACAACCTCGACCCGCATACGCAGGAACTGCTGCAGCAGTATCATTCCCTGCTCCCCGTCTTCACTCAGATGGCGGACATTATCCCGGAAAGACTCAAGGGGTTCTTCGCCGAAGCGGGGATTATTGTGGCTGCCGTGGAGCACCGCGTGAAAACGGAAGAATCCCTCGCCGGCAAACTGAAGCTCAAGGGAAGCAAGTATCCCGATATCTTCGCCCTTACCGACATAGTGGGCCTTCGCGTCATCACTTTCTACATCGACGATGTGGACAAGGTGGCTTCGGTGCTGGAACGTCTGTTCGACATCGACTGGGAGAACTCCATAGACAAGCGCAAACTCCACGAGACCGACAGCTTCGGCTATCTGTCGCTCCACTATATCTGCAGCATTCCGGAAAAGTCCTATTCCGACTCGGAGCATCCGGAACTTAACAAGATACGCTTCGAAGTTCAGATGCGCACCGTGCTGCAGCACGCCTGGGCCAACATGAGTCACGACACCGGCTACAAGAGCGGAGTGGAGATTCCGAAGGTGTACCTCCGGAACATGAGCCGTCTTGCCGGAATGCTGGAGCTCTGCGACGACGAGTTCAGCCGCATCCGCAGGGAAATCACGGATTACCGCCGCAATGTGCAGAAGCTGGTGGCCTCCGGAAACCTGGAAGAAGTGCTGCTGGACGGCGATTCCTTCAAGAGTTACCTGCAGATAGGGCCCTTCGACCGCCTGGGCAAACGCATAGCATCCATCAACCAGGCGGAAATCCAGCCCGTGGATCTGAGCAACTTCCTGCCCCTGTTCAAGGCAATGGGTTTCAAAACGCTCGGAGATATCGCCAAGCTGGTGAAGGATTACTCAGAAGCAGCATATCAGATTGCCTGCTTCCAGATTGGCCTCTCCGGCCTGGACATCCTCTCCTCGAGCGTCGCTCCGCAGAACCTCTGCACCGCCTTCATACTCAAGAACGGCGGCGGAAAGGTCGGCCTGAAGTTTATGCTCGACTCGCTTAACGGAGAATCCGAAAGCAACGGCGCGATGGCCGAGTTCCTGGAGGAGCAGTGCAAGGAGCTTCCTTTCATGAATCAGTAGATTATGGCAAACAAACCTCTGAATACAGAACTGCTCGACCGCGCTATAGTGTTTGCGGTAAAGGCCCATGCCGGCACGGAGCGGCGCGGGAAAGGTTTTCCATATATCGTTCACCCGATGGAGGCGGTGGAGATCGTGTCCACCATGACGACGGACCAGGAACTGCTGGCCGCGGCGGCTCTTCATGACACCGTGGAAGATACGCCCGTGACGGTGGAGCAGATTCGCGCCGAGTTCGGCCCCCGCATCGCCGACCTGGTGGCCTCCGAGAGCGATACCTTCGAGGAAGGGGTGAGCGAGGAAGACTCATGGCACGCTCGCAAGCAGGCCGCCATCGACCGTCTGGCTCGTGCCTCGCACGATGCCAAGATTGTAGCCCTGGGCGACAAACTCTCTAATATGCGGGCCATTGCACGCGACTATGCCCAGCAGGGTGATGCCCTCTGGAACCTCTTCCATGCCAAGGATCCCAAAG
>JAFZXU010000057.1 GCA_017616655.1 Bacteroidales bacterium
ACCTCCTTTTTGGAGCACGATCTTCAAGGCGCCGAGCTCGCTTGCTTGTACTCTCTTCCTTTTTTATATACAGTCTCTTAGCTCAGTTGGTTAGAGCGCTACACTGATAATGTAGAGGTCCGCGGTTCAACTCCGCGAGGGACTACATATCAGTTTAAAATATCATATATCTCACCCTGCCTCCGGCGGGGTTTTTTGTTAGAAGGAGTACCCGAACTGGGCGTAGAAGCCCACTGTCCTGCTGAAGGATGACCAGTTCAGCCAGGCTCCGAGGGGGCCGACATGGCTTCTGTAGAGGTATCCGACCTTCGCGCCTATGATTCCCGGATCTGCGAAATAATCTTTGTAACCGTCACCGTCGATGGCGTATGCCGCCGTGGCAGTCGCGTAGTGGCGGCCGACGAGATTGATCCTCATCTCCATCTCGGCGGTGGTCAGCACCTTCTTGAAGAGCGATACGTAGTTGAACCCTGCGAAAGGCAGCTGCTGGTCGATATATCTTCCGGGAATGGAGCCGCCCATCACGTTCATGAATGCGAAAGGAACGCTCTCGCCCAGAAGGGCCCGGTTGCGGACCGTCGGAATCAGCGTCAAGTGCTTTCCGAGACCTATCACCTGTGTGTATCCGGCATTGATCACCGCAAAATTCTTCTGCCCTCCGATAAGGTCCATCATATAGTCGAAGGAGGCCTGGGCATAGAGCCCGCGCGTCGCAAAGTAGTTGTCGTTCAGTGTGTTGGTGCTTGCAAACGCATAGGCTCCGACGAAATTGCTGCGTCTCAGATTCCAGTCGTAGGAGAAATAGGTCTCTTCGTCAGTGGCGCTTCTGCCGTAAATGTAGTTGTAGAATTTGCCGCCGGTTTCGATGTAAAAATGCCGCAGCTTCTGGGTGGAGGCGTTGATCGTCACCGTGTTGCTCCTGTAGGAGTAGATGCTGTTGGTCTCGTGTATGATCTTCGGGTTGGCGAGCCTGAAACGGTAATCGACATTGAATCTCCAGTTGGAATGGCTCGAATAGGTATATTTCAGGTCGAAAACGGGATTGACCGACATCTTGCCGGAGAAGGTTAAAGCAGAGCCGTAGAGGGCGTACTTGTTGATAGCCACGCCTATCTGGACCACGGCGGCCTCTTCGGTGTCGACCCTGAAGCCGAGACCGAGTTCGGAACTGGGGCCCTGCACGAACTCTATATCCATATCGTATGGCTCCTCCTTCCCCTTGAGTGAATAGGTGACCGATTTGAAGGCGGTGGTGTTGTAGAACCTGCGTATTTCCTTCTCGATGTCTGTGCCCGCTATCCTGGCCCCGGACTGGAGTTTGCTCTTGTTCAGGAGCATCTTCGCGGCGTTGCCCTCGATACCGTCGTAGGTGACGGTTCCGAGGGTGATGGTATCGCGGTCGAGATGCACCGCCTTGCGCCATCCGGCCTTGACGTATCGCGGCCCTATAAGCCTGTCGTCCATATCCTCCCTGCATTCGTCGAGGTACCTCTTGAGATCCTTGAGTTCTTCTTCCTTCTCCAAAGCAGCGTCCACTCCGTTGCCTATGAGTTTGGCGATGCTTTCCTTGTCGAAGCTCATCACGCCGTATCCCTTGGTGCTCGGCTGTATCAGGATGTCGGTTCCCTTGATTGCGGCGTCATATTTCTCGTGGGCGTACATGTCGTAGATGCTGCTGAACATATCGCCGAGGTTGTTGATCTCCCCGGTGCCGGTCTCCTCTTCAGGCTTGCCCAGCTTGACTCCGATCACTATGTCCGCCCCGAGGGTGCGGGCCACGTCGACCGGGAAGTTGTTCTTGGCGCCGCCGTCGATTAGCACCATGTCGTTAATCCTGACCGGCGAGAAGACTCCCGGAATGGCCATCGAAGAGCGGATCGCATCCACGAAGTAGCCCCTGCGCCATACTATCTCCTTCTTGCTGACAAGGTCCACCGCCACGCAGGCGAAAGGAATCGGCATCTGGTTGAAATCTATCGAGTCCTGGTATCCCACCGAGAGGCTCTTGAAAAGGTTGTAGATGTTCTGGCCGTTGATTGCGGCAATCGGCATATTGTCGAGTACGGAGTGTTCCTGCGGCTTCTGTGCGGGCAGCGGGCCTATCAGGTCCTTGTCCACAATCTGCTTCTGCTTGCCGTAAAGGCCCAGGGAGAAGGGGATTTTGAGTACATACTTGGCATCGTCCTGCTTTACCTCGAAGTAGCTCGCGTTGCGCGGAATCTTGTCGCTCATCACGAAGTCCCAGTCCTGGTTGGAGATTATCGAATCGATTTCTGCGGCGCTGTAGCCTATGGCGTACATTCCGCCGATGATCGATCCCATACTGGTTCCGACTATGCAGTCGGGCTTGATGCCGTACTCTTCGAGTTTCTGGAGGACACCGATGTGGGCGGCGCCGAGCGCACCGCCTCCGGAGAGGACGAGGCCCACCTTGGGGCGGACGGGTTGTGTCTGGGCCATGGATTCTACTGCCGACGCCAGCAAGGCGGAGGCTGCGATAAGTACCGTTAGTAGTCTGTATCTCATTGCTTTACTGTTTATTCAGTCCTTTTCCGGCCAGCAGTCCGCAGGCGGCCATCACATCTTCTCCGCGGGATGCGCGCAGGGTGGTGGTGATGCCGGCGGCGTTGAGCCGGGCCTTGAATGTCTCTATTGCCCGGGGCGGCGAGGGCTTCAGGGAAAAGTCGGGGATGGCATGGAAGCGTATCAGGTTGATGCGGCATTCCAGGCCGCGGAGCAGCCTCACCAGGGCGTCGCCGTGCCTTCTGGTATCGTTCCATCCGTCGAACATTATGTATTCGAAGCTGACGCGCCTCTGGCCGCTGAAGTCATACTGCCTGAGCAGGGCCACGACCTCTTCCAGAGGGTATCCTTTCTGCACCGGCATCATCTCGAGTCTCTCCTGCGGGAAGGGGTTGTGGAGGCTCACGGCGAGGTGGCAGCGGCTGGTGTCGAGGTATTCTTTCAGCTTCGGAACGACTCCCACGGTGGAGAGGGTGATGCGCTTGGGGCTCCAGGCGAAGCCCCAGTCGGCAGTCAGCACTTCCAGGGCGCGGCGTACGTTTTCCCAGTTGTCGAGCGGCTCGCCCATTCCCATGAATACGGCGTTGGTGAGTTCCTGTGCCTCGTCTATCATTATGAACTGGGAGAGTATCTGCGCGGTGTCCAGCTGGCCGTGGAATCCTCCCCGTCCGGTCATGCAGAAGCGGCAGCCCATCTTGCAGCCGATCTGGGAGGAGACGCATATGGTGGCCCTTTCGAGGCCGCCGTCCCCTTCGCACTGGGGGATCATTACGGTTTCGATGTATTTCTCTTCGATTCCTGCCGGGAAGAGGTATTTCCGGGTGCCGTCCTTGGATGTAACGCTGCCTGCGTAAGGTGTCAGACCGATTTCGTAGCGTTCTGACAGTGCGGCTCTTGCAGCTTTCGAGAGGTTTGTCATCCCGTCGAAGCTGCGTACCTGCTTTTCGTAGAGCCACTGGGCCAGCTGCTTTGCCGCGAACGAAGGCAGCGACAGTTCCGCAGCCACCTGCCGCAGCTCCTGAAGACTCTTTCCGAGGAGTTTTTCTTTCATAGAAACCAAACTTCTCTGCAAATTTATGAAATAATACTTATAGTTGCCCTCCCTCTTATGTTGCCGAGGGTGGCACGGGTTTTCAGGGGAATATCCGCTATTATTTTCTCGTTTTGAACGATTATTTGGTATATTTGTATCTCTGTTCCGATGGAACGGACAAAGCGATTTACTAACTTAAAAACAAACAGATTATCATGGCAAAAGAAGAAAATGTTGAACAGAAGGGTGCCGAAAAGAATCTGGAGAAGCTGAAAGCTCTGCAGGCAACGATTGCCAAAATCGAAAAGGATTTTGGGAAGGGAACAATTATGAAGATGGGAGACCAACCGACCTGGGAAGTTTCTACAATCGCTACGGGCTCAATAGCCCTCGACCATGCCCTTGGAATCGGAGGATATCCGCGCGGCAGGGTCATCGAAATCTACGGACCCGAATCCAGCGGTAAGACCACTCTGGCCATCCACGCCATCGCCGAGGCCCAGAAGCAGGGCGGCATCGCCGCCATCATCGACGCTGAGCACGCATTCGACCGCACCTACGCCCGCAACCTGGGAGTGGACTGCGACACGCTGCTCATCTCGCAGCCCGACAACGGCGAGCAGGCCCTCGAAATCGCCGACAACCTCATCCGCAGCGGCGCGGTGGACATCGTAGTCATCGACTCCGTGGCTGCCCTCACCCCGAAGGCCGAGATCGAAGGTGAGATGGGCGACAACAAGGTAGGCCTCCAGGCCCGCCTGATGAGCCAGGCCCTCCGCAAACTCACCGCAAACATCGCCAAGACCAACACCTGCTGCATCTTCATCAACCAGCTGCGCGAGAAGATCGGCATAATGTTCGGCAATCCCGAGACCACTACGGGCGGAAACGCGCTCAAGTTCTATGCATCGGTGCGTATCGACGTGCGTCGCGTAACCCAGCTCAAGGACGGCGAAGAGGCCACCGGCAACCGCACCCGCGCAAAGATCGTCAAGAACAAGATGGCTCCGCCCTTCAAGAAGGCAGAGTTCGATATCGTATTCGGCGAGGGTATCTCCCGCGCAGGCGAAATCGTGGACCTTGGAGTCGATCTGGACATCATCCACAAGAGCGGATCTTGGTTCAGCTACGGCGAGACCAAGCTGGCTCAGGGACGCGACGCCGTCAAGCAGTTGATTAAGGACAATCCCCAGCTCGCAGACGAGATCGAGGCGCAGATCCGCGAAAAACTCAAAGAGGTCAAAGACTGATGGCAAAGAAGATTATCCTGACAGGCGACCGGCCCACCGGTCGCCTTCATATTGGACATTATGTGGGCTCCCTGCGCCGCAGGGTGGAGCTCCAGAACAGCGGGGAGTACGACGAGATTTACATAATGATCGCCGACGCCCAGGCCCTTACCGACAATGCCGACAATCCTGAAAAGGTGCGCCAGAATATAATAGAAGTGGCATTGGACTATCTTTCCGCGGGATTGGATCCGGAAAAGTGCCACCTCTTCATCCAGTCGCAGATAAGCGAGCTCACGGAGCTGACCTTCTTCTACAACAACCTCGTCACGGTGCAGCGCCTCCAGCGCAACCCCACCGTGAAGCAGGAGATAAAGATGCGCGGCTTCTCGGAGAGCGATGACGGCAGCGACAACAAGGCCGGCACTCCGGTAGGCTTCTTCTGCTACCCCATAAGCCAGGCGGCGGACATCACAGCCTTCAAGGCCACCACCGTACCGGTGGGAGAGGACCAGGCCCCGATGATCGAGCAGACCCGCGAAATAGTCCATAAATTCAACGCTACCTACGGCGAGGCGCTTGTGATGCCTGACATCCTGCTGCCCGACAACGCTGCCTGCATGCGCCTTCCCGGCACCGACGGAAAGGCCAAGATGAGCAAGTCACTGGGCAACTGCATCTATCTCTCCGACTCCGCCGAGGAGGTATGGGAGAAGGTGCGCGGAATGTTCACCGACCCGGGCCACCTGCAGGTCTCCGACCCCGGAAAGGTGGAGGGAAATACCGTCTTTACCTATCTGGACGCCTTCTGCAAGCCGGAGCATTTCGCCCGCTTCCGCGAGTGCTTCGTTGGAAAGAAAGTCTCCTTCGAGTTCAATTCGCTCGACGAGGTGAAGGCGCAGTACCGCGCCGGCGGACTTGGCGACATGATGGTCAAGAAGTTCCTCTACGAGGTGCTCAACGACACCCTGGCGCCCATCCGTGAGCGGCGTCACGCACTGGAGCAGGATATCCCTTATGTTTATGAGGTGCTCCGCAAAGGCACCGAGGCGGCTCAGGCCAAGGCGGCTGAGACCCTGGCGGGAGTCAAGCGGGCGATGCGCATCAATTATTTCGATCCGGGAGTGCTCGACGAACTGATAAAGGAACAGCAGGAAAAGTACAATAATCAATAGCATATCCCCAGTTAAGAGAGCTAAACGGCTTCCTCGGACTGGGGTTCGGCTTCCAGGGCTTCGCCCAGGTAGGCGTCAAAGCCCGACTGTAGATAATTCGCGCCCCAGGGCATTTATCTCATCAATTATCCGCTGCTGCTGTTTGACGGAAGGATGCTTCGTTCCGTTGATGTAAGCGGCCAGCAGGCTCTGCTTCATACCCAGTCTTCGGGCAAAGGCCGATACGTTTATTTCAGGGTGCGACAGGAAAACCCGGGATATTCCCTCAGGTTCAGGATCCGGATACTCGAAGCTTTCAAAGGAGACATCTTCGTCCAGTTCGTCCCAGTGGATTCCAAATGCATTGAGCGTGTAACACTCCCTCTGTTCATCTTTGGCAAATCTCAATCTGGGATAGTAAAGCAGTGACTGCCACAGCGTCCTGCCATCGTCAATCATAGCGTACAACCGTTCTCCCTCGAACCATAGTTTTTTGATATTCATCAGTTATGATAGTTTTTCCACTCTTTTAATATCAGTTCCTTATTTTCGTAAAGGACGGAAAGTGACAGGCTGATATCTTTCTGACGCATTCCCTTATTCTCCCTCATTTCAATCCCGTTTTCCGATATAGTAAAAATAGCTTCTCCTTCTTGAGAGATGACGTGTACGTGCGGAGGTCGATGGTCTCTTGTGTAGATTCGGAATATCAGTCCGAACAGTTTAAACAGTGTAGGCATTGCAAATATAGGTTATTAATTTATAACCCGCAAGATAAAGTGTAAAAACTGACTATGGAATACTTTAAACGTTTATAAACGGATATAAATGTTTATCAACGCCTCTTGTCTGGCGACGTTTGGCATTGTGTTATGAAAAAAGCTAACTTTGCATAGATGGAACGAGCCAAAGCCATAGAGCGGATGAGGGGAATCTGCAGCCGGAAGGAGTGCTGCAGGCAGGAGATTGCGGCAAAGCTGGAGAAGTTGGAGGTTGAGGATGTCTCGGGGGCGGTGGAGCAGCTCTGCAAGGAGGGTTTCATCGACGAAAGACGCTATGCCAGGGCCTTCGCGCGTGACAAAAGCTCGCTCCAGGGTTGGGGTTCTCTTAAAATTAAGTTAGCTTTGCAGCGGAAAGGGATTGAGGCTGAGGTGATTTCAGCGGCTCTCGAGGAGATAGACGCCGAGGCGGCTTCGGCTAAGCTTGAATCCCTGCTGCGGGCCAAACTGAGGACTCTCCGAAAGGAGGAGGACTCCACAACCCGCAGGGCAAAGGTTTTCCGCTACGCCCTCGGGCGCGGATACGGATACGATCAAATAAACAAGGTTTACAATGATATCTGCAGAACAACTTAAAGAATTGAAACAGCGGTTGGAGACGTTGGGGAGGTGTCTTTGACATCCCCGGTAAACGGGAGCAACTTGCTGTAAAACAGGAAAAGACAACGGCGCCGGACTTCTGGGACGACGCAAAGACGGCGGAGGCCTTCCTCAAGGAGGTGGCCTCGGTCAAATACTGGGTCGAGGGTTTCGACCGCCTGAAATCGCTCGAGGCGGACCTCGACACCCTTATGGACTTCGGGGAGGATGCCGCGGAGGATATCGACAAGGCCTACGCCGATCTGGAAAAAGGCGTGGAAGATATGGAGCTCCGCAATATGCTGAGCGATGAAGGCGACAATCTGGGAGCCATACTGAAGATCAATTCGGGCGCAGGCGGCACGGAGTCGAACGACTGGTCGTCGATGCTCATGCGGATGTATATCCGCTGGGGCGAGCGCAACGGCTACAAGATCCATATCTCCGATGTGCTGGATGGTGACGAGGCGGGCATAAAGTCCTGTACCATAGAGTTCGAGGGGGATTACGCCTACGGCTATCTGAAGGCCGAGAACGGTGTGCACCGCCTGGTGCGCATTTCGCCCTTCAACGCGCAGGGCAAGCGGCAGACCACCTTCTCCTCGGTCTTCGTCTATCCCCTCGTGGACGATACCATCGAGATTGAAATCAACCCTTCCGACCTGGAGTGGGATACCTACCGTTCGAGCGGAGCGGGCGGCCAGAATGTGAACAAAGTCGAGACAGGAGTGCGTGTGCGCCATATTCCCACAGGCATCGTTGTGGAGAATACGGAGACCCGCTCGCAGCTCGACAACCGCCAGAACGCCCTCCGCATCCTGAAATCGCACCTCTACGACCTCGAGCTGAAGAAACGTCAGGAGAAGCAGGCTGAGCTCGAGGGGCAGAAGAAGAAAATCGAGTGGGGTTCGCAGATCCGCTCTTACGTGCTGCACCCCTACAAGATGGTTAAGGACCTGCGCACCGGCTATGAGACTTCCGACACCCAGGGGGTTCTGGACGGCGATTTGAATGCCTTTATGAAGGAGTACCTGATGAATAATCCGCAATAAGATGGAAGATTCCCGTTTCGACCTGATTCCCGGCTCTGAGAGCCTTGTTTCGGTTGCCGAATTTGAAGGCAAGCCGATGCTGAAGGTGGCTCCCGAGGCGCTTTCCATCCTCGCCGAGAATGCTTTCCGTGAGGTGGAGTACAAGCTCCGCCCTGCCCACAACGCCAAGGTGGCGGCAATTCTCTCCGACCCGGAAGCCTCTGAAAATGACCGCTTTGTGGCTTTGTCACTGCTTCGCAACGCGGCCGTGGCCTCGAAGTGCCGCCTGCCCCTGTGCCAGGATACCGGCACGGCCATCATCTACGGCTGGAAGGGGCAGCAGGTATGGACCGGCGGAGGCGATGCCGCGGCCCTTTCAGAGGGGGTGAAGCGCGTGTTTGCCATGGAGCCTTTCCGCTACAGCCAAAATGCGCCGCTTTCGACCTACAAGGAGGTAAATACCGGCAACAATCTTCCTGCGCAGATAGAGCTGGAGGCTGTGGACGGGATGGAGTATTGCTTCCTCTGCGTGGCGAAGGGGGGCGGCTCGGCCAACAAGACCCAGCTTTTCCAGGAGACACGCGCAATCCTTTCGCCGGAGAAGCTGGTGCCTTTCCTTTCAGATAAGATCAAGACTCTGGGCACCTCTGCCTGCCCTCCTTATCATATCGCAATAGTCATCGGCGGCACCTCCGCGGAGATGAACCTCAAGACCGCCAAGCTGGCATCCTGTGGTTATTATGACGGACTACCGTCGTTTCAAGCAGCAGCGGATTTCCCCTCTGAGAATTGTGCCACCCTCGGCAACATAAGAGGGAGGGGCCCACGGCTTGCCGTGGGAGGGGTCCGCGCAGCGGACATTCTCAGAGGGGATGTCCGTTGCTATGAAACGACGGAATTGGCCTTCAGGGACACTGAGCTTGAAGCAATCTTGCTGAAAGAGGCGCGAAAGAGCGGCATCGGAGCTCAGTTCGGAGGAGTCGCCCTTGCTCACGATATCCGTGTGATCCGTCTGCCGCGCCACGGTGCGTCTTGCCCCATAGGGCTAGCGGTAAGCTGCAGCGCCGACCGCAACATCAAGTGCCGCATAGACTCCTGCGGAGTGTGGCTCGAGCGTCTGGACAGCAATCCCGAAAGGCTGATTCCGGCAGGGACTGAAACGGCCTCCAAGGGCGTTGAAATCAATCTCGACCGCCCTATGGCGGAGATTCTCGCAGACCTTCGGAAGTATCCTGTCGGTACCCGCCTGAGCCTTACCGGCACCATAATCCTGGCCCGCGACATAGCCCATGCGCGCATCGCAGAGCGTCTTGACAAAGGCGGCGAAATGCCTGCATATCTGAAAGAGCATCCGGTGCTTTATGCCGGCCCCACCAAAACTCCGGAAGGTCTGCCCTGCGGTTCGATAGGGCCCACGACGGCCGGCCGTATGGACAGCTATGTGGAGCGCTTCCAGAGCCTGGGCGGTTCACTGGTGATGATTGCCAAGGGGCAGCGCAGCGCGCAGGTGGCTGAATCCTGCAAACGTTACGGCGGCTTCTATCTCGGCATCACAGGCGGCACCGCAGCCCTCTTCGCCAGCGAAAATGTGGAGAGCCTCGAGTGCCTGGAATTCCCCGAACTGGGAATGGAAGCAGTCTGGCAGATCCGTGTCAAATCCCTTCCCGCCTTTATCCTTATCGACGACAAAGGCTATATTTAACCTTTCGTAGGAAAGTTTAACATTTCTGCACATAGTCGGTTTTTATGTTCTTGCAACAAAATCGACTATGTTAGATATTATTGTCTGTAGCGGCACACATTATCTTGGAAATATGAGTACCTTACGATAAGATATTTTTAGCTTTTATGTTAAACTTTTATTATTTTTGCATCGAATGAGGAAGAGAGCGACTTTGGATATTATAGGCCAGTCAGCTAAAACAATCCTGTATTCCATTAGTTTTGAGAGGGACGGGACTACGGAATTTGAAAAGTTTGTGACAGAGTTTGAGATGAATGCCACATATAATGGTGATTATCAGCGTATTATAGCGGCATTGCAGGTGATTTTGCGCGTGGGAGCCTTAGAAAGATTCTTTCGTCCTGAAGGGAAGATAAGCGATGGAGTAGCTGCTATTCCAATAGAAGGAGGTAGATTGAGACTGTATTGCCTGCGGATTTCGGAGCAGATAGTCATCTTGGGTAATGGTGGAGTAAAAAACTCCCGGTCATATGAGGAGAATCCAAGGTTATTTGGTTATGTGATGGATCTGCAACGCTTTGAAAAGATACTGCAAGAGAAGTTGAAGAGTGGTTATGTGAGTATTCAGGAGAGAGAACTCACAGGGATTGAAGATATGACGTTCGAATTATAGCACCTATGCGAAACAAACAGGAATGGTTCAATGAGAAGGTGAAAGCTGTGTCCAAGGATGTAATGACTGAGATGCAGTTATCTGCGGATATTATCACAAGAATAGACATTCTTCTCAAAAAAAAGAATATGACTCAGCGTGACCTCGCCCGAAAACTGGGCAAAAGTGATGCAGTCGTATCGCGTTGGACCACAGGTTTCCCTAATCTTACTCTTCGTTCTATCGCAGAGCTTTCTGTAGCCTTGGGTGAGCCCCTGGTTAAAGTGGCGGAATAAGAATCACCCTTGTTTCCGGGAGGGAGTCGGCGGCGGAGCGGGCAGCTTCGCCGCCGATTACCATCATCCTTATAGCATAGGACGTCCATTGAATAATAATAAAGATTATCAGCATTTAAGCCTTTAATTATGTGGAAATCATTCAAATAATCGTATATTTGCAAACGACTAATAAATGCGGTGATGAAATGTGAACTTATCTTAGCTATTCTCTTTGCGGCAGTTTTTGGTATTATTCACTCATGTACCATTTCCGATTCTGAATTTCAGAGTGATAGTTCCAAGGATAAAGTTGCCGTAAATGAACAGGGGTTAGCGACCCGTGGAAATAGTGAATTGTATAGCGTTTCTCCCGAGGATATTGAAGCGTATATTCACTACAAGACCCTAGCAATCGAGAAAGATACTCTCGTGGTAAAATCTGTGATTCCATTTCCCAGTGAGGATGATTTTCTTTGCTATGTTATCAATTATGAGGATAATTGGGAAATGATTTCCTCAGACAAACGAACAGCGGCAGTCATTGCAAAGGGCGAAGGGGAGTTTGATCCTAGTTTCGAAACCAATAAATCAATCGCATGGCTGTCCTGTCTTGCTGAGGAGATCAAGGTGTTGAAAACCACTGATGAAGAGACGAAGAATTCAGACAAGTATCAGATGTTTTGGAAGCTGATAACAGCAGATGAATGTCTCTTTAATAAAACAGGTGAGTTCACTCGTTCAGGACCAGATACACTTTATCACCCTGTGCCAGGACATTATGAATTATATGATGTTGAATCGGAGGAAGTGATTGTGGCTTTCAAAGATCATCTTATCCATACAAAATGGGGGCAAGGTAGTCAAATAGTTATTCCTAATAGTGTTAACTATAATGATTATTGCCCTATAGATTCTTCATACTATGATGCATATTTATCTTATCCAATATATTATTCATCATACGAGAATTATTTTCCTCATTGTTTAGCAGGATGTGTAGCCGTTGCCGGTGGTCAGATAGTCAAGTATTATCATGATATGGGTAATGATGGTGCAGAACCATATAGATATGCAAGTTGTTATACTCGAGAGGACCCATATACAGATTATGACGCAATGCTTCAGTGGAATAAATCTTCTTCTAATTGGGTTTATTTTAATCAGGCCGATTCTGTTCGAATGGCAGCCGTTATGCTGGCTAACATCGGGAAGGGTTGTCTAATGCATTACTACGGAAAGTATTTTTTTGTGGGTAATCAACTTTATTATCAAGATGTTAAATCTACAACGACCTTGGATGCTTTACAGCCGGTATTGCTAAGTGAGTATGATACAGATAGTTATTTGTTTGGTTTTAATGGCGCCAGTTTTAATCTATATGACTATATTGAAGACTTGCTGAGCAACAATTATCCCTCCATACTAGATGCCACAAATAGTGCAGGAGGAAATAGGCACGCTTTTATTGTTGACAGTTATAAGCAATCTTATACAACTAATACTTATTATTATCAGTTTATACCCGATGATCCCTCCTGGGTTATCTCGATTGAAAGTATTGACTACCATTTCAATACGCCGAATACAACATATTTTAGGATGAATTGGGGCGATTACGGTAATGGTGATGATATTTGGTGTGTCAAATCAGGCGATTGGTATGATGGTTTAACCCATTTCTCAAATAGGATTACTTTGATGACATTTGATACCAGCGGTGACCCTCCTGGGAATGAAGTACAAAGCATTCCTCATATTAATAGTTTCTAATTTCTAATTATTGTAATTATGAATAGATTAATAATAGCAATAGGGCTAATAATAGTAATCGTATCCTCTTGTGGGGACCTGGAACTCAGCAATAATAAGAAGACGGAACAGGTTTATCCCAATCTCAGCAGTCTGGGCCTGACTAGAGCTCACGAGGAGATTGCGGCTAATCAGATGGAATTTGGCGTGGATTTCTTCAAATCCATCGCCGCTCAGAATAAGATGAAAAACGTCCTTGTGTCTCCATTCAGTATGTCAATGGACCTTTCGATGCTGGCTTCAGGCGCAACAGGAGACACATATAAGGCGATATCGAAGGGCCTTGGGTTTGAAGGCTTTACTACAGAACAGATAGGAGAGTATTATTCGGCAGTTTTGAAAGCAGATTATGCAGATACATCCACAGTCTTTAAAACTGCAAACGCGTTGTGGTGTAATACAGACGATCAAAGAATAATAGTAAAGGAAGCCTATAAAGACGAAATCAAAGCCTTGTACACCGCTCAAATATACTCCATTAGTTTTGAAAAGGAAGCAGTCAAGGCTATTAATAATTGGGCTAATGAGAATACAGACGGGTTGATAAAAAAAATTATGGATCAAGCTCCTGTCAGCAGCAGTCTTATCCTTACAAATGCTTTGTTGTTTGAAGGTAAGTGGTGGGTTCCCGATCCCGATATTCCTTTTTATAAAAAAACAAGGAAACAATTTACGAATATCGAGGATAAAACATCGGAACATGACTATTTCACCGGATCAACGGGATTGGTCGGATATAATACGCTATGGGAAACCCCCAAAGAACCGGCAATCTTTTCATTACAATATAAGGGACCGTTTCAAATGGTTATCATTGTTCCTCCTGCGGATGCGAGGTTCGACAAGTTTGTAAGAAGCCTTTCTGCAAATGACATTCGCTTTTGGCTCAAGAATTATAGCTTCGCTACTCCGGAGTTGCCATACGAGATGACTTTTTATGTTCCTATGTTTAATATCGAGTATTCGGCAGAGCCGAATCAATGTTACAAAACGTTATGTGATATGGGGTTAAAGAAGGTCTTTGCCTTCGGAGGATATGATAAAATAACGGATGACGCAATAGGTGTCGAAAAGGTGTATCAAAAAACAGCTATTGAGGTTGACGAGAAGGGAACCAAGGCAGCTGCAGTAACCGTCATAGAAATGGGTGCTTCCGCTCCACCACAGCAGCCGCGACTGAAGTATGACTTTGTCGTAGACCGCCCTTTTGTCTATGCTATAATGGACCAGTACCAGAGCATTCTGTTCATGGGTACTGTGACGGATTTGGATTAGTGGTTTGTTGATTATATTAGGAGTCTTATTCCCCTATTAAGATAAGATTAACTCCAGCAAGGGTATCGGCGGCGGAGCGGGCGGCTTCGCCGCCGATTACCATCATCCAGGTGGCGTAGGCGTCGGCGCGGGCCGCGAGGTGGCCGGTGTGAGATGCCCGGTCGGATAGTATCACGGTGGCGCTCAGGAGGTTATGCGTCACCGGGCGGCCGGTGGAGGGGTCTATCGTGTGGGCGTATTTCTTGCCGTCCTTCTCGTAGAATTTGCGGTAGTTTCCTGAGGTGACTATGCCGCAGTCGGTGATTTCCAGTGTCTCCTTGATTTCCGGATTGAGTTCATCCGCTCCCTCGACGGGCTTCTCGAGCGCTATCCGCCACTTTCCTCCTCGCGCGCTGCGCCCCTTGCAGACGATTTCCCTGCCCACCTCCACCAGATAATCCTTGCATCCCAGTCTTTCCAGGGCGGCGGCGATGCAGTCGCAGCTGTAACCCTGCGCAATGGCGTTGAAATTGAGCTTGCAGCGGGGATCGTCCTTCACCAGGAATGTCTCCCCGCCGCGCTCTTCCAGGCGGAAGTGGTCCATCCCCACAAATGCGAGAATGCTGTCCACGGCCATGTCCGAAACCGTTTCCTCGCCAGTGAAGCCGAATCCCCACAGGTCGAAGAGGGGAGCGGCGGAGGGGTCGAAGGCGCCGTGGCTGAGCTCCCAAACCTCCCGGGACTGCTCGAAATTGGAGATGAAGTGACGGTCCAACGCGACCTCTTCGCCCGCATTGATACGTGAGAGGATGGAGCCTTTGTTGTACCCCGAAACAGAACGGTCTATCTCCAGCAGGAGGCTGTCTGCGGCTGCCTTGACCTGCTGGGGTCTAATGCCTTTCGGCAGGCCGCATATAAGGTGCCAGGTGCCCCCCTGCGCGAACCCCTCCACGGTATAGTAGCGCGGGGTGTCGGAGCAGGATGCGGCAAGCAGCAGTAAGACGGCGGCAAGTATTGCGGATCGGCGAAGGATCATTCCGGTGGCATGGTTTTGGTGCGACGGCTACAAATGTACGGATATTCCGAAAAAATTGTGCATATTTGCAGTTTGTAAAGCGATGTCGATGAAGAATTCATTGAGACTGATATTGTTTGCCGCCGTTGCGGTTCTGATTGCAGCCACCTCCTGCAAAAAGGAGGAGGAGACCGAGACCAAACCCTCCCTCAACGGGCAGCTCTCCTTCGATCTGCCGGAGTATGTCCTCAAAGGCGATGTCCATACGCTTGAGGTCGGAGGCATAATCTATCCGGAGGAGGTCGTTTACAAATGGAGCTCGATAGGACTGCTTGCCGACACCGTAGTCGCAAAGCGTATCACGGTCAAGATTCCCGACAGCATCGGCGTCTTCTCCATCACCGCCGTGGCGCAGGCCGAAGGCTACTATTCCACCAGCAAATCAGTCTCTTTCACTACTGTCGATACCGCCCGCGACGCCTCGTTCAAGGGCATCAAATACTCTCCGAATACCATTACCGACGAGCGTGACGGCCGCAGCTATCAGTATGTCACCATCGGCAGCCTCGACTGGTTCGCCCAGAATCTGGCCTGGGACGGTGCAGGAGTGGCATTCCACAACGCCCCTGTGACACATCCCTTCTTCGGCCGCCTCTACAACTGGAATGAAGCTACCGGCGGCGTTGAGGCGAGCGGTCTCGGAAACGGCCCGCAGGGCGCCTGCCCCAAGGGGTGGAGCATTCCCACCAACGAAGACTGGACCGACCTTGCTTCCGCAATGAGCGGCGGCAGGATTTCGGCCTTCAACGACAAGTGGGAGGGGCTCGGAGAGAAGGCTTCCGCCCAGGTATTCCTCAACGACGACAAGCTTTGGGAGTATTCTCCCGACAACGGGCATACCAACGACTTCGGCTGGAACGCCGTTCCCGTCGGCAGCACGATGCGTGACAATCTCTCGTTCAACGATTATATGAAATACGGATTCTGGTGGAGTTCCACCGCGAAGAGCGGCACCCAGGCCTATTTCAGGTATATCTACCAGGATATGGGCTCATTCCCTATGAGCTCTTCATACCGCGACGGCTTCGGCGCCTCGGTGCGCTGCGTCAGGCTGCACTGATGATTACTGTTCTGATTCTGACTTTGCTGCGGCGTCTTTCTCGAAGGCATCCACTATTTTCGTGACCAGCGGATGGCGGACGATGTCCTCCTTCCCGAACTCTATTATGCTGATACCGCGAATGTTGCGGACAAGTTCCATGCCTTTCACAAGTCCTGAATCCTTCTTGTTGGGCAGGTCTATCTGGGTGGCGTCGCCGGTGACTATGAACTTGGCGTCTGCGCCCATTCGGGTAAGGAACATCTTGAGCTGGCCGAGGGAGGTGTTCTGCGCCTCGTCGAGGATGACGAAGGCCCTGTCGAGGGTGCGGCCGCGCATATAGGCCAGCGGGGCGATCTGGATGGTGCCGTCCTCCATGAAGGATTGCAACTTCTTGGGCGGAATCATGTCCTGCAGGGCGTCGTAGAGCGGCTGGAGATAGGGATCGAGTTTGTCCTTCAGGTCTCCCGGCAGGAATCCGAGCCTCTCCCCGGCCTCCACTGCGGGGCGGGTGAGAATCAGACGCTTCACCTCCCTGTTTTTCAAAGCCCTGACAGCCAGCGCGATGGCGGTATAGGTCTTGCCGGTTCCGGCAGGGCCTACGGCAAACAGGAGGTCGTTTTTATAGTACTCCTTCACCAGCTTCTTCTGGTTCTTGGTGCGGGCCCTGACGGGTTTGCCGTCGTTGCCGTAGACGATGATGTTCTCCCCGTCTTCGAGGTCCACCATTCCCATCTCCGGGTTGTGTTCCGGGGTGGTACCGTCGAACAGCTCGTCCACGTCGTACTCGGTGAGATTGTTCTTGCGGGCACGTTTGGCTATCAGGGCGTTGAACTTCTCCTCGAACGCCGCGATGTCGTCGTCGGTGCCCACCAGGGTTATGCCGTCTCCTCGGGCTATGGCTTTAAGTTTGGGGAATCTGCTGGAGAGCAGGTTGAATAATCGGTTGTTTACTCCGTATATCTCTACGGGATTGATTTCGTCCAGGGTTATCTTTTTCTCCATCCGGTTTTTCTTTTCTGCGTAAAGTTACATTTTTATTCTATCTTTGTGAAGATATATCTGACCAAATTGAAAACGATACAACAATAATAATTACGCAATAATGAAAAATACCCCTTTTACTGAAAAGCACATCGCGCTCGGCGCCAAGATGGCTCCCTTCGCAGGCTTCAACATGCCTATCCAGTACACGGGCATCAATGAGGAACACGCAACCGTACGCAACGGCGTAGGCGTCTTCGACGTCTCCCACATGGGCGAAATCTGGGTCACCGGCCCCAAGGCACTCGCATTCCTGCAGTATGTCTCCTCCAACGACGTTTCCGTACTCTATCCCGGCAAGGCTCAGTACACATGCTTCCCCAACGGAAAGGGCGGCATCGTGGACGATTTCATCGTTTACTGCTTCAATACGGAGAAGTACCTTCTCGCAGTCAACGCCGCAAATATCGAGAAGGACTGGAACAACCTCTGCAAGTATGCTCCCAAGTTCGGCCTCGAGATCGGCAAGGATCTCCGCAACCTCTCCGACGAGACAGCCCAGCTCGCAATCCAGGGCCCCAAGGCTCTCGAGGTGATGCAGAAGCTCTGCAAGGAAAATGTCACCGACATGGAGTACTACACCTTCAAGCAGATCGAGGTGGCAGGCATTCCCGACGCCATCTTCTCCACCACCGGTTACACCGGCAGCGGTGGATGCGAGGTTTATGTGCCCAACAAGTACGCTATGCAGCTTTGGGACGCAGTCTTCGCTGCAGGCGAGCCCTACGGCATCAAGCCTATCGGCCTCGGCGCGCGTGACACCCTCCGCCTGGAGATGGGTTACTGCCTCTACGGCAACGACATCGACGACACCACCTCCCCGCTGGAGGCAGGCCTCGGCTGGATCACCAAGTTCAACGACGTCAAGGGCGATTTCGTGGACAAGGATTATCTCCTCGCACAGAAGGAAGCCGGCCTGAAGCGCAAACTCGTCGCTTTCGAACTGGTGGACCGCGGCATCGCACGCCACGAGACTCCTATCTGCGACGCAGAGGGCAACCATATCGGCCACGTCACTTCCGGCACCATGGGCCCGACCGTGAAGAAGGCGATTGGCATGGGTTATGTTGATGTTCCTTTCAACAAACTCGGAACGGAGATATATATGGACATCCGCGGCAAATTGCTCAAGGCCGTCGTAGTAAAGGCTCCGTTCTACAAGCCTGAATAGTAGAAATAGATTCGATATGATTAACTTCAATCTTTATGGTCTCTTTCGGCGCTTTTTTCAAGTTTTCTCAGTTACATAGGAACCCCTATGCGCCTTCAAAAACTTGAAAAAATCACTCAAAACATTCTCATAAATATTATCGTTAACATATCAAATCTATTTCTAATGAAATTAAGGACAGTTCTTTCCCTGATTATATTCTGTGCAGCGGGCAGCCTCGCTGCACAGAATTTTAATGTCGCGCCCCAGCTGCGCAAACACGTAGAATACCTTGCCTCCGATGCCCTTCTTGGGCGCGGGGCGGGTACGGAAGGGGAGAGACTGGCCGCTTCTTATATTTACGACCGGCTCGAAAATGCCGGCCTCGAGATGCTTACCGGCCGCGACGGACAGGATTTCACCATCAAGCTCGATAGCGGCGAAATCTGCTCCGCCAACATCTTGGGCATAGTGGACGGGTACGACCCCAAACTGCGGGACGAGTTCATAGTGGTTGGGGCCCATCTCGACGCACCCGGAGCCAGCGAGATGAAGGTCAACGGCAGTACGGTTCTACGCGTATGTCCCGGAGCCGACGGCAACGCCACGGGAGTCGCCGCTCTCATGGAGATTTCCAAGATGGTGGCGCAGAACGCCTTCCTTTTTCCGCGCAGCGTCATTTTCATCGCCTTCGGAGCGGGAGAGCAGGGGAACGCCGGCGCCTGGTATTTCGTCAACAGGGCCTTCACCCGTATCGGGGAGGTGAAGGCTATGGTCAATCTCGACCAGCTGGGCAGGGGAGACGGCAAGAATCCCTTCAGCCTCTACTCCTCGTTCCCCGGAAAAGAGCTTCTGCGGCTTATGGACCGCACTGCCGAGCTGCCGGTTGTGACGCCTCCCAAGACCCCGGACGGCATCTTCCCCCAGTCGGATTATCTGCCCTTCTACGAACAGGGAATCCCCGTATTCCACTTCACTACCGGTCTCACCAGGGAGTATCATACCCCTGCCGACATTCCTTCCCTTGTGCAGTATTCCAATCTTGAGCGCTCCTGCAACTATATCTATCACTTCCTGCAGGTGCTCTCACGCGAGGATTTCAGCGCTGAGGAGCCGGCTACTGGCCACGATCCCGTCTATTCTCCTTCCGACCTTGACGAACTGCCCCGCTTCTTCCGCGGCGACGAGCGCAAGTTCCTGAAGGAGTGGGTTTACAAATATCTCAAGTATCCCGCCTCCGCAATCAGCGACGGTGTCAGCGGCAAGGTGATGGTGGGCTTCGTCATCGAGAAGGACGGCAGCCTTTCCGGCATCGAAGTGGAGCGCGGCGTGGATCTGCGTCTCGACGAAGAGGCCATCAGGGTCATCTCCGTCTCCCCCAAATGGAGCCCCGGCAAGATCAAAGGCTCCCCCGTCCGCACCCGCCTCGTCCTCCCGGTCGAATTCCGACTGAAAGCTACACGGAAAGACTAAGCATATCAAAGTACATCAAGCGGGTTTCCCGATTATCATCGAGGGGCTCCAGCAGCTTAAACCCGTTTCTTTCGTAGAAAGGAATGGCTGAGAGGTATGCATCGACGGTTAGGAACCTGAATGCCGGAAGCGTTACATTCTGAAGCAGAATCAGTTTGATAAGTCCCATAAGACTGGTTCCGATTCCGCTTTTTGTATAATTGGAGTCTACTGCGAACCTTCCGATTTTGATAGATGGATAACTGCTGTAATGTTTCCCGTGCGGAAAAATGCCACGGAATCTGCGCCAGTCAGCCTTCCGTATATCCACTTTCGTAATCTTATCTGTCAGCAGACAGAAATAGGCAACGGTTTTTTCTCCGTCGCATAGGACAAATGTATTTGCAAGATGCTTTTGGGCTGAAGGCAATGCGTCATCGATGAGAAACCCGTTCAAGTCCCCATCCCCACAATCAAACCCACTTACCTGTCCGGGATCCGTCAATCGTTTCAGTTCCATCACATTGTCAGCGTCAGATGCTTTAGTAGCGATTGGCAGGCCTCTTCCAATTTGCGTCTGTTCTCTCTGCGCTCTTCCCGGGGCAGTTGCTCCACTCGCTTCATCTCTTTGGTGAAGCGGATAGCATCATCTCCGGTGAGCACGGGCGTTTCTCTGATAGGTCTAGCCATAGTTCGTAATTATTATCGCAACAAAGGTATCACAATCTCCGGGATAATGAATACTCAATAGTAAAAAAAACTAATTTTGTAATAATCATTAGACTGGTATGAAAAAACTGCCGATAGTACTGATTCTTATTATTTGTAGCCTGGTTTCAAATGCCCAGGTTGTGTTCAGGGAGGGGTATGTGGTTGACAATGAGGGAAAACGGATCGAATGCCTGATCAAGGATGAGGGATGGCTTTTCAATCCGGAGAAGATCCAATACAGGCTGTCGGCGGATTCACCGGTCATGACCGGCTCCGTTGCAAACCTCTCGGAGTTTGAGGTAAGCGGGCAGAAGTATATCCGTGCGGAGGCCGACATAGACCGATCCTCCGACAATCTTGACAATCTCTCGACCGACAGGATGCCGGAGTTCGAGAAACGGACCGTATTCCTGAAGGAACTCCACTCGGGCGATGTCTCTCTGTATGAGTATAATAAAGAGCGTCCGCTCTATTTCTACAATATGGGCAACGGCATCGTTCCGCTTGTTTTTAAGCAGTATATGGACTTGCAGAATGGAAATGTGCGTACTAATGCCGCATATAAGGAGCAGATAAAGCAGTTCCCCGGAGCAGCAAATATGTCCGCTTCAAAGTTGGCGACCATCAAGTACTCTGCCGATGATTTGCTCAAGCTTTTCGAAGATTCGAAGCCTAGGGAGAAGAGAAAAGTGGAGATGGCGGTTTTTGCCGGCGGCGGAGTTGCTGCGTTTTATTATCAGGCGAAGTACTATACCGACATCATTTATAAAAACAATCCTTGCGTCTATGCCGGTTTTGAGGCGGAGTATTTCTTTCCATTTGCCGCCAAGCGTTTATCTGCTGCATTTCAGCCCTCGTTGCAGTATCTTCAGATGAAAGGCGAGTATGAGAAGTACAACGCTACGCCCGGGTACAATGAAGTGCGCCTGCTGAATCTCAGCGTACCTGTGGCAATCCGCTACAATCTCTATCTTAACGGCAGCAGCAGGCTTTTTGCGAATGCCGTAGTCGGCCTTGACATGCCTCTTTATTATCAGTATGACCTGTTCAACAAGGAGTACAAACCTTCGGGAGCCCTGCGTCCGGCCTTCGGACTTGGATACAGGTATCGGCATCTGCGTGCGGAGTTAAGGTATTCCTTCGGCTCGGCCCATCTCAGCTGGTTGCCTTCGATGACCAACAAGATTAATATCGCATCGCTCAATCTTGCATATTGCTTCTGACTTTTTCTTAAATTTGCAGGTTACTATGTAAAAATCACCTGCAATGGAATACAATTTTAAGGAAATCGAGAAAAAGTGGCAGGCCTGGTGGGCTGAGAATCACACTTTCAAGACTGAAACGGACCCTTCCAAGCCGAAGTATTATGTGTTGGATATGTTCCCCTATCCTTCGGGAGCGGGGCTTCACGTGGGACATCCCCTCGGTTACATTGCAAGTGACATATACAGCCGCTACAAGCGTCTGAAGGGCTTCAACGTGCTCCATCCGATGGGCTACGACGCCTTCGGCCTTCCCGCCGAGCAGTATGCCATCCAGACAGGCCAGCATCCCGCCATCACCACCGAGCAGAACATCGCGCGCTACCGCCAGCAGATGGACCGCATCGGCTTCTCCTATGACTGGTCGCGCGAGGTGCGCACCTGCGACCCGAAGTACTACAAGTGGACCCAGTGGGCATTCCTCAAGATGTTCAACAGCTGGTACAACCCCGAGACGGACAAGGCGGAGCCCATCGATACCCTGATAGCAAAATTCAAGGCCGAGGGGCGCTGGGACGGCCTTACGGAGAAGGAGCAGTCCGATCTGCTGATGCAGTACCGCATCGCCTACCAGGGCGAGACCGCGGTCAACTGGTGCCCGAAACTAGGCACCGTGCTGGCCAACGACGAGGTTAAGGACGGCTATTCGGTCCGCGGCGGCTTCCCCGTGGAGCAGAAGAAGATGCTGCAGTGGCAGCTGCGCGTTTCGGCCTATGCTGAACGGCTTCTCGCCGGCCTGGACACCATCGACTGGACCGACTCCCTGAAGGAGATGCAGCGCAACTGGATAGGCAAAAGCCAGGGGGCGGAGATGGTCTTCAAAGTGAGCAACGGCTCGCAGGAGTACGATATGACCATCTTCACCACCCGCGCCGACACCATATTCGGAGTGACCTTCATGGTGCTCGCTCCCGAGAGCGAATGGGTGGAGAAACTCACCACGCCCGGGCAGAAAGAGGCGGTCGATGCCTATCTGCTTCAGGCTAAGAAGAAGACAGAGCGCGAACGCATCGCCGAGACCCGCAAGGTGACGGGAGTCTTCTCGGGTTCCTATGCATTCAATCCCCTCACGGGCGAGAAGGTTCCCGTGTGGATTTCCGAATATGTGCTGGCCGGATACGGTACCGGAGCCATTATGGCGGTGCCTGCGCACGACAGCCGCGACTATGCCTTCGCAAAGACCTTCAACCTCCCCATAATACCTCTGATCGAGAGCTGTGACATCTCGCAGGAGAGTTTCGACGCCAAGGAGGGCATTATGTGCAACAGCGGCTTCCTTACCGGAATGAGCGTCAAGGAGGCGATTCCCGCCGCCATCGACTATATCGAGGAGCACGGCCTGGGCAGGCGCAAGATCAACTACCGCCTGCGCGACGCCATCTTCTCACGCCAGCGCTACTGGGGCGAACCGTTCCCCATCTATTACAACAACGGCATAGCCACCGCGATGCCCGAATCTGCCCTGCCGCTCGAGCTCCCCGAGGTGGACAAATTCCTTCCCACCGAGAGCGGAGAGCCCCCGTTGGGTCGCGCAAAGGGCTGGGAATATGACGGTTATCCCATCGAGAAGAGCACGATGCCCGGATTCGCAGGCAGCAGCGCCTACTATCTCCGCTATATGGATCCCCACAACGACGAAGCGCTCGTAAGCCGCGAGGCGGACGAGTACTGGCGTGACGTGGACCTCTATATAGGAGGCACCGAGCACGCCACCGGCCACCTCATCTACTCCCGTTTCTGGAACAAGTTCCTCTACGACCTCGGCTACGTATGCGAGCCGGAGCCCTTCAAGAAGCTCATCAACCAGGGAATGATCCAGGGCCGGTCCAACTTCGTCTACAGGATCGTCAATACCAATACCTTTGTCTCCTGCGGCCTCAAGGACAACTACGAGACCACGGAGATCCACGTGCTGGTCAACCTCGTCAACAACGACCGCCTCGACATCGAGGCCTTCAAGGCATGGATGCCCGAGTACCACGACGCCGAGTTCATACTCGAGAACGGGGAATACATCTGCGGCTGGGCAGTGGAGAAGATGAGCAAGTCGATGTTCAACGTGGTGAACCCCGACGACATCTGCGACCGCTACGGCGCCGACACCCTGCGCCTCTACGAGATGTTCCTCGGCCCTCTCGAGCAGAGCAAGCCCTGGGATACCAAGGGAATAGACGGCGTGCACCGCTTCCTGCGCAAGTTCTGGGGCCTCTTCTACGACCGCGACGACTTCCGCGTAAGCGACGAGGCTCCCTCACCGGCAGAGCTCAAGGCGCTCCACAAACTGATAGCCAAGGAGGAGTTCGATATCGAACATTTCTCCTTCAATACCACCGTAAGCGCCTTCATGATCGCCGTCAACGAACTGAGCGACCTCAAGTGCTGCAAACGCGCCATCCTCGAGCCGATGACGATACTTCTCTCGCCTTTCGCTCCCCATATTGCCGAGGAGCTCTGGCACGACCTGGGTCACTCCGAGAGCATCTCCTACGCGAAGTTCCCCGAGTATGTGGCGGCCTACACGGTCGAGGATTCCTTCGAGTATCCCGTCTCATTCAACGGCAAGCTCCGCTTCAAGATAACCCTCTCCAAGAGCCTCACTCCCAAGGAGGTCGAAGCCGCCGTGCTGGCCGACCCGAATACTGCGAAATACCTCCAGGGCGGAGTCGCACGCAAGGTAATCGTGGTTCCCGGCAAGATCGTAAACGTCGTCTGCTGATGGAAAAGGTGAAACAAAAGCCCCTTCTGGTAATAAGGGATTATCTCTTCATTTCGATAGGCGTGCTGCTCTATGCGCTCGCCTGGACGGTCTTCATCATCCCGCACCACCTGGTGGGGGGCGGCGTCACCGGTATCTCGGCCATCGTGCAGTATGTCACCGGCTTCAATATGAGCTACACGATGTTCTTCATCAACGCCGTGCTGCTGCTGATAGCGCTGCGGGTGCTGGGCGTGGCCTTCGGGGCGCGTACGGTCTATGCCATTATCTTCTCCTCGCTGGCTTTCCGCTTCCTTCCGGGGCTGATTCCGGAGGAGTTCATCCGTCAGTTCGCGCTTGAAAACGGCAAGATGCTCTCCGTCATCTTCGGCGGCGCCCTCTCGGGACTCGGCTGCTCGCTTGCCATAACCCACGGCGGCAGCACCGGCGGCACCGACATAGTCGCGCTGATGGTCAACAAGTTCTACAACATCTCCACCGGCACAGTCCTGATCATACTCGACATCGTTATAATCGCCTGCACGCTCCTCATCCCTTCGGATGCCGGGTGGGGCAGCCGCTTCGCGAACGTCATCTACGGATATATCGCCTGCGGAGTCTTCAGCTACAGCCTCGACATCTTCATGACGGGTCAGAAGCAGTCGGTCCAGATGCTCGTCTTCTCGGAGAATTACCAGAAGATCGCGGACCGCATAGCACTGGAGGAGAACCGGGGCGTTTCGGTCCTCAATGTGCAGGGTTGGCATACCAAGCAGGACAAGAAGATGTTGCTCGTAGTAGTCCGCAAAACCGAGATGAACAAGGTCCTTTCGCTCATAAAATCTGAAGACAAGCAGGCTTTCGTATCGGTCGGAAGCGTCCAGGGTGTCTATGGCGAGGGCTTCGAGATGATAAAGAAGTAATTGATATTCAATTATATATGGTTT
The DNA here is from genome assembly GCA_017616655.1 of Bacteroidales bacterium. GTDB lineage: Bacteria > Bacteroidota > Bacteroidia > Bacteroidales > UBA932 > Cacconaster. The sequence continues at coordinate 25,381 of JAFZXU010000057.1, forward strand.
ACATACCCCCTCAATTGACGCTGGTTCATCTGGCGCCTGAAAAGTTTGTAGCCGTTTCAATCCAAGGCGGTACGGAGGGATTTACGGACTTCGGCGACAGCGCCGAGAAAATCACCTTTGGCAATGCGTTCGATTGGTAAAACGGTTTTATCCGTGCTGGGGCTTTGCATGGCCTTTGTCTCATGCACGAAGACGGAGCCAGCCGGCGAGGCCGGACTGACTCCGAAGAGTTTCACCGCCAGGGTTGAAGAGAGTTCCACCAGGCTCTATGTGGAGCCTACCGGCTACCTTTGCTGGAACAAGGGTGACCAGGTCAGCGTCTTCAGCAGCGGCGTGAATGAAAGATATGCCTTCCAGGGAACCGACGGCGACCATATCGCAACCTTCTCCAAGGCGGACCAGACGGTTTCGGGAGCGGATTACGGCCGCTGCTACAGCGTCTATCCCTACAATTCTGCCATGAGCTGCACCTCCGACGGCACCATAACCGCCGTCTGGCCGGGAGTGCAGCATTACCAGGCGGGCGGCTCCTTCGACAGGGAGGCGGCAATGCTGGTGGCAGTGACCAGGGATATGACCGATACCGACCTTATGTTCTGGAATGTCGGCGGATATCTGACTATCAACCTCTATTCTCCTGTCAAGACTGTCGTCAAGAGCGTAACGCTCAGGGGCAACGGCGGCGAAGCGCTGTGCGGCAACTGCACAGTCAAGGCTGTCGCAGGTCAGGCTCCGACCATTTCGGTTGAGCACAGCAGCGACAACAGTGGCGGCAACAACGAGCCGTTCGGCTATGACACCGGTGCCTGGACCCGCGCCGGCGGCACCGAGACGACAAAAATCGTGATGGACTGCGGCGAGGGGGTGGAATTGAGCCAGAACGAGATGTATCCCACGCAGTTTGTCTTCGCAGTTCCGCCCACCACCTTCAGCCGCGGCATTACCGTGACCATAGTGGATGACACCGGAGAGAATTACGTCAAGACAACCACCAAGCCGCTGAGCGTCCCCCGCGCCTTTCTCCAGCCGATGAGGGCCTTCAGCATCGAGAAGCCCTGGGCCGGCCCGAAGAGGAGGATAGTTTGCTGGGGCGACAGCTTCACCAACTATTACGTCACCCCCGCAATCGCCTATCCGGAGTATCTCCAGCCGCTGCTGGGCAACTCCTGGGAGGTATTCGACGCAGGTATCTCCTCCCAGAGGACCCACGAGATCGCCGCACGCCAGGGGGCGCTGAAGACCTATGTCAAATGCTCTTCGTCCGGAATCACCATTCCCGGCTCGAAGAGCCAGAAGGTAGCGGTATCCGGCATCAGCATCGACGGAGCCGACTCGATGTGGACCTCCGATACCGGACAGCCCTTCCGCGGCGGTTTCTGGGTCAGTTCCGGCACGAACCGCGGCGGCCTGAACCCCTGCACCATAAATGGTGTAAAATGCAGGATTTCTGCGGCAAGCAGCAGCGCAACCATCTATGTATCAAGGGTTGAGGATGGCCCTGACGTGGCGGTGAACAACGGCGACCAGATCCATCCCTACGGCGAAACCCAGTACCGCGACGCCGATGTCTTCATAATCTATATGGGCAGCAACGGCGGCTGGTTCAAGTCCAACAACAATTACGACCTGCTCGTCAGGCAGCACAAGGCGATGGTCGATTTCGCCCAGGGCAAGAAATACATCATACTTGCCCTGCACAGCACTTCGACCCGCTGGTATCCCACAAACTTCGACCATGCGGCTTACTATTCCAAGATGCACGCGGCCTTCACTGACGAGGGCGGCGACCATGTCATCCAGCTCAAGGAGGAGGTCAACGCCCGCGCCGAGGAACTGCTCATAAGAACCGGCGTCTATGAGTCTGTGGACCAGATTTCGGACCTCGACAGGCAGTATATCTCCGAGGGAAGGTGGCCCCATTCATTCATGTACGATTCGCCGTCCGACGAGCATCCGAGCAAGTACGGCGCCCACGCGATCGCAATTCTCGTGAAGGAGAAGATGAAAGAACTCGGATATTTGGACAACTAATACGGAAAAGAGATGAAAAAGACGATATTATACATTCTTGCGGCTGTTGCGATAACCGTTTCCTGCACCGAAACAATTACTCCGCAGGGCGGCGTGAAAACCGAGCTTACGGCCTCCGCCGAAGCCACCAGGACCTCCCTGGACAACAGCAACAATGTCCTCTGGAGCGCAGGCGACAAACTGAGCGTGCTCTATATGAGCGGCAGCGCCGGCTTCAATGACGAATTCACCCTGACGGAAGGGGCGGGTCAGCTCAAAGGCAAGTTCAAAGGCACTATGGCCTCTACGGAAGCTGCTGATTATTATGCGGTTTATCCCTTCAGCGCCGAGGCGGAGATTACCTCGTCGGTTATCAGGATGCCGCTCCCTGCGACCCAGAAGTATGCCGCTGGCTCATTCTCCGTAGGGGCGAACCCCGCAGTCGCGCACTTCACTTATGAGGGACGCTCGCAGCTCTCCTTCAAGAACCTCTGCGGCGTGCTGAAACTCCAGCTCAAGGGCCAGGCTTCCACCACGGTTTCGTCCATCACGCTGACCGACAAATCCGGAGCGAACCTCTGGGGAACCGCCTCCGTCACGCTGGCAAGCATCGACGGCAAGCCTGAAATGACTATTTCGGGCGGCACCGCCGACCTTACCCTCACCGACATCAACGTTGTCCTAAGTACCTCCAAGGCGGCGGAGTTCCTATTCGTAGTGCCTGCGGGAGCCTTTAGCAAGGGCTTCAGCGTAAGGGTGACGGATACCGCCGGCAACATCTACAATCTTGACACCGACGTGGACAATACCGTCCGCCGCGCCACCGTTCACACCATGCCGGAGGTTACCCTTTCGGCTCCGGTGCCTGCCGTCGACCTTTCAGCGGCTGGAACCGCAAACTGCTATGTCATAGAGAGTTCCGTTGAGGGTGAATACTGCTTCTTCTGCGGCGCTAAGGGCAACGCCGGCCTGAATCCCACCGGCAGCAATGTGATCTCAGTTGCAAGCGCCGCCGTACTTTGGGAGACCTTCAACACCTCTGAAGCCCCCAGGTTGAACGAGATCGTCAGCGGTGTCTACGTCAAGGACAACAAGGTTTACTTCCATCATACCGGCAAGGCGGGCAATGTCATAATCGCGGCGAAGGATGCCGGCGGCGAGATTCTCTGGAGCTGGCACATCTGGTGCGTCTCCACGCCTCTCAAGGCTCTCGGGCCGCTTCCTTCAGGCGCCTATATCCTCGACCGGGCGCTGGGTTGCCTTAGCGACGGCACGGTCCGTCCGCTGGCATACCAGTGGGGCCGTAAGGATCCTTTCGTGCTTAGCGTAACTTCGTCTACCTCAAGCGCATACTGCAGCGTCAGGGGCGCAGTGAAGGAGATCGTCACCCGCCAGGCCGAGGGTGTCGCCGACGCCGTGAAGCATCCCACCACCTTCTTCGCCCAGTCGGGTTATTACAACTGGCTCAATACAACAGACGACGGGCTGTGGGGCACCACCAAGACCATCTACGATCCCTGCCCGAAGGGCTACAAGGTGATGCCCTCCGGCACCTTCGCCGGCATAGAGGCGGCTGATTTCACATCGACCACCGACGGCTTCAACCTCAGCCACGGAGGCATCAGCCTGGGTTACTTCCCTATGGGCACCTATATCAACCAGAACGGTTCCTCGCTGGCGAGCGGCTCGGCCATCTATGTATGGTCCTCCTATGCCGTGAACGCCCGCGCGACATTTATGAGGCTCTCCTCCGGAACCTTCGAGTCGGATCGCACCCTGTCCACCAGCTACCAGTCCAACTGCGTCCTGGCCCTCAGTGTCCGCTGCGTCAGGGAGTAGCTTGAAAGAGTTTGAAAATACTGACGCTTTTCTAATATTATATCGCTATAATTGAAAATCTCCGATTGTTATATCGGGGATTTTTTATTGTCGTTCCGCGCCCCTATTTTCGCTCCGATTTCATGATTAGGATTATGGAAAACACAACTTTTGCCATTTTGGTTTATCTATTGATTATGGCTGCGATCATCGCCTGCATCCTCTTTCTGCTCTATAGGATAAAAAGTATGAAAACTCCCCCTCCGCCGAGTGAGGAACCGCGTACCATAACGGACGGCTACAGCCTTCCCAATAGGGGAGGAGAGGCTATTATGCGGCGGGAGAGGATACTCAGCGACGCCTCTTTGGACGGGGATGAATACGACAATCTGATAGCCCGCCTGGAACTGCTCTTCGAGAGCGAGAAACTATACCTCGAGCCGGAGGTGAGGATTACTTCGGTGGCGGAACAACTGCGTACATCCAAGACAAACCTCTCCAAGGCAATAAAGATGAAAACCGGCAAGAACTTTTGCCAGCTTGTTCATTATTACAGGGTCAGGGAGGCTATGCGGCTATATGCCGCCAATCAGAAACTCTCCATCACACAGCTCTACAAGGCGGTCGGCTTCAACTCCAAGACAACCTTCAATACCGCTTTCGGCCGTAATACGGGCAGCTCTCCTGCGGAGTGGTGCAAGAATTTCAGGAAGACCAGCGAAATAACCGGTAAGGGAAATGGAAAGAATAAGAGGTCGAAAGGATGAACCGGGGCCGTTTTCCCGCCTGAAAGAGTGGTTGAAAGGGCTTCAGAAGCCGGTGAAACCCGATTCAGCCGGTCTCAAGAGGGAGGAGGCGCTCTTCCGTAAGATGGAATATCTCCTCGCCTTCGAGGGACTCTACAAACAGAAACACCTGTCGATGGTGATGCTTACAAAAGAGGCGGGCAGCAACCGCAGCTATGTCTCTTCTGCTCTGAGACACAGGGGATTGAGTTTTTCCTGCTACATAGGGTCGCTGAGGGTCCAGAGGCTGATGCAGATCGTATCGGATGAGAAATACGACTCTGCCGACGCCTCCGAGGTGGCCGAGATGTGTGGCTTCATGAGCGAGCGCGCAATGAACTATTACCTCAACTCGATCCTGGGAATCTCTTTCACCGTCCTGCGCCGCAGGGCCATGCTGCTGAGGGAGGGGGAGAGACGCAACCAATAATTTTTCGTATCTTGCGCCCAGTTTTTCAATCAAGATATGGAAAATAGAAACAAATCAACATTTTCGGTCACGTTTCTGTGGTTGTCGGTCCTGTTCTGCGTATGCCTGGTCGCTTCCAACCTTTTCGCGACCAAGGTAATCAGCGTCTTCGGGATCAACCTTCCCGGCGCCGTAGTGATCTTCCCGATCTCCTATATCCTCAACGACTGCATCGTGGAGGTATGGGGGTATCGCAAGGCGCGTCTCGTCATCTGGATGGGATTCGCAATGAACTTCTTCGTAATCCTGGCGGGCCAGATAGTGGTATGGCTTCCCGCCGCCTCCTTCTGGGAGGGGGCTCCGCACTTCGACTTCATGTTCAACATGGCGCCGAGAGTGGCATTCGCCTCACTGCTGGCATTCTTGGTGGGATCGACTCTCAATTCTCTGGTACTCAGCAAGATGAAGATAGCCGACGAGGGGCGCCGGTTCGGTTTCCGGGCAATCCTGTCGTCCGTCGCCGGCGAGTTTGCGGACTCTCTCATCTTTATACCCATCGCATTCATCGGCACTCCTGCGAAGGCGCTGCTGGCGATGATGCTGGCCCAGGTGACTTTCAAACTGTGTTATGAACTTCTGATCCTGCCCGTCACCACCGCAGTGGTGCGCAAGCTCAAGGTTTCGGAGCAGACGGACGTCTATGACAACGGCATTTCGTACAACCCCTTCAAGATAGGAGACCTTTAATATGGAGAAAGAGCGCAGCCGCGACGATCTCAAGTCGCTCGGCAACAAGACCCGCTACAGCGAGAACTATGACCCGGGAGTCCTCGAGACCTTCGAGAATCTCCATCAGGAGAATGACTACTGGGTAAGGTTCAACTGCCCCGAATTCACCACCCTCTGCCCGATCACGGGCCAACCCGACTTCGCGGAGATCCGCATCTCCTACATCCCCGACAGGCGTATGGTGGAGAGCAAGAGCCTGAAACTCTATCTCTTCAGCTTCCGCAGCCACGGAGACTTCCACGAGGACTGCGTCAACACGATAATGAAGGATCTCATAAAGCTCATGGATCCCAAGTATATCGAGGTGACGGGTTTCTTCACCCCGAGGGGCGGAATCTCCATCTATCCCTATGCGAACTACGGCCGTCCGGGGACCAGATTTGAGGAATTGGCCCTCCGCAGGCTTGAAATGCACGAATAGGGAGAGACGCCATTCGCCCCAAATCCCGCCTTTTAGCCACTTTGAGGGCTTCAGCGCGACAATGCGGGCGGGATTTTTGATACTTTTGCGTGGTCCTTCGGGATCACGTTTTTTTGTTATTGAAAGAAAAATCTAAATCAAATCTGACAATATGAGACATTATCTGGATGTACTGACCGAGACCGTAAAACGGGATTGGGACCTCAAGGCCCTCTGCAACTGGCACGGCGAAGAATTCACCTATAAGGAGATGGCGACCCACATCGCCAAGCTGCATCTCATCTTCGAGAACGCAGGAATAAAGAAAGGGGAGAAGATAGCCCTCTGCGCCACCAACTCCGCCCGCTGGGCGATAGCCTTCCTGGCTTCGAACACCTACGAGACGGTGACAGTTCCCCTTCTCGCAGATTTCCAGCCTGAAGCAGTGAACAACCTTGTGGACCACTCCGAGAGCGTGCTGCTCTTCACCGACAAGGATATGTTCGCAAAGCTCGATGTGGCGAAGATGCCCCGCCTCCGCGGAGTCGTATGCGCCCAGGACTATTCCCTCCTCTGGAGCGAGGACGAGGCGGTGAAGAACGCCTTCGCATCCGTGGACGCCGCTTTCGCAGCAAGGTATCCCGCCGGATTCAGCAAGGAGGCGGTCAACTATCCGACCGACAACGCCAAGAACCTCGCGGTTATCAACTATACTTCCGGCACCACAAGCGCTCCCAAGGGCGTCATGCTCCGCTATGAGTGCTTCAGCGCCTCGATCGATTTCGCAATCCGTGCAATTCCCGCCTACAGCAAGGACAACATCGTTTCGATGCTGCCCATGGGCCATATCTACGGACTCGTCTTCGAGTTCATGTATCCGCTCTGCTACGGCGTGACTGTTTACTATCTCGGCAAGGCTCCAGCAGCCACAACCCTTCTCAAGGCGGTAGCCGAGGTAAAGCCCTACCTTATCATTACCGTTCCCCTCGTGATGGAGAAGGTTTACAAGTCCTCCATAAAGCCCACCCTTTCCAAGCCCGTAATGAAGGTGCTCACCGCCATTCCCTTGGTCAACAAGCTCATTTACAAGGTGGTGGTCAAGAAGCTTATCGAGGCATTCGGTGGCAATGTGCAGCAGTTCATAATGGGCGGCGCGCCGCTCAACCCCGAGGTGGAAAGGGCCTTCCGCAAGATGGGACTTCCCTACACCGTGGGTTACGGCATGACCGAAGCCGCTCCTCTGCTTGCATATACCCAGCCCTGGTATTTCGTACCCGGTTCCTGCGGCAAGAAGGTGGACAGCTGCGAAGTACGCATCGATTCCGAGGATCCCGAGCATATCGCAGGCGAGATCCAGGCAAAGGGAGTCAACATCTGCAGCGGCTATTTCAACAATCCCGAGGCTTCCGAGAACGCCTTCACAGAGGACGGATATCTCCGCACGGGCGACCTCGGTACAATGGACAGGAACGGAAACATCACCATCCGCGGCCGCAGCAAGAGCATGATTCTCTCCGCCAACGGACAGAACATCTATCCCGAGGAGGTCGAGGCCGTGGTCAATTCGCAGGAGTATGTGGTGGAGAGCGTCGTGGTGGACCGCGCTTCGAAGCTCGTGGCTCTCGTCTATCTCGACAAGGATGCCATCAAGAAGGCCGGCCTCGATGAGGAGACGGTTTCGGACCTGCCCGAGAACATCCGCGTGAATGCCAACAAGAACCTTGCGGTTTACAGCAAGATAGCAAAGGTCGAAGTGGTCGACGAACCCTTCGCCAAGACCCCCAAGATGAGCATCAAGAGGTTCCTTTACAAATAAGGAACCTCTTAAGCCAGGATTATCTCCGACGCCCTGCGGCAGATCGCTTCTGTCTTGCCCTCTTCGTCAAGATAGGGGTTGAACTCCATGATGTCGGCTGATACTATCTCCCTGCGGGCTACCGCCCACTTTACGATGTCGAGGAAATCCTGCGTGGAGATGCCTTTCTCCTCGGGTACCCCGGTACCGGGGGCTTCTGACGGATCCACGGCGTCGATGTCGAGACTCAGGTGGTAATGCCTGATTCCGCGTGAATTGATAAATCCCTTTATCCTGCGCAGCGTCTCCGCTATGCCCTCCCTGCGTATCTCGTCGGCATAGATGACCTGGATGCCCTTCTTCCTGATGAGATCCTTCTCCCCCTCATCGAGGCTGCGGGTGGCTATAAGCAGGACGTTTTCAGGGAGAACCTTTTCTTTGACCAGGTCGGTCATCTCCTTTTCCCCTACCCCCATCAGGGTCGCAAGGCACATTCCGTGAATGTTTCCGGTACTCGAGGTCCAGGGAGTGTTGATGTCGCCGTGCGCATCCACATAGAGGATTCCGTAATCCTTCCTGCCGAAGAACTCGCATCCTGCCGCCATTACCCCGAGCGCACAGGAGTGGTCTCCGCCGAGGATGAACTGCACGTTGCCCTCTTCGAAAACCTTGAAGGCCTTTTCCCGGAGGCGGCTGGTAACCTCCTCCATCTGTCCGAGGTTGTGAAGCCGTCCCTGGTCTCCCGGAGGGGCCAGCGGAATAATAGTCCCTCCGTCCTCCACCCATCCTTCGTATCTTATTCCTTCCTTGAGCCGTCGGGCGCCCTCTTCAGCGCCTTCAATCTTTCCTGCGGCTCCGAACCTTACCTCGATAACCGATATCTTTCTCATTCCCTCTTATTTCTTCCTGTTGTCTGATTGTTCGGTGAAAGCCAGTATGTGCTTCGCCGCCTCGGCCGGATCGTCTGTCAGCGAGATAGGGAGGTTCCGGTAGCGGCCCTTCTTTACAAGGTCCTCAAGCAGAGGAAACACCGGGACATCCTTCGTGAAGAATTCCCTGCCCAGGAAGACCATCGGACTGGCGTAACCGAATGTCTCATAGTGGTTCTGTGCGGCGTCCTGGAAAATCTCCTGAAGGGTGCCGGCCGAACCGGGGGTATAGATGATGCCGCCCATTGCGATTGCGAGCAGGGTGTCCTCCCTGATGCTGTTGGAGAAGAACTTGGCGATGTCGGTGGCGAAGGGGGTGGATGGTTCGTGGCCGTAGAACCAAGTGGGGATTCCCAGGCTGCGGTAACGGGTCTGGGGGTATTTCCCGATTACTTCGAACGCTGTTGCGAGCCATCCCTCGTCGCGGAAAGTGGGAGCTTTCTCCAGGATGGAGAGGGCGTCTTCCAGTTCCTTGTTGCTCCTGCCGGCCATCCAGGCTCCGAGGTGGGTGGCCTCCATTGCGCCGGGGCCGCCGCCCGATGCCATCAGCTTGCCCTTCTCGACGAGGGTCTTGCTGAGCAGGACGACCGACTTGTACTGGGCGTCGGTGCGCCTGAGGGCGTGTCCGCCCATAACTGCGACAATCTGCTTCTCGTCGAAGTGGCTCAGGAAGTCGTGCATCGCCTCCTCAATGGAGTGGTCGTGAAGCGAGCGTCCGAGAGTCTCGAGCATATTGTCGGAATGCTTCCCCTGCGCTATGTAGTCGGCATAAATCCGTGAATCATAGCAGGTTGCGAAGGTCTCCGGTGCGAGATGGTCGTAGCCTTCATAGAGGCTGTCACGGGTGTAAAGCTCACTCCTGAAGGCGTTGTATGTCAAGTCGAGAGAGGGAAAGACAAGGCACTTCCTGCCTATACAGCACTCCATCTCAGGTGGAATCGTGCAGCCGAGGAAGCAGCAGTCGGTGAACTTGTGCCCGGCAGCCACATATTGCGGAACCTGGGTGAAATCTATGTTTTCGAAGACGAAGCGCGTGATGCGTTTCGAGTTGTCGGGAGCCGGAAGTTCGGAAATCCTTTCTATCTCTGTATAACGGTTTGCTGACATAATCCGCCGTGGTTGATGATATTCAACAAAGTTACTCAAAAACGGCAAAAAAAGAAACCCGCCGCAGTGGATTCTCTCCGTGCGGCGGGCCGTATCAGTTGGGTATCAAATGCTTAGAAGTTCAGTGAGAATCCGAATCCGTTGCGTCCGGCGCCGATCCTGAGGCCGGGACCGCGGGTGCGGAAGGTACGCAGATAGTCATCGGTCATCCAGTCGATCTTGCGCTGGCCGTCAACCCAGAGGGGGATGCCGGCTCCAAGGCCTCCGAGGACGCCCGTGATTCCGAGGATTGCGGGAGCAGGCTCCTCGACGTAGATGGCCTGGCAGGCCAGGAGGGCGCTCAGCGGAGCGACCACCGTGGTAAGCAGGATGCCGCTGTTGCGTTCGACCCTTGCGCGCCTGTACTCGCTGCCGTACATGGCGTAGAGGTTGTTGGCCACGTTGTAGTCGTAATCGAAATTGTAGTTATTGCCGATGTAAACTCCTCCGTGAACCCTCGGAGCGTCGTGCCTGTAGTAGCGGTTCTGTGCAAACAACCCGCCTGAAACCATCAGGAGGGCGGCGATGATCAAAAGAGTTCTTTTCATTGCTTGAGAGAATATTTACCCGAAAGAGGTCAAAAAATGTGCCACATCCCCAGACGGTCTATCAGCCGGGCGGGAAGCAGCGCGATCAGGGGCGGAAGAATTTGGTTCACCACGCCCGGGCTTACGGTGCGGCGGCCGCGGAACATGGCGCGCAGGGCCCTGTGGACCAATTTTTCCGGAGACCAGATCAGGCCGAGGCGCCTTCCCGCCTTACGCATCTTTTCGCCGAGAGGGTAGAGGCCGGTGTCCACGGCGGCGGGGCAGAGGGTGGTGACCTTCACCCCGAATGGACGCATCTCATAGGAGAGGCTCTTGCCGAAGACTTTCAGATAGGCCTTTGTGGCCGAATAGACGGCGATTCCCGGAGCGGGGATGCGTGCCGTCATCGAGGAGACGTTGAGGATCCACCCCTTGCCGCGCTCCTTCATCCGGTCGCCCAGCAGTATGCAGAGTTCAGTGGCGGCGTCCATATGGAGATTCATCATGGTGCGGACCTTTGGCAGCATCTCCGGAGTGAGATACTTCATGAAGAAAACCCCGGCGTCGTTGACGAGCACTTCCGGCACGATTCCGCAGGCGTCGCACCATTGCGCCACCTCTTCAGCCGCGCGAGGCAGGGAAAGGTCGGCCTCCAGAATCTGCACGTTGTGGCCGTACCCGGCTTCCAGCGACTTTTTCGCATCCTTGAGTTCTTCGCCCCGGTTGCTTACCAGCGCAAGGTCATAACCCCGCCCGGCAAGCTGCCTGGCGAACTCCAGCCCTATCCCGGAGCTCCCTCCGGTCACCAGAGCAAAAGATGGCTTTTCTTTGGACCTCATTGGAGAAATACTAAATGAATTCAATATTCATTAGTTCGCGGCCCAATTTGTGAAGGGCGATCTCCATTCTGATTGCCTGTGCTTTGCGCGGCTTTGAATGGCCGTGCATATATGCCCAGACCTGTTTTGGGTGTATGTTGGCAAGCCGGCCAAGGGCTGTCGGAGTGATAACGCCGGAATAATATGCCATCAGGTCGGTAATATTCCAGTGAGTCACAAATTCATATTCCTCATCGAGCCATTCGGGATAGAAAGCGGCTGCATCACGGCCCAATTCCTCTTTCGTAATCCTTAATGTATCCCGCAATTCGGAAATCGCATCATCTAGGGTCTCTCCGCTTCCGAAAAGTGCGGGGTAATCGTTGCAGTACACGGAGTAGAAGCCGTCCTGCCCCACGCTGATTGTGATGTCAACTCTTACCATATCCCCAATGCTTTTAAAATCTGTTTTGCGAAATCGTTTCCTATCTCCTTGCCCTTATGAAAAGGAACAGTAAAGATCTTTCCGTCTTTGACGTACCTTATATGACTGCCTTTTCCTCTGTCCGAAAGTGCTTGCCAGCCGTTCCTGACAATAATTCTATGAAGTTCTGTCATTTTCATTCCCTTCTTATCATTTTCACTATGACTCTACAAAAATAGAAAAAATTCTATTATTTGCAAAAAAATGGACGCACATATCAGTGCGTCCTCTAAAGATTAAGCTGGCTTTAGGCTATTTCTTGATGAATTCCACGCGGCGGTTCTTTGCGCGGCCCTCATCGGTCTTGTTGTCGGCCACGGGCTCGTGGCTGCCCTTGCCTACGGGACGCAGGTTGAAGGGATCCACGCCCTGCTCCTCAAGAGCCTTGACGACTGCCTCTGCGCGCTGCTGGCTGAGCGGGTCGTTGACCTTGTCGGAGCCCTGGTTGTCGGTGTGACCCTGAACCTCAAAGCGGGCGCTCGGATTCTTCTTCATATATTCCGCAACCTTCTGGATCTCTTCCATAGATTCCGGTTTCAGCGTTGCCTTGCCCGTCTCGAACAGGATGTTGTTGGTCACGAACTTACCTGTCTCGGCTATGGCTTTCTCTACGGCGCTCATATCAGTAGTCTGCTGGGCATATAGTTCGTTGCCACCCTTGGCCAAACGGAAGTTGGTCAGATAGTTCTTATTGCCACGGAAACCGCCCCACTCTGCCTGATGAATCTTCACACGGTCGGCAGCCTGACTATTGGGAATGTTGATCACGCGCTTACCATTGATATAGATTTTGATAGCACGCTTGTTGAACGACAATGCAAAATGGCTCCAATCATTCTTCTTCAATGCCCAAGTCTGTCCACCGCCGGAATCACGCCAATCGCCAGACACAGAATGGTAAGTGCAAGTTACCTCCAGTTTGTCATAGCTTTCGCCGATTCTGACTTCGAATACATTACCATCACTACTGTCATTGAACTCGAATTCATAGCAGTTGCTTAGCTCTGTCTTGGGGTCGTTCATCCAGAAATCACATTCCAATGTGAAGAAATCGGGCAGATAACTGGATTGATTGGTCATCAATGGTTCGATCCTCGTACCGGGCTCGAAGTGGATACATTTCTTCCCCTTCATAC